>NZ_JAUYGD010000029.1 GCF_030690725.1 Pseudomonas sp. | reverse complement strand
GGCGCTGTGTCGGGCTCCATCATGTCTTTGCTGTTCTTGAGCATGGCATGTATCCCTGCATTGATTTTGAGGTTCCTTACAAGCGACTGCTCCTAATGGCAGCCATTCCTCGAAATAAGTATGTGGCTGAACTGACTCGGATTGAAGACAGCGATTGCATTGCTGCTTGGCTGCGGCTTCACTTGCCTGATAGCGTCGTAGCTAGGCGCCTGGAGGATGTCGATATCTGTGCTTTGGTAAGCCTTTATACTGAGCATGACAAGGTCTACATTCCAACGCCGTTTTTCATCGAAATCGTCCGGGCTTATGTCGATAATCCAGGGCGCGAGTATGCGCAGGTGTGTGCTCATTGGCTGAATGTGTTTGTCACAAGCCGACACCCTAGTAGTCCTCAATATTCATGGCCGGATAAGCATCTGAGCCCCAATTCATTGCTTTCGCTCCTTATGCATGATGATGAGCCGCAACTTGAAGGCTACGAAGGCCAAAAACTGGTGCCCGACTTTATCGGTGCCAGCATTAAGATGCTCGTAGAGCGCCTGGGCGTTGATTCTTGCGGGATATTGAGCGACTCAGGGGTTCTCGGCTATCGCTACCTGTATGGCACTGAGCAGGCACTGAAGAAATACCCCGCAGGAAAGGGTCTATTCCTGAGGAATGACATGTCGCTGTAGGTGCTGGTGCAGCAATTTTTGATCGGCGATGAGACCCTCCGTGCGCATCACTTATCGATGCGCTTTCCGACAAAATCATTGACATTTTGTCAATATATGCCTATGCTTTAGATCAGTTAAAGCATCCGGCAGCGATAAAATGATCAATCTTTTGTTCGGTAAGTACGGCACTCAAGAGCAAACCCTGCTGGATCAGCGGAATGAGCGGGAGACGCGTGAAGACCTGGTTAATTCCATCCTGTATAGATCAAAAGCTGCCAGGGATGATCTTGATGATTCCTTGGATGGCAATAAAAATAAGCTGCGGGATGCGTATCTTTGGGCGTTCCTCGCGTTTGTCTTATTTGCTTTTGTAGTTACTATTCTAGTCATGTCATTTATTCCTGAGTTTGGGGTGGTTGATACCTCAATCGCTGGGGTCTTTGTGCGCCTAATTCTATTTGCTTGCGTGGCCCCGCCTTTTTACTATGCGCTTAAAAATCTTTCAATAAAGCGCAAGGCTGTTTTTGAGATTAAGGGGCATAAGTACCTAATTTCAAAAATTGCTCGTAACGTAAGTGTTGACTACGATATTTTCTCCCTGGTTCAGTGTTCTATTCAGGGTGTATTGCTGTTTGTTTTTGAGGGGAGGTCAACCTATATAGCATTCAAGGGCGAGGATCTTGGTTTGTTGGAGTTGCGCTCAAAAAGCGGCTCGGAAGAAGTGGTTTTTTCATTCGTTCCTCTGAACGCGGCCCTGTCGCTGAGTGCCAAAGAAGGCGCCAAGCTTCCCTTTTTGTGTAAATCTGTCGACATGAAAAGCATGTTTAGTGCGATGACTCCGGCCATGTACGATGCTATTGATTTTGACGTGCCCTATAAAAAACAGTTATTGATGGCAGCTATTCCCTGCAATAAATTCGTGGCTGAACTTACAGAAATCGAAGACCCTGAACTAGTTTCTCTTTGGCTTCGCAATCATTTTCCTTCAAATGCAGCTGCTGAAAGCATTGGTGATGTAGACGTTGCCGCTTTATCGAGTCTGTATAAGTCTGGGATTCGTGTATATGTCCCAACGCAGTTCTTTGTTTCTATCGCTAGCGCATATCTTCACAATGATGGTGATCGCTACGTAGATGCTTACATTAAATGGCTAAGCGTGTTTACTGAAAGTCGAAATAGAATGTTGCATACGCCTGGAGATTACGCTCGTAAAAAGGGCTTGTATGCCCTGCTGTCATGGTTCAAGGATGATGCCTGCCCTGAGCTTGAAGGTTATTCGGGTGCTCTGCTGGTGCCTGATTTCACTGCGGTGGTGGTCAAAATGATTGTTGACCGCGTTGGCATTGATTACAAGGAACAGGCTGGTGAAATGGCGATGCTGGGTTATCGCTATCTGTATGGTACAGAGCAGGCGCTTGAGAAGTACCCGGATGGCAAACGTCTGTACCTGAAAAGTGACCTTTCGCTGTAGGTGATCAAATGAGCCCTTATTCCGATCAAAAAAACCACGGAAGCCTGTTTTTCCAGGGCAAGCGTGAAGACAAGCGTCGCCTTCATGGTCGAATGGCGATTGATTCTTCGATTAAATGGTTTGTAGCTGCTTCGGTGGCTGCGGGTATTTTTGCGATATGCGTAGTGCTGGCGATTGGCGTCGCCAATGCTCTGATTATTCCACTCTTGGTGGCGGCTACCTTCTCGGTCATTGCTGGTCTTGTTAAGGCCAGGCACCAGGCTCGCTTTTACCATGAGGTTGGCCCCCACCGCGCAATGGTGAGCCGCTCTAAAAAGGAAATCCTGGAAAAATTTTGCGTGCACGTTAGGCTGGAAACACTTACCACCAGGCCACTCTTTGGTCGAACAGCCGTTTCAACCACCTACTACCTCGCTGACTTGATTGGTGGCGAGCGAATCAGTGAAGGCACGCGCGCCTATTGCATTCTCTTCATCCGCACATCGTCTGATGGCGGCAGTCCAACCCATGGCTTCCTGTGGCTTAATGAGGCGCTGTCTGATGCATTTGGGCAACATCACAACGTCCCTAGGGCTGTTGGAAAAGCATGCCTTGCTGTCATCGAGAAAAAACACCTGCCCGTCATTTCATTTTCAGGTGAGTCAGGTAAGCGAGTGGCCATTGCGATGATGCCACAACGCCCGTGGCTGATGATGTATGTGCCTGCCTATGACGAAGAGATCATGGCGGCGTGGGTAGCGTGTCATTTGAGCGATATTATGCAAGGTGAGGCATTTGACACCAAAAATATGATCAAAAAGGTAGCTGAGAATCTTCATCGCTTGCCTACTGGGCGCCTTCTGCCTGTTGATCTTATCGTGCGACTGACGGATTACTGCACCAGCGATGAAGGTGTTCATTGCCTGGAGGGGTTTTACCGATGGTTTTGGCTGACAACCCGCAGGCCCTCATCCAAGCTCATGCGCAAGCTGAATGACAATGCGTGGATGCTGACCCACTGTGTGTCGGGCGTGTCGGCTCCCTCTGAGGTGGCTGGGCACGATGAATCAGTTCATGAAGCCTTCTGCCATGTGGTTAAGTCGATCATTCAGCGCGTAGGGCTTTCGCCTAATGCGAGTGATTACAAAGGTGCGGCAGTTGGTTATGCGAGACTGTTTGGGGCTGAAGCTGCAATGGCGCGCTTTCCTGATTCGGGGCGTCAGATTCTGATGGATGACTTTGGAATTTAAGGTGAATGAGTCCTTCGCTGCTCGAAGATACGAAAACCGTCTTTTTGGTGGGGAGTATCAAGAAAGGCTGCGCGCTGAAGAATCAGCTGATCGCTTGATTGCCTTGCTAATCAGCGGGGTTATTCTTTTTGGCTTACTGGCCATGGGATTGGCAATGGAATGTGAATACTCCAGTCCTTGGTTTGTTCCTGCGCTATTGGCGTCCTTGGTCGCTGGCGTTGCGTGCGTTGCGTGCGTGGCTGGATCAGTCTACGTCGCTCGAAGGTATGATATTGAGAGCAATCATCGAAAAATGGCCATAGCTTCAGGGTCAAAAATTCTCCAGTCTATTCAGATTCAAAAAACCCTTAAAACCATTACCACTTACTCTGTTTCTTTTGGTTGTTGGTGCTCAACCTCCTACTTCCTCTCTGAATTAAAGGGATTTAGTAGGACTGGTGATCCCAATGTGACCTATGGAATTCTCTCGATTGGTTCATCCTCATCAGGTTATGATGTGACTCATCGCTTTGTGGAGATTAACGAAGCGCTTGGAGATGCATTCTCAAGTGAACAGATCATTCCAAGAGTTATTGGAAGTGCATGTGTGGCGGCGATGGACGGTGAACATCTTTCTTCTATTTCAATAGCAGGTGAGTCCGGTCAAAGGGTTGCAATCGCTATGATGCCTAGGCATCCGGGGCTGATGAAATACATCCTGGACTACAATGCAGAGGTGATGGTCGTATGGGTAAAGACACAACTACCCATCTTTAAGAAGAATGAAAAAATTAACACTGAGAACATCGTTCAGAAGGTTGCTGAAAATCTTCATCGCATGGTTCCCGTTCGAGGTCTTCCTGCAAATTTGATCATTCTTCTCGCGGATTATTGTACGTCCGATGACGGTATTCATTGCCTGGATGCTTTTTATTCGTGGCTCTGGGCGGTATCTGGTAATCGGTCATCCACATTTATTCCCAGCATTGCTGACAACGCGTGGTTATTGCAGGAGTGTGTGCGCGTGTCTGTTGGCGCTGATGGAAAATTGACCCACCCTGCCGATTGAAATTTGACCCAGGGCGGATTGCTGATTTTGTTACCAGCAACTGTGGATAAGTCTACCAGCGCAGCTGCTGTTGCCCCCACTCCTTCGCTAGCCCAGTTCAGTTGTTTAAGACCTGCCACACGCAGCCATGTAGCAGGCCGTCGTCGCCATGAAATCAGAACGGCTCATCGTCCTCCGGTTCCTGGCCGCCCTTACGCTTTCGCTCCCGTGATTTGATCTTGGCCTGGGCCGCCAAGCTACTGTGTTGCAGGCGATAGGACTCGTTACCGGTTTCGACGATGTGGCAGTGGTGCGTCAGCCGATCCAGCAGAGCTGTGGTCATCTTGGCGTCGCCGAACACGCTCGACCATTCGGCGAAGCTCAGGTTGGTGGTGATCACCACGCTGGTGTGTTCGTACAGCTTGGACAGCAGGTGAAACAGCAACGCACCGCCAGCCTGGCTGAACGGCAGATAACCCAGTTCGTCGAGGATGACCAGATCCATGCGCAGCAGTGCCTGGGCGATCCGCCCGGCTTTGCCGTCGTGTTTTTCGCGCTCCAGCAGATTGACCAGATCGACCGTGGAGTAGAAGCGCACGCGCTTGCCATGCCGGGTGATGCCGGACACGGCCAGCGCGGTGGCTAGGTGGGTTTTACCGGTGCCTGGCCCACCGATCAGCACCACGTTCTGCGCGGTGTCGGTAAAGCTCAGATTGGCCAGCTCGCTGATCAAGCGAGCGTCGGCGCTGGAGGCGCTGAAGTCGAAGCCGGCCATATCGCGGTGCATCGGCAGCTTGGCCATGTTCATCTGGTGGCTCACCGAGCGCATGGCGCGATCTGTGTGCTCTTGTTCCAGCAGGTGTTCGAGCAGCCACTTGGACGAGGCTGTGTTCGACTCACCCTGTGCAGTTAACTCCGCCCAGGCCGTGGCCATGCCGTGCAGGCGCAGCTCCTTGAGTTCCGCCATCAAATCACGCATGACCGACCTCCTCGGCCTGGCCACGCAGGCGGTCGTAGCGCGCCGTGTTAGCGACGGGGGCTTCCTTGAGCGACAAGTGGGTTTCGACGCTGGGTGGTGGTTCGGATGCTGTCAGCCGTGCCACGACATTGAGGATGTGTTCGGCGCTCAGGCTGCCGCTCTCCAGTACCAGCTCAACGGCTACCAGCACGGCATCGAGCCCGGCGACCGGTACGGCAGCCAGAACTTGCGCCATGATCCGGTCACCGCCGGCATGACGCCCCAGACCGTGCTTAAGCTGACGCAGCGGCGCCGGCAGATCAGCAAAGGGCGCGCCGTTGCGCAGCGCACCGGGCTTGCGTTCGATCAGCGGGAGGTAGTGCTGCCAGTCATAGCTGACCTGGTCGCGATCCAGCAAGCGGACATGGCTGGCGATCAGCGCGTCGTCAGCCACCACCTCGATTCGCGTCGGATACAAACGGCTGCTGACCCACTTACCCGCGTACTCACACGGCACCGAGTAGCGGTTGCGCCCGACGCTGACCAGACAGGTGCTGGAGACCCGCGCAGGCCGCTCGACGTAACCGTCGAATGGCGCTGGCACAGGCATCAGTTCAGCGCGCTCCAACTCCAGCACTTCGGCCACACTCAGCCCGCTGTATTGAGGGTGCGTCAGCTCGCTCCAAAGCGCGCGGCAGCGCTGGCCCAGCCAGGCATTGAGTTCCTCGAAGGAGTGAAACTGACAGTCCTGGGCGTCTAGCCAGATACGCCTGCGGCTGTCTTGCACGTTCTTTTCAACGATGCCCTTTTCCCAACCAGCGGCGACGTTGCAGAAGTCCGGATCGAACAGGTAATGCGCGCACATCACCGCAAAGCGTGCATTCACCGCCCGGCCTTTGCCCTTATTGACCTTGTCGACGGCGGTCTTCATGTTGTCGTAGATGCCCCGGCGCGGCACGCCGCCCAAGGCGCCGAACGAGCGTGTATGGGCGTCAAATAACATCTCATGGCCCTGGCTCGGATACGCCACAAGCCAGAACGCACGGCTGGCACACAGCTTCAGATGTGCCACCTGCATACGCCGGTAAATGCCGCCGACCAGCAAGCCTTCCTCGCTCCAGTCAAACTGAAACGCCTCGCCAAGAGCAAAGGTCAGCGGCACAAAGGCCTGCGACGCCTTGCCCTGTCCCCCTCGCCAGGCACGGATAAACGCGGTGAGCTGGCTGTAGCCACCGTCATAACCTTCGGCTTTGATTTGCGCCAACAGCGCCTTGGCACTGCGCCGCTGTTGCTTGGGCCGCAGCGAATCGGCCTTTAGCGCCTGCTCCAGCGTGGTGTGAAAAGGGCTGAGTTTGTTGAAGATCGCGCGGCGTTGGTAGACCGGCGGCTTGGCCTCAGGTGCTCTGACCCACTTGCGAATCGTGTTGCGCGCCAACCCGGTGCGCTTGGCTATCTCATGCAGCGACAGCTTGTCGCGGAAATACATCCGGCGGATTTTGCCCATCATTTCCATACTGATCACCCTGTGTTCTCCTGCTCAAAAATTGAGCAGAAGCAGTTGAACACCTGGGTCAGTTTTCAGTCGGCAGAACAGCCTCTACTGGGTCAGTTTTCGGTCAGCGGCAACAAGTTAAGCCTCTACCTTGATAAGGGTTAACATTTTCTCCAGCTGAGAATTTTCTTGCCAGGCTTGTTAAGCCACGCTGCGCACTTGATTGGAGTTTGGACTTTGATAGCTTTTCGGATAACAAAACTTTGCGCGGCATGGGGTCGACATAGCGACACCTGAAGTCCAGCCACCTATTCAGGGGGCAACTTAGATTGTCTTCTTCCTGTTTAAACCTAAGTTCAAACTTCTTGATCAGGGTTAATGCAATCTCATCTGCGTTTTGTTGGAAGATTTCATTTGTACTTGGCATTCAAGTCCCTTGGCAGCCCAGGCCCTCAGTAGAAGAGTTTGAACAACCCGAAGATTCCCAGAGCAACAAAAATATAAAAGACAGCCTGCACGCCTTTGCTCGTAACCTTTTTGTTGATCACGAATAGCTCGTCATAGAAGTGCTTAGCAAATGTCTCAAGGTCGGAAGACATGGGGCTACCGTAGTTTGCAAGCAGCTCGCAGGCCTCCCCATACCTAACCTTTGCAACATTCATGACGCGCTCATAGCTGTCGTCGAGCTTGATATGGTCCTCTATGAAGGAGTTCCACGCCATGATCCGAGCTGTTTTCTCGCTTTCTGAAAACCCGTGATCCAACGCGGCAGCCCGAGCATGTAGCTGAGTATTTACCTTGCCGAGGCCATAGAGTTCGAGATTTTGCATTTCAATCCTTGAATGGGCATTTGTGGCCTCATTATGCCGCCTCAAGCCCAGTCTTCAAGTTGTCCCCGACACTGCGGAGCGTGCCCCTGGAGGAGTAGTCGGTAGGGCTGTGGCCAGTGATGTCGTAGAGGTGGTGATCCTCATCAGAGAGAAGACCACCATCCACATTTAGACCTCGAAGGACTCCTTGAGAGCATCTTCGAGTTTCCCAATAGCCAGACGCATATCGCCCCCATAGAGGTCGAAGGTGATCGTCTGGGAGCTGTGCCCAAGGATGTCCTGGGCGATGCTCACTTGTACCCCGTGGTGTTTCATCAGGGACGCCAGGGAGTGCCGCAGGGAGTGGAACGTCAAGCCTTCACCGGACTCCAGATCAAGGATGTCCCTCAGGGTCTCATTGAGTACCCGAGTGAAGTTGTGGCTTGTACGATCAAACAACTTGTCAGGGCATGACTCAACGTACCCAAGGAAAGCCTTCAGGTCGAACCCGTAGGCCCCATCCACGAGAGGCACAAGGCGCTTAGAGTGCTTGTTCTTCAGGGACTTGTTCCCGGTCTCGTTGAGGTCGATGACAACCGTGTCGCCTACCTTACGGACATCCGCCTTGGTCAACTGGTAGACCTCCCCGATGCGAGCCCCGGTGATGACCCCAATGGACATCGCCCAGCGCTTCCACGAGTCTTCTGGGAGCTGGCCCATGGCTGACATCACCTTCTTAGCCTGCTCAGCAGAGAAAGCCTTACGGTCGCTCTCAGCGCCTTTGCTGATCTTTAGACCCTTGTTGTAGGTCTTTTCGAGATACCCACTGTTCACCGCCCAGGTAAAGATCGTGGATATACGGGTGAGCAGCTTGTTCACTGTGAGCGGCTTACGGCCTTCCATCAGTGTGGCCTTCAGCTTGGTCATATCCTCCCGAGTGTGGGTCCTCAGGTCCAGCTCCTGGCCGTTAGGGTCAGTGAGTGCAGCCGTTAGGGTCTTGCAGCAGCTCTTCATATCCCTAAGGGACGCTGGCTTTAATTGATCAGCCTGCTCAGCGAGGTACAGGGTCGATAAGTGGCTGAAGGTGAGCCCGGCTGTGGGCGCTTTCTGATCCTCTACAAGGGCTTCAGCGGGCCTTGCTCTTTGCGACGCTGGCAGGTGCTCGCCGAGCGGCCATAGAAGGGTCCTGGGGAAGTCCCGCCAATCAGGCCCATCATTGTTGTGTAGGTCGAAGTCAGTCATCAGCCAATGCGACACACCATTGCACCTGAAGCACCGCGCAGCATCTATGGGGTCATCATGGGTGCGTCCAGGCTCACCGCTGGGAAAGTCGGGGTATAGAAAACCGTATTCGACATCAGCCGCTTGGTGGCAATGAGGGCAAAAGAAGATGCCTATGGGGTTGGACATCCCTTCAGCGTCATAGCTGGCCCTCAGTGCCGCAGCTTCAGCGCTTACTGTGACGAAGGCATTCATTGTGCTGCTCCCATCAGCCCCTGCTGAATCGCCTCGTATGCCTTCTGAAGCGGGATGTCTGACCCATAGCCGTCATAGGTGATCGTCCGCGAGGCATGCCCGGTGACTGCCTGGGCGAAAGCAACAGGAACCCCTGCGGATTTCATTGAGGAGACCAGATGGTGCCGCAGTGAATGGAGCGTCTGGTTCTCGTCCAGGCTTTCCCCGAGAACTTTCCTGAGCAAAGTCCCGAGCGCCTTACTGCCTCGTGCTGCCTTCGCTGCGGCGTCCGTAGGCCTTGGTCGTCCGTCCTTGGTCCTCAGGAAGTCTTGGTGGTCAGAGGGTAGGGCGTTCGCTTTGACTGCCGTTAGGAACGCTGTGAGGTCGAACCCCAAGGCACCACCCACAAGAGGAATCCTGCGGATACTGTGCTTGTTCTTAACCGACTTCTCTCCGGTCTGTTCGTTGATGTCGATGCACCAATATCCATCCACATTCTGAACATCGACTTTGGTTAGCTGACAGATTTCACCAACACGTCCCCCGGTAATCGCAAGAAGAGACAAAGCCCAGCGCTCCCAGGAGTCAGCAGGCATCCCTCCTGCATGATCCATAAGGGCGACTACCTGCTCCCGTGAGAAGGCTTTGCGTGAGCTGTCCGCCCCTTTGGTGAACTTGAGTTTGGTGGTGTAGGCCTTGGCCAAGTGGTCGTTACGGACACCCCAGCTCAGCACGGTAGTAAGGTTTTGAATCAGGCCGTTTACTGTCGAGGCCATACGGGTCTCAGCCAGATTTCCCCTCAGTTTCACAAGGTCGTCTCTGGTATGAACCCTGAGGTCAGCTACACCGATGGCCTCGAAGGCCCTTTGGATGACCTTGTGGTTGTTCAGCAGGCTTGTCCGTGTGGAGTCCTTTAAGTCGGCGCTGTGCTCGGCCATGTAGCTGTCCGCCAACTTGTCCCACGCCAAGGGTTCCTTAGAGGTGCCTACAGATAGGGAAGGGGAAGCAAGGGCGTGACTATCAATGGCGCTTCTTTCATTGAGGTCGTCAATGATTCTTACAAGATCGTCTGGCTGACCATGTAGGCGAGCTTGTGCGGCCTTTAGTATCTGCTGGCCGACACCTAATGCACGCTGCTGGTCCACATTCAGGGATGCCTTAGCGCTTCCTTGAGCCAGGGCAGACCTAACTTCGTCGTAGATCATGCTGTAGGCCACCAGCGACTCATCACCGTGGGCCATTGATAAGCACTCCTCTGCGATCACAATGAGCTGCGCCTTCAGCTCGTCCCAGGTTGCTTGAGGTTGATCAAGGTGAAAGACGGCGAGAGCCCGGAGGATGTCCTTCGAGAGTTCCATTGCAGTGGTCCGGTCTGTAGTGCGAAGAGAAAGGGTGAAGGTGACGAACGGTCGGCCTTTGGGGCGGAAGCGGAGGTAATAGCGCCCATTGCGTCTGTAGTGCCAAGGCTTAGCCAGTTGGGTGGCCAGTTTGAGCGGGGCGTTTTCTAACAGATTTCTAACGGTTTTGGCATGCTGCTGAGTGGTCATCGTCTGGAACCCTTGAATTTATGGGGTTCCTTTCCTTCAAGGGGGATTGCAACAAAACCTTGCGGCCATGGTTCAGGCATCGCAGCAAAAAGGCGCCAAGGTGCTGATCCTGGGTATGCAGCTACCGCCGAATTACGGTGTGCGTTACACCACAGCGTTCGCTGAGGTGTTCCCCAAGGTGGCGCAGGAGCATGACGCCGCCCTGGTGCCTTTCGTGCTGGAGGGCGTAGGTGGTGTGCCTTCGCTGATGCAGAACGATGGCATTCATCCTACTGCCGAAGCGCAACCCAAGCTGCTGGAAAACGTCTGGCCGACCCTGAAACCTTTGCTCTGACAGGCTTTTCTGTAACGTGCCTTTCGGCTAATGTGGCGGCCCCGTACTGGAGCCCTCAATGCCGCGCCCTGCCTGGTCCTTGCATGCCTACCAACTGATCGAGCCTGACGAGCAGCTTGACCTGTTCGCCTGCCGAGAAGTGCGCGTGCATCTGTTAGCGCGCCAGCTTGAGTTGGGGCAGTTTGCCGACCGTACGTTGTGCGGCGGTTTGCTGCCTGCGCAGCCAGTATGGCGTGACCTGGATAAGACGATGCTGCGTGACAAACGCTTGTGTCCGGCGTGCCGGGCCACACTTGAGGCGCAGAAACGCGGTGATCGCCCAGCATTGCCGGGGCGTTGAGCTATCCAAGCCGCTGATCAATCGGTGTACAATCGCCTCCTACTTTTACCAACCATTTTCGTCAGGAATTTCCGGATGTTGTCGCGTGCCTTTGCCGTCACCCGCTGCCTGCCGCTTGCCGCTGTCTTCGCGGTAGCGTCTGCCAATGCTCTTGAGTTGCCTTTGCCGCCGCCTGGCGAGGATGTGGTTGGCGAGATTCGAGTGGTCAAGGCCAAGTATGAAGACACCTTCGCTGACTTGGGCGTGGCCAATGATTTGGGTTATCTGGAAATGGTGGTGGCCAATCCAGGTGTTGATCCGTGGCTGCCGGGCGAAGGCACCGAGATCATCCTGCCGACGCGTTACATCCTGCCGCCTGGCCCGCGTGAAGGTATCGTGATCAACCTCGCCGAGTACCGGCTGTACTACTACCCGAAAGGTCGTAACGTGGTTTACACCTACCCACTGGGTATCGGTCGTGAGGGCTGGAGCTCGCCGGTTGCCAATGCGCGGATCACCGCCAAAACGCCGAACCCTGGCTGGACGCCGCCTAAGTCGATCCGCGAAGAGCATGCTGCCGATGGCGACCCGCTGCCGGCGTATGTGCCGCCAGGCCCGGATAACCCGCTGGGGCCATACAAGATGGGCTTGTCGGTGCCGGGTTACCTGATCCACGGCTCGAACAAGAAATTTGGTATCGGTATGCGCGTCAGTCATGGCTGCTTCCGCATGCTCAACCATAACGTGCTGAAGTTGGCGTCGATGGTGTCGGTGGGCACTTCGGTGCGCATCATCAACGAGCCTTACAAGTTTGGTCGCAGCGGCGGCAAGGTCTATCTGGAAGCGCACGCACCTTTGGATGATACCGGTGATGCTTCGGTCGTCGATAAGCACACTGCTGTAATCAATGCGCTGCTGAAAAATGATCAGTTTGCTGATCTGCGCCTGGACTGGGAAATGCTGCGCGAAGTGGTCGCTGCTGAAGATGGTTTGCCGGTTGAAATTGCTCAACCTGATCAGGCCGTGGTGGCGACTGAGCCTGCTATCTGACTTCAGTCTGTGCAAAAAGCCCGTTATGCGTAAGCGCTGACGGGTTTTTTATTGCCCGCCATCCCTGACGGCCACCCTTCGGGCCGTCGCTGCGCGACGTTAAAAATTGCTTCAGACAATTTTTTATTGTCTGTTGAAGAGTGAGCTTTTTTCTGAGCAATAAAAAAGCCGACCCAGAAACTGGGTCGGCTTGTCATAGCCTTGTGAGCTATTACTTGCGGCTGGCTTTTTCCAGCATACGCAGAGCGCGCTCATTGGCTTCGTCAGCAGTTTGCTGAGCCTTCTGAGCAGCAGCCATAGCGTCATCAGCCTTACGGTAGGCTTCGTCGGCACGGGCTTGAGCGCGAGCAGCTGCATCTTCAGTTGCAGTCAGACGAGCTTCAGTTTCTTTGGACATGCTGCTGCAACCGGTAGCCAGAACTGCGGCCAATGCCAGAGCAGAGAATTTCAGAACGTTGTTCATCGTGTTCCCCTTGAGGTGGAGTTTTTCCATAAAAGCAATTTCCTGATGGTAGGAAATTAGCCGGCGTACATACTACCTGTAACTTGTAGTAAGTAAACGGAGGCAAGGCAAGCCGCCAGAGTTTTTTTCTGCTTAATGCATAGCCGGCCACTTAATGGGTATCTTTTGGTTAAAAAACAATCAGTTCTAGAGCGTTTGGCAGTTCTTTGCGCAGCGCTTACTGTCACTTTGTAGCTGCGCCGACTGTGGAAAGTGGCTGGGAAATGATGCCGGTAGTATGCCGAACATCAAATGCCGAATGGCGCAGGCATCTAGAAGCGTTGCCGGCAGAGGCAATGTTTTGCTTGTGCGGGTGTCAGAATGCCTTGCTAGGCGATCTAAGTTATTGATTCGCGTGACCTCGCAGGTTTTGGCCTGATAAGCTCGGAATAATTGCCTACAACTTAATAGGTGCAAGATGCGGTAACCCGATGGCTGCAGAAGCGAGAGCGGGTTGCGCGAGTTAACAGAGGAGTTGCGATGAGCGAGGCGTTGTCCATTCACCATGATCTGGCAGGCCATCAATTCGAGACCACAGTGGATGGTGATCGTGCATACCTGGCTTATATGGACCTGGGGAAGCAAACCCTGGATATCTATCGCACCTTCGTGCCCAACTCGTTGCGTGGGCGCGGGATAGCAGCCGCGTTGACCGAGCATGCGCTGCAGTATGCCGAGCGCCTGGGTTACACGGTGATTCCCTCGTGCTCCTATGTGGAGCGTTATATGGTGCGCCGTCAGCGCCGGACAGATAAGAATTGAGTGATCCGAGTAACAAAAAGGCCAGTCACTGACTGGCCTTTTTTATATCTGCCTTTGTTATCAGATCTTGGCAATCAGATTGCCAGCATGCAGGCCGCACTCTTTCTGCGTGGCTTCTTCCCACCACCAACGGCCTTCGCGCTCATGTTGATTAGGCAGTACCGGACGGGTACAAGGCTCGCAACCGATGCTGATAAAACCGCGTTCATGCAGGCTGTTATAGGGCAGCTCCAGCATGCGGATATAGGCCCATACATCTTCGCTGCTCATCTGCGCCAGCGGATTGAACTTGTACAGGGTGTTGTCGGCAGTAGAAAAAGCGCCATCGATCTCCACCACAGCCACTTGGCTGCGTGTGCCCGGGCTCTGGTCGCGGCGCTGGCCGGTGGCCCAGGCTTTTACTGTGGCCAGTTTGCGGCGTAGCGGGGCGGTCTTGCGGATGCCGCAGCATTCGCCGTGGCCGTCTTTGTAGAAGCTGTACAGGCCTTTTTCTTTGACGAAAGGCTCCAGTGCGGCGGCCTCCGGCGAGAGTATGTCGATGCTGATGTTGTAGTGCTCGCGCACCTGATCGATAAAACGGTAAGTCTCTGGATGCAGGCGGCCGGTGTCGAGGCTGAAAACTTTGACGTTCTTGTTGATTTTCCAGGCCATGTCGACCAGCACCACATCTTCCGCGCCGCTGAAGGATAGCCACAGTTCATCGCCAAAATGTTCGAAGGCGAGCTTGAGAATATCCTGGGGCGACTTGTTGGCGTAGGTTGCCGCCAGTTCGGCTGCATCGAAGGGGTGGCTCATCGGGCTGAATTCCTAGTTATGGTGACGTCGCGCGTCTTGTGTGGGGATGGTAGCAAAAGCCGGTTATACGACTAAATAACCAAGTGCCGTAGCAGACCTCTGATTTGGGTATAAACCTCTGCGTTGCAGAGCTTTGGGGGAGCGGCTAGAGTGCCGCCTCTCAAATAAATCCAAGCTAGGAGTGTCCTGTGGAAATCGCGTGTCTCGACCTGGAAGGCGTGTTGGTCCCGGAAATCTGGATCGCCTTCGCGGAAAAAACTGGCATCGAATCGCTGAAAGCGACCACCCGGGATATTCCGGACTATGACGTGCTGATGAAGCAGCGCCTGCGCATCCTGGACGAGCACGGCTTGAAGCTGTCCGACATTCAGGAAGTGATCGCCACGCTCAAGCCGCTGGAAGGCGCGGTGGAGTTTGTCGACTGGTTGCGTGAGCGTTTCCAGGTGGTGATTCTTTCCGACACTTTCTACGAGTTCTCTCAGCCGCTGATGCGTCAGTTGGGTTTCCCCACACTGCTGTGCCACAAGCTGATTGCCGATGAAACCGATCGGGTGGTGGATTACCAGCTACGTCAGAAAGATCCCAAGCGTCAGTCAGTCATCGCCTTCAAGAGTCTCTACTACCGTGTGATTGCGGCGGGTGACTCATACAACGACACCACCATGCTCAGCGAAGCCCACGCCGGCATCCTGTTCCATGCGCCGGACAACGTGATTCGCGAATTCCCGCAATTCCCTGCGGTACACACCTATGAAGACCTCAAGCGCGAGTTCCTCAAGGCATCCAATCGCCAGCTGAGTTTGTAATCAGCTTGGCATTGAAAAACCCGCTCAGTTGAGCGGGTTTTTTGTGGCCTGCCATCCATGGCGGCCACCCTTCGGGCCGTCGCTGGGCGACGTCAAAAACTTCTCCCGGAAGTTTTTTGTGCCTGCTGTTCAGGTCAGTCGCAGAACTGCTCCAGCGTTTCCAGCAGCACTTTGACCTTGGTAATCGACTCCTGGTATTCGGCCTGGCCGTTTGAGTCGGCGACGATGCCGCCGCCGCCCCAGCAGCTGATCTGCCCGTCCTTGGCCAGCAGGCTGCGGATGGCGATTGAACTGTCCATTTCGCCGCGCACATCCAGATACAGCAGCGAGCCGCAATACAGTGCGCGGCGGGTCGGTTCCAGTTCGTCGATGATCTGCATCGCGCGGATCTTCGGGGCGCCGGTTATAGAGCCGCCGGGGAAACTGCCGGCGATCAGATCCAGCGCATCCTTGTCGGCCGCCAGTTCGCCGGTTACGGCGCTGACCAGGTGATGCACATTGGGGTAGCTTTCCAGGGCGAAGAGTTCCGGCACTTGCACCGAGCCCACTCGGCAGCTGCGGCCCAGGTCATTGCGCAGCAGGTCGACAATCATCAGGTTTTCCGCGCGATCTTTGTGACTGCTTAGTAGGGCGTCGGCTTGCGCCTGGTCCTGCTCTGGGTCGGCGTGGCGTGGACGGGTGCCCTTGATCGGTCGGGTTTCCACCTGGCCTGCGCTGATGCGCAAGAAGCGCTCGGGCGACAGGCTGATGATCGCACCGCCGCCTGGCAACGTCTGATAACCCGAAAAGGGCGTCGGGCAGGCGGCGCGCAAGGCCTGGTAGGCGGTCCACGGCGAGCCCTGATAGCCCGCGCGAAAACGCTGGGCAAAGTTCACTTGATAGCAGTCTCCGGCCTGGATATAGGCCTGAATACGCGCAAAGCACTGCTGGTACTCGGCTTCGCTAATGTCGGACTGAAAGCGTTCCAGTAGCTTGAATGGTTGCGGCGTAGGTGCTGCCAGCGTGGTGAACAGAGCAGTCAAGCGCTGGCGTTCGCCAACGTCCAGGCTTGGTTGAAATACCAACTGGCTGCGTTGTTGCTGGTGATCGGTAACCAGTGCCCAGGCGTAAACGCCAAAGCGAGCGTCCGCCAGATCCAGGTCGTCAATGGCCTGCGCTGGCAGCTGTTCGAGCCGGCGGCCGAAATCGTAACTCAGGTAGCCAATCAACCCGCCGACGAACGGGAGTGGATTATCTGCCGGTGCTTGGCATTCGCCGAGGCCTGCAAGGCTCTGGCGCAGGCGTTGCAGGAAAGCGTTGGCCGTTTCGTCAGGCGTCGGCGCCAGCTCTGCCAATGGCCAGGCGCTGATAAGGTCATAGCGTCCACGCTGCGCGGTCGGCCGCCCGGCATCCAGCAGAATGGCACCGGGTGCGTGCATGACGCAGCTGAAGTAACGCGAAGGGTCTGCGAGGTAGGGCAGAGCCTGTACAAGGCAAGTAGGCATATGGCAGGTTCAAGGTGCGCGGATGCCGATTGTAGAACGTCGCCAACATTCATCCTAGAGCTTGCGCGTGGGTTTACTCGGGACGCTGCCGCTCATTAGTATGGGTATGTCCCCGGATGTTCGATGTGACTCATAAAACAATAATTACTACGGGATCAAGGCCATGGATGAAGTAATAAATCCTGCCGCTGGGAGCCTTTTGCGTGCCAAGCTGATGCCACCCCAGGCCTCTACGGATTACCTGGTCAGGCCGCAGCTTGAAGCTGCCTTGTGCGCTAACCCCCATGCGCGCGTGCTGCTATTGGCAGCCCCGGCCGGCTTTGGCAAAACCAGTGCGCTGGTCGCACTGGCCCATGCCCGCGAGCAAGGTGGTCAGGCGGTTGCCTGGCTGTCGCTTGGCCCAGGTGACGATGAGCCATCGCGGTTTCTGCTGCAGCTGATCGATGCGCTTTCTCGCCTGTTGCCAGGCTTTGGCGCAGAAGCCCTGGCTTATCTGCAGAACACCATGCGGGTGCCGGTATCCGCTGTGATGGAAAGCCTGCTGGTCGACCTGGCGCAGCTGGAAAACCCGCTGCTGCTGGTGCTCGATGACTTGCACCTGATTCAGGACGCCGAGTTGCTCGGCGCGTTGAATCGCCTGATCAAATTCGCTCCCGAAGGCTTTACCCTGGCCATCGGCAGCCGCTCGCAACCGGCGTTAAACCTGGCCACCCTGCGCGCCAAGGATCTGCTGGTGGAGATTGGTGAACAGGAATTGCGCCTGAGCAAGGCGGAAACCCGCGATTACCTGCAGCGTTGCGGTCTGCAACTGGATGCCGTGGCGTTTTCCGCGCTGTACAGCCAGACCGAAGGCTGGATGGTGGGTGTGCACCTCGCCAGCCTATGGTTACGCCATCAGCCCCAGGCCGCCGCGCAGATTGCCGATATGGGCACTGACCAGGCGGCGGTGGGCGCCTACTTGCTGCGCAGTGTGTTCGAGCAACTGCCCGCCGATAAGCAGGAGCTGTTGCTGGCCCTGGGCGTGGCGCAGCAGCTCAGTGGTGACCTGGCCAACGCCCTGACCGGGCGACATGACGGTCAGCTTCTGCTGGAAGAGCTGGAAGCCATGCAGCTGTTCCTCCTGCCGCTGGACCGCGAACGCCAGTGGTACCGCTTTCACAATCTGTTTGCCGAGTTTCTGCGCGGCCGCCTGAAAGAGCGCGACCCCGAGCGTTTCAAGCAGCTGCACTTCAACGCCAGCCTGTGGTTCACCAACCACCATATGCAGAACCTGGCCATCGAGCATGCCTGCCTGGCCGAAGATCCGGAAATGCTCGCGGCATTGGTCGACGGTTGCGGTCTGGAGCTGATCAACCGCGGTCAGCTCAACCTGATCTACAAATGGCGTCAGCATGTGCCAGACGAGATCGCCGAGCGCTTCCCTGTACTGGTACTCGCCGATGTCTGGACCCGCGCCGCCGAGCTGGGCCTGGTGGAAGCCAATCGCATGCTCGATGAGCTGCTTGAGCGTTGGACTGAAGCCAAGCCGGGCGCGCCGTTGAGCGACAAACTGCTGGCAACTCTGGCGATCAAATCAGTCATCGCCTTGCAGAAGGACGATCTACAAACCTGCATAGCTCTGGCTCGGCGGGTTGAAGTGCAGCTGGGCCAACACACTGCCTTTCTCGAAGTGGCGATGCTGATCGTCGGCGCGCTGGCCAATGTGATGATCGGTCAGCCGGATCAGGCCAAACGCTTGCTGGCCCTGGCGCAGCAGCGCAATCACTTCCTCGAGGGGCGCTATCTGGATATGCAGTTGGCCAACGTCGAGGTCTTGCTGAGCCTGGAGCAGGGGCAGATTCGTCAGGCCGAGCTGCTGTTCGCCCAGCTGCGTGCGCGGGTCATACCCTGGTTCTCCGACCGCTCACGGGCCCTGGCGCTGCCGACCATCACCGAAGCCCTGATTGCCTATAACCAGGGCCGTTTGGACGGTATTGAGGAACGCTTGCGCTGGGCGCTGGCCACAGTCGATGTGATCAATCCGATTGATCTCTACGCCCAGGGCATGCTGTGTATGGCCCATGTGCAGCGCATGCAGGACAACCCCAAGGAGGCCTACGCCAGCCTGGTGCTGATGCAGAACCTGGCGGCGCGTAACCAGTCCTGGCGTTTCTATGCCCAGGCGGTGGCCGATGAGGTGGTGCAGATTCTTCAGGAACCGGCTGCGGACCGGCTCAAGCGCGCCGAACAACGCCTCAAGACCGTGGACTGGAACAAGCTGGCCGAGCATTACCAGCACATGCGCTTCAACCCGGTGCTGTGGGTGCGCGGCCTGACCCGTATTCGTCTGCAGCAGGCGCGCGGCCATTACAGCGAGGCGCTGCATGAAATCACTCAACTGCGCGGCATGCTGCTGGATAACTGGCATGGCCTACAGCGCCTACGTCTCGACCTGCTGGCGGCGCTGAGTTATCAGCGCCTGGGCTATCAGGAGCGTGCGCAAAGCCTGTTGGTGCAATGCTTGATCGGTGCCGAGCGCGAGGGCGTGCGCAGCCTGTTTGTCGAGGAGGGCGAGGCCATTCGCCTGTTGCTGCAGCAGCTGGAGGCCGCCGAACGCCAACCCGCGCTACAGGGGTTTATCCGCGGCTTGCTGGCCATCTGGCCGGGCAACAGTGCACGGCAATCTCTGGAAGTGCTTGAGGAGGGGCTGACCGAGCGCGAGCGTGAGGTGGTCTGCCTGGCGGCTCAGGGCATGTCGAATGATGAGATCGGTCAGCAGCTTTCATTGGCCCTCGGTACGGTCAAATGGCACCTGCACAATATTTACGAAAAGCTCAAGGTGCGTAACCGCACACAAGCCATCCGCCGCGCGCGTGAACTGAGTCTTCTTGATCAATGAATAGCCAATCGAAACCCCGTCCGGGCAAAT
This sequence comes from Pseudomonas sp., assembly GCF_030690725.1. GTDB lineage: Bacteria > Pseudomonadota > Gammaproteobacteria > Pseudomonadales > Pseudomonadaceae > Aquipseudomonas. The sequence continues at coordinate 53,659 of NZ_JAUYGD010000029.1, read as the reverse complement.
TGCCGTTACTGCGTACCAAGCTGTTTCCTGCTGAATCTGCTGGTCGGCCGTTGCTGGCCCGTGATGCCTTGCTTGATCGGCTGTTCAAGGCCCGCGAGCAGCGCCTGATTCTGCTCAGCGCACCAGCTGGCTTCGGCAAGAGCACGGTGCTGAGTCAGTTTCGTCTGCGTTTGCTGGAGACCGGCGCACGGGTCGCCTGGTTGTCCTGTGATGAAGCCGACAGCGAGCCGCAGCGCTTGCTGCACTACCTGATCGCGGCCATCGAGGCGCAGCTGCCGGGCTTTGGTGCGAGCACCGCACGCCTGCTGCGTGACGACCTGAGCGTGCCGAATGAACTGCTGCTGGATTCGTTTATCGGCGATCTGAAGAGGGTCCAGGGCGACCTGTACCTGATCTTCGATGACTTCCACCGCGTGCGGCATGTCGACCTGGGGCCGCTGGTTAATTATTTCGTCAAACAGGTGCCGGCCAATGTGCGGATGATTGGCAGTACCCGCTACAAGCCGCGCTTTCTTGATGAGCAGCCAGTCATTTCGCCTTGGGCGCTGTGGATCAAAGCTGACGAGCTGCGTCTGACCCGAAGTGAGACTGAAGCCTATTTCCACGAGCTCAAGCAGTTGCGGCTGAGCAGTGCCGAGCTGGATTTGCTGCATCGGCGTACCGAGGGCTGGATTACGGCCTTGCACCTGGTCGCGCTGGCGTTGGCGCGGCAGCCGGAGCGCAGCGGCTTTCTTGCTGGGCTATCCGGCACCGAGCGCAATATCGCCGATTACCTGGCCGAGGACGTGCTGGATCATCTGCCGCAGGATCAGCAGCTGTTTCTCGACCAGACCTCGGTACTTGATGAGTTCAATGCCGAGTTGTGCAACGCCCTGACCGGTCGTACAGATGGCGCGCAGATGCTTAAGCGTTTGCAGACCGCTCAGCTATTTATCATCGCGCTGGACGAGCAGGGCGAGTGGTTCCGTTATCACCATCTGTTTGCCGAGTTTCTCCAGGGCCGCCTGGGCCGTGCGGGCGACCCAACCCATCTGCTGCATGCCGCTGCCCGTTGGTGTGAAAGCCATGAGCTGACCGATAAATCGGTCAAGTACGCCTTGCGCGCACGGGATTACGCCTTTGCCGCCGAGCTGCTGGAGCGCCAGGGCGCGACGCTGATTGCGGGCAATCAGGTGTACGGCATTCTGGCGATCCTCAAGGATGTGCCGGCTGAGGTGATTCGCGAGCACCCGGTGTTCCAGATTTTCTACGCCTGGCAGCTGGCCTTCGAGCAGAAGTACGCCGAAGCCGAAGCGCTGATCGAGGAGGTCAGCACGCGCCTGATGCAGGGGCGTGGCAAGCCGATGCACTTTGGCCTGGCGGTGCTGCTGGCGGTGGCCCAAGTGCTCAAGGCTTTGGTGCTGCTGTATCAGGACAAGCTCGAGGGCGCGCTGAAGGTGGCGCGGCACTGGCTGGCTCTGGTGCCGGATAACCAGCCGATTTTCCGCGCGAGCATGTCCTGCATTCAGGCCGCGGCTTATGCGTTGCTGGGGGAGTTCGGTGATGCGGCCAAATCGATTGCGGTGGCGCGCGACAACCTGGAGCAGGCCGATAGCGAATACCTGCATGCGGTGGTCAGCCTGATCGAAGCACTGATCTGCAAGGAGATGGGCCAGCCCGAGCGCGGCCGGGCCTTGGCGGAAAGTGCGCGGGCGCGGGTTGAGCAAGTGTTCGGTCGCCGCAGTCGGGTAGGCGGGCCGCTGGCCCTGGCTTATGCGGATTTGCTGTATGAGCAGGATCGGCATGCCGCGATCCTTGCCGAGTTGCCACTGGCGACCACCTGGCGTGATGTGGCCACGCCGATTGAGCTGATCAGTCGCGGCAAGCTGGTGATGGCTAAGGCGCGGTTCTTTGCCGGCGAGGGCGAGTCGGCCCTGGCGGAGCTGGATGAATGGCTGGCCGGTTTGCATGGCCCAGGTTATGAGCGGGTATACGCCCTGGGTATGAGCTGCAAGGTGCAGTTTCTGCTGTGGCTGCGTAAGCCTAACGAGGCCGAGCGTACTTGCCTGCAGTTACAGCGCCATCTGGCGGTATTGCCGCCTGGCCGTTATGCCGATGCGGAAACCGTGCAGGTGTTATCAGAAGCGCGCCTGGCCTTGTCCGAGCGCCGTGCCGACAAGGCGCAAGCGGTGCTTGAGGTCTGCCTGGCCAAACAGACGGCCGAGCATCAGCGTGATCGGCGCCTGCGCCTTTCCTTGTTACTTTCTGTGGCGTACTGGCGCAAAGGTAACAGCGACAAGGCCTTTGCCTTGCTCAAAAGCACGGTCGAAGACGCCTGGGCCAGCGGTTACCGGCGTATGTTTCTGGATGACGCACTCTGGCTGCTACCGCTCTGGGACGCCTGGCACAGCGCCGAACCCAAGCGAGCCAGTGCCTGGCAAGGGCTGGCCGAACAGCTGCGTGAGCAATGCCGTCGATTGTCTATCGACCTCGAAACTTTCGATGAAAATCAAGATGTTAGCCATCGTGAGCGAGAAATTCTGCGCTTTGTCGCGGCCGGTTTGTCGAACCGCGATATCGCCCAGGCGGTGCATTTGTCAGAGGCCACGATCAAATGGCACCTGCACAACCTGTTCGCCAAACTGGGCGTGCGCAGCCGTACGCAAGCGGTATTGAAGGGTAAGAGCCTAGGGTTGTTGAGCGAGGCCTGAGCGTTGGCTGGCTGATTGGCGCCAGATGGGCGCTCCATCCCTTGGATGGGCTGGCAGCCAGGGCATGCACCAGTAGTTTTAACGTCAGGACGAGAAGCATGGTGCTTCACGATTCCAAGCCTGGCGCGAATAGGGAAGCAGTGTCAGACCTGGTGAGCGGCGCACGCCGCTGTAGCTGAGACGGACAGGAGTCCAGAGCAGCCTGCCGGGGACAACCCATTAGTGAACTGTGGAGACAATAACAATGAAAACCCTCAAGCAACTGGCCCTGGCCACCGCTGTTCTGGCTGTTCCTTTCATGGCTCAGGCTGAGCTCAAGGCCATGGACGACAGCTCTCTTTCCTCCGTAACGGGTCAGGCTGGCCTCAGTATTTCCGGTAGCTTCAACGGCAGCATCGGCAAGATCAGCTACATCGATGATGGTAATAGCCTGAATCTGGAAACTGTTGCCTTCACTGGTTTCAACATTTCTGACACGGCGCCGGTCATGGTCGACGTAGTGAGCACTGACATCGGCGGTACGCAAACCCAGCAACTGCAGATCAGCCTGCCGGCCATCACTGGCGAGCTGAGCGTCGGTGCCATCCGTCTTGGCACTGGTGCCAGCATTGGCGGCTTGGCGATCAACGACATGAACATGGCGGGCACCACTGTAAAAGTCTGGGGCCACTAAGTTCGCTTAGTTGTTGCGTGTGATGAAAAGTCTTACCGGTTTTGGCCGGTAGGACTTTTCTCTTGCTGGATAGGAGTGCGGTTGGCTGATGATCGAGATTCTGCTGGGCAGCCTGATCGGTGTGTGGGGCTTTACCGAAGCGGTGGATACCAAGCCGCCGACACCGGGGACCGTGCATATCAATCAGCATTTGCTGCCAAACGGGCCCTTGCGTGAGACGGTGACACTTGAGCCGTTGAGTCAGTTGCAGTTTCGCAACGTGATTCGTCAGGCCTATGACTACAGCTGCGGTTCGGCTGCCTTGACCTCGCTGCTGGATTATTTCCTCGGCCGTAACCTGCAGGAACGTCAGGTGATGGAAGGCCTGCTGCAGTTTGGCGAGGCGGACAAGATCGTTGAACGACGCGGTTTTTCCCTGCTCGACATGAAGCGCTTTGTCACGGCACTGGGCTACAAGAGTGGCGGTTTCCGCGCGGCTTTTGCCGATCTCGACGCACTTGAGCATCCGGCCATCGTGCCGATTGAATATGCCGGCTTCAAACACTTTGTGGTGGTACGCGATGTGTACAACGACCATGTGTTTGTCGCGGACCCGGCGCTGGGCAATATCAGTTTTACCCGCACGCGTTTTGAGGAAATCTGGGATCAGAACGTGCTGTTCGTGATTTTCCCCAACGGCAATGAACCGCCGAATGCCCTGGCCTTGAGCGAGCAGGATCTGCGCATCATTGATGATCGCACCATCAGCTTGCTGGCATTTCGCGAGTTTCCGCAGATGACCAAATTCACCGAGAACCAAGCCACAGAGCTTGGCTCCGATGGCGATATTCGCTATATCCGACGCAAGTAAAACGCCCGGCATAACAATAAATATTTGGGGGCTGCGCCATGAGAGTTTTGCATTATGTATGGCTGGCCATACTGGCAGGGGCTGCCAGTTCAGCGGTAATGGCCGACCCGGCTTCGGTCGATCAGGCTCGTGAAGCCTTGAGCAAACAGGAAGATGACGCCGACAGCGCCAAGGCGCTGGAAGAGGTGTTTCAGGCTGCGGAAAAAAGCTACACCTTGCTGAAAAAGGGCGAACGAACCCTGACCTATGGCTTCGATTACTCGCTGCTGCGCGATACGGTTATTGAGACTGTGCGCACCGGTAACAACGTATTCAGTGTGATTGGCCAGAGCGAGGCGCAGCACACCTTCACCAACTCGTTCACCTTCGATTATGGCGTGTGGGACAACCTGACCTTCAGCGTGCGTCTGCCCATGATCGCCAAGTACGACACCGAACGTGATCTGAATGCCTACAGCCTGGGCGATATCTCCGCCAGTCTGCGTTGGCAGCCCTGGACCTCCTTGCGCGGCAAGCCGGTCACCACTCTTTACGCAACCCTGGGCTTGCCTACAGGCAACAGCCCGTACGACATCAACTCCCAGAGCGACCTGTCTACGGGCAGCGGCACTTATAGCCTGGGCGTCGGGGCAAATATGTCCTATGTGATCGACCCGGTCGTGCTGTTCGGCTCGCTCGGTTACACCTACAACATGCCCATCACCGGTATTGGTCAGGTACGTGGTGGGCGCCTGCTTGAGGAAGTTGATCCCGGTTCGTCATTCTCCCTGAGCATGGGCTTTGCCTACGCCTTGTCCTATGACGTGTCGCTGGCGACCTCTTACCAGATGTCGCATTCGTTAAAGCCGACCTTCACCTTTGCCGACGGCGAAGCCGAGGGCCGCGGGCAAACCAGTGCGGTGATGAACTTCTCGCTGGGCTTGCGTACTTCACCGGATCGCATCGTCAACGTCAGTGCCGGTTTCGGTATGACCGAGGATTCGCCAGATGTGCTGTTGGGCATCTCCATGCCTTTGGATATCAAAGGCCTGAAGGCCCAATAGACGCGAGCGAACCTTCCTATGAACACGCGAATTTCGCTGCTTACGCAGGCGATTTTTTGGGCAGCCTCGCTCTGCAGCGGGCTTGCCCATGCACAATTGGCGCAGAACCTGACGATTGGCAGCCCCAAGGCCATGGCATTAGGCAATGCGGTAACGGCTGATTTCACCGGTATCGATGCGGTGCATTACAACCCGGCGGCATTGAGCAAACTCAAGGGCCGGCAAACGACGGTCAAGTTCATCACCGGGATGATGGATATTCGCGCCGAGTTCGATGCGCCGGCCGGTTATGGCAGCAACTTTCTTGGGTTGAGTAACGATTCGGTGGCCAACTCATCCAGCCGTGCAGGTGCCGCGATGATGTACCTGCCAGGTGTGGGTGGTGCCACTGAATTGCCGATGCTGTTTGCGCCTCTGGCAGGGCTGTCCATTACACCTCCCGGCTCCAAGCTGACCTTCGCCACCAATATGTACACGCCACAGGCGCTTGGTTTCGCCCGTGATGATGACGACCCAGGGCGTTATCAAGGTAAAGAACTGGTGATTCAGCGCCTGACCTATTTCTCTCCATCACTGGCATATCAGGTCAACGATGAGCTGTCGGTAGGGCTGTCTATCGGCTTTTCCCATCAGGCTATGGCGCTTAACCAGGATTTCCGCGCGCCGGGCATCCTCACAGGCTTCGTTGGTGTGGCTCAGGACGCCTTATGTCTTGTGGATGGCAACCCGTTCGAAATATTCCTAAATATCTGTGGCGGTGAGCTGGGGCCTTTCACCGACATCGCCAATATCGACATCGACATGCAGCAGACCCTTTCGCCAACCTGGAACATCGGTTTTCTCTGGGAACCGAGCAACTGGTTTGCCCTGGGCGCGGTGTACCAGAGTGAGGCCAAGATGCGCTTGAAAGGGCGCTATGTGGTGGATTATTCAGAGAACTGGCAGGGCTTCTGGCAAGGCCTGGACAGCTCGTTTATCGGCGCGGTGTTCAATACCCTGACGCCTGACGGTTTGTTCGATAAAGAGCAGGGCAACGTCTCGTTGAACATGACCTACCCGGCGCACTTTGCCACGGGCATCAAGCTCAAACCGCATGACCGCTGGCAGATCAACCTGGATGTGAAGTGGACCGACTATGCGGCCTGGGACAAGTTCGAGCTGGAGTTTGATCGTCAGCTGGACATTCTGACCATTGCCAGCCTGTTCTCCCCGGAGAACGCCACGTCCACCAGCATCATTCTTGACCGCGGCTATGAGTCTGTGTGGAGTTGGGCCGTCGGCGTCGAGTACCAGGTTAATGATCGCCTGAGCCTGCGTATGGGCTATGAGCCACGGCCGTCAGCCATTCCCGGTAACAAGGCCGATGTGCTGGCGCCTTTGGGCGATGCCAAGCTCTATGGCCTCGGGCTGGGTTACCAGTGGGACAAGGACACGGTGATCGATTTGGGCTTCAACTACCTGGTCAGCAAGCAGGACATTCCGGCTCGCTCCAGTTGCAATATCAACTGCTCATCCATCGACAGTATGGTGTACAACCCCTATGCCGATCTGGATGTTAAAACCAGTGTCAAAGCCTATGTGTTGGCGTTGACCTACCGCACCACTTTCTAGGGTTCTGCCATGCGCATTGTGCTGATGCTGATAGGGTTTTTGGTGGCCGCGCAGGCCAGCGCCAGTGGCCGCTACCTGACCTGGGTCGATGACCAGGGGCGGGTGCACAACAGCTTTGTCGACAACCGCTACACGGCTCATCAGCGCGCTGCTGCCGGCAATATCCAGCGCAGCGATCAGGCGCGGTTGAATGAAGGTGAGGCAGCGGTCTGGCCTGGCAGCAAGAGCAGTGGCGAGAGTAAGCGGCGCTATTTCACCTGGGTGGATGCCAGCGGCAATCTGCAGAACAGCTTCTATGCCGGGCAGCAGGTGCAAGCCGGCGGTAATGAAATTCTTCTGGGTACGGGTGAGCGCTCCAGCGCCTACATCAGCTCGGACGTACTGGAAGGGCGCGACTTTGCTCGTGATGAGCAGGATGGTCGCTATTTCACCTGGGTCGACGAGCAGGGGCGTATGCGCAACTCCAAGGTGCCGGCAAAAGGTGCGACGCCACCAACCCCAACCTTGCACAATGTGCCGCTTACCCAAGGTCGCGAAATTACCTTTGACGCCAAGCCGCAAGCCTTGCCGGGGCTGGATGGGCAACCCACTGCTGCGATGCAGGCCTTGTTGGCCGGAACCGAGGCAAAAAGCGGAGGGCGCTATCAGGAATTGGTCGAGCGGTGTTGTGGGCAACTGGCTGAGGGTGATTTCACCCCCCTCAGCGCCGATGAGCCACGCTATGAAGAGCTAAATCGCTTTTCCCCCAGCCTGGATTTCCCCATGGGCAAGAGCTACTACGCTGCCCTGAAACTGCCACGCTCGCAGTACGACTTCGGTTTGCGCATTCGTAGCTTTGCCAACAAGCAGGTGGCCTATCCGTCCTTGCTGTTCCTCGATCAAGCCAAGCAGCCAACGCGTCTGGTCAGCGATGCGGTGTACCGGCTGCATGCGGAAACCTGGTATCGCTATGCCTTTATCGAAGGCACTGTGCCGGTGAGAGCTGCTGCGGGTGAGCACTATGTGCTGCTGTTGACCACGGATGAGGATCGCAGCCTGCAAACCTTGGATAACAAACCCTTCAAACGCCCCTTGCAGGCGCTAGCGCTCGATGAGGCGGGTATGCAGAGCCACGCCCACAGCGATGAAGGCGCGTTTGAACTGGCGATTGTGCGTTAGCGACGCCATAAAGCAGTTATAAAAAATCCCGGAAAAGTCCGGGATTTTTTAGTCATAGGATCAATCAGATCTGCGCAATCGAGACGTGACCAAACAGCTCTTGCGAGAAGCGCATGCGCTCTTCGGCGGTTTCGACTATGCCTTTTTTCTGCAGTTCGGCGATGCGCGCTTCGACGGCGTGGGCGCGGTGGGTGAGACCGCAGTCGTTGGCGATCTGGATATTCAGGCCGGGGCGGGCGTTGAGTTCGAGAATCAACGGGCCTTTGTCCTGGTCCAGCACCATGTCCACGCCGATATAGCCCAGACCGCACAGCTCGTAGCAGCCGGCGGCGAGCTTCATAAAGCCGTCCCAGTTTGGCAGTTGCACACCGTCCACCGCGTTGGTGGTGTCCGGGTGCTTGCTGATCTTGTTGTTCAGCCAGGTGCCGCGCAGGGTCACGCCGGTGGCCAGGTCCACGCCGACACCGATGGCGCCTTGGTGCAGGTTGGCTTTGCCGCCGGACTGGCGAGTTGGCAGGCGCAGCATGGCCATGATCGGATAGCCCATCAGCACAATAATGCGGATGTCCGGTACGCCTTCGTAGCTGATGCTTTTGAAGATCTGGTCCGGGGTGACGCGGTATTCGATCAGCGCGCGATCCCGGTGGCCGCCCAGGGAGTAGAGGCCCGTGAGGATGCTGGAGATCTGATGCTCGATCTCCTCGTGGCTGATGATCTTGCCCGAGACGGTCTTGTACTTGTCTTCGAAGCGATCCGCGATCACCAGGATGCCGTCACCGCCGGCACCCTGCGCCGGCTTGACCACGAAGTCCGGGCGATCACCAATGATTTCGCGCAGGTTGTCGATGCCTTTTTCGGTATCGATGATGCCGTACATTTCCGGCACATCGATACCCGCCTCGATGGCGCGCATCTTGGTGATGATCTTGTCATCGACAATCGGATACAGGTGCCGTTTGTTGTACTTCAGCACGTAGTCCGCGTTACGCCGATTGATGCCCATGATGCCTTTGGCTTCCAGGGCTTTCCACGTCTTGATCAGACCGAACATGGCATTAGTCCTTGAGGAAGGCTTTGAAGCGGAACAGTTCGGTCAGGCGGTAGCCACGGTAGCGACCCATCGCCAGCATAAAGCCAACCAGAATCATCAGCACGGCCGGGAAGGTGAAGATGAAGTAGTTCAGCTCCGGCACGCTCATCAGCAGGTGCGCCAGGGTGGCAGCGAACAGGGTGCCTATAGCCACTTTAAAGGCATGGCCACCGCCGCGCTCTTCCCAGGTGATCGACAGGCGTTCGATGGTCATGGTCAGAATCACCATCGGGAACAGTGCCACCGACAGGCCACGCTCAAGGCCGAGCTTGTGACTGAACAGGCTGATGACGGCGATCAGTACCACGACGAAGGTCAGCACCACCGATAGCCTTGGCAGCATCTGTAGCTTCAGGTGTTCGAGGTAGGAACGTAGCGACAGGCCCAGGGCCGTGATCACGGTAAACAGGATAATGCCGAAGCCCAGCTGGGTTTCACGGAAGGCCAGGGCGATCAGTACCGGAGTGAAGGTGCCGAGGGTCTGCAAACCGCCGAGGTTACGTAGGATCAGGATCACCAATACGCCAATCGGGATCATCACCATGATCATAAAGGTCTGCTGAGTCTGCAGCGGCAGGCCATACAGGCTGTATTCGAGGAAGTCGGCGTCGGTGTTTTCGTCGGTCAGCTTGGCCAGGCGAATGGCGTTCATTTCGCTGTTGTTCAGGCTGAAGCTGACTTGCGCCTGCTTGCCGCCTTCCAGTGTGATCAGGCTGTCATCACCGATCCACCAGACCAGGCGATCAACTGGCATGCCTTGCTCGCCGCTTTCCGGGTTGAAGTACAGCCATTTCTCACCGTTGAAACTGCGCAGCCAGAGTTCTGGGCTTTGCTGGATATCGGCCGCCAGGCGAATGGTGTGCACGCGCTCCATCGGTACGTGGGCGATGGACAGCAGCAGCTCGATGGCTTTGGCTTTGTTTGGCGTTGAGGCATCGCCGGCTAGCAGCAGTTTGACGTTGTCGTCATTGCTGTTGTTGACGCGCTTGATGGTCTCACTGATAAAGGTTTCGACGTCCGCCGAATGCTGACGAATCGGCGCGAGCAGGGCTTCGGCGGCAATCTTCTCGGGGCCTTCGACCGGGATGCTGTCGCGGAAAATCGGCCCTTTGGGCTTGGCTTGTTCACCGCTGTAACGCTTGGTCAGTACCAGGCGGTAGTAGAGGGTCTGCTTGCCACTGGCGCGACGTGCCGACCAGGTGACTTTGCGGTTGCCGTCGGCGCGGTTGATGCTCACGCCGTAGTTATTCGAGATAAAGCTCTCATTCAGGCTGACGTAGTCCTGGGCCAGCGGCGGCACGAACATCTGCAGCTTGACCGGCTCGCGTGGATTGGCCTGGAACTCGACTTTGGCGTCGATGTTCCACAGATCATCAGTCTCGTCTTCGGTCATCGGAATGCCGAGGATGAAAATCTGATAAGCCGTAATCAGAATGCCCAAACTCACCAGGAGTATGACCAGGACTTTCAGATGGAGGTTAAGAGAGCGCATGGGATTTACTCATCAAGGGCGGCGCCAAGGTTTGCGTCAGGGGCACAAGCAGGCTTGCCTGCTGCGTATTTAAGACTCGGGTCGACCAAGGCCGAAAAGTGTTTAAGTGCTTCGGAGCCTATCAACAACGGGTATTGGAAAGCACTGCGGTCGGTCAAGTTCACTTCAATTGTGCGCAGGGCCTTGCCCATGCAGATATCCATTTCGATCACGGGGCGTGCGGTATAGGTTTTTTCTTCTTCTGGATCATAGTCGCCCGCGCGCCGTTTGATCTTGCTGATGCGCGCCAGCGGGCGTTCGATGGGGCTGCTGTGCGCCTCGTCGATGGCCAAATAAAAGCGTACCCAGGTTTCGCCATCGCGCTTGAAGCGCTTGATATCGCGAGCGCTGAGCGATGCGGTCTTGGCGCCGGTGTCGAGCTTGGCGGCAAGTTTCAGGTCGAGGTCGAATAGGCGGACGTATTCATTAAGCCCATAGACTGTCTTCTCCGCGGCGAAACTCAGGCCGGGAGCAAGTAGCAGGCATAGCAGCGCGATGGAGGGCTTTAGTGTCATAAGTCCTGAATATGGTGTTGATGATGGGTCGAGCAGATGCCGGTTGCGCGTGTTGCAGTTGGCGCACCTGGGCTTGGAGTCTAGCAGGCAGTCATAAATTCCACTGCAAGCCTTGAGCGGGCGGCATTCTACCATGGACTTTTTCAGTCGTGACAGGCGCTTATAGGCGTTTATGCAAGTAAGGTCGCGGCTGCAGGCGACTAAAGTAGTGCCGCAAACTGTCAACAATGTTTGCGGTTTGTTTGACAGTTATCTCGTGCAGGCGTAATTTTCAGGCACTTAATCTATGCAGTGTCGACAATATGCTTGATGTAATTGAGTCGCTCGAGTCCAGTCAGGAAGACTCGGAAACCCTGTCTGAACAGGTTTTTCGGCGTATTCAGGCAGCTATCGTCAAGGGCGAGATTGCCCCGGGTAGCAAGATTTCCGAGCCTGAACTGGCGCGCACCTACGGCATTAGCCGTGGCCCGCTGCGCGAGGCGATTCACCGCCTGGAAGGTCAGCGTCTGCTGGTGCGGGTGCCGCATATCGGCGCGCGGGTGGTGTCGCTCAGCCATGCCGAGCTGATCGAACTCTATGAGATTCGTGAGTCGCTGGAAGGTATGGCCTGTCGCCTGGCTGCCGAGCGCATGACCCAGGCGGAAATCGATGAGCTGCGTGCGGTGCTCGACCTGCATGAGCAGGACGCCGCCTTCAAGGCCGGTGTTGGCTACTACCAGCAGGAAGGCGACTTCGACTTTCACTACCGGATCATTCAGGGCAGCGGCAACAAGACCCTGACCCAGATGCTCTGTGGCGAGCTTTACCAGTTGGTGCGTATGTATCGCCTGCAGTTCTCCGCTACGCCCAATCGACCGCACCAGGCGTTCGCCGAACACCACCGCATTCTCGATGCCATTGCCGACCGTGATGGCGAGCTGGCCGAGTTGCTGATGCGCCGGCATATCGGCGCCTCCAAACGCAATATCGAGCGCCACTATTCCATGAGTGCCGCCAGCGCCATGAGCATGGGGCAGGGCGCGCATCCCAAGACAGCCAAAACCCGAGGTGAGTCATGAGCTTGAAGAGTCCAGGCCAGCGTTTCCGCGATGCCGTTGCTGAAGAGCATCCGCTGCAAGTCATTGGTGCGATCAACGCCAACCATGCATTGCTGGCCAAACGCGCCGGTTTCAAGGCGATCTACCTGTCCGGTGGCGGCGTGGCGGCGGGTTCGCTCGGCTTGCCGGACCTGGGCATCACCGGGCTGGACGATGTACTCACCGACGTACGCCGCATCACCGACGTCTGCGACCTGCCGTTGCTGGTGGATGTCGACACCGGTTTCGGCGCCTCGGCGTTTAACGTGGCGCGCACCGTCAAGTCGATGATCAAGTTTGGTGCGGCGGCGATTCATATCGAAGATCAGGTTGGTGCCAAGCGCTGCGGTCATCGCCCTAATAAGGAGATCGTCACTCAGCAGGAGATGGTTGACCGCATCAAAGCGGCCGTCGATGCGCGTACCGATGACAGCTTTGTGATCATGGCGCGTACCGATGCCCTGGCGGTTGAAGGCCTGAACTCGGCGCTGGACCGCGCGGCGGCCTGTGTCGAGGCCGGTGCCGACATGATCTTCCCGGAAGCTATCACCGAATTGGCGATGTACAAGACCTTCGCCGACCGAGTGAAAGCGCCAATTCTGGCCAATATCACCGAATTCGGTGCCACGCCGCTGTACACCACCGAAGAGCTGGCTGCGGTAGATGTCGGCCTGGTGTTGTACCCGCTGTCGGCCTTCCGTGCGATGAACAAGGCGGCCGAAAACGTCTATATGGCGGTACGCCGCGACGGTACGCAGAAGAATGTGGTCGACACCATGCAAACCCGCATGGAGCTGTACGAGCGCATCAATTACCACGCCTTCGAGCAGAGCCTCGACGCGCTGTTTGCCGCGAAAAAATAACCGGAACCCAGGTTTTAGCCGCCTGCTTAAAAGAACGACCGACCGGATCGGATGAGGAGAGACAAGCGATGAGTGCGACCCCAGAAACCACCCCAGGCTTCAAGCCGAAAAAATCCGTAGCCCTGAGCGGCACAGCCGCCGGTAATACCGCGCTGTGCACGGTCGGCCGTACTGGCAACGACCTGCACTACCGCGGCTATGACGTGCTGGATTTTGCCAACCGCTGCGACTTCGAAGAAATCGCTCACCTGCTGGTGCACGGCAAGCTGCCCAATGTGGCCGAACTGGCCGGTTACAAGGCCAAACTCAAGGCGCTGCGTGGGTTGCCGGCGGCGCTGAAGGTCTCGCTCGAACAACTGCCGCCGTCCGCCCACCCGATGGATGTGATGCGCACCGCCGTATCCGTGCTGGGCTGCGTGTCGCCGGAGAAGGACGACCACAACCATCCGGGCGCCCGTGACATCGCCGACAAGCTGATGGCTTCGCTGGGTTCCGCGTTGCTCTACTGGTATCACTTCAGCCATAACGGCAAGCGCATCGAGGTGGAAACCGACGACGATTCGATTGGTGGTCACTTCCTCCACCTGCTGCACGGTGAGAAGCCGCGCGAGTCCTGGGTGCGCGCCATGCATACCTCGCTCAACCTGTACGCCGAGCACGAATTTAATGCCTCCACCTTCACCTCGCGGGTGATCGCCGGCACCGGTTCGGATATGTACAGCTGCATCGCCGGTGGCATCGGCGCGCTGCGTGGCCCGAAGCACGGCGGCGCCAACGAAGTGGCCTTCGAGATTCAGAAGCGCTACGACAATGCCGATGAAGCCGAGGCCGATATCCGCGCGCGCGTCGAGAAGAAGGAAGTGGTAATCGGCTTCGGTCACCCGGTCTACACCGTGAGCGATCCGCGTAACAAGGTGATCAAGGATGTGGCCCGCGAGCTGTCGGTAGAGCAGGGCAATATGAAGATGTACGACATTGCCGAACGCTTGGAATCGACCATGTGGGAAATCAAGAAAATGTTCCCCAACCTCGATTGGTTCAGCGCCGTCAGCTACCACATGATGGGCGTGCCCACCGCCATGTTCACCCCGCTGTTTGTGATTGCGCGCACCTCGGGCTGGTCCAGCCATGTGATTGAACAACGCATCGACGGCAAGATCATCCGTCCGAGCGCCAACTACACAGGCCCTGAAGACCTGAAGTTTGTGCCGCTCAAGGATCGCCCGTAACCATGAACAGCATGAATACTCAGTACCGCAAGTCTCTACCCGGCACGGCGCTGGACTACTTCGACACCCGCGAGGCGGTCGATGCCATCGCCCCTGGCGCCTACGCCAAGTTGCCCTACGTATCCCGCGTGCTGGCTGAGCAGCTGGTGCGCCGCTGTGAGCCAGCCGCGCTGACCGATTCACTCAAGCAGTTGATCGAGCGCAAGCAGGACCTGGATTTTCCTTGGTACCCGGCTCGCGTGGTCTGCCACGACATCCTCGGGCAGACCGCACTGGTCGATCTGGCCGGCCTGCGTGATGCCATCGCCGAGAAGGGTGGTGATCCGTCCAAGGTCAACCCGGTAGTGCCGACCCAGCTGATTGTCGACCACTCCCTGGCCGTGGAAGCGCCGGGCTTCGACCCGGATGCCTTTGCCAAGAACCGCGCCATCGAAGACCGTCGCAACGAGGACCGTTTCCACTTTATCGAGTGGACCAAGACCGCGTTCAAGAACGTCGACGTGATCCCGGCCGGTAACGGCATCATGCACCAGATCAACCTGGAGAAAATGAGCCCGGTGATCCAGTCGCGCGACGGCATAGCCTTCCCGGACACCTGCGTGGGCACCGACTCGCACACCCCGCACGTCGATGCCCTGGGCGTGATCGCCATTGGCGTCGGCGGCCTGGAAGCGGAAACCGTGATGCTCGGCCTGCCGTCGATGATGCGCCTGCCCGACATCGTCGGCGTGCGGCTCACTGGCAAGCGCCAGCCTGGCATTACCGCCACCGATATCGTCCTGGCCATCACCGAATTCTTGCGCAAGGAACGCGTGGTCGGTGCCTGGGTCGAGTTCTTCGGCGCGGGTGCGGATAGCCTGTCAATCGGCGACCGCGCGACCATTTCCAACATGTGCCCGGAATACGGCGCCACTGCCTCGATGTTCTACATCGACCAGCAAACCATCGATTACCTCAAGCTCACCGGTCGTGAGCCGGAGCAGATCGAGCTGGTAGAGAACTACGCCAAGACCACCGGTCTGTGGGCCGATGCGCTGGTGACCGCCGAGTACGAGCGCGTGCTCGAATTCGATCTGAGCACAGTAGTGCGCAATATGGCTGGCCCGTCCAACCCGCACCGCCGCCTGCCGACTTCGGCGCTGGCCGAGCGAGGTATCTCCGACGAAGCCAAGCTGCAATCCGGCAAGGTCGAGGAAGCCGAGGGCCTGATGCCCGATGGCGCGGTGATCATCGCCGCCATCACCAGCTGCACCAACACGTCCAACCCGCGCAACGTGGTGGCAGCCGGGCTGCTGGCGAAAAAGGCCAACGAGCTGGGGCTGCTGCGCAAACCGTGGGTCAAGACCTCTTTCGCCCCGGGCTCCAAGGTCGCCAAGCTGTACCTGGAAGATGCCGGTCTGCTGTCGGAGCTGGAAAAGCTCGGCTTCGGCATCGTCGGCTACGCCTGCACCACCTGTAACGGCATGTCCGGTGCGCTGGATCCGCTGATCCAGCAGGAAATCATCGACCGCGATCTGTATGCCACTGCGGTACTGTCCGGCAACCGTAACTTCGACGGCCGTATCCACCCCTACGCCAAGCAGGCCTTCCTGGCCTCGCCGCCGCTGGTGGTGGCCTACGCCATCGCCGGTACCGTGCGCTTTGATATCGAGCAGGACGTGCTCGGTACTGACAAGAACGGTAACCCGATCACCCTGAAGGACCTGTGGCCGAGCGACGAGGAAATCGACGCTATCGTTGCCGCCTCGGTGAAGCCGGAACAGTTCAAGCAGATCTACATCCCGATGTTTGATCTGGGCACTATTGAGGAAGCCGAAAGCCCGCTGTACGACTGGCGCCCGATGAGCACCTATATCCGTCGCCCGCCGTACTGGGAAGGCGCGCTGGCCGGTGAGCGCACGCTCAAGGGCATGCTGCCGCTGGCGATCCTGCCGGACAACATCACCACCGACCACCTGTCGCCGTCCAACGCGATCCAGATGAACTCGGCCGCCGGTGAATACCTGCACAAGATGGGCCTGCCGGAAGAGGACTTCAACTCCTACGCCACCCACCGTGGCGACCACCTGACGGCGCAGCGTGCGACGTTCGCCAACAAAGAGCTGGTCAATGAAATGGCCGTTGTTGACGGTGCGGTGAAGAAGGGTTCGCTGGCGCGCGTCGAGCCGGAAGGCAAGGTCATGCGCATGTGGGAAGCAATCGAAACCTACATGAACCGCAAGCAGAACCTGATCATCGTTGCCGGTGCTGACTACGGTCAGGGCAGCTCGCGTGACTGGGCGGCCAAGGGCGTGCGTTTGGCGGGTGTGGAGGTGATCGTTGCCGAAGGGTTCGAGCGTATTCACCGCACCAACCTGGTTGGCATGGGCGTGCTGCCGGTCGAGTTCAAACCGGGTACTACCCGCCTGACCCTCGGCCTCGACGGCACTGAGACTTACGACATTCAGGGCGATGTGTCGCCACGCTGCGAGCTGACCCTGGTGGTCAATCGCCGCAATGGTGATGTGGTCAAAGTGCCGGTGATCTGCCGTCTGGACACTGCGGCCGAAGTGCATGTGTACAAGGCCGGTGGCGTGCTGCAGCGTTTCGCCCAGGACTTCCTCGAGTCGACCCAGGGCTGATCCACCACCGGGGCGGCAACGCCCCGGTCTTTTTTCAGGAGCGCGTTATGGCTTATCCAGCCCAGATCAAGATTGCCGCCACCTATATGCGTGGCGGCACCAGCAAGGGCGTGTTCTTCCGCCTGCAGGACCTGCCGCCAAGCTGCCAGGTGCCGGGCGCTGCGCGCGACACGCTGTTTATGCGGGTTATCGGCAGCCCAGATCCCTATGCCGCGCAGATCGACGGCATGGGCGGCGCAACGTCCTCGACCTCCAAGTGCGTGATTCTATCCAAGAGCAGTCAGGCGGATCACGACGTTGACTACCTCTATGGCCAGGTCTCTATCGACAAGGCCTTTGTCGACTGGAGCGGCAACTGCGGCAACCTGTCCACCGGTGCCGGAGCCTTTGCCATTCATGCCGGTTTGCTTGACCCCGCGCGTATCCCGGAGAACGGCGTGTGCGTGGTGCGGATCTGGCAGGCGAATATCCAGAAAACCATCATCGCCCATGTGCCGGTCAGCAATGGCCAGGTACAGGAAATCGGCGACTTCGAGCTGGATGGGGTGACCTTTCCGGCGGCCGAAATCGTGCTGGAGTTCCTCGATCCGTCCGATGACGGCGAAGAGGGTGGTTCGATGTTTCCCACGGGTAATCTGGTTGATGACTTGGTGGTGCCAGGTGTCGGTACTTTCAAGGCGACCATGATCACTGCCGGTATTCCGACCGTATTCGTCAATGCCGAAGACATTGGCTACAGCGGCACTGAGCTGCGCGAGCAGATCAACGGTGACCCTGAGCAGTTGGCGCGTTTCGAGAAAATTCGCGTGGCCGGCGCCTTGCGCATGGGCTTGATCAAGAAGTCGGAAGAGGCGGCCACCCGCCAGCACACGCCGAAAATCGCCTTTGTCGCCAAACCCAAGGATTACGTTTCATCCAGCGGTAAAATGGTGCAGGCCGCTGAAGTCGATCTGCTGGTGCGCGCGCTGTCCATGGGCAAGCTGCACCACGCGATGATGGGCACTTGCGCAGTCGCCATCGGCACGGCAGCGGCGATTCCCGGCACCTTGGTCAATCTGGCGGCCGGCGGCAGCGCGCGCGAAGCGGTGCGTTTTGGCCATCCATCCGGCACGTTACGCGTTGGTGCGCAGGCGGCGCTGGTTGATGGCCAGTGGACGGTGACCAAGGCGATCATGAGTCGCAGCGCGCGAATCTTGATGGAAGGTTGGGTGCGCGTGCCGGGCGATATTTTGTAGGCTTATAAATGAGAAAAGGCTCGAAGTGTTCGAGCCTTTTCTTTTCGCTTCAATGGGTTGTATGGGTTACTTGAGACGGCGCTCAACACCTTTTTCAACCAGAATCTTGGCCGAAATTTCTTCAACCGAAAAATGGGTGGAATTGATAAAGGCGATATTTTCACGGCGGAACAGGTTTTCCACCTCGCGTACTTCAAATTCACACTGGGCGAAACTGGCGTAGCGGCTGTTGGGCTTGCGTTCGTGGCGGATGGCGGTGAGGCGATCCGGGTCGATGGTCAGGCCAAACAGTTTGTCTTTGTACTTTTTCAGGGAGGCTGGTAGCTGCAGGCGCTCCATATCGTCTTCGGTCAGCGGGTAATTTGCGGCACGAATGCCGTATTGCATGGCCATATACAAGCAGGTGGGCGTTTTGCCGCAACGCGAGACGCCAACCAGGATCAGATCGGCCTTGTCGTAGTAGTGGGTGCGCGCGCCGTCGTCGTTGTCCAGGGCGAAGTTGACCGCCTCGATACGCTCCATGTAATTGGAGTTGTGGCCAATGGAATGGGACTTGCCGACCGAGTACGAGGAGTGCGAGGTCAGCTCCTGCTCCAGCGGGGCGAGGAAGGTCGAGAAAATGTCGATCATAAAACCATCGGATTCGGCCAGGATGTCGCGAATGTCCTGATTGACGATGGTGTCGAAGATGATCGGTCGCGCGCCGTCTTTCTCTGCGGCGGTGTTGATTTGTTGTACCATTGCGCGCGCTTTTTCCACGCTGTCGATGTAAGGGCGCGTGAGTTTGGTGAAGTCGATGGTTTCAAACTGTGCCAGCAGACTTTGGCCCAGGGTTTCGGCGGTTATGCCGGTGCCATCGGAGATGAAAAAAGCGGTTCGTTTCATTTGCACCATGGGCCTTAAGCTGAGGACGAATCTTGGCTATCATAGGCCCGCCTTTGCAGGGCCGATCTGGCCGGCATTGTTACTTATTTTCCAGGGCCAGGCCACAATCGTGCGGGCATGTATGCCGCCGAGCTTCCCAGCCCCTAGAGAGCCTTGAACGGGTTCTGAGCTTTTCCAACATTTAGTGGAGAGATCACCTTGGTAGAGTACGTAGTTTCCCTCGATAAGCTCGGCAATCACGATGTTGAGCACGTAGGGGGCAAGAACGCCTCCCTGGGCGAGATGATCAGCAACCTTGCCGGTGCCGGAGTTTCGGTGCCTGGCGGTTTCGCCACTACGGCCCAGGCCTACCGGGACTTTCTCGAACTGAGCGGCCTGAACGAGCAGATCCATGCCGCGCTGGATGCCCTTGACGTTGATGACGTTAACGCCCTGGCCAAGACCGGCGCGCAGATCCGCCAGTGGGTGATGGATGCGGCTTTCCCCGAAGAGTTGAACGCCCAGATCCGCACCGCCTTCGCCGAAATGGCCGGCGGTAACGACAATATGGCCGTTGCCGTGCGTTCTTCGGCCACCGCCGAAGACCTGCCAGACGCCTCCTTTGCCGGCCAGCAAGAAACCTTCCTGAACATTCGCGGCGTGGAAAACGTGATCCGCGCGGCCAAAGAGGTATTCGCCTCGCTGTTCAACGACCGCGCCATCGCTTACCGCGTTCACCAGGGCTTCGACCATAAATTGGTCGCCCTGTCTGCTGGCGTGCAGCGCATGGTGCGTTCGGAAACCGGCACTGCCGGCGTGATGTTCACCCTCGACACCGAATCGGGCTTCCGTGACGTGGTGTTTATCACCGGCGCCTATGGCCTCGGCGAAACCGTGGTGCAGGGTGCGGTCAACCCGGATGAATTCTATGTGCACAAGCAGACGCTGGAAGCCGGTCGCCCGGCGATTCTGCGCCGTAATCTGGGCAGCAAAGCCATCAAGATGATCTACGGCGACGAAGCCAAGGCCGGTAAATCGGTCAAGGTGGTCGATGTCGATCGCGCCGAACGTGCGCGCTTCTGCCTGAGTGATGCTGAGGTCAGCGAGCTGGCCAAGCAGGCGATGATCATCGAGAAGCACTACGGTCGCCCGATGGACATCGAGTGGGCCAAAGACGGTGATGACGGCAAGCTGTATATCGTTCAGGCGCGCCCTGAAACGGTGAAAAGCCGCACCAACGTCAATGTGATGGAGCGCTACCTGCTCAAGGAAACCGGCACCGTGCTGGTGGAAGGTCGCGCTATCGGTCAGAAGATCGGTGCAGGCCGCGTGCGGGTTATCCATGACGTGTCCGAGATGGACAAAGTCCAGCCCGGCGATGTTCTGGTCTCCGACATGACCGACCCGGATTGGGAGCCGGTAATGAAGCGCGCCAGCGCCATCGTCACCAACCGTGGCGGGCGTACCTGTCACGCGGCAATCATCGCCCGTGAGCTGGGTATCCCGGCGGTAGTCGGCTGCGGCAACGCCACCCAGGTGCTGAAAGACGGCATGGGTGTGACAGTTTCATGCGCCGAGGGCGACACCGGCTTTATCTTCGAAGGCGAGCTGGGCTTCGATATCCGCAAGAATTCGGTCGATGCCATGCCCGAGCTGCCGTTCAAGATCATGATGAACGTCGGTAACCCCGACCGCGCCTTCGACTTCGCCCAGCTGCCCAACGAAGGTGTTGGCCTGGCGCGCCTGGAATTCATCATCAACCGCATGATCGGCGTGCACCCTAAAGCGCTGCTGAACTTCGCCGGCCTGCCGCCGGAGATCAAGGACAGCGTCGAGAAGCGCATCGCCGGTTACGACGATCCAGTCAATTTCTACGTCGAGAAACTGGTCGAGGGCATCAGCACCCTGGCTGCGGCGTTCTGGCCGAAGAAGGTCATCGTGCGCCTGTCGGACTTCAAGTCCAACGAATACGCCAACCTGATCGGCGGCAAGCTGTACGAGCCGGAAGAAGAGAACCCGATGCTGGGCTTCCGTGGCGCTTCGCGTTACATCAGCGAATCGTTCCGCGACTGCTTCGAGCTGGAGTGCCGCGCGCTGAAGAAAGTGCGCAACGAGATGGGCCTGACCAACGTCGAGATCATGGTGCCCTTCGTGCGTACTCTGGGCGAAGCCAGCCAGGTGGTCGATCTGCTGGCTGCCAACGGCCTGGCCCGTGGTCAGGATGGCTTGAAGGTCATCATGATGTGCGAACTGCCATCCAACGCGATTCTGGCTGAAGAGTTCCTTGAGTTCTTCGACGGTTTCTCCATCGGTTCCAACGACCTGACCCAGCTGACCCTGGGCCTGGACCGTGACTCCGGCATCGTCGCGCACCTGTTCGATGAGCGTAACCCGGCGGTGAAGAAGCTGCTGAGCAACGCTATCCAGGCCTGTAACAAGGCCGGCAAGTACATCGGCATCTGCGGTCAGGGCCCGTCCGACCACCCGGATCTGGCGCGCTGGCTGATGGAGCAGGGCATCGAAAGCGTGTCGCTGAACCCGGATTCGGTGCTCGATACCTGGTTCTTCCTGGCCGAAGGTCAAGCGCCAGCCTGATAGCGCTTTAAAATCTCTATTCAAGGGCGGGTTGATCCTGCCCTTTTTTGTGGTCTGCCATCCCTGGCGACCACCCTTCGGGCCGTCGCGACGCGACGTCAAAAATTGCTCCCGGCAATTTTTTACACCAGAGCAAGAAGATGCAAAGCAGCAGTGAGCTTTTCCCCGTCGCCTTGATCAGTGCGGAGTTGCGTGGTGATTTGAGCGAGGATGTCTACCGCCTCAAACCCGGCAACAGCCCGGACAGCAGTGTCGAACTGGCACTGACGCGTCTCGGCCGCGTCGGACATGAGCAGCATCGCGGCGTGCCGGTGATACTGATTCCCGGCAGTTTCTCCAACCGGCGTTTCTGGTATTCGCCCAAGTGCATTGGTTTGGGGCCTTACCTGGCGCGCGCCGGTTTTGATGTGTGGATCGCCGAAATGCGTGGCCATGGCCTGTCGCCGCGTAACCGCGACTATTCACGCAACACGGTCAGTGACTACGTGCGCTATGACCTGCCGGCGATTGCCGATTTTGTGTATGAGCAGAACCCGCAAAAGGCCCATTGGCTGGGCCATTCCCTTGGCGGGATCATTCTCGCCGGCGCGCTTGGCGGGCATTACCTGAGTGAAAGCAACGTTGCCTCTGGCGTGTTGTTTGGCAGCCAGGTCAGCCGGGTTTACTGGCCACTGAAGTTACCGCCACTGGAGTGGGGCAGCCGCTTGCTGCTCAAGCGTTTCTCGGTGATTTCCGGCTCGCGGTTCAAGCGCGGCCCTGAGGATGAACCGATTGGCCTGGCGGTCGAAAGCTTGCGTTGGCATGGCTTGTTCGGCCGTTTTGGCGATGCTGAGCGTGATTGGTGGGCAGGCCTGGCGGAGGTGCGTGTACCGGTTATGGCCGTGGCCGCGCTGGGTGATCATCAGGACCCGGCCTGGGCCTGCGAGAAGTTGCTCAAGCAATTCGGCTCGCCCCTGAGCGAGTTTCTCTGTCTAGGCAAAAAGCATGGCTTTAGCGGTGATTTCGGTCATGTCGAAATGCTCGTCAGTAAAGAAGCGCAGCGCGAGGTCTGGCCGCTGGTCGAGCAGTGGTTGCGCAAGAGCCCACAGGTGGCTGCAGAGCTGGAAAGCAGCGAGTTAGAGGGCAATAAAGCCGTTTCCGCTGAGTGAGCTTGCGGCTAGTATCGCGGTTCACGTTTGCCGCGAAGGCGCAGGTGCGATGTTTATTGCTCTTGAACGCTTGCTCAACCTGGATGACAGCTACCGGCAGGTTTTTCAGCTGCAGGGGCGTAGTCTGCTGTTGCTGGTGGTCGAAGGTCGTACCTTATTGCTGGAAAACCGCTGCCCCCATCAAGGTGCAGCGCTCGATAAAGCCAGCATCACCGCTGGTGTGCTGCGTTGCCCGCGGCACGGAATTGAGTTTGACCTGGCCAGTGGCCGCGCGCTGAATGCGCCCTGCGCCAGTCTTGTGTATTTGCCTGTGGCTTATGATGCGGACCGGGTCGGGATCGACCTGTAAGCACCCTCACACTATCCAAGGAGCTTTGCCATGCACTACATCACTCCCGATTTGTGCGACGCCTACCCGGAACTGGTCCAGGTGGTTGAGCCGATGTTCAGCAATTTCGGTGGTCGCGACTCTTTCGGCGGCGAGATCGTCACCGTCAAGTGCTTCGAGGACAACTCGCTGGTCAAGGAGCAGGTCGACCTTCCGGGTAAAGGCAAAGTGCTGGTGGTTGACGGTGGTGCTTCCATGCGCCGCGCACTGCTCGGTGACATGCTCGCCGAGAAAGCCGCGAAGAATGGCTGGGAAGGCATTGTGGTGTATGGCTGCGTGCGTGATGTCGACGTGCTGGCGCAGACTGATCTGGGCATCCAGGCCCTGGCCAGTCACCCGATGAAAACCGATAAGCGCGGTATCGGTGACCTCAATGTCGCGGTGACCTTTGGCGGCGTGACCTTCCGTCCGGGCGAGTTTGTTTATGCCGACAACAACGGCGTGATCATCTCGCCGTCTGCGCTGCAAATGCCGGAGTAGGGCGCTTGCAGGAAACCGTCATGCACGAAGGTGACAACGCGCAATGGGGCCTGGTGCACGCCTTTGTCCTTAATGGTCAGGGCGGCGCCCGCAGCATTGCCCGGCAGGAACTGCACGGTCTGGTGCTGGGCGAGCAGGAAAGCCTCTGGCTGCATTGGGATCGCAGCCACCCGCAGACGCATACCTGGCTGCGTACCGACAGTGGCCTGAGCGTTTTTGCCTGCGACCTGCTGTTGGAAGAAAACACCCGTCCGCGTTTGCTGGCGTTGCCTGAGCAGCAATTACTGCTGTTTCTGCGTGGGCTGAACCTCAATCCGGGCGCGGAGCCTGAGGACATGGTTTCGGTGCGCATTTTTGCTGATGCCCAGCGCGCGATCTCCCTGCGCTTGCGGCCGTTGCACGCAACCGAAGCCTTGATCGAGGACTTGCTGGCGGGCAGGGGGCCGAAAACCTCGGCTGAGCTGATCCTGCGTCTGGCGCATTACCTGACCGACAAGATCGAGCTGCTGGTCGGCGAGTTGTCCGAGCAAGTCGACGATCAGGAAGAGCGTGCCGATGCGCTGGAAAGTCAGGCGCCCGACCATGCCGCGCTGCTGCAAATTCGCCGGCGTGCCGCCAGCTTGCGGCGTTTTCTCTCGCCACAGCGCGATATCTACGGGCAGCTCACGGCCAGTGCCCAAGCCTGGCTGGTGGGCGCCGACAGCAGTTATTGGAACGAGCTGAATAACCGCCTGACGCGCTACCTCGAAGAGTTGGAGTTGAGCCGTGAACGGGTCAACCTGCTGCTTGAGGCGGAAAATCGGCGCATGGATGAGCGGATGAACCGCACCATGTACCGCTTCGGCATCATTACCGGGATTTTCCTGCCGATGAGTTTTCTCACCGGCCTGCTCGGCATCAATGTCGGCGGTATTCCGGGTTCGGAAAGCCCCCATGGCTTTCTTCTTGCCTGTTCGCTGATGGCCGCCGTGGCGCTGGTGCAGTGGCTGCTGTTTCGTCGCTTGCGCTGGATCTGATGTGACTTGCCCGGTACTCGTCTCGTCTAGCCGACACATCCTGTGAGGTGCGCCATGCACGATCCCTTTGAAGAATCACTGCGCGATTTGCTCAAGTCGCCCACCTCAAGTCACGACGATGACGCTTGTCTGCATCGCGTGCTGAAAACCGCCAACCGTCAGGTCGGTGCAGGCGATCTGTTTGCCCTTATGGGGCACTGGGCCGGCGCACTGATGCTGGCACTGAATAACGGCTCGGCGCATGTGGCGCCGGTCTCGCGCCGTAAAACCACCGAATCAACTGTTAATAAGGCTGACTGAGCATGGAATTTACTCAAGTTCTGGTTGACGCGATGGCCAGCGTTTGGACCCCGATTGCCGCCTTTATCCCGCGTCTGTTTGGCGCCATGGTGGTGGTACTGCTGGGTTTTGTGGTGGCCAAGTTCCTCGACACGCTGCTGTCGAAATTGCTCGGCAAGATCGGTCTGGATCGCCTGATGGCTGGTACGGGCCTGACCAAGCTGCTGAGCCGCGCCGGCATTCAGGTGCCGGTGTCGACCCTGATCGGCAAGATCGTCTACTGGTTCGTGCTGTTGATCTTCCTGGTTACGGCCGCCGAATCCCTAGGGCTGGAGCGGGTTTCCGCAACCCTTGATGTGCTGGCCTTGTACCTGCCAAAAGTCTTCGGTGCCGCCCTGGTGCTGCTCGCGGGCGTGTTGCTGGCGCAACTGGTCAGCGGCCTGGTGCGCGGCGCCGCAGAAGGTGTCGGGCTGGATTATGCAAGCGGGCTGGGGCGCGTGGCTCAGGGGCTGGTGATCATCATCAGTATCTCGGTGGCGATCGGTCAGCTTGAAGTGAAAACCGACCTGCTCAACAACGTGATCGCCATTGTGCTGATCTCGGTGGGTCTGGCGGTCGCCCTGGCGCTGGGCCTGGGCAGCCGGGATATTGCCAGCCAGATTCTGGCCGGTATTTATGTACGCGAGTTGTATGAGGTTGGGCAACAAGTACAGGTTGGTGCGGTCGAAGGGCAGATCGAGGAAATCGGCACGGTCAAAACCACGTTGCTGACGGAAGCCGGCGAGCTGGTTTCAGTGGCCAACCGTACCTTGCTCGAGCAGCAGGTAAGCAGCCGCTAAGGCTAATCCCTGTTATTGTATGCGGCCAATCCGCAGCCTGATTTGCAGGCTGCGCTGGCTTATGTCCTGACTGTCGGCCCGACTCGTTTTGAATAAAGCCCACTCTGCGTCTCTGCGTTACGACCCCCGCGAACTCTCGGACGAAGAGTTGGTGGCGCGTGCCCATGACGAGTTATTTCACATAACCCGCGCTTATGAAGAGCTGATGCGTCGTTACCAGCGCACGTTATTCAACGTGTGTGCGCGTTATTTGGGTAACGACCGCGATGCTGACGATGTTTGTCAGGAGGTCATGCTCAAGGTCTTATATGGCCTAAAGAACTTTGAGGGTAAATCTAAGTTCAAAACCTGGTTGTACAGCATTACTTACAACGAATGTATTACTCAATATCGCAAAGAACGGCGTAAACGCCGTCTTATTGACGCCTTAAGTTTGGACCCGCTTGAAGAAGCGTCCGAAGAAAAGGCGCCAAAGCCTGAAGATAAGGCCGGTCTTGATCGTTGGTTGGTGCACGTCAATCCGATTGATCGAGAAATTCTGGTGCTACGTTTTGTCGCAGAACTGGAGTTCCAGGAGATTGCCGACATTATGCACATGGGCCTGAGTGCCACGAAAATGCGCTATAAACGCGCACTCGATCGTCTGCGCGATAAATTTTCCGATAGCACTGAAACTTATCTTGAATAAACCCGTCATAGCTAGCGGTTAATTCTGTTAGAATAGCCGGCTGAGTTGTCTTGTGTCTGTCAGACAACTTACTGACCACCAAGATAGGGAACATTAGTAATGAAATTGAAAAACACTTTAGGCGTTGTCATTGGCTCGCTGCTGGCCACATCCTCCCTCAGCGTTCTGGCTCAGGGTCAAGGCGCTGTCGAAGTGGAGGGTTTTGCTAAGAAGGAAATGTTCGACAGCGCCCGTGACTTCAAAAACAACGGCAACCTGTTCGGCGGTAGCATCGGCTACTACCTGACTGACGACGTTGAACTGCGCCTGGCCTACGACGAAGTGCACAACGCTCGTGGCGAAGACGGCCGCAACATCAAGGGCTCTAACACCGCTCTGGATGCTCTGTACCACTTCAACAACGCTGGCGACGCACTGCGTCCTTACGTTTCGGCAGGCTTCTCTGATCAGAGCATCGGCCAGTCCGGTCGCGGTGGTCGTAACGGCTCCACCTTCGCCAACATCGGCGGCGGCGCCAAGTACTACTTCACTGAAAACTTCTACGCCCGTGCTGGCGTTGAAGCTCAGTACAACATCGACCAGGGCGACACCGAGTGGGCTCCAAGCGTCGGTATCGGCATGAACTTCGGTGGCGGCAGCAAGCCGGCTCCAGTTGTTGTCGCTGCTGTTGAGCCGACTCCTGAGCCAGTAGCTGCTGAAGAGCCGATGGAACTGGTTCGCGTTGAGCTGGACGTTAAGTTCGACTTCGACAAAGCCAGCGTTAAAGAAGAAAGCTACGGCGACATCAAGAACCTGGCTGACTTCATGAAGCAGTACCCACAGACCACCACCGTGGTTGAAGGTCACACTGACTCCAAAGGCAGCGATGCCTACAACCAGAACCTGTCCGAGCGTCGTGCAAGCGCTGTTCGTGACGTGCTGGTCAACCAGTACGGTGTAGACGCTGCTCGCGTTAACGCTGCTGGCTACGGCGAAGCTCGTCCGGTTGCTGACAACGCTACCGACGCTGGCCGCGCTGTTAACCGCCGCGTAGAAGCTGAAGTAGAAGCTCAGATCAAGCAGTAATCGATCTGGCTGTATAGAAAACCCGGCTTCGGCCGGGTTTTTCTTTATGGCATGCCATCCTGGGCAGCCATAAAGAAAAACCCGCGCAAAAAAAGCCCGCTGGTGGCGGGCAAGGGGAACTTCGCGGAGCGCGAAGCGGTTAGGCGCTGATAGCAGCGAGCTGCATATTCGGTTGCGCGGCGACTTCACCGATTACCAGAATGGCCGGGCTTTTCAGTTGGAAGTCGTGAGCGGCTTGCTGCATGGCTGCAAGGCTGCTGCGGCACTCGCGCTGCTGTGGCAGCGAAGCGTTTTCGATCATGGCCACCGGCATGTCGGCGCGCATGCCGCCTGCCAGCAGGCTTTCGCGGATTTCCGGCAGCTTGGCCACGCCCATATACACCACCAGGGTGGTGCCACTCTGGGCCAGGGCTGGCCAGTTCAGGCTGCTGTCGTCTTGGGTATGTGCGGTAACCAGGGTTACCCCGCGTGCTACGCCGCGCAGGGTCAGAGGGATGCCACAATTGGTCGCGCCGGCCAGGCCTGCGGTGATGCCGTTGACCATTTCCACCTCGATACCGTGCTCGTTCAGCCAGTCGGCTTCTTCGCTGCCACGGCCGAAGATGCAGGGATCGCCGCCTTTGAGGCGCACCACGCATTTGCCCTGGCGCGCATAACGCAGCATCAGGCGGTGGATAAACGCTTGCGGGGTTGAACGGCAACCGCCGCGTTTACCGACCGACATGATCCGCGCGTTGCGGCAATGCTCCAGTACGGCGGGGTTGACCAGGTCATCAATCATTACGATCTCGGCCTGGTTCAGGGCTTTAACCGCCTTGAGGGTCAGCAGCTCTGGGTCACCGGGGCCAGCGCCTACCAGCCAGACTTTTGCGCTCATATTGATCTCCTCGGGCCTTGTGTATATTGGATGGCTGGAAACAAAAAAGGCGTCCCGCTAGTCACCTAGCGAGGACGCCTTTGTCCAAGTCCCGTTCTATCGGGAAGTACAGCCTGCTTCGTTGAGGCCGCGCTTTATTAAATTGTGCATCTAGCAATGCAGAACTTGTGCCAACTTTCTTAGTAGCATTTTTCAAGGCTTATCAGTTGCTTACGGTCGATTTGTGATGCATGTACGCACCTTTTTAACGCGCCTTGCGCCATATTGGTGCGTGGTCTTTGGCTTTAGCGCAACAGCCCGATCAGTAGCAGCAGATTCAGCAGCAGGGAAAACAATGCCACGCTGCGCCAGACCAGCAGCGGTTCGCGCTCCAGCAACGGGCGTGGCCGGCTGCTAAGGGATTTACGTTCCGCCTGCTCTAAAGTTAGTAGCCATTCTTCGGCGGTTTCATAGCGCTGTTTCGGTTCGGCGTTAAGGGCACGGTTGAGGCTGTCGTCGACCCAGTTGGGCAAATCTGGCCGGTAGCGGCTGGCTGGGGTCGGTTGACCGAAGCGCGGATGCTGGAAGGCTTCAATTTCGCCATAGGGGTAATGCCCGGTGAGCAGAAAATACAGCGCAACGCCTGCGCTGTAGAGATCCTGTTGTGGGCTGGGTGCTGCGCCGGTAAAGGCTTCCGGGGCGATATAGCTGGGAGTGCCGGGCAGTTCGCAGGCTTCATCACGGGTCAGGCCGGGGCAGTAGGCCAGGCCGAAATCCAGCACGCGCAGCTCGCCGTCATCGCCCCACAGCAGGTTTTCCGGCTTGATATCACGGTGCAGGATATTGCGTCGGTGCAGCATACCGAGGGCCTTGATCAGCCGCGGGGCGATGTCCAGCCATTCCGGCAGGCCCAGCGGGCCGCTTAGGCGCAGGTGCTCGGCCAGGGTTTGCCCGGCGTATTCGCGTTGCACGTAATACAGATGCTGACGCTGCGGCAGCGGATGCACTTCGGCGAAGAAGCGTCCGGCCACGCGGCGCAGAAACCATTCTTCAAGCAACAGCGCGGGGCCGGCGTGCGGCTCATCGTTGCGGTTGGGCGGCAGGGTTTTCAGCAGCCAGCGCCGCGTCTGGGCATCGCGCACCCGATACACCAGTGATTGGCGCGATTCGGCCAGCAGTCGCTCGACCTGCCAGCCTTCGAAGTTCTGCCCTTCACGCAGTTTGGCCGGCAGTGGCCAGTGCTGCAGTTGCGCCAGGGTGTCGGCTAGATCACTTTGCGGCAATGCCTCGACGCGCAGCAGCAGGGCGCTGGCGTTGTCCTGGCTGCCGGCCAGGTGCGCGGCATTGACCAGTGCACGGCTGGCGGCGGGGAGATCCTGCTCATCGTGGAGGATGCGCTGAATGCCCGCATCGCCCAGGGTGGCCCAGATACCGTCGCTGACCAGCACAAAGCATTCACCCTGGCGCAGCTCGCCATCCAGGTAGTCCATCACCAGGTGCTGATCCAGGCCCATGGCGCGTTTGAGCACATGCTGCATGCCGGGTTGTTCCCACACATGGTCTTCGCTGAGGCGCTCGAGCGTGCCGTTCAGCCAGCGATAGGCCCGGCAATCACCGACGTGCGCCAGGGTGAAACGCCGCCCGCGCAGGATCAGCGCGCTCAGGGTGGTCAGCAACGGCTGGCCACCGCCATTGGCTTGTAACCAGCGGTTATGCGCGACCAGTACGCGGTCCAGCGATTGGGTGACTGCCCAGGTTTCTGGGGTGGAGTAGTAATCCAGGGCCAGCGCCTGCAGGGTGGCGCGCGCCGCCAGACCGCCGTCGGCGCATTGGCTGACGCCATCGGCGAGGGCGAACAGGTAGCCCTTGCTGGCTGCCAGCGCCGGAGCCGGGGTGACCACGCGAATGGCGTCCTGATTTTCGCTGCGTGGGCCGGTGGCGCTGGCTTCGCCGAAGGTCAGTTGCAAGGCCATGCAGAGGTTCCTGGGAAGGCGGCTGAAGAAGCGCTGAGGCAAAGGCGAGGCTGGTGAGGCAGCTAAGGAGAGCCGCTGCCGACTTCTCCCGCCTTTCCTGACCAGTGCAATAAGCGCTGCCAGTCAGCCTCGCCTTTGCCTCAGTGCTCCAATAATGAATGGCTACAGGGTGGATGAACCGAACGTCATCCACCCTGCACTTTTGTTATTACACCCTAGCGGCGGTCACTGCTGCGCTGCCCCAGGTGGTGCGCCAGCGCAGCTTGACTCCATAGAGGCCGAACCAGGCGAGCACGCCGAGGCTGGCGAACAGCCATAAGCCGAGCTGGTAATCACCGGTCTGCTGCTTGATGGTGCCCAGGCCAGCGGCGAGGAGGAAGCCGCCGATGCCGCCGGCCATGCCGATCAGTCCGGTCATTACGCCGATTTCCTTGCGAAAGCGCTGCGGCACCAGTTGGAACACTGCGCCGTTACCTGCGCCGAGGCCGAGCATGGCGGTGACGAACAGGGTCAGTGCGGCGGCCGAGCTTTCCAGGTTGAAGCCCACTGCGGCAATGCTCAAGGAGGCCAGGGTGTACATCATCAGCAGCGAGCGGATGCCGCCAATACGGTCGGCCAGTGCGCCGCCGAGTGGTCGCATCAGGCTGCCGGCGCAGACGCAGGCGGCGGTGTAGTAGCCGGCAGTCACCGGGCTCAGGCCGTACTGGTCGTTGAAGTAACCGGGCAGGGCGCTGGCCAGGCCGATAAAGCCGCCGAAGGTCACGCTGTAGAAAAACATAAACCACCAGCTGTCGCGGTCACCCAGGGCTTTCAGGTAATCGGCCAGGGCTTTTGGCTTGGGCCGCTCGGGGGCGTTTTTGGCCATCAGGGCGAAGATCAGCAGGGTTGCCAGCAGCGGGATCAGCGCCCAGCCGAAGACGTTCTGCCAGCCGAACAGTGCCGCCAAACCCGGCGCAAACAGCGCAGCCAGCACAGTGCCGGAGTTGCCCGCACCGGCAATGCCCATGGCCTTGCCCTGATGCTGCGGCGGATACCACTGCGAGGCCAGCGGCAGAGCAACGGCAAACGCGGCACCGGCAAAGCCGAGGAACAGGCCGAGCAGTAAAGCATGCTCATAGCTGCTGATGCCGATCTGCCAGGCGCAGAACAGCGCCACGATGACGATTACCTGGCCAATCAGGCCGGCGCTCTTGGGCGACAGACGATCAGCCAGAAAACCCATCAGCAAACGCAGCACGGCGCCGGCGAGAATTGGCGTGGCGACCATCAGGCCGCGCTGTTGCGCCGTCAGGTCGAGATCGGTGGCGATCTGCACAGCCAGTGGGCCGAGCACGTACCAGACCATAAAGCTCAGGTCGAAATACAGAAACGCGGCGAACAAGGTTGGGGCGTGGCCGGATTTCCAGAAACTTGTATTCATCGAAAACCTCATTCAGCAAAAAAGGGTCCCGGTGGGGTGCGGTACGCCATGGTCGTGGACACGGCGGCCACAACCCATCGGGGAGGTGGTGTACTTGTGGTACGCCACCCTGAGGCCGAAGCCACAGCTGGGTTGAGAGAGTTACTAGCGCAAGCCCTGGATCGCAGGGCAGGTGCCAGCCCCAAACGCTGGGGCGTAAAACGCAAAACGCCGCATAAGCCGAACGCCTTGGGGCGTGGTTTATGCGACGTCTTTGTCGTTTGTTGAGCAGCCGCCATTGGCTACCTGTAACAGGGCTATAGCAAGAGCTGCGCCAACCGGGTAATCCACGGTTTTACGGGGCTTTCAGCTGTTGGATAGCTGCGGCTGTGCTGCAAAAGGAGGCGTTAGTGAATGGCTTGCCCCTGAATAGGGCGCAGAAGCTGTTCCCGGTTCTGGCAAACCTGGTTGGGGAAGGGCAGGCCGCGATGGGCCTTGGTTCGAGTGCGTCAGCTGATACGCGTTAGCGCGCTGCAGCGTGATTCACTGGATGTGGCGTCGGCGGCGGTACTTGCAGCCTGAGTGGGTAAGGGAAGGGTAAGGAGGGCCAGAGCGAGTAGGTTGCTCAAGAGCCCGGCGTGGCGGACATGGCTGCGCGTGGTCGGCATAGCAATTCCCCTGCTTTTGTTGTTATGCCTAAGGCGTAGCAGAGGATGTGCCTGCTGTCATGCTAGCAGCCGAATAATTGCGCAATTAAGCTGCGATCCGGACGGATTGTCGCGATCAGGCGTGATCAAGCAGGCAATTGTCAGCTTTATGCCGTTAGGGCTAGGTTACTTACCGAGCCAGTTGACCTTGCTGAATTTGCCGCTGAAGGTCGCCGGCATCTGTACCACCTTGCCCAGCTTGTAGTTGAAGAATACGAAGCCGGACTTGGCCATGGCCACCAGCGCGCCGTCGGCCGGGCGGGTGATGCGGAAGGTGATATCGCCGCCGTAGGTGTTGAAGTCCATCACGCCGACCTCGAACAGCAACTGATCGCGGGCGTGGGCCTCGGCGCGGTAGGTGGTAGCGAGGTCGGTGACGATGATGCCGGTGCCGTCTTCCTGGGTTTCTTCGATGCCGAACTCAAACAGAAAACGCGCCCGCGCCTCGGAAATCATCGAGATCATCGAGTCGTTGCCCAGGTGGTTGGCGGCGTTGATATCGGTCACCCGCACGGTCAGGTGGGTGCTGTAGCAGAACTGGTCTTCGGGAAACTCAAGGGTCAGGCGGGCCATGGGCAAAATCGCAGTCGAGAAAGATTGTCAGTTTACCCACTAGAGTCGGTCGCCATCCATGGCTGTCTACACCCGCGCTAGTTAATGCGCGAGAAAGCGGCGAATGCCCTGCAGTTCGCTGCGTATCACTGGCATGGCCAGTGGTAATAGCCGCGAGGCATCGACAATCGGGCGGTCGTCGGCGTGGCTGGTTTGCATCGCGGTAAAGCTGCCGCTGGAAAATGGCAGTACCACCTTGTGCTGGCCGTCCATAAAGGCCAGGCGGTCCCAGTCGCCGGCAATCAGCATGCGTTTGGTGCTGGGTTTGAACAGGCTTTGACCGATGCTGTAGTCGCGCGGTGGGTTATTCACCCCAAGCAGCGGCAGCAGGGTTGGCAGCAGGTCGACATGGCTGGTCGGCAGCGCTTCGCGATGCGCCGCCTGGCCAGGCACCCAGAGCACCAGCGGGACCTTGATCTGCTCATCAACAAAGGTCGAGTTGTGGCCCCAACGGCCTTTTTCCATAAATTCTTCACCGTGGTCGCCGGTGATTACGATCAGCGTGTTGTCGAGCAGCCCCTTGGCTTGCAGATGCTCAGTGATGCGCGCTATCTGGCTGTCGAGGTGGTGCACCGAGTTGAGGTAGCGCTTGTAGATGCCCTGGATGTCTCGCTCAAGATCCATGCTGGCGTAGCTGAAGTCCGGCAGGTAGTCCGGCTCGATAACCGACTCGGGTGGGAACTCGTAATTGGCGTGGGGCGACTCGAAAAACATAAAGGTCATAAAGGGTTTGGCCGGCGCGCGCTGGTCAATGAACTGCAGCAGGTCATCGACATTCTTGCGGTCACGCTGCCAGCTGTGGCCCTGGTCAAAGGCCTGCATCTGCTCTGCGGGGACTTTGACGAACAGGGTTTTGTCGAACTCCGGGTAGCTGAATTTGGCACTGGTAAACAGCTTCATCTGGTACTGCTGCTGTTGCAGCACATCGATCAGCGGACTGCCCACCCGTGCGTCCAGCACAGGGAACCAGAGGTTGGCCGGCAGCCCGTAGAACTGGCTGAACATGCCGATGCGTGTGCCGTTGCCGCCGGAAAAGTGATTGTCGAAACGTTGCGCGCGCTCGGCGAATGCGCTGGTCTGCGGCATTACCCGCGGGTTGAGGCTATCCGCACGCCAGGACTCGGCCACCAACCAGACCACGTTCAATGGCTTGGCCGGCGGTTCAATACGCAAGGGCGCTTGCGGGTAGGCCAGCTGGCCTTTCAACGCGACATTTTCCACTTCCATACGCTGCGGGCGCTCCAGGCCCAGGCGTTTCTCGAGGAAACCGCGCATGGTCAGGGGCTGATAAAACGGCATGCGCTGGGCGGTTTCCAGCAGTGGGCTGTAGCCATAGAAATGGCTGAGCGCATAGCTGGTTCGCTCACCTACGGCCAGCAGGATAAACAGCGGCAGCACCCACAGCAGGCGCGGCACCGGCACGCCGCGTGCCTTGCGCAGCAGACCTGCGGCCAGCAGATAGAGCGCGCCTTGGCCGGCCACTGTGGCGAGGGCAATCAAGGCAAAGCCGCGCTCGCTGGATTCCGATGAGCCCAGTGCGGCAATACCGCCGGGGGTGGTGAGAATGTTCCAGACAAAACCGTTGAGGTGAAAGCCATAGAGCTTCCACAGCAGCATGTCGGCGTAGATCAGCAGTTGCAGCGCACTGGCCAGAGCGATCAGCAAAACGATGCGCGCCGCCCCCAGCCAGCGCCCGCAGAGCCGGCATAGCAGCCAGAACGGGCTGATAAACAACAAGGCGTAGCTGCTGATCAGCGCACCCTGATACACCCCCATGCCCAGTGATTCGGCCGGTTCGAAAAGCTGGCCGAGGTGAATGGCTACGGCCAGCCAGGTAAACAGCCAATACAACGCATCAACGCGGCGCGCGGGCGCAAAGGGGGGCATAGACAGTTCCTTATTAGAGATGCACGAAGCCTTGCAGCCTAATGCTGCTGGCTTAAGCGAGGCTTAACCTGGAGATGTGTTTTAACGGTGCAGGCTGTTAAGCCAGTAGAAGGTCACCCGCGCACCTTCGGTGCTGGGGCCGTAGTTGTCCTGAACGTAGGCGCCGGCTTTGAAGTAGAGCAGTTGCGTGCTCCAGTATCCGCTCAGTTGCTGGTAAAACGAACCATTATCACCATGGCTGCTGGTGACTTTGACGCCGAGCTTGCCATTTGGGGTGATGCGCAGCTCGTAGCTGAAGCGCTGATTCAGCTGGATATTCTCCGCCAGCAGAATGTTTTGTACGCCGCTGTCGCCCGGGCGCTTGCGCAGCAGCAGTTCGAGGCGGCCGACGCCGCGCAGATAGTGGTACTGCAATTTCAGCAGGGGGTCGTTGTTGCTGCCGGGTTCGTCCTTGCTGTGTACCTGGGCGATCACGATCTTGTTCTGGCTCGGCACCTGATTGACCGTCAACACCGCGCTCAGGTAGTTGTCGGCGCTGGCGTGATACCAGTTGCTCAGGCTGCCATCGGCCTGGGTCTCGCGCAGTTCACTGCGTGGGTAGCGGGCGTCGGCGGTGCGCGAGCCGTTGACCGGCACCCAGAAGGTCACGCTGTCGTCGGCGTTGCGGCGGAAATACTGGCTGCTGTAGCCGTTGTTCAGGCGGGCGGTGCTGATGGTGCTGGGCGCGGGCGCGCTGGGCACGGAGAGATTCCA
Source organism: Pseudomonas sp. (assembly GCF_030690725.1). Classification (GTDB taxonomy): domain Bacteria; phylum Pseudomonadota; class Gammaproteobacteria; order Pseudomonadales; family Pseudomonadaceae; genus Aquipseudomonas. Next base: position 17,925 of record NZ_JAUYGD010000029.1, on the reverse strand, counting down.
TGTGGTGAGGTCGAGCACAGGTGATCCTTAGAGAAGAGGGGCTGGCTCCTGTTCGGTGAATATCGCTGGGTGAAGTTCAATCAGCCTGATCGGCGGCTAAGCACCTTTACCCGTCGCGTCCGGCCAGAGCGGCGAACGCGACGGGCAAAACCGTGCCTTATGCAGCCGGGCGTTGCTGACGCTGGTAGAGAAACTCCAACACGGCAGTGCGGTAGGCGTGGTACTGCGGGTCATTGGCCAGGGCCAGGCGATCCCGTGGACGCGCCAGCTCGACCTTGACGATATCGCCCACGGTCGCCGCCGGGCCGTTGGTCATCATCACGATGCGATCAGACAGCAGCACGGCCTCATCGACATCATGGGTCACCATCACCACCGTGCTGTGGGTTTCGCCGACGATGCGCAGCAACTCGTCCTGCAGGTGCGCGCGGGTCAGAGCATCCAGCGCACCGAAAGGTTCGTCCATCAGCAGTACCTTGGGCTGCATGGCCAGGGCGCGGGCGATGCCGACGCGTTGTTTCATGCCACCGGAGATTTCATTGGGGTGCTTGTAGGTGGCGTGGCTCAGGCCAACCATGGCCAGCGCTGCTTCGGTGCGCTCCTTGAGCTGGGCCTTGCTTTCCTTGCCGGCGAAGACCTTTTCCACCGCCAGGTAGACGTTGCCGTAGCAGGTCATCCAGGGCAACAGGCTGTGGTTCTGGAACACCACGCCGCGCTCAGGACCAGGGCCATCGATCTCGCGGCCGTTGCAGATCAGGCCGCCTTCACTGGCCTCGAGCAGGCCGGCGATCAGGTTGAGCACGGTGGATTTGCCACAACCCGAGTGGCCGATCAGGGTGACGAACTCACCCTTGGCAATGCTCAGATTGACGTCGGTGAGGGCCTGGAAGCGGCCTTTCTTGGTGTCGAAATGCTTGCCGACCTGGGTCAGCTCCACGAATTTATCCATGTTGCGGCTCCTTAAACTGGCGTAATCAGCTGGCCTGCTTTAACTGGCGTAGTCGAAACGTTTGGCCAGCAGCAACAGCAGTTGCTCCAGAGCCAGGCCGACCAGGCCGACGATGATGATGGCGATCAGGATGTGTTCGACGTTGAGGTTGTTCCACTCATCCCACACCCAGAAGCCCAGGCCTGTGCCGCCTGTAAGCATCTCGGCGGCGACGATCACCAGCCAGGCCACGCCAATGGCCAGACGGATGCCGGTCATCAGGTGCGGCAGTACGGCGGGAAATAGAATGCGCGTGAGCACCTTGAACTCTGACAGCTTGAGCACCCGCGCCACGTTTAGGTAATCCTGCGGCACGCTGGCCACGCCAGCAGCGGTGTTGAGGATGATCGGCCAGATCGAGCTGATAAAGATCACCCAGATTGAGGCAGGACCAGCGGCTTCGAACACCAGCAGACCGATGGGCAGCCAGGCCAGCGGCGACACTGGGCGCAGCAGGCTAATAATCGGCGAGAGCATGCCGGCCAAGAAGGCAAAGCGGCCGATGGCAAAACCCAGCGGAATGCCCACCAGCCCTGCCAGGCCAAAGCCGATACCGACGCGGCCCAGCGAATGCAGGATGTTCCAGCCGATGCCCATGTCATTCGGGCCGTTGTCATAGAACGGGTTGGCAAACAGTTCCAGCGCCGCCGCCCAGGTACTGACTGGGCCAGGCAGACCCTCGCTCTTGGTCGCAATCAGCGCCCACACGCCGATAAACAGCAGGATGCCGAGCAATGGCGGCACAACCGCCTTGAGCAGGCTGGTCAGCGCCGCCACGCCTGGCAGAACCAGGCGTGGCGCTTTGCTGATCGGCGCAGCTAACGGCAATGGGGTTTTCAGTGGTGCGTTCATCACGAACCTCCCAATCAGGCTTTAATCGCAAAGGAGTTGGCGTAGGCAGCCGGGTCGGAGCCATTCCACACGTTGCCGTCGATCAGCGTGCTGCTACGCAGCGAGCTGGTCGGCACAGGGATGTTCAGCGCACTGGCGGCTTCCTTGAATAGCGCCACCTGGTTGACCCCGGCAGCTACAGCGGCGTAGTTCGGGTCTTCCTTGATCAGGCCCCAACGCTTGAACTGGGTCATAAACCACATGCCGTCGGAGTGATACGGGAAGTTCACCGTGCCGTTCTTGCAGAAGGCCATGGCGTGGTCGTCCTTCCAGCTGTTGCCCAGGCCGTCCTCGTAATGGCTGAGGAAGCGTGGCTCGATCACCTTGACCGGCGCATTGACGTAAGCCTTGCCGGAAATCAGCTTGGCCGTGCTCTTGCGGTTTTCCTCGCTGGCCTCGATAAACTGACTGGCTTCCAGCACGGCCATGATCAGTGCGCGGGCCGCGTTGGGGTATTGCTCGATAAAAGCGCGGGTGGTGCCGAGGACTTTTTCTGGGTGATCCGGCCAGATTTGCTGGGTAGTGACGGCGGTGAAGCCAATTTTGTCGGCAATCGCCCGCGCGCCCCAAGGCTCGCCGACGCAGAAGCCGTCCATATTGCCGACGCGCATATTGGCGACCATTTGCGGTGGCGGCACGACGATGGTTTTCACATCGCTCATCGGGTTGATGCCCAGGCTTGCCAACCAGTAATACAGCCACATGGCGTGGGTGCCGGTGGGGAAGGTCTGGGCGAAGGTCAGCGGATTACCGCCTTTTTTCACATGCTCGGCCAGTTGCGCACCGTTGGTAACGCCCGCTTCCTTGAGCTGTTTGGAGAGGGTGATGGCCTGGCCGTTCTGGTTCAGCCCCATCAGTACGGCCATATCCTTCTGCGGCCCGGCGATACCCAGCTGTGCGCCGTACATCATGCCGTACAGCACGTGGGCGGCATCCAGCTCGCCGGTATTCAGTTTGTCGCGCACACCGGCCCAGGAGGCTTCCTTGCTCGGGGTGATGGTCAGACCGTATTTCTCGCCAAAACCCTGGGTGGCGGCGACTACTACCGAGGCGCAGTCAGTCAGCGGGATAAAGCCGACTTTCAGCGTCGCTTTTTCTGGTGCATCGGAACCGGCGGCCCAAGCTACGCTACGCAGCGAGGCGGGTGCGCTAAGACCAAGGGCGGCGACACCGCCGACGGTGCCGGCGACGGCAATCGAGGTTTTCAGGAAATTACGGCGGCTGTGCAGGCTTGGGTGCTTCGAATCACGATCAGTCATAGGTCTGTCCTTTCTGGCCGATAAAACGGCTGAAACAAAAAACGGCGTACGCCAGGCCACCTCTAAGGAGGGGACCTGACGGACGCCGTTGTCCGTGATCCGCGGCTCACCGCCGTTGGTGGGCTGCGCAGGAATCTTGTGAGGACAATTGCAAGGGGCTTGCCAGTTTTGCTGCAGCACCACAGTTAGCCGCTGTCGTGGCGCGCTGAAGACGGCTCGAACGAGCCTTAGGTTGGCAGGCTTAAGCGCTATAAATCATAGGCTTAAGCGCAGTATTGAATGTTGACTTGAATAGGGCTTTCTTGGCGCCACGGTGCGCCATGCCGCAGATCAGCAGCGCTCTCAGCCAGCTTATTGAGCCAATGCTGTGCATGGCCGAACTGCAGTTGAGCGCTTTTGCTTCGCCTTGGTGCTGGGCGAGCCCAGGTGTTGGTGCGTGTCAGTGGCCTAGCGCGACAGCGTTTTGCCCTGGGCTTCCTCGACAAACTCCTTGAGCCAGCGCAGCACTTCCACCGCCTCCCAGCGCGAGGGGTCGAACATGGCATAGGCCTGGCCCTGGTAGCCAACCACATCTAGCTGGCGGTGATAACCGGCGCGCTGCAGCAGTGCCTCGATCTCAGCAAAACAGGTATTGAAGTGCACCCGGGAAAACGGCGTCTTGCCCTCGGTGACGATGCCTTCAAGTTGCAATTCATTGACGGTGGCCCGGACTTTGTCCAGGTGCATGCGGTTTACGCTGTGTTTCAGCTGCAGTACGTCGAGCATCTGGGTACTCCTGTTAACGCCTTGTATGGGCCCGATCTGCCGGGCGACATGGTTGGCTGGATGGCATGACCAAGGGTAATCGAAAAACACTGTACAAATAAACAGTATTCGATAATAGTAAGCCCAAGGCCCTAACCGGCACCTACTCGATCACTCGCGCCATCTGCCCGCAAAGCCAATGGCCACAGGCACTGCAGAGGAGTCACTAACAATGCAACAGATGCTGATGACAATTGTGCTGTTGGGTCTTTTGGCCGGTTGTGCGCAACCGCAGCTTGATCAACCGAGGGCCAATGGCACCTACCTGGTGATCGAGAACGGCCAGGCCTGGGCCGTGCTGGTATCCGACGGCAAGCGCGTAGAAGAGCAGGGCACGGTGGTGGATGTGATCAGGCTGCCCAGCGAGAGCTCTGCCGTGGCGGCCAGTTATGTGATCGAAACGGCCAACTGCGGCCGTGTGCAGTGGCTGAGCGAGCGCTCGGATGCGGCAGATGGCATGACCAACCTGATGTCGCTGCACAGCAATAATCAACTCGGGCAGAGCGGCTGCGTAATTACCGATGGTCTTACCCGGGTTTGGACGGTGCTGGATTACTCCGGTTGAAACGAAAGAGGGCACCCTAAGGTGCCCTCTGTTTGTTTACTCGTCGGCTTTGGCCTTCTTGCCGGGTAACAAGCCATCGGCGCGGAACATCGTCTTGATCCCGCGAATCGCCTGACGGGTGCGGTCCTGGTTTTCGATCAGGGCAAAACGCACATGATCATCACCGTAATCACCAAAGCCGATACCCGGGGAGACGCAGACCTTGGCTTCCAGCAGCAGCTTCTTGGCGAACTCCAGCGAACCGAGCTGGGCGTACTGCTCAGGAATCTTCGCCCAGACGTACATCGAGGCTTTCGGGTTTTCGACCATCCAGCCCAGCTCGTGCAGGCCTTTAACCAGCAGGTTGCGGCGCTGGCGGTATTGCTCGGCGATATCGCGCACGCATTGTTGATCACCTTCCAGTGCGGCAATTGCCGCCACCTGCAGCGGGGTGAAGGTGCCGTAGTCGTGATAGCTTTTGATCCGCGCCAGGGCGCTGACCAGCTCTTTGTTGCCGACCATAAAGCCGATGCGCCAGCCGGCCATGTTGTAGCTCTTCGACAAGGTGAAGAACTCCACGGCAATGTCCTTGGCGCCCGGCACCTGCATGATCGACGGGGCTTTCCAGCCGTCGTAGACGATATCGGCGTAGGCCAGGTCGTGAATCACCAGCACGTCATATTGCTTGGCCAGGGCCACCACGCGCTCGAAGAAATCCAGCTCCACGCACTGTGCGGTGGGGTTGGAGGGGAAGCCGAGGATCAACATCTTCGGCTTGGGGATCGATTCGCGAATCGCCCGCTCCAGCTCGGCGAAGAAGTCCACGCCGGGAATCAGCGGCACCGAACGTACCTGGGCGCCAGCGATTACCGCGCCGTAGATATGAATCGGGTAGCTGGGGTTGGGCACCAGCACGGTGTCGCCATGGTCCAGGGTGGCCAGCATCAGGTGCGCCAGGCCTTCCTTGGAGCCGATGGTGACGATGGCTTCGCTTTCCGGATCGATCTCGACCTCGTAACGGTCCTTGTACCAGCGCGAAATGGCCCGGCGCAGGCGCGGAATGCCGCGTGAGGTGGAGTAGCCGTGGGTGTCTTCGCGCTGGGCGACCTGCACCAGCTTCTCGACGATATGCGGCGGCGTGGGGCCATCCGGGTTGCCCATGCTGAAGTCGATGATGTCTTCGCCACGGCGACGCGCGGCCATCTTCAGTTCGGCGGTGATATTGAAAACGTAGGGGGGGAGTCGATCAATGCGCGCAAAGCGGCGCGAAGCTTGGTCAGCCATGCTTTCCTCGGATACGTAAGCGCCCGGAACCGTCCGAGCGACGTTGGCCAGTGCGCTGGCCAGGCGGCGAAGATAAGCGGGGCGCAGTGGTCCTGTCTAGAGCAGTTGCCGTGAAACTCGGCAGTACAGCCGTAGGTTGGTAGGTCGTAGCCCGGATGCAATCCGGGGGCGCAATCCCCGGATTGCATCCGGGCTACAGGCGCGGTGGTTAGCCGCCGAGCATGTCGTGCATGGCGATGATCTGCTCGGCCACCTGCGCCAGCTTCTGCTGGCGGCTCATGGCCTGACGGCGCATCAGGGTGTAGGCCTGTTCTTCGTCGCAGCTTTTCATCTTCATCAGCAGGCCCTTGGCCAGTTCGATGCGCTTGCGTTCGGCCAGCTGGGCATCGCGTGCCTGCAGCTGCGCGCGCAGCGCCTGATCGCTCTCGAAGCGGGCCATGGCCACGTCGAGAATCGGCTGCAGGCGCTGGGCGTGGATGCCCTCGACGATATAGGCGCTGACGCCGCTCTGAATCGCCTGGCGCATCACGCCGGGGTCGTGCTCGTCGGTGAACATGACAATCGGTCGTGGCTGGTCACGGCTGACCAGCACCACCTGTTCCATCACGTCGCGGCTCGGTGATTCGGTGTCGATCAGGATCACGTCAGGGCGTACCGCCTCGACCCGTTCCGGCAAGTCGATGGTCAATCCGGATTCGTCGATTACCTCGAAGCCGGCCTCGGTCAGGGCGGTTTTCAGGCGGCCGACCTTTTTGGCGGTGTCGTTAATCAGCAGGATGCGCAGCATGTTAGCGGCTCTCCTGTTGGGCGCTGAGGGGCGCATCGGCCAGGGCCTGCAGGGCAAAGCTGCGTGCGTAGCCGGCCGGGTCGCTGCCATCCCAGACCTGGCCATCAAGCAACTGACTGCTGCGCATCTCGCCGGGTACGTCGATTCCGAGGGCTTCGGCAGCCTGGCGGTAGAGGTCGAGTTGTTGCACCTGGCGAGCGATGGCCAGATAGTCGGGGTCGTCACGCAGCAGCCCCCAGCGGCGGAACTGGGTCATAAACCACATGCCGTCGGACAGGTAGGGCTGGTTGACTGCGCCGCCAGCGTGGAAGCGCAGCGGATGGGCGTCCTGCCAGGCGTGGCCGAGGCCGTCCTGGTACTGGCCGAGGAAACGCGGCTGGATCGCCGACAGCGGTGCATCGACATACTCGCTGCCGCTAAGCAGTTGCGCCGTGCTGCGCTGGTTTTCTTCGCTTTCATCAATAAACCGGCTGGCTTCCAGCACCGCCATAATTAGGGCGCGGGCGCTGTTGGGGTGCTGTTCGGCAAATTCACGGGTACAACCCAGGACTTTTTCCGGGTGGTCGGGCCAGATCGCCTGGCTGGTGGTCAGGGTGCAGCCCATCTGTTCATCCACTGCCTGGGCGCTCCAGGGCTCGCCGACGCAGAAGCCGTCGATACGCCGGGCCTTGAGGTGCGCGAGCATCTGCGGTGGCGGTACGACAACGCTTTCGACATCGCTCAGCGGGTGAATGCCCTGGCTGGCCAGCCAGTAATTCAGCCACATGGCGTGGGTGCCGGTGGGGAAGGTCTGGGCGAAGGTCAGTTTTGCGCCAGACTGGTGCGCGCGTTGCGCTAATGCGCTGCCAGTGCTCACGCCCGCTGCTTGCAAGGCGGGCGACAGGTTGATGCTCTGGCCGTTCTGGTTAAGGCCCATCAGCACCGCCATATCGGTGGCTGGCGCACCGCCCAGGCCCAGCTGCACGCCATAAATCAGCCCGTAGAGGTTGTGGGCTGCATCCAGCTCGCCGCTCAGCAGTTTGTCGCGCAAGGTGGCCCAGGAGGCCTGGCGCTGCAGGTTGAGGGTCAGGCCATGCTTCTCGGCGAAGCCCTGGGTGGCGGCCACGATGACCGATGCGGCGTCTGTGAGGGCCATAAAGCCGATATTCAGTACCGGTTTTTCCGGTGTATCGCTGCGGCTGATGTCGTGCTCATTCATGGTGCGTTTCCTGTGCCCACACAAAAAGGTGCCGTACCAAACGCCGACTTCAGTCTGCGATCAGAACGACACCATTGTCTATTTCAGCCATTTCCGCCGTTGGAAAGGCCTAATGGCGTAAGCCAAAGCAAGGCATATGCCATCTGTCCTGCGAGCTACTACGGCGGAAAAGAAAAAGCCCCGCACTAGGCGGGGCTTTCTTGTTGCGGGTAACGCTTAGACCTGAATAGCAGGGATCTGGGCGTTTGCAGCTGCTTCACGGAACTCAGCGATCTGGTCGAAACTCAGGTAGCGGTAGACGTCCGCTGCCATGGTGTCGATTTTCTTCGCGTAGACCATGTATTCCTCAACAGTCGGCAGTTTGCCGGTGATGGCTGCAACAGCCGCCAACTCGGCCGAGGCCAGGTAGACGTTGGCACCATCGCCCAAACGGTTGGGGAAGTTACGGGTGGAGGTCGAAACCACGGTGGAGTTCGCCTCAACGCGTGCCTGGTTACCCATGCACAGCGAGCAGCCCGGCATTTCCATGCGCGCGCCGGCTTTGCCGTAGATGCCGTAGTAGCCTTCTTCGGTCAGCTGATGCTGGTCCATCTTGGTCGGCGGCGACAGCCACAGACGAGTCGGCAGGGTGCCTTCGACTTTTTCCAGCAACTTACCAGCCGCGCGGAAGTGACCGATGTTGGTCATGCACGAACCGATAAACACTTCGTCGATCTTCTCGCCCTGAACGGAGGACAGCAGACGGGCATCGTCCGGGTCGTTCGGTGCGCAGAGAACCGGCTCGTTGATGTCGGCCAGGTCGATTTCGATGATTTCGGCGTACTCGGCGTCCTTGTCGGCTTCCATCAGCTTCGGATCGGCCAACCAGGCTTCCATCGCTTGAGCGCGACGTTCCATGGTGCGCGCATCGCCGTAGCCTTCGCTGATCATCCAGCGCAGCAGGGTGATGTTCGAACGCAGGTACTCGGCAATCGCCTTTTCCGGCAGCTTGATGGTGCAACCAGCGGCGGAACGCTCGGCAGAGGCGTCGGACAGCTCGAAAGCCTGTTCAACGGTCAGCTCGTCCAGACCTTCGATCTCGAGGATGCGGCCGGAGAAGATGTTCTTCTTGCCTTTCTTCTCGACGGTCAGCAGACCTTTCTGGATGGCTACGTAAGGGATGGCATGCACCAGGTCACGCAGGGTGATGCCTGGCTGCAGTTTGCCCTTGAAGCGCACCAGTACCGACTCCGGCATGTCCAGCGGCATTACGCCAGTGGCAGCGGCGAAGGCAACCAGGCCAGAACCAGCCGGGAAGGAGATGCCGATTGGGAAGCGGGTGTGCGAGTCACCACCGGTACCGACGGTGTCCGGCAGCAGCATACGGTTCAGCCAGCTGTGGATGATGCCGTCGCCAGGACGCAGGGACACGCCGCCACGGGTGCGGATGAAATCCGGCAGGGTGTGGTGGGTGGTGACGTCGATTGGCTTCGGATAGGCAGCGGTGTGGCAGAACGACTGCATGACCAGGTCAGCGGAGAAGCCCAGGCAAGCCAGGTCTTTCAGCTCGTCGCGGGTCATCGGGCCAGTAGTGTCCTGGGAGCCGACGGTAGTCATCTTCGGTTCGCAGTAGGTGCCAGGACGTACGCCTTTGCCTTCCGGCAGGCCGCACGCCTTGCCGACCATCTTCTGCGCCAGGGTGAAACCCTTGGTGCTGGCAGCAGGTGGCTCAGGCAGCTTGAACAGATCGGTTGGGCCCAGGCCCAGTTCGGCGCGTGCTTTCTCGGTCAGACCGCGACCGATGATCAGCGGGATACGGCCGCCAGCGCGGACTTCGTCGAGCAGTACTGGCGTCTTCATTTCGAAGGTGGTCAGTACTTCGTCGGTGCCGTGCTTGCAGACTTTGCCAGCATGCGGGTACAGGTCGATCACGTCGCCCATGTGCATGTTGGAAACGTCGAATTCGATTGGCAGGGCGCCGGCATCTTCCATGGTGTTGTAGAAGATCGGAGCAATCTTGCTGCCGAAGCAGAAACCACCAGCGCGCTTGTTCGGCACGTTAGGGATGTCGTCGCCGAAGAACCACAGCACCGAGTTGGTGGCGGACTTACGCGAGGAACCGGTACCGACTACGTCGCCGACGTAGGCAATCGGGAAACCTTGGCCGCGCATGGCTTCGATCTGCTTCATCGGGCCGGTTACGCCTTGCTCGTCCGGCACGATGCCGTCGCGGGCCATTTTCAGCATGGCCAGGGCGTGCAGCGGGATATCCGGACGCGACCAGGCGTCTGGAGCCGGGGACAGGTCGTCGGTGTTGGTTTCGCCGGTCACCTTGAACACGCGCAGGCTGATCTTGTCGGCCAGAGTCGGGCGGTTCTTGAACCACTCGCCGTCAGCCCAGGATTGCAGTACGCCTTTGGCGTGAACGTTGCCGTTCTTGGCTTTTTCAGCGACGTCGTGGAAGGCGTCGAACATCAACAGGGTGTGCTTCAGTTGCTCGGCAGTCACGGCAGCCAGTTCGCTGTCGTCGAGCAGCTCAACCAGCGTGGCGATGTTGTAGCCGCCCTGCATGGTGCCGAGCAGTTCAACAGCGTGTTGCTTGCTGATCAGTGGGGAAGTGACTTCGCCTTTGGCAAGGGCAGAGAGGAAACCGGCCTTGACGTAGGCGGCTTCGTCGACGCCTGGCGGCACGCGGTTGGTAATCAGGTCGAGAAGAAAAGCTTCTTCGCCGGTGGGCGGGGTTTTCAGCAGCTCGATCAGGCCTGCGGTTTGTTCGGCGTTCAGCGGCTGGGGCACGATACCCTGAGCGGCACGCTCTGCTACATGTTTGCGATAGGCTTCAAGCACAGTTATTACCCTCATCAGTGGTCCCAAAGGGTTGTCCGGGACGCGATCCAGAAAGCAACAAACCAGGCGCTTCGTGGCTTTATGGGCCGCTCAGCCGAGGTTTTGCTGTTTTCTTGCAGAAGCTGTTTTCAAAGTTTTACGCCGGCAGGACGGGCTGGATGAGGGCTGGTGCAGACACTTGAAGGGTGGTTCAAGGGTCGGCACCAACATCGAACCTGCAGGATTGACTGTGCTCGTGACGCTTTGAAAACAGCTTCCAACGGACGTTGCTGCCTCTAAAAGGCCGGCCGATTCTACTGGAAAGCTTTGAAAAAGTTAAGCCAAAGGCCCTGTTTATCTGGGGGTGATCTGCCTTAGACAAAGGGCTAAGATGCCAGCCTGTCCGCCAGTACCCATGCCTTTCGTTATGTCCAACCAACGTATCAAAACCCCTTGTGTCGGCCTGTGCTCCACGGTTTACGGCGATTTGGTCTGCCGTGGCTGCAAGCGCTTCCACCATGAGGTTATCAACTGGAACGGCTATAACGACGAGGAAAAACGCGCCGTATGGCTGCGCCTGGAGGTGCTGTTGGTGCAGGTGATGGCGGCCAAGTTGGAAGTTTTCGATGCTGATCGTCTGCGGATGCAGCTGGAACAGCGCAAGATCCGCTTTGTGCCGCAGCAGTCGCCGTATTGCTGGGCCTATCAGTTGATTGCCCGTGGTGCGCGGGTGATCAGCCAGCTGAATGCCTATGGCATGGTGCTGTTGCCGGAGTTTCGCGAGTGGAACCTGCCGGAGTTGCGCGATGCGATTGATCGCGAGTTCTTTCTGCTGTCCGAAGCGCACTACGAGCGCTATATCGCGCCGCGCTTTCTGCTTGAAGGGCTTGAGATAAGAGTCTGAAGCCATCTTGCAAATGAAAAAGCCGCCTATTCCAGGCGGCTTTTTTGTTGCGCGGCAGGCGGGTTAGCGCTGGGCGACCAGTTCTTCCAGGTGGGCGATGATGTCATCCGGCTTGAGTACCAGAATGTCGCTTTCCAGCGAGTCGAGAATCACCTCGGCGGTATTGCCGATCAGCGCGCCAGAAATCCCGGTGCGCGCCACGGTGCCGATCACCGTCACGCCAGCGTTGAGCCGGTGCGCAGCCTGAGGGATCAGCACGTCGGCCGGGCCTTCGGCGATATGCAGGCGTTCATCGCTGATCTCGTATTCAGCCTGGAAGGCCTTGCATTGCTCGCGGTAGCGCGCCTCGATGGTTTCCTTGAGCTGGAAGGTTGGGTCGGCGGCCGAGAGCATCGGCGCCGGGTGAGCGCTGATCACATGCAGCTCGGCTTTGGCCAGGGCGGCAATATCAAAGCCATGGCTGACGATACTGGTGTGCAGGGTGCGGTGCTCGCTGTCTGCATTGCCGACATCGACCGCCGCGAGGATGGCGGTGCCCGCCCAGGATTTTTCGGTTTTTACCATCAGCACCGGGGCTGGGCAGTAGCGCAGCAGTTTCCAGTCATCGGGGGTGAGCAGGGCTTTTTTCAGTGGGTTGTCGGGGAAGTGTTGCTTGACCACCAGGCCGCAGCCTTCGGCTTGCTGCACATTGATGATGGTCTGGTGTTGATTTTCATCCCAGGCCTGCTGGCTGGAGGTGCTGAACCCTTCGCTGTTGAGCAAGCCGGTAAGGTCGCGCAGGTAGCCGGTGTGATCACTTTTCCTGTCGCAGACCAGCAGGTGCAGGTGCGATTGGGTGACGCCGGCAATCAGTTTGGCGCGTTTGAGGGCCAGGTCTTCCGTGTGATTGGGCTCCATCACCACCAGAATGCTGCGAATAGCTTGCATGATCATCTCCATGTGCAGTCGGTTGTACTGTTTATCACTATAGATCGCTGCCACTGGCTTGGTGCTTGACCGGCGTCAATCGAGTGGCTGTTCGCGTGTTCATTCGTATAATGGCGGCCCTGCAGCCGCAGCACTCAAGCCCGCCCATTTTTGTGAATTTATGTATCTGTTAGCCGCAACCGATGATCTGCTGCGTTGTTTTGCCCCTTGTCTGTTGGCATGTCACCGTCTTGTAACGGAGACGCGCCGATGAGCCTGCCGGAAATTCACGAGTTTCTCGGCTGCCGCACGCCGGATGCCTGGATCACCGCAGCCCTGGCTGACCAACAGACCCTGCTGATTGACCACAAGAACTGCGAATTCAAGGCCGCCAGCACAGCCCTGAGCCTAATGGCCAAGTACAGCACCTATGTCGACCTGCTCAACGCCATGTCGCGTCTGGCCCGTGAGGAGCTGGTGCACCATGAGCAGGTGCTGCGCATCATGAAACGCCGCAAGATCGGCCTGCGCCCGGTGTCGGCGGCGCGCTACGCCTCGGGCCTGCGCAAGGTGGTGCGTACCCACGAGCCGCACAAACTGGTGGATACCCTGGTGGTCGGTGCGTTTATCGAGGCGCGCAGCTGCGAGCGATTCGAGGCCTTGGTGCCGCATCTGGATGAAGAACTGGGCAAGTTCTACTTCGGTTTGCTGAAAAGCGAGGCGCGGCATTTTCAGAACTACCTGAAGCTGGCCTATCAGTACGGCGATGAACGCGACGTAAACCAGGCTATCGAACGGGTGAAAGCGGCGGAGCAGGAGTTGATCGAGTCGCCAGATACCGAGATGCGCTTTCATAGCGGTGTGCCACCGCTTTGAGCTTCTGCTCGCCTAAAGAGTAAAGGGAGCCTGGTTAAAACCCTGTCTGTCGACCTGCAATGCCCAGCCCTGCTTATCCCAGTCGCCCAGCACGATGCGCTGCGCGGGCTCGCCGTTGACCTGCAGTTGATGAGTGGCGGGGCGATGGGTGTGGCCGTGAATCAGTGTCCGCACAGCGTGTTCGGCCATGACGCGCGGTACTTCATCCGGGGTGACGTCGACTATCTCGCTGGCTTTCATCCGCGTTTGCGTGCGGCTTTCATTGCGCAGCTTGCGCGCCAGCTTTTGCCGGGTGCTCAGCGGCAGGTTGCGCAGGATAAACAGCGACAGCGGGTTGCGTAGCCAGCGGCGCAGCTTCATATAGCCGATGTCCTGGGTACACATGCTGTCGCCGTGCATCAGCAGCACGCGCTGGCCATTCAGTTCGATCACGCTAGGGTCGGGAAGCAGGGTACAGCCGGCTTCGCGGCAGAAGGCCTTGCCGAGTAGGAAGTCGCGATTGCCATGCATCAGGTAGATGCGTGTGCCGCGCTCACTGAGTTGGCGCAGGGCTTGGGCAATCGAACGTTGAAAGGGGCTGATGGCGTCGTCGCCGATCCACACTTCGAAGAAGTCTCCCAAGATATACAGCGCCTGGGCCTGAACCGCGCGGGTTTCGAGAAAATGCAGAAACGCCCGGCTGATGTCCGGGCGCTCCTGTTCAAGATGCAGGTCGGAGATCAGTAGGATCACTCAACGATCTCGGCACGCTCGATGATCACATCATCAACCGGTACATCCTGGTGGCCGGATTTGCTGGTGGTCGCAACGGCCTTGATGGCGTTGACCACGTCCATGCCTTCAACCACTTCACCAAACACCGCATAGCCCCAGCCTTGTACGGTCGGCGCGCTGTGGTTGAGGAAGCTGTTGTCGCCCACGTTGATAAAGAACTGCGCGGAGGCCGAATGCGGCTCCATGGTACGGGCCATGGCCACGGTACCGATCTTGTTGGCTACGCCGTTGTTGGCTTCGTTCTTGATCGGGGCGCGGGTGGTTTTCTGCTTCATGCCCGGCTCGAAACCGCCGCCCTGGATCATGAAGTTGCTGATCACGCGGTGGAAAACGGTGTTGTCGTAATGACCTTCTTGGACGTACTGCTTGAAGTTGGCCACGGTTTCCGGGGCTTTGTCTTCGAACAGGTTGAGGGTGATAACGCCGTGGTTGGTGTGCAGCTTGATCATGTAGGTAATCGCTCTGTCGATAAATCCGTGAGCCGCTGAATTTCCAGCAAAGGGCATTGCAGCGGTTCTTGGGCCTGTCAGGGGGTTGACAGCTTCGGCTATGATAAGCGCTTTGTTTTAGTCGGCCTACCCTACGCCGCGCACCTGCATGATCAAGGACCCCATGAGCAAGCCAGAAACTGTCGCCGCCGCTAACTTTCTTCGTCCCATCGTCCAGGCCGATCTGGATGCCGGCAAGCACGCGAAAATCATCACCCGTTTTCCGCCGGAGCCCAATGGCTACCTGCATATTGGCCACGCCAAGTCGATCTGCCTGAACTTCGGCCTGGCCAAGGAGTTTGGTGGCGAGTGCAACCTGCGCTTCGATGACACCAACCCGGCCAAGGAAGACCAGGAATATATCGACGCGATCAAGAGCGACGTGCAGTGGCTGGGCTTTCAGTGGGCTGGCGAGGAGCGTTACGCCTCCAACTACTTCGACCAACTGCATGCCTGGGCTATCGAGCTGATCAAGGCGGGCAAGGCCTTTGTCTGCGACCTCAACGCCGAAGAAATGCGTGCCTACCGTGGCAATCTGACCGAGCCGGGCAAGAACAGCCCGTTCCGTGAGCGCAGCGTCGAGGAAAACCTTGATCTGTTTGCCCGCATGAAAGCCGGTGAATTCGCTGATGGCGCCCGTTCGCTGCGCGCGAAGATCGACATGACCTCGCCGAACATCAACCTGCGCGACCCGATTCTGTACCGCATTCGCCATGCTCATCACCACCAGACCGGCGACAAGTGGTGCATCTACCCGAGCTATGACTTTACCCACGGTCAGTCGGATGCCATCGAAGGCATCACCCACTCGATCTGCACCCTGGAGTTCGAAGACCACCGTCCGCTGTACGAGTGGTTCCTGGCGCAACTGCCAGTGCCGGCGCAGCCGCGTCAGTACGAGTTCGCTCGTCTGAACCTCAACTACACCATCACCAGCAAGCGCAAGCTCAAGCAGTTGGTCGACGAAAACCACGTCAATGGTTGGGACGACCCGCGCATGTCGACCCTGTCGGGCTTCCGTCGTCGTGGCTACACGCCGGCGTCGATCCGCACCTTCTGCGACATGATTGGCGTCAACCGCGCCGGCGGCGTGGTTGATATGGGCATGCTCGAGTTCGCCATCCGTGATGACCTGGATGCCAATGCGGGCCGCGCCATGTGCGTGCTCAAGCCGCTGAAAGTGGTGATCACCAATTACCCGGAAGGCAAGACCGAGAATCTGGAACTGCCGCGCCATCCCAAGCAGGATATGGGCGTGCGTGTATTGCCGTTCAGTCGCGAGATCTATATCGACGCCGGTGACTTCGAAGAAACCCCGCCGGACGGCTTCAAACGCCTGATCCCTGGTGGCGAAGCGCGCCTGCGCGGCAGCTACGTGATTCGCGCCGATGAAGCGATCAAGGATGCCGACGGCAATATCGTCGAACTGCGCTGCAGCTACGACGAAAACACCCTGGGCAAGAACCCTGAAGGCCGTAAGGTCAAAGGCGTGATTCACTGGGTGCCGGCCGCTGAAAGCGTTGAGTGTGAAGTGCGCCTGTACGACCGCCTGTTCCGCTCGGCCAACCCGGAGAAGGACGAAGAGGGCGGCAGCTTCCTCGACAATATCAACCCGGATTCGCTGGTAGTGCTCAAGGGCTGTCGCGCCGAGCCATCCTTGGCCGAAGCCGCACCGGAAGAGCGCTTCCAGTTCGAGCGCGAAGGCTACTTCTGCGCCGACATCAAGGACAGCAAGCCGGGTGCGCCCGTCTTCAACCGTACCGTAACGCTGCGCGATTCCTGGGCTTAATTAATCAAGCCGAACGCGTTATAGACCGGGCCAGCCCTCTGGCCCGTGGTTTTCCAAGGAACCCCGATGCTCTCGATCTACAACACGCTGACCAAAAGCAAAGACGTCTTCAAACCGCTGGTGGGGAACCATGTGCGCATGTATGTGTGCGGCATGACGGTTTACGACTTCTGTCATATCGGTCATGCGCGGGTGATGGTGGCGTTCGATGTGGTGACTCGCTGGCTGCGCCATCGCGGCTATGACGTGACCTACGTACGCAATATCACCGACATCGACGACAAGATCATCAAGCGCGCCAATGACAACGGCGAGCCGTTTGAAGCGCTGGTCGAGCGCATGATCGCGGCCATGCACGAAGACGAAGCGCGTCTGAATGTCCTGCGTCCGGATCAGGAACCACGTGCCACCGGGCATATCGCCGGCATGCACGAGATGATCCAGACCCTGATCGACAAAGGCTTTGCCTACGCGCCTGGCAATGGCGACGTGTACTACCGGGTCGGCAAGTTTGTCGGTTACGGCAAACTGTCGCGCAAGAAGATCGAAGACCTGAAGATTGGCGCGCGCATCGAGGTCGACGAAGCCAAGCAGGACCCGCTGGATTTCGTTTTGTGGAAGGGGGCCAAGCCGGGGGAGCCGAGTTGGGAATCGCCTTGGGGCGCGGGCCGTCCAGGCTGGCATATCGAGTGCTCGGTGATGTCGACCTGCTGCCTGGGCGAGACCTTCGACATCCATGGCGGCGGGCCGGATCTGGTGTTCCCGCACCATGAAAACGAGATCGCGCAGAGCGAAGCCGCCACCGGCAAGCTCTACGCCAATGCCTGGATGCACGCTGGCGCGGTGCGCGTGGACGGCGAGAAGATGTCCAAATCCCTGGGCAACTTCTTCACCATTCGCGAAGTGCTGGAGAAGTATCACCCGGAAGTGGTGCGTTACCTGCTGGTGTCCAGCCACTACCGCAGCCCGATCAACTACTCCGAAGACAGCCTGCGCGAAGCCAAAGGCGCTCTGGAGCGCTTCTATAACGCGCTCAAAGGCCTGCCGGCGGCTGCGCCTGTTGGTGGCGAGGCATTTGTCGAGCGTTTTGCGGCGGCCATGGATGACGATTTCAACTCGCCGGAAGCCTGCGCCGTATTGTTCGAGCTGGCCCGCGAGATCAACCGCCTGCGTGAAACTGAACTGCAGGCCGCTGCCGGGCTGGCGGCACGCTTGAAGGAGCTGGCTGGGGTGCTGGGTGTGTTGCAGCTTGAGCCGGAAGCTTTCCTGCAGGCCGGTGCGGCCGGCAAGGTGGATGCTGCCGAGGTTGAAGCACTGATCGCCGCGCGTCTGCAGGCCCGCGTCGAGAAGAACTGGGGCGAGTCCGACCGCATCCGCGATCAGCTCACCGCCATGGGTGTGGTGCTGGAAGATGGCAAGGGTGGCACTACCTGGCGTTTGGCTGACTAGCTGTGTTGCTGGAATGAAAAGGCCGCTTTCGAGCGTAATGCTGTTCACATAAGAAAAATGCCGCTTCGCCCTTGCCAGGGAAGCGGCATTTCTTTGTGCTCACCACCGTAGGATGGGTGCTAACCCATCAATTGGCTGATGGGTTAGCACCCATCCTACGGCCTGAACCACTGCCAAAG
>NZ_JAUYGD010000019.1 GCF_030690725.1 Pseudomonas sp. | reverse complement strand
TCCCCGAGCCTGCTGCCGAAGCCGAAGCCGAAGCCGAAGCCGAAGCCGAAGCCGAAGCCGAAGCCGAAGCCGAAGCCGAAGCCGAAGCCGAAGCCGAAGCCGAAGCCGAAGCCGAAGCCGAAGCCTTGCCGATGATCGAGTCGTTCGATCTGGCAGAGCCCGAGTCTGCTGAGCTGCCAGAGATAGAAGAGATCGACTTTGGCATCCTGGCGGATGCGCCGCAGGAGCCATTGGCAACTGAGGCTCTGGAGATCGAAGCGTTCGAGCTACCTGCTGTGGAGTTCGACGAGCAACCACTGGTCGAGTCTGCTACTGAAAGCGAAGCCGAATTTGCTGCCATCCCTGATATTGCGCCCGAGCCCGAGCCCGAGCCCGAGCCAGTTCCAGCGCCGGTCGCTGTAGCTGCGCCTGCCGTATTTGATGACGAGCGTGATCCTGAGCTGGTGGAAATCTTCCTTGAGGAAGGTTTCGACATCATCGACAGCGCTGGTGCAGCGTTGCAACGCTGGATGGGCGACGTCAACAACAGCCTGGAGCTGGAGTCGCTGCAGCGCGATCTGCACACCCTCAAGGGTGGTGCCCGCATGGCCGAGATCCGTGAAATCGGTGACCTGGCCCACGAGCTGGAATTCCTCTACGAAGGTCTTGGCCAAGGCCGTTTGCGCGCCAGCCAGGACCTCTTCACGCTGCTCCAGGCCTGTCACGACAGCCTGGCCGAGATGCTCGAAGCGGTACGTGGCAAGCGCGGCGTACCGAGTGGTGAGGCGCTGATCGAAACCATCAAGCGGTTTCGCGCCAACCCGGATGAACAACTGAGCATGCCGTCTGCGGTTGCCCTCAAGGCTGCCGACGCCCAGCAGGATGACGATGCCGAATCGGACATCCTCGACATCTTCCTTGAGGAAGGTGATGACCTGCTGGAAGCCATGGAAGTCGCCATCGGCCGTTGGGAGGCTGACCGTGAAGATGGCGCCGCCATCGACGATATGCTGCGCATCCTGCACACCCTCAAGGGTGGTGCACGTCTGGCAGGGCAGAAGCGCCTGGGCGACCTGACCCACAGCCTCGAACA
This sequence comes from Pseudomonas sp., assembly GCF_030690725.1. GTDB lineage: Bacteria > Pseudomonadota > Gammaproteobacteria > Pseudomonadales > Pseudomonadaceae > Aquipseudomonas. The sequence continues at coordinate 80,527 of NZ_JAUYGD010000019.1, read as the reverse complement.
GCACCTGACCGAAGCGCAAGCTCAGGGTGCGCCGTGGCCGCAGAGCCTGTTTGTTGATGTGCAGTCCGGCTTTGAAGGCTTGCAGCAGGAGCTGGACGCGCTGCGTCAGCGTCTGAATGACAGCCTGGTGGCCGATACGGCGAGCCAGCAAGCGCCTGCGCCAGTTGCCGAACAAGCCGCGCGTCTGCCGGAATTGAGCGCACCGATTGTTGCAGCCAGTGCCATGCCAGCGCAGGAACTGGTGGCCAAGGTGCTGCCGTTCGTGCGCCGCGCTGAAGAAGCTGCGCAGGAAGCGGCCTCGCGGCGTGCGCCGCAGGAGCTGGTCAAGGTGCCGGCCGAGTTGCTTGAAGGCTTGGTCAACCTGGCCGGTGAAACCTCGATTTTCCGGGGTCGGGTCGAGCAACAGGTGAGTGACTTCGGTTTCACCCTGAGTGAGATGGAAGCCACCATCGACCGCGTGCGTGATCAGTTGCGCCGCCTCGATACTGAAACCCAGGCGCAGATCCTCAGCCGTATTGAGGCTGAAGCCGAGCGTATGGGCTATGAGGATTTCGACCCGCTGGAAATGGACCGTCACTCACAGCTGCAACAGCTGTCGCGTGCACTGTTCGAGTCCGCTTCCGACTTGCTCGACCTGAAAGAAACCCTGGCCGCGCGTAACCGCGATGCGGAAACCCTGTTGCTGCAACAGGCGCGGGTCAACTCCGAATTGCAGGAAGGCCTGATGCGTACGCGCATGGTGCCTTTCGACCGTCTGGTACCGCGTCTGCGGCGTATCGTGCGGCAGATTTCCGGTGAGCTGGGCAAGCAGGTTGAGTTCGTCGTCGGTAACGCCGATGGCGAGATGGACCGTACCGTACTCGAACGTATCGTCGCGCCGCTGGAACACATGCTGCGCAACGCCGTCGACCACGGCATCGAAGCCGCCGATGTGCGCCGTGCTGCCGGCAAGCCGGAGCAGGGCACCATTCGCCTGGCGCTGGGCCGTGAGGGCGGCGATATCGTCCTGACCCTGGCCGATGACGGCGGCGGTATTCGTCTGGAAGCGGTGCGGCGCAAAGCCATCGAGCGCGGCTTGATGGACGCCGACTCCGACCTCACCGACTACGAAGTGCTGCAGTTTATTCTCGAGGCCGGTTTCTCCACCGCCGAGAAGGTTACGCAGATTTCCGGGCGTGGTGTGGGCATGGACGTGGTCCACTCCGAGGTCAAACAGCTCGGCGGCTCGATGAGCATCGAGTCGATCCCCGGTACTGGCACCACCTTTACTATTCGCCTGCCGTTCACCGTGTCGGTCAACCGCGCGCTGATGGTGCTGTCCGGCGAAGACCTCTACGCCATTCCGCTGAACACCATCGAAGGTATCGTGCGGGTTTCCCCGTACGAGCTGGAAGCCTACTACGCGCCGGATGCGCCGCGCTTCGAGTACGCCGGGCAGAGCTATGAACTGCGTTACCTGGGCGACCTGCTGAACAACGGCCAGCAGCCCAAGCTGGTTGGTCAGAGCCTGCCGCTGCCGGTGATTCTGGTGCGCTCCAAAGAGCACGCCGTAGCTGTGCAGGTTGACTCCCTGGCTGGTTCGCGGGAAATCGTGGTGAAGAGCCTCGGCCCGCAGTTCGCCGGTGTACACGGGATTTCCGGTGCAACCATCCTCGGTGACGGTCGCGTGGTGGTCATTCTCGATCTGCTGGCAACCATTCGTGTGCTGCACGCGCATTTGCTTACCCAGCTGACGCCGCGTCTGCTCAAGCAGTCGGCAACGGCGGCGGAGATCGAAGCGGATCGGCCGACCCTGGTCATGGTGGTCGACGATTCGGTCACCGTGCGCAAGGTCACCAGTCGTCTGCTCGAGCGTAACGGCATGAACGTACTGACCGCCAAGGACGGTGTCGATGCCATCTCGCAGCTGCAGGAACGCAAGCCCGACATCATGCTGCTGGACATCGAAATGCCACGCATGGACGGCTTCGAAGTGGCAACCCTGGTGCGCCACGATGAAGGCCTGAAAGACCTGCCGATTATCATGATCACCTCGCGTACCGGTGAAAAACACCGTGAGCGGGCCATGAGCATCGGTGTCAACGAGTACCTTGGTAAGCCTTACCAGGAGTCCTTGTTGCTTGAAACCATTCAGCAACTGGTGGGCCGCCACCCGGTAAACCGCAATGAGTGAGAAAACTGCAGCCCGCATCGCGGTGATTGCCGATACCTCGCTGCAGCGTCATGTGCTGCAGCAGGCGTTGACCGGCAGCGGCTATCAAGTGGTGATGAACAGCGACCCGGCGCGCCTCGATCAGGAAACCCTGAACGCCTGCGAAACCGACCTGTGGCTGGTTGATCTGGCCCAGTCGGAAGACTTGCCGCTGGTCGACAGCCTGATGGAAAGCGCCTCGGCTCCGGTGCTGTTTGGTGAAGGCCACGCGCCTGAGCGCCATTCGGAGAACTACCCGCGCTGGGAGCGTCGGCTGTTCGGCAAGCTGAAGAAGCTGGTCGGCGACCCCTCGCAAGCAGTTGGCCCGAGCCTGGAAGCCTTGCTGGCTGAAGCGCAGCGTCCATCGCGTCTGGACCTGCCGGCCGCGCTGGCCGATACCCCTCTGGTAGCCGGCGAACCGGCGCGCCAGGTGTGGTTGCTGGCGGCCTCACTGGGCGGCCCGGCTGCAGTAAAAGCCTTTCTCGATGCCTTGCCGGGCGGTCTGCCGGTTGGCTTTGTCTATGCCCAGCATATCGATGCGAGTTTTGAGAGCGCGCTGCCGCAAGCGGTGGGACGCCACAGTCAGTGGCATGTCAACCCGGCGCGCCATGGCGACGCGGTGCGTTGCGGTGAAGTGGTGGTGGTGCCGATCAGTTATGAGTTGGGCTTCAGCGATGACGGCCAGATGCAGATTGCCGAGCGCGGCTGGCCAGAACCCTACAGCCCGTCGATTGATCAGATGATGCTTAATCTGGCCCAGCATTTTGGTGCGCTCAGCGGTGTAATCGCCTTCAGCGGCATGGGCAGCGATGGCAGCGCCGCAGCCGCCTATGTGCGTCGCCAGGGCAGCGTGATCTGGACGCAGCGCGCGGACAGCTGCGCTTGCCCAAGCATGCCGGATAGCCTGCGTGAAGCCGGCTACAGCAGCTTCAGCGGCGACCCGCGCGAGCTGGCCGAAGCCCTGGTCAATCACCTGGCCGAGCAGTGCCGATAATCCGGGGCCGTGCCCTGTACAGGAAATATCCATGAGCCAAGCCGTCGCCACGCAGAACAGCGCCAACAGCCTTACCGGCCTGTTGATGCCGCTGACTGACCGTACTCTGCTGCTGCCCAACGTCGCGGTTGCCGAGCTGATCCCCTACCGCGCGCCGCAGGTCAGCGAAGGCATGCCCAGCTGGTTCCTCGGGCAGATTGCCTGGCGCGATCTGCGCCTGCCGCTGCTGTCGTTCGAAGCCGCATCGGATGGTCAGGTCAACGTCAGCCCCGGCTCGCGGGTGGCGGTGATCAACGCCCTCGGCGGCCGTCCGGCGGTGAAGTTTATTGCCGTGCTGGTGCAGGGCATTCCGCGCTCGATCAAGGTCGGTGCCGAACTGGTGCGCGCCGATGTCACCCTGTCGCCGCTGGAGCTGGATGCGGTGCAGTTTGGCGAGGCGGTGCTGAAGATTCCGGACCTGATTGGCTTGGAACAGAAGCTGGCCGATGCTGGATTGATCTGACCGCCTCTGTACGAAAAAGCCCGCGTTTGCGGGCTTTTTTATGATGCTGAAGTAGACCTTAGAAATCGCCCCACAACTGCTGCGCCACGCTTAGCGCCACTACCGGTGCGGTCTCCGTGCGCAGCACGCGCGGGCCGAGGCGGGCGGCGTGGAAGCCCTGGGTCTTGGCCAGGGCAACTTCGCTCTCGTTTAGACCTCCCTCCGGGCCGATCAGAAAGGCTAACGACTTAGGCTGCAGGTGACTGGCCCAGGGCTCAGCGACCGGGTGCAGCACCAACTTGAGTTCGGCGGTTATCTGCCCTAACCAGTCATTCAAGCTGATGGGCGGATGAATGATCGGCAGCACCGAACGGCCGCATTGCTCGCAGGCGCTGATCGCCACCTGCCGCCAGTGCGCCATGCGCTTGTCGGCGCGTTTATCCTTGAGGCGCACTTCACAGCGCTCACTGACGATCAGGCTGATTTCATTGGCGCCCAGCTCGGTGGCCTTCTGAATCGCCCAATCCATCCGTTCGCCACGCGACAGGCCCTGACCCAGATGGATATGCAGCGGTGACTCGGCCTGGCCAGCAAAGGCTTCACGCAACTCGACACGCACGCTTTTCTTGCCCACTTCGATCAGCTCGCCGCGGTATTCCTGACCGCTGCCATCGAACAATTGCAGCGCATCGCCCACGGCATGCCGCAACACGCGGCCGATATAGTGGGCCTGGGCTTCTGGCAGCTCGTGCTGGCCGAGGGAGAGGGGGGCATCGATAAAGAAACGGGATAGGCGCATAAGAGGTGAACCTAGAGTAAAGGCGCGAATTTTAGCCTTAGGCTGAGCCGTGCGCATTGATATCCGTAGGGTGGATGACGCTCTTTTCATCCACCGCAATATCGCAATGATGGATGGGTGAAGCCTCAGCTACGCGCCCCGATCCACCCTACTTCTAGCCCGGATCGCGAAAGCCGGGGTAGTTGGCATTGCCTTGCGCCACGCTGACCGAGGTGCGGGTGGCGATGTCGATGCCTTCACTGGCCACTTCGGCAAGGAAGTCGATCTGCTCGGGGGTGATTACGTAAGGCGGCAGGAAATACACCACGCTGCCCAGTGGCCGCAGCAGCGCACCGCGCTCCAGGGCGTGCTGGAACACCTTGAGGCCGCGACGCTCCTGCCAGGGGTAGGCGGTTTTGCTGGCTTTGTCCTGCACCATCTCGATGGCTAGGGCCATGCCGGTCTGGCGTACTTCGGCGACATGCGGATGGTCGGCCAGATGCGCGGTGGCGCTGGCCATTCGCGCGGCAAGGGCCTGGTTGGCTTCAATCACATTGTCCTGCTCGAAGATATCCAGGGTCGCCAGGGCGGCGGCGCAGGCCAGCGGATTGCCGGTGTAGCTGTGCGAGTGGAGGAAGGCGCGCAGGGTCGAGTAGTCGTCGTAGAACGCCTGGTACACCTCGTTGGTGGTCAGGCAGGCGGCCAGCGGTAGATAGCCGCCAGTCAGCGCTTTCGATAGGCAGAGGAAATCCGGACGAATGCCGGCCTGTTCGCAGGCGAACATCGTCCCGGTGCGGCCGAAGCCCACGGCGATCTCGTCATGGATCAGGTGTACGCCGTAGCGGTCGCAGGCTTCGCGCAGTAGCTTGAGGTAGATCGGGTGATACATGCGCATGCCGCCGGCGCCCTGGATCAGCGGCTCGACGATCACCGCCGCGACTTCATGGCCATGCTCGGCCAGGGTCTGTTCCATGGCCAGGAACATGTTGCGCGAATGTTCTTCCCAACTGATGCCGTCGGGGCGGTGGTAACAATCCGGGCTGGGCACCTTGATGGTGTCGAGCAGCAACGCCTTGTAGGTATCGGTAAACAGCGCCACATCGCCCACCGACATCGCCGCGATGGTTTCGCCGTGGTAACTATTGGAGAGCGTGACGAAGCGCTTCTTTGCCGGTTGGCCGACGTTGAGCCAGTAGTGAAAGCTCATCTTCAGCGCGACTTCGATGCAGGATGAGCCGTTGTCGGCGTAAAACACCCGGTCCAGACCTGCCGGGGTCATCTTGACCAGGCGCTCGGACAATTCGATCACCGGCTGATGGCTGAAGCCGGCGAGGATCACGTGTTCCAGCTGGTCGACCTGATCCTTGATGCGCTGATTGATCCGTGGGTTGGCGTGGCCGAATACGTTGACCCACCAGGAGCTGACCGCGTCGAGGTAGCGCTTGCCGTCGAAGTCCTCAAGCCAAACACCTTCGCCGCGCTTGATCGGCACCAGCGGCAGCTGTTCGTGGTCCTTCATTTGCGTACAGGGGTGCCAGAGCACTTTCAGGTCACGCTGCATCCACTGGTCGTTCAGGCTCATCGCTCTACTTCTTCCTCGGCTCGCAATCATCTGCGCCAAGCCTATCAGAAGCACTGTGGAGGATGGACGGCACAACTGCGCTTGATGACCCAGGCTTCCCGCTGATCCCCTCTATTCTGCCGTTTGTAGCCGGCCTGCTGAACTTTGCCGAGTGCCGCTAGACTAACTCGGCTGAGTTAAAGGATCGGATAACGCATCGTATTTCTCGATATTTCAAAGCGAAAATTTCCGCTTTTAGTCGATAGGTTTGTTGCTAGTCTTGCTCCACTCGCGGTCCTAGTCCTTCCTTTGGAAAGTTTGCAATGCAATGGCGCAATAGCTCTTCTCACTACGGCTTGGTCAGCATCCTGATGCACTGGCTGGTGGCGCTGGCCGTGTTTGGCCTGTTTGGCCTGGGTTACTGGATGGTCGGGCTGGATTACTACAGCAGCTGGCGTCAGACGGCACCGGACCTGCACAAGAGCATCGGCCTGGTGCTGTTTGCCGTGATGCTGGGGCGGGTGCTGTGGCGCTGGTTCAGTCCGCCCCCGGCGAGTCTGCCTAACCATGGGCGGATGACGCGTATGGCCAGCAAGCTGGGCCACAGCTTTCTCTATCTGGGGCTGTTTGTGCTGATGATTTCCGGCTACCTGATCTCTACGGCAGACGGTCGCGGCATCCCGGTATTCGGCTTGTTTGAAGTACCGGCCAGCCTGACCAGCATTCCTGATCAGGAAGACGTTGCCGGGCTGGTGCATGAGTACCTGGCGTGGGCGCTGGTGATCTTTGCCGGTGTGCATGCCCTGGCTGCACTGAAACACCACTTTATTGATCGCGACCGTACGCTTACGCGGATGTTCGGTCGCTAGTTCCGTTTGCTGTTTCCGGGGCTGAATGGGCCCCATCCCACACTCACAAGGAGCATGCCCATGTTGAAGAAAACCCTCGTAGCCCTGGCACTTGGTGGCGCACTGATCGGCGCTGGTCAGGCGATGGCCGCCGATTACGCCATCGACAAGCAAGGCCAGCACGCCTTCGTCAATTTCAAGATCAGCCACCTGGGCTACAGCTGGCTGTACGGTACGTTCAAGGACTTTGACGGCAGCTTCAGCTTCGACGCCGCCAAGCCGCAGGACAGCAAGGTCAACGTGACGCTGAACACCACCAGCGTCGACACCAACCATGCCGAGCGCGACAAGCACATCCGCAGCGATGACTTCCTCAACGTCAGTAAGCACCCAACGGCGACCTTCGCGTCTACTTCGGTCAAATCCACTGGTGAAGGCACTGCCGATATCACCGGCGACCTGACCCTCAATGGCGTGACCAAGCCGGTGGTGATTGCCGCCAAGTTTATCGGTGAAGGCAAGGACCCATGGGGCGGCTACCGTGCCGGCTTCGAGGGCAGCACCACGCTGAAGCTGAAAGACTTCGGCATCAGCAAAGACCTGGGCCCAGCCTCGGAAAGCGTCGAGCTGATCATCTCGGTTGAAGGCGTACGCAAGTAATCCCGCCTGGATGGGTGAGTCGCACCGCGACGTAACCCATCGCTGAGCGAATGCTGCACCAACAAAAACGCCGCCCAATGGGCGGCGTTTTTGTGTGCGGCTAGCTGACTATGACTCTTCGCGGTTGCGCGTCAGCAGGGCCGGTTTTTCGCCGCGCGGACGTGCGCTCGCCAGTTCGTCAAGCTGCTCCGGTGTCGGGAAGCGGTCCAGGCGTGAGCCCTTGTGCACGATCACTGGTTGCTTGTCGCGTGGGCTTTTCACCGCCGCTTCCTGGCGTGGCAGCTCATCGCGGTTCAGCGATGTGGTGCGGGTATCACGCGGCGGACGTGCACGGCCGGAACCATTACGGCCCTGACCGCCCTGGCCACCAGAGCCTGAGCCCTGACGGCGACCTTGTGCGCCAGCGCCAGCATTTGCACCGCCGCCATTACTGCGTGGCGGCTTGGCTGGACGAGCACCCAGACCGACGCCATTGCTGGCGCTCGGACCGCTTGGCGCTGCAGGCGTACCGGGCCGACGGCCACGGTTCTGCTGCTTGTTCTGGTTCGGGCTTACATAGTCGGCACGGTTGCCGAAATTATCGATTTCATCGTCGCGGAACTCATCCGGCGCGCGGTCCGGAGGGAGTGCGGGCACGGCCGGCGCGGCAGCGCGTCCCGAGGACGAGTTGCGCGGCTGTTGGCTGCGGCCGCCCTGAGGCTTGGCTGCGCGGCTGTGTTCCTTGCCGCTGTCCTTGCCTTTGTCCTTGCGCCCGCCGCCATGGCGTTCGCCTTCTGGTTTGGCGCCGCGCGGTTGACGTGGTTTCTGCGGCTCACGTACTTCCGGGCGTTCGGCTTCAACCGTGCTTGCATCAAAACCGAGCAGGTCACCGTCGCCGATCTTCTGCTTGGTCATGCGCTCAATGCCCTTGAGCAACTTCTCTTCATCCGGTGCAACCAGGGAGATTGCCTCACCGCTGCGGCCAGCACGGCCGGTACGGCCGATGCGGTGTACGTAATCTTCTTCGATGTTCGGTAACTCGAAGTTGACCACGTGTGGCAGCTGATCGATATCCAGACCGCGGGCGGCGATATCGGTGGCCACCAGAATGCGCACATTGCCGGCCTTGAAGTCAGCCAGGGCTTTGGTACGGGCGTTCTGGCTCTTGTTGCCGTGGATCGCCACCGCTGGCAGGTTGTGCTTGTCGAGGTATTCGGCCAGGCGGTTGGCGCCGTGCTTGGTGCGGGTGAAGACCAGTACCTGTTCCCAGGCGCCGGCGGTGATCAGGTGGGCGAGCAGGGCGCGTTTGTGGCTGGCCTGAACGCGGAATACCCGCTGTTCGATACGCTCGACCGTGGTGTTCGGCGGCGTGACTTCGATGCGCTCTGGGTTGTGCAGTAACTTGCCGGCGAGATCGGTGATGTCTTTCGAGAAGGTCGCCGAGAACAGCAGGTTCTGCCGTTTCGCCGGCAGCTTGGCGAGGACCTTCTTCACGTCATGGATAAAACCCATGTCGAGCATGCGGTCGGCTTCGTCGAGGACGAGGATTTCTACATGCGACAGGTCGATGGCGCGCTGGTTGGCCAGGTCGAGCAGGCGGCCGGGGCAGGCCACCAGTACATCGACGCCCTTGGCCAGGGCCTGCACCTGCGGGTTCATGCCAACGCCGCCGAATATGCAGGCGCTGACGAATTTCAAATCGCGGGCATACAGCTTGAAGCTGTCATGCACCTGGGCGGCCAGTTCGCGGGTCGGGGTCAATACCAGGACGCGCGGTTGTTTCGGGCCGTGACGCTGTTCGCGATCCGGGTGACCGTTGGGGAACAGTCGCTCGAGGATCGGCAGGGCAAAACCGCCTGTCTTACCTGTACCCGTCTGGGCCGCCACCATCAGGTCGCGACCTTGCAACGCGGCGGGGATGGCCCGCTGTTGCACCGGAGTGGGTTGGGTGTAGCCGGCGGATTCGACCGCACGGACTAAAGCCTCGGAGAGACCGAGGGAGGCAAAGGACATGTGTAATCCTGTCTAGTGAGGGCGCAGCCCTATGGGGTGTATTGCCTGGCTTGAATCACGCTTGGGGGGCGTAATCCCGTCCGGTACTACTGGCCTCTGGGGGCTAGCATCCGGGCGCAAGCCTGGCGGGAAGGGCCGAGTATAACAGAGCCGCTAGTTAGCGCGAGCGTCGGTCTGCTCGGCGGTCTGGGCCGGTACTTCTTGGTGATAACGGCGCAGTATTGCCGCGTACTCGGGGCTGCTTTTAAGGCGCCGCAGTTCATTCTCGAAGCGCGGCACCAGTGCGGCCACGGCAGGTCGTTTGCTGAACGCGGCATATACCCGGTCGCTGTACAGCGGTTGCGGGCTATAGGCGATGGCATCTTCGGCACCCATGGTTTTGGCGGTGTAAAGGCCGACAGCCCGGTCAGTAATCACCAGATCAATGCGCCCCAGTAAGAGTTTGCCGATGTTGGCATCCAGCGTTGGAGCATCTTCACGAACAAAGTGGGTGCCCTGGGCGAAGGCTTGGTTGCTGTAGGCGTAGCCGGGTTCTGTGCCAACCCGTAAGCCGGCAAGATCGTCCACTGAGTTGATCAGGTGAGGGCGAGCGCGTGCGTGGAACAGCACCATTGCGCTGTCGGCCATGGCTTCATTAGGGAAAATCATGCCTTTGGCGCGTTCGTCGCTGTAGAACGCATCCAGCAGAATATCTAGTTTGCCGTCGCTCATTTTGTGTAAACAGCGTCGCCACGGCTCCAGCGTAATGTCGTAACTGATATTCAGATTGGTCAGTACCAGATGCAGTAGATCCGCATCAATACCGCGCACTTGGCCGTCTTCGAGGAGGGTGTAGGGTGGCCATTCATTTGTGCAGACTTTCAGGGGTTGGGCGTAACAGTTGAAGGAGCAGGACAACAGGAACAGCAGTGCGTACAACCTGACCATGGTGCGGTGACCTCGCAGACTTCATTGCAAATACCCAGTCTCAATGTAGCTGCTATCTGCGCAGGTCGGCCGCATATGGCCAGTAGAATTTCTGCCCTATAACCGGTTTAGCTGGTCAGTTTGTAGCAGGGTACATAGGCGCTGTTGCCCGGCAGTTTCATCCGATGCTGATCGACGAAGGCCTGCAGCAACTGATCGAGCTGCAGCATGATGTCGCGGTCGCCGGTGATCTCGTAAGGGCCGTATTGCTCGATCAGGCGGATGCCCTTGTCCTTGACGTTGCCTGCGACAATCCCGGAAAACGCTCGACGCAGGTTGGCAGCCAGCTCATGCACCGGCTGTTCGCGGGTCAGCTTGAGGCTGGCCATATTGGCGTGGGTTGGCTCGAACGGGTGCTGGAAACTTTCGTCGATCTTCAGCAGCCAGTTGAAGTGGAAGGCGTCGTTATGTTCACGGCGGAACTGTTTGACCGCCTTGATCCCTTCAGCCATCTCCCGGGCGACCTGCTCGGGGTCGTTGATGATGATGCTGTAGCGCTGCTGCGCCGCTGCACCCAGGGTCGCGCCGATAAACTCATGCAGCTGCTCGAGGTACGCGGCGGCGCTGCGTGGCCCGGTCATGATCAGCGGGAAGGGGATGTTCTGGTTGTCCGGGTGCATCAGGATGCCGAGGAAATACAGCAGCTCCTCAGCCGTGCCGGCGCCGCCGGGGAAGATGATGATGCCGTGGCCGACACGGACGAAGGCCTCCAGGCGCTTCTCGATATCCGGCAGGATCACCAGCTCATTAACGATCGGGTTGGGCGCTTCGGCGGCGATGATCCCCGGCTCGGTCAGACCCAGGTAGCGGCCATGCACGTTGCGCTGTTTGGCATGGGAAATGGTCGCGCCTTTCATCGGGCCCTTCATCACGCCAGGGCCGCAGCCGGTACAGATGTCCAGGCCGCGCAGGCCCAGCTCGTGGCCGACTTTCTTGGTGTATTTGTATTCTTCGGTGCTGATCGAGTGGCCGCCCCAGCACACCACGATCTTTGGCTCGACGCCGGCGCGCAGGGTGTGTGCGTTGCGTAGCAGGTGGAAAACGTAATCGGTGATGCCCTGGGAGCTGCCGAAGTCGACCCGCTTGTTCTCCAGCTCGCTCTGGGTGTAGACGATGTCGCGCAGGGCGCTGAACAGCATCTCGCGGGTGCTGGCGATCATTTCGCCATCGACGAAGGCGTCGGCCGGGGCGTTGAACAGCTCCAGGCGAATGCCGCGATCCTGCTGCAGGATGCGGATCTCGAAGTCTGGGTAGGCTTCCAGAATGGTCTTGGCGTTGTCGCTGTGCGAGCCGGTGTTGAGGATCGCCAGGGCGCACTGGCGGAACAGCGCATAGACGCTGCCGGAACCGGTTTCGCGCAGCTGCTGCACTTCACGTTGTGAAAGGGTTTCCAGGCTGCCTTTGGGGGTGACTGAGGCGTTGGTCTTTTTTCGTGCGGCCATTGCGGCGCTCCATGATTGTGATACCGCGTAAGCCCTACATGGCTAGACGCTTGCTGAAAGTATGGTCGTGACTGAGTACTTTGGACTATGGGTTGACCCGGTAGTGCGTTGCAAAAGGCTACCGTGGTTTGCCGGGCGAGTGGTGAAAAGGCTGCAGTGTCTGGCCAGGTGGGCCATAGCACATGGCCGGGAAAACCATCGGCGCCCGCAGGACGCGGGTGCCGAGGTGGCTGCCGTGAAGCGTTAGCGTGGCAGCTTGAGGTTGTTCCAGATCGCCAGGCTCGGCTCGGCCTGGTTCATGCTGTAGAAGTGCAAACCCGGCGCGCCGCCTTGCAGCAGGCGCTCGCACATTTCAGTGATGACCTGCTCGCCATACGCCTGGATGCTGTCGGTGTCGTCACCGTAGGCTTCCAGTTGCTTGCGCACCCAGCGCGGGATTTCCGCACCGCAGGCATCGGAGAAGCGCGCCAGCTTGCTGTAGTTGGTGATCGGCATGATGCCCGGCACCACCGGAATATCCACACCCAGTTTGCGCACACGCTCGACGAAGTAGAAGTAGCAGTCGGCGTTGAAGAAGTACTGAGTGATCGCACTGTCCGCGCCGGCTTTGGCCTTGCGCACGAAGTTGGCGATATCGTCTTCGAAGTTGCGTGCCTGCGGGTGCATTTCCGGGTAGGCAGCGACTTCGATATGGAAATGGTCGCCAGTTTCTTCGCGGATAAAGCTGACCAGCTCGTTGGCGTAACGCAGTTCGCCGCTGGCCATGCCCATACCGGAAGGCAGATCGCCGCGCAGGGCGACAATGCGCTTGATCCCGGCATTCTTGTACAGGGTCAGCAGCTCGCGCAGCTCGGCCTTGCTGTCACCGACGCAGGACAGGTGCGGCGCGGCCGGTACCTTGATCTCGCCATCGAGTTGCAGCACGGTGTTCAGCGTGCGGTCGCGGGTGGAGCCACCGGCACCGTAGGTGCAGGAGAAGAAATCGGGTTTGTAGGTTGCCAGTTGGCGCGCCACATTCATCAGTTTTTCGTGCCCGGCGTCGGTCTTGGTGGGGAAGAACTCGAAGCTGTAACGGCGTTCTTGAGACATAAGGACATTCCGTAGGGTGGGTTAGCCGCAGGCCAACCCACCAGGGTTCTCGATGGGTCGGCCGCACGGCCAACCCACCCTACGCATCAATAGCGGTAAGCGTGCGGCTTGAACGGGCCTTCGACGGTCACGCCGATATAGTCGGCCTGGGTCTTGGTCAGCTGGGTGACCACGCCGCCGAAGCCTTTGACCATTTCCAGGGCCACTTCTTCGTCGAGCTTCTTCGGCAGCACTTCCACGGTCAGGCGCTCGGCTTTCTGCGCGGCAGGCAGGTCGGCGTACTTCTGGCCGAACAGGAAGATCTGCGCCAGCACCTGGTTGGCGAACGAGCCGTCCATGATCCGGCTTGGGTGGCCAGTGGCGTTGCCCAGGTTAACCAGACGGCCTTCGGCCAGCAGGATCAGGTAGTCATCGTTGTGCGGGTCGAAGCTGCCGGCACCGGTGCGATGGATCTTGTGCACCTGTGGCTTCACTTCTTCCCACGCCCAGTTCTTGCGCATGAAAGCGGTGTCGATTTCGTTGTCGAAGTGACCGATGTTGCAGACCACTGCGCGCTTTTTCAGGGCCTTGAGCATGTTGGCGTCGCAGACGTTGACGTTGCCGGTGGTGGTCACCAGCAGGTCGATCTTGCCCAGCAGGGCGGTGTCGATGCTGGCGGCGGTGCCGTCGTTGATGCCGTCGACGAATGGCGAAACCACTTCATAGCCATCCATGCAGGCCTGCATGGCGCAGATCGGGTCCACTTCGGTCACGCGCACGATCATGCCTTCCTGACGCAGCGATTGTGCCGAGCCCTTGCCCACGTCACCGTAACCGATCACCAGCGCTTGCTTGCCGGACAGCAGGTGGTCGGTGCCGCGCTTGATGGCGTCGTTCAGGCTGTGGCGGCAGCCATATTTGTTGTCGTTCTTGCTCTTGGTCACCGAGTCATTGACGTTGATCGCCGGGATCTTCAACTCGCCCTTGGCCAGCATGTCCAGCAGGCGGTGCACGCCGGTGGTGGTCTCTTCGGTGACGCCGTGGATGCGCTCAAGCATCTGTGGGTATTTTTTGTGCAGGATCTCGGTCAGGTCGCCGCCGTCGTCGAGGATCATGTTGGCATCCCACGGCTGGCCATCTTTCAGGATGGTTTGCTCGATGCACCACTCGTACTCTTCTTCGGTCTCGCCCTTCCAGGCGAATACCGGGATACCGGCTGCGGCGATGGCGGCAGCGGCCTGGTCCTGAGTCGAGAAGATGTTGCACGACGACCAGCGTACTTCGGCGCCCAGTGCAGTCAGGGTTTCGATCAGCACGGCAGTCTGGATGGTCATGTGGATGCAGCCGATGATCTTCGCGCCTTTCAGCGGCTGCTCACCGGCGTATTTGCGGCGCAGGCCCATCAGAGCTGGCATTTCGGATTCGGCGATGATGGTTTCGCGACGGCCCCAGGCAGCCAGGGAAATGTCGGCGACTTTGAAATCGTTAAAAGCGGCGCTCATAAAAAGCTCTCCATTCGTTGTCTGCGAATGGGCGCCGTTGATGCGTATGGTTAACGCCCCATCCGAGCCTGACAGGCGGAAGTTTGATTTGAATCCGCCTGATTGCATTGCTGGAATGCGAGGCTTGGGGATTCAAAACAAACTTACCGCATGCTGCAGCGCCCCTCGGACAGGTGGCGGGAGCAACCGGAGCTGTGCCGGCTGCGTGAAGCTGGCGAAGTATAGCCAGCCTGGCGCATAAGCCCAAGGCTTTCTGTCGGGCGAATTGGCTGTTGCGCCGTGCCTTCTGGCCAGTTCAGCCATGGCCTTGGAGGTGCACCTGAGGCAGGCTGCAAGCCTCACTGTCCTCGCCTCTGGAGCCTGTATGACCCTCGCCTACTGGTGCGTGCTGATCGCTATCTTCCTGCCTTACTTGAGTACCGCCACTGCCAAGTTCCTTGGCCCAGGCTACGGACCGCGTGCCAATCAGGACCCGCGCGCGTTTCTCTCTGGCCTGGAGGGCTGGCGCAAACGTGCCAACAACGCCCAGCTCAACGGCTTTGAGGTGACGCCGGCATTCGCCGCAGCGGTAGTTATCGCCCACCAGGCCGGCGGCGCCGAGCAGGGGCTGCTGGATCAGTTGGCGATGGCCTTCGTGCTCAGCCGGGTGCTGTATTTCCTCTGCTACCTGGCCGACTGGGGGCCGATCCGTTCGCTGGTGTGGTTTGCCGGTATGGCGCTGATCGTCAGCCTGTTTGTCGTCTCCGCTTAACCTCTGCGCTTCAGCGTCCGCGCGGCTTCTGACATCTGCGGCAAAACACCACGCTTGGCCGGTGACGGACGGGTGGCGATACTGTCGCCCGTTATCCACCCGGCTGTTGGCATTGAAGGTGTTATGAAGCTTAAAACCTTGTCCCTGGTTGTACTGGCGCTGGCTGTAAGTGGCTGCGGCGGTGTTGACCCCAATTCGCCGCAAGGCCAGCGCCAGAGCATTTTCAAGCAGATGCTCAAGGTCAGCGAAGACCTCGGCGGCATGCTGCGCGGGCGGTTGGCGTTCAAGGAGCAGGCATTTGTTGAGGGCGCCGCCAAGCTCGATCAGCTGACCCGCACGCCCTGGCAGCACTTCCCGCAGGTGCGCGACGACGGTGATGAAAGCCGTGCCAAGGATGATGTCTGGCAGCGCCAGGCGCGTTTTCAGGAACTGGCCCAGGCCATGGAAGCCAGCACCGCGGCGCTGGTGGCTGCCACGGCCGCACAGCCGTTAAAGCCTGAGGCGCTAACCGCGCCGATGCAGCGTGTCGAAGACAGCTGCAAGGCCTGTCATGAAGAGTTTCGCGCCTTCTGATGCTTGCTCAGAATCCCGCTATCTGCGCTGCGCGCAGTTGCGCGCGCAGGGCTTGCACTTCCGGGTGTTGAAAGAAGGCCTGCAACTGCGCTGCGCGCGGGCCGATGCCAGGTTGGCGTTGCCAGTCGGCTACGCTGCGTTGCGCCAGGCTGTCCCAGTCGGCGTCCAGCGCCAGATTGCCATTGCCTGGCAGGCCGAGGGCGCGTAGCCAGTCCTGCATGGGGCGTTCGCGGGCCAGATCGAAACTCTGTTGCAGGGCGCTGGCGCTGCGTGGGCCCAGGCCTGGAATACTCTTGAGTTGTTCAGCTGAGAGGTGCAACCAGTCGAGCAGGCTGTCGAGTTGTTGCGCATGCAACAGTTTTTCCCAGGTGCCGGGGCCTACGCCCGGCAACGCCAGGCCCTGTTTACTGCTAAGCCAGGCCAGGCGTGCGCGGAACTGGCTGGCGCAGGCCGGGGTGGCGCGCCAGCAGCTCAGTGGGTGATAGGCCGCAGGGTCAGGCACTTGCAGTGCGGCGCGTTGCTGGGTGCGCCAGAGCACGCTGTCCAGCGCGGGGATGGTCAGCCCCGACAGGCGGATCACCACTTGATCACCGGGGCGGATGTCCAGCGCCTGCCAGCGTTGCAGCGAGCCGGCGCTGACATATTCGATGCGTCGATCATCCAGCTTGACCGGTTGTACGCGCAGCACCGGGGTGATGCGCCCGCTGCGGCCGATGCGAAAGTCCACCGCTTGCACCACCGCCAAAGCCTGGCTGACCGGGTATTTCCAGGCCGCCGCCCAGTGCGGCGGTTCGGCTTGCCAGCGCGCGGCCGCCGGGCGTTGCCCCTGGCGCAGCACCACGCCATCGGTGGCGAAGGGCAGGGCGCTGTTGTACCAACGCTCGCGCCAGTGGGCGGCCTGTTCCAGGTTGCGGATTGGTTGGCTGAACTGCCGGCTGTCGGCAAAACCCAGCTCCGCCAGCTGTTGCAAGCGCTGCGGCATCAAGGCCGGGCCGTCGGGCCAATCCCATACAAACAAGCCGATGGTGGCGGCTTCCTCGGCGGTTAGCGTCTGCCTGCTCATCAGCCCGGCGACCTTGCTACGCGCACCGAGGCCGCCAGCCTTGTGCTGGATATGCCCCGGCAGACGCCAGTACAGTTCGCCCTGCAGCACCAGGTTGAGCGGCTTGGGCAGTTGCACGGGAATGGCCGGCAGGTGGCGGGCGTGGATGCTCCAGTCTTGTCCCGTGCGACCATCGCCACGGCTGATCAGCTGCTGCAGCTGGCCATCGTGATAGACCAGGCTGACGGCAACGCCATCGACCTTGGGCTGAATCCACAGGTCTTCGCGGCTGGCGATCCAGGCACCTGCCGCGTGACTATCGGCCAGTTTGCGCAGGCCGGTATGCGCGGTAGGGTGTTGATGGCTGCCGTTGCTGGTGCTGAGCGGGTTAGTCGTGGCAACTTTGATTTCAGGGAAGCAGGCAAGCCAGCGCTGCAGGTTGGCGCTGGCTTGGTCATAGAGCTCGTCGGCTACCAGTGATTGGCCCTGGCGATGGTAGGCGTCGTCCCAGGCCGCCAGTTGCTGGCTCAGGGCGGCGATTTCCAGCTCGGCGCGTTGCCCCGGCCAGTCCGGGCAGGGTGCGGCCCAGGTGTCGAAGGTTAAGGCGGTGAATAACAGCGCGAGGGCGGCTTTCATGCTGAGCATCCTTGCTCGGGAGCGGTTTACCCAGCGTAGCAGCTATGCTTGTCGGGTCCGCTTTAGCGCGTGTTTGGGGGTGGTTGTCGTTATGCCAATGGGTTTGCAGCGGTTTAGTCGGGTGTGTGTGTGCCTGTGTGCTATGGGCTTTGCGCCTTTTGGCGTGGTGCGTGCGGCTGATGATGTGGCGCCGCAGTGGCGTTTTGTGCACAACGCGCCGGAAACGGCGGGTGACCAGCGCTATGACTATCACTGGCGCGTATTGCGTGCGGCGCTGGAGGTGACGCGCAGCAAGTACGGCGATTATCGGCTTGAACCCGGCCAGCCCATGAGCGAGAAGTTGCAGGTGGTCGAGATGCAGCGCCCGCAGGTTGGCCTCAATACCCTGGTGCTGGATGCCACGCAGAGCCTGGAAGAGGCGCTGCTGCCGGTAAAGATTCCGGTCGACAAGGGCTTGCTCGGTTACCGGGTGTTCCTGATTCAGGCCGAAGATCAGCCACGCTTTGCCGGTGTGCAGTCGTTGGAGCAATTACGCCAGCTGCGCTTTGGTCAGCAGCGTGAGTGGTCTGATGTCGCGGTGTACCGGGCTGCTGGTTTACCGGTGGTCACCGGCAGCAGCTATGAGGGCCTGTTCCATATGCTGATGCTGCGGCGTTTCGATGCCTTCGGCCGAGGCGTCAGTGAGGTGAGTGGCGAGCTGGCGCATTGGCGCACGCAATACCCGCAGATGGCTATCGAGCGCGAGTTGCTGCTGTATTACCCGTTGCCGGTGTACTTCTGGTTTGCCCGTACCGACGAGGGGCGGCTGCGCGCGCAGCGTGTCGAGGAGGGCATGCTGGCGCTGATTGCCGATGGCACCCTGGATCGGCTGTTTACCGAAGAATATGCCGCCACCATCGAGCAGCTCGGCCTGGATCGTCGGCGCACATTGAGGATTGCCAACCCCCATCTTTCCTCGAACCATCCGTTCGACAAGCCTGCCTATTGGTTTACGCCGATGCCCTAGTGCGGCGGGTCGCCTGTTGAGCGCAATAAAAAACCCGCCGTAGCGGGTTTTCTATTCAGCCGATTTGGGCTTACAGGCCGGCGGCGGCGCGCAGGTCGGCGACCTTGTCGGTCTTTTCCCAGGTGAAGGTGCTGAAGCTGTCGTCGCCGACCGTCTTCTGCTTCGGCGTGCGGCCGAAGTGGCCGTAGGCCGCGGTTTCCTGGTACATCGGGTGCAGCAGATCAAGCATCTTGGTGATGGCGTAGGGGCGCAGGTCGAACACCTCGCGCACCAGCTTGATGATCAGGTCGTCCGCCACCTTGTTGGTGCCGAAGGTGTTGATCGAGATCGAGGTCGGTTGGGCCACACCGATGGCGTAGGACACCTGAATTTCGCAGCGCTCAGCGAGGCCGGCGGCAACGATGTTCTTCGCTACGTAACGACCGGCGTAGGCCGCCGAACGGTCAACCTTGGATGGGTCCTTGCCGGAGAACGCGCCGCCGCCATGACGGGCCATGCCGCCGTAGCTGTCGACGATGATCTTGCGCCCGGTCAGGCCGCAGTCGCCCACTGGGCCGCCGATCACGAAGTTACCGGTTGGGTTGATATGGAACTGGGTGCCTTTGTGCAGCAACTCGGCTGGCAGGGCGTGCTTGATGATCAGCTCCATCACGCCTTCACGCAGATCGCTCAGCGACACTTCCGGGTTGTGCTGAGTGGACAGCACCACCGCGTCGATGCCGACTACCTTGCCGTTTTCGTATTGGCAGGTGACCTGGGATTTCGCATCCGGGCGCAGCCATGGCAGCAGGCCGGACTTGCGCGCTTCGGCTTGGCGCTCGACCAGGCGGTGGCTGAAGCAGATCGGTGCGGGCATCAGCACGTCGGTTTCGTTGCTGGCATAGCCGAACATCAGGCCCTGGTCGCCGGCGCCCTGGTCTTCCGGCTTGGCGCGGTCAACGCCCTGGTTGATGTCCGGGGACTGCTTGCCAATGATATTCAGCACGCCGCAGGTGGCACCGTCGAAGCCGACGTCGGAGTTGGTGTAGCCGATGTTGCAGATCACGTCGCGAACGATCTGCTCCAGGTCGACCCAGGCGCTGGTGGTGACTTCACCGGCAACGATGGCCACGCCGGTCTTGACCAGGGTTTCCACGGCCACGCGGGCGTGTTTGTCCTGGGCGATGATGGCGTCCAGCACCGCGTCGGAAATCTGGTCGGCGATTTTGTCGGGATGGCCTTCGGAGACGGACTCGGAGGTAAAGAGGGAGTATTCGCTCATCGTGCGGGTTCCTGTTGGTTACCGGTAATTGCAGCCCGTGGGCCATGAGTGAGTGGCGGTTTGGCAAAGTGCCGCACCTGAATCTGGAAGCCGTTGCGCAGGCCCACATAGAGGCTTTCGCAGGTGTTGAGGCCGGCGGCTATAGCCCAGCGCGCCAGGTCGTCCTGTTCGAAGCCCAGCCAGAGGTCGCCGCAGGCCTCGCGGGCCCAGCTCTGGTTGTGGCTGCACAGTTCGGTGATCAGCAGGCTGCCGCCGGGTTTCACGCGCTGCGCCAGCTGCTTGAGCGCGTCGGCCGGGGCGGCGAAGTGGTGTAGCACCATGTTCAGCACCAGGCAGTCGGCGGCGGGGTAGTCGTCCTGCAGGGCGTCGGCCAGTTGCAGCTGAACATTGGCCAGGCCTTCCTCGGTACAACGTTGACGGGCCAGTTCAAGCATCGCCGCGCTGTTGTCGAGGGCCAGCACCTGCTGGAAACGCCGCGCCAATTCCGGGAGAAAGCCGCCGTCACCGGGGCCGATTTCCACGGCGCTGGCGTCACGGGCAAAGCCCAGGGAATCGAGCAGGGCCAGCACGCTGTCGCGGTACTGCGGCAGGCCAGCGATCAGGTCCTGCTGCGCCTGGAAGCTCGCCGCGCTGCGGGCGAAAAATTCCTGACTGGCGGCCGCGCGCTGGCTATGCACTTCGGTAATCCGTCCCTGCACCTCGGCCGGTAGCGACAGCTGATCGACCTCTTCCAGCAGCGCCGCATGCAGACGACTGCCCAGTTGCTCACCCTGAGCCAGGGCGCGGCGGTAGAAGATCGCATTGCCTTCGCGGCGGGTGGCTACCAGGCCTGCTTGCGCCAGGACTTTAAGGTGGTGACTGATGCCGGATTGACCGGTGGCGAAGATCTGCGCCAGCTCCAGTACGCCGAACGAGTCGTTGGCCAGGGTGCGCAGAATGTTCAGGCGCAGCGCATCACCACTGGCCTTGCACAGGGCAGCGAGGGCGTCGACCGGCTCAAAGGCCAGATGGGAGGCGCGCATATTCATAGGCTGGGCAGTCTAGTCGGTCACTTTTTATCCAGCAAGGGCAATATCAAAAAGTTTTGATATTGCCCTTGCTGGCGCTTAGGCCAGAAAACATTGGCTGCGCGACTATCTGTCATTGCCCCGACAGGCCCCGCTGGGCGAAAATGGCCGCCTTTTTCGACCCCCAGTTGCCCAAGCAGCCCCGTAGGAGATTCAGTGATGCCCAGCCGTCGTGAGCGAGCCAATGCCATTCGTGCCCTGAGCATGGATGCCGTGCAGAAAGCCAACAGCGGCCACCCCGGTGCCCCGATGGGTATGGCGGATATCGCCGAAGTGCTGTGGCGTGATTTCCTCAAGCACAATCCAAGCAACCCGAAATTCGCTGACCGTGACCGCTTTGTGCTGTCCAACGGCCACGGCTCAATGCTGATCTACTCGCTGCTGCACCTGACCGGTTACGACCTGGGCATCGAAGACCTGAAAAACTTCCGCCAGCTGCACAGCCGCACCCCGGGCCACCCGGAATACGGCTATACCCCAGGCGTGGAAACCACCACCGGCCCGCTGGGCCAAGGCATCGCCAACGCTGTTGGCTTCGCCATCGCCGAGAAAGTGCTGGGCGCGCAGTTCAACCGCGACGGCCACCAGATCGTTGACCACTTCACCTACGCCTTCCTCGGCGACGGTTGCATGATGGAAGGCATCAGCCATGAAGTTTGCTCGCTTGCCGGCACCCTGGGCCTGGGCAAGTTGGTCGCCTTCTACGATGACAACGGCATCTCCATCGACGGCGAAGTGCATGGCTGGTTCACCGACGACACCCCGGCGCGCTTCGAAGCTTACGGCTGGCAGGTGATCCGCAATGTCGACGGCCACGACGCCGACGAAATCAAGATCGCCATCGAAACCGCGCGCAAAACCAGCGACCGTCCGACCCTGATCTGCTGCAAGACCACCATCGGCTTCGGTTCGCCGAACAAGCAGGGCAAGGAAGAGTGCCACGGCGCGCCGCTGGGCAATGATGAAATCGCTCTGACCCGCGCGACCTTGGGCTGGAACCACGGCCCGTTCGAAATCCCCGCAGATATCTACGCCGAGTGGGACGCCAAGCAAGCCGGTGCCGCTGCCGAAGCCGAGTGGGATCAACGCTTCGCCGCCTACGCCGCTGCTTATCCGGAGCTGGCCAGCGAGTTTAAGCGCCGCGTCGCTGGTGAGCTGCCCGCCGATTTTGCCGCCAAAGCCGCTGCCTATGTGCAGGAAGTTGCTGAGAAGGGCGAAACCATCGCCAGCCGCAAGGCCAGCCAGAACGCACTGAACGCTTTCGGGCCACTGCTGCCGGAATTCCTCGGTGGCTCGGCGGACCTCGCGGGCTCCAACCTGACCCTGTGGAAAGGCTGCAAGGGCGTGTCGGCTGACGACGCGTCCGGCAACTATATGTTCTACGGCGTGCGCGAGTTCGGCATGAGCGCGATCATGAACGGCGTGGCTCTGCATGGCGGCTTCGTGCCGTACGGCGCGACCTTCCTGATCTTTATGGAATACGCGCGCAACGCCGTGCGCATGGCCTCGCTGATGAAGCAGCGCGTGCTGTTCGTGTTCACCCACGACTCCATCGGTCTCGGTGAAGACGGTCCGACTCACCAGCCAATCGAGCAGCTGGCCAGCCTGCGTGGCACGCCGAATCTCGACACCTGGCGCCCATGCGACGCCGTGGAATCGGCGGTGGCCTGGAAATACGCCATCGAGCGTAACGACGGCCCATCCGCGCTGATCTTCAGCCGGCAGAATCTGCCGCACCAGTCGCGCAGCGCCCAGCAGCTGGCCGATGTTGCCCGTGGTGGTTATGTATTGAAGGACTGCGCTGGCGAGCCGGAACTGATCCTGATCGCCACCGGTTCGGAAATCGGTTTGGCCGTCGCTGCGTTCGAGAAACTCAGCGAGCAAGGCCGCAAGGTGCGTGTGGTATCGATGCCGTCCACCAGCGTGTTCGACCAGCAGGACGCCGGCTACAAGCAGGCCGTGTTGCCAGTGCAAGTCGGTGCGCGGATCGCCATCGAAGCCTCGCATGCCGACTACTGGTACAAGTACGTGGGTCTGGAAGGTCGCATCATCGGCATGACCACCTTCGGTGAGTCTGCCCCCGCGCCGGCGCTGTTCGAGGAATTCGGCTTCACCGTCGAAAACATCCTGGAAACCGCCGCCGAGCTGCTGGACGCCTGATCCGGCGAATGATGGGTGATGCCGCGTTGCGGCTCACCCATCCTACGGTTCCCTATCGAGACCACCATGCCCAAGCGCCCCTATCGAATTGCCCTCAACGGTTATGGCCGTATCGGCCGCTGCGTGCTGCGTGCGCTGCATGAGCGAGGCGCCGGGGCGCAGCTGGAAATCGTCGCGCTGAACGACCTGGCCGACCAGGCCAGCATCGAATACCTGACCCGTTTCGACTCCACCCACGGGCGTTTTCCCGGCGAGGTGAAAGTCGACGGCGATTGCCTGCATATCAATGGCGACTGCGTGAAAGTGCTGCGCCAGGCCACGCCGGAAGGCGTCGATTGGGCCGCGCTGGATATCGACCTGCTGCTCGAATGCTCTGGCCAATACACCAGTCGTGCCGATGCCCAGCGCTTTATCGATGCTGGCGCGCCGCGGATGCTGCTGTCGCAACCTATGGCCAGCGAGGCGGATATCGACGCCACGGTGGTCTACGGGGTTAATCAGGATTGCCTGACCGGCCGCGAGCAGCTGGTGTCTAACGCGTCCTGCACCACCAACTGCGGCGTGCCGCTGCTCAAGTTGCTGAATGAAACGGTGGGCATCGAGTACGTGTCGATCACCACCATCCACTCGGCGATGAACGATCAGCCGGTGATCGATGCCTACCACCACGAAGACCTGCGCCGTACGCGCTCGGCCTTCCAGTCTGTAATTCCGGTGTCCACCGGTCTGGCCCGCGGTATCGAGCGCCTGCTGCCGGAACTAAGCGGGCGTATCCAGGCCAAAGCTATTCGTGTGCCGACTGTAAATGTCTCGTGCCTGGATATCACCTTGCAGACTGCCCGCGATACGTCGGCGGCCGAGATCAACGCGGTGTTGCGTCAGGCGGCCGAGAGCGGCCCGCTGAAAGGCCTGCTGGCCTACACCGAACTGCCCCACGCCAGCTGTGATTTCAACCACGACCCGCATTCGGCGATTGTCGACGGCAGCCAGACCCGCGTCTCCGGCCCGCGTCTGGTCAACCTGCTGGCTTGGTTCGACAACGAGTGGGGCTTTGCTAACCGTATGCTCGATGTTGCTGAACACTTTCTCTCTCTGACTACTCCAGCCCCCGTGAAGGACTGATTACATGACCGTTCTGAAGATGACCGACCTCGACCTCGCTGGTAAGCGCGTGCTGATCCGCGAAGACCTCAACGTGCCGGTAAAAGACGGCGTGGTGAAGAGCGACGCGCGCATCCTCGCCTCCCTGCCGACTATCAAACTGGCGCTGGAGAAGGGCGCAGCGGTCATGGTCTGCTCGCACCTGGGGCGTCCGACTGAAGGCGAGTTCAGCGCAGAGAACAGCCTGGCGCCTGTCGCCGCCTACCTGAGCAAGGCCCTGGGCCGCGACGTGCCGCTGGTGGCGGATTACCTGAACGGCGTTGAGCTCAAGGCCGGTGAGATCGTGCTGTTTGAGAACGTGCGCTTTAACAAGGGCGAGAAAAAGAACGCTGACGAGCTGGCTCAGCAATACGCCGCCCTGTGCGACGTGTTCGTCATGGACGCCTTCGGCACCGCTCACCGCGCCGAGGGTTCGACCCATGGCGTGGCCAAGTTCGCCAAGGTTGCCTGCGCCGGCCCGTTGCTGGCGGCCGAGCTGGATGCGCTGGGCAAGGCACTGGGTAACCCGGCCAAGCCAATGGCCGCGATCGTTGCCGGCTCCAAGGTGTCGACCAAACTCGATGTGCTTAATAGCCTGAGCCAGATCTGTGACCAGTTGATCGTCGGCGGCGGTATCGCCAACACCTTCCTCGCGGCCGCCGGCTTCCCGGTGGGCAAGTCGCTGTATGAGGCCGATCTGGTGGATACCGCCAAAGCCATCGCGGCCAAGGTCAGCGTGCCGTTGCCGGTCGACGTGGTCGTCGCCAAGGCCTTCGCCGAAGACGCGGAAGCCACCGTCAAGCTGGTGGCTGATGTGGCTGAAGACGACATGATTCTGGATATCGGCCCGCAGACCGCTGCGCAGTTCGCCGAGCTGCTGAAGTCGTCGAAGACCATCCTGTGGAACGGCCCGGTCGGCGTGTTTGAATTCGACCAGTTCGGCAACGGCACCAAAGTGCTGGCCCAGGCCATCGCTGAAAGCCCGGCGTTCTCCATCGCCGGCGGTGGTGACACCCTGGCCGCCATCGACAAATACGGCGTTGGCGCGCAGATCAGCTATATCTCCACCGGTGGCGGCGCCTTCCTCGAGTTCGTCGAGGGCAAGGTGTTGCCGGCCGTAGAAGTGTTGGAACAGCGCGCTAAAGCGTGAACAGCCTGATCAGGGAGCGAGCCACGATGCTGAAAAGAACCACGCTGCTGAAAAGAACCACGCTGCTGACGTTGCTCAGCCTGCTTGGCGCCTGCGCCAGCCAGCCGGCACCGTCGGATAACTGGACGCGCTGGGTGTGCGACAGTCAAACCGAAGTGCTCTGGCGTTTTGCCGACAGCAGCCGTGAGTCCGTTGATGTGCGCCTGGGCGGCGGCGATATTGTCTATCGCCTGACTCAGGAGCCATCCGGCTCGGGTGTGCTGTATAGCGACGGCATGTTGTCCTTTCACACCAAGGGCGAAGAAGGGCTGGTCTACTGGACGGCCAAGGATGACCTGATCGGCCGTGGCTGCAAGGCACCCTGACAACGACTTGAATACAGGCCGGGCTCACCCCCGGTCTGAATGACTTGAATAGCGCCTGCCCCTGCGGCAGGCTTGCACGATTAACGAGCCCCACCGGGAGAAAGAACACCATGGCACTTATCAGCATGCGCCAGATGCTCGACCACGCCGCCGAATTCGGCTACGGCGTGCCGGCCTTCAACGTCAACAACCTCGAGCAGATGCGCGCGATCATGGAAGCGGCCGACAAGACCGACTCGCCGGTGATCGTCCAGGCTTCCGCTGGCGCCCGTAAATACGCCGGCGCGCCGTTTCTGCGTCACCTGATCCTGGCGGCCATCGAAGAATTCCCGCATATCCCGGTGTGCATGCACCAGGACCACGGCACCAGCCCGGACGTTTGCCAGCGCTCGATCCAGCTGGGCTTCAGCTCAGTGATGATGGACGGCTCGCTGAAAGAAGACGGCAAGACCCCGGCCGACTACGACTACAACGTGCGTGTTACTCAGCAGACCGTGGCCTTCGCTCACGCCTGCGGCGTATCGGTGGAAGGTGAGTTGGGTTGTCTGGGCAGCCTGGAAACCGGCATGGCCGGCGAAGAAGACGGCGTGGGCGCTGAAGGCGTGCTCGATCACAGCCAGATGCTCACCGACCCGGAAGAAGCCGCCGACTTCGTCAAGCGCACCCAGGTCGATGCCCTGGCAATCGCCATCGGCACCAGCCACGGTGCCTACAAGTTCACCAAGCCGCCCACCGGCGACATCCTCGCCATCGACCGCATCAAGGAAATCCACAAGCGCATCCCCAACACCCACTTGGTGATGCACGGTTCCTCGTCGGTGCCGCAAGAGTGGCTGGCGATCATCAACCAGTACGGCGGTGACATCAAAGAAACCTACGGCGTGCCGGTTGAAGAAATCGTTGAAGGCATCAAGTACGGCGTGCGTAAGGTCAACATCGACACCGACCTGCGTCTGGCCTCCACTGGCGCGATGCGTCGCCTGATGGCTGAGAACCCGAGCGAGTTCGACCCGCGCAAGTTCTTCGGCGCCACCGTCACCGCCATGCGCGACATCTGCATCGCCCGTTACGAAGCCTTCGGCACCGCCGGCAACGCCTCGAAGATCAAGCCGATCTCCCTGGAAGGCATGTTCCAGCGTTATGCAAAAGGTGAGCTGGCCGCCAAGGTCAACTAACCCCAGACGATCAGCTGCGCGTCGGCGCTACGGCGTTGAAAGCAGCCTCGGAATGCTCATGTACAACTCGTACACTCCGCTTCCTCGGCTGCTTTCGCCTTGTATCGCTCTAGCTCGCAAGATCGTGCGTAATTTGTACTTAGAGCCCCGCCGATGCGGGGCTTTTTGTTATCCAGGAGGACTCTATGATGAGGTTGATCGCGCTGTTAGTCGGACTCACCGCATTGGCCGGCTGTACAAGTCAGCCGCCGGTTAGCGAGCCGCCAGCCGCCATGGTTGTGGCGAGCGATCCGCAGCACTGTGATAGCCGCGCCGAGTGCACGACCAAGACCTCGCGCACGCTGCTGTTTGTCTTCGACTACGCCGCAGCCGGCGCGCCGCTGGTGCAGCGTGACGGACGCTTGCTGTTTACCCCGACCGATGCGCCCGCCACTGACTGGCCGGCGCTATATATCCGTCTGGCCGAGGCCGAGCAGAGCGCCTTTGCCTTTAATGCGCAGTGCCGGGCGCAGACCTGTCGCCTGACGGCCGCGCAGCTGTTGCAGATCTACCGCAGTTATCTGCGTGGGCAATCCTGTGATTTTCATGTCGACGCTCGGTCCTGTGTTGATCAGGCGCAGTAATCCCAGGTAGATGCATTGAGGGTTTGCGGTACGAACGAGTTGGCACTTGCCTTGCGATCAGTTGCGCAAATTCGGGATTTAACCAGTAAAAGTCGGCTAAGTTGCAGGCAACGTGCGGTGATTGGCGTCTTCACGGTAGGGGGCTGGATAGAATCCGCGCCCCTTACTATTCATCAAGATGATGACGCTATGTTCAGAAAAATAATCAGAAAAGACCTGCACGCCTGCGCACTAATCCTGGCTTTGACGCCACTGAGCGCGGCGCTTGCTGAGGTTAACCAGGCCCCTGAAGTGCGGGGGCACAGTGAGCACATCGCCGCGGGTAAGGTGAATGCCAGCTGGATCTGGGCGCGCGATGCGCAAGGCGATCGGATCACGTTTGCCATTACCAAGCAGCCCAAGTACGGCCGTATTCAGCTGGATTGGAACACTGGGCGTTATGAGTATCAGCCGACTGCCAGCGCCCCTGGCCATTACGACGAATTCGAATACCGCGCTACCGATGGCAAGAGCTGGTCGGTACCTGCCGTGGTGCAGCTTAACCTGTTGCCTGCAGACGGCAGCGCCGGTAATCGTGCGCCAGAGGCGACCAGCCAGGTTCTGGCGGTGAGTACCAATACGCTGTTTGAAGCGACTCTGTTGGGGCGGGATGCGGACCGCGACCCGTTGACGTTCAGCATCATTGATTACCCACGCCTGGGCAGCCTCAAGCTGGATGGTAAAACCGGGCGCTACAGCTATCGGGCCTATCGTGAGCAGAACGCCGAGGACAGCTTCAGCTACCAGATCAGGGACAGCAAGCATGCCCATTCTGGTATTACTCAGGTTCGTCTGCAGCTGCGTAGCGGGGCACAGCCACAGCCGCCGGTTACACCTCCCGTTACACCACCGGTGCAGCCCCCGATAGAGCCGCCGGTTACGCCGCAACCGCCGGTGCAGCCGACCCTGCCGCCGCTGGACCCTTCGCTGCGGAGCAAAGCGGATTTCTCGCCAATGGTCCGTGAGGTGCTGGAGAACGAGTTCTTCGTTGAGCATTTCCAGCATGCCAAGGCTGGACGTCTGGAGGCGGTATTGGCCGCCATCGACTTCCTGGCCCGCCAGCAACAGATTCAGGACCCTGACCTGAACAAGCTGTTGTACTACGTGCGTGCCTATAACTACTTCCTGGGTTTCAGTAAGGCCACTGCGGCGCAGTTGAGCATGCTGGAGCACGCACTGTTCCAGGTGTCGAACATGCGTGAATTGCTGACCTACCAGAAAGCCTCGGGTGAGGTGATCGAAGGTTATGTCGTCGGTCTTGGTGCGCTGATGGCCACGCCGCAAGCCAGTGCCGGCATCGTGCGGCACCTGCCGCGTTTGCAGGCGCTACTGCAGCATTTCAGCAGTACCGCGCAGCTGAGCAAGGAGCGCAGTTACGGTGATGCAGTATTCGAGACTTTGAACCTGTTTGACCGTTTTGGCTGGGCCGAAGGCGCATTGCGCAGCGCGTTGATCCAGGACAGCCGCTTTCCAGACGCGATCGCCCAACTGGCCAGCAGCCGCAATGCGCTGTGGCTCAATCGCGATGGTTTTATCGTGATGAACGCCATTGAGGCCTTGGGCAAACTTGCCCAGTTGAGTGATGGCGTCTGGCGTGAGGGCAGCAACCGTGCGGTACGGCAGGTGATGCAGGCGCATCTCGGACAAGGGGTGCTGGATGATCTGGAGCTGAAGAGCAACTTCCGCAGCTATTACGTGGACTACGCCTACCGAGCAGATGTCGATGGTGCATGTAGCAGCCTGTTCAACGGGTTGTGCTACAAGTTCGAAATTGCTCAGGTGTTGCCACAAACGCACGTCTGCGGTCCTACGCTTAAGGTGCGCTCACAACCATTGAGCCAGACGCAAATGCTGGAAATCTGCCAGAGCCTGGGCAAGCAGGAGCAGGACTTCCATCGCATCATGCAAACCAACTGGACGCCGGTTGCCGATGACCTCAACGCGGCGTTGGAATTGGTGATTTTCTCCAGCCGCGAGCAGTACCAGAAGTTCGGCGGGCTGCTGTATGGCTTCAGCACCGACAATGGCGGCATGTACCTGGAAGGCAGCCCTTGGCTGGCGGGCAATCAGGCGCGCTTCTTCGCTTATGTGCAGGCGGGGCAGGTGTGGAACTTGAACCATGAGTACGTCCACTACCTGGACGGTCGCTTCAATCAATACGGCGCGTTTGGCCACTACCCGCTGAATCTGACCACCTGGTGGGCGGAAGGCTTGGCGGAATACCTGGCCTGGGGAAGCCATTTCGAGCGTGGCATGAATGACATCAGCCGAGTGGCTGCTGGCCAGCGCCCGAGCCTTGAGGCGATCACCAAGCTGAGTTACGAGAGTGGCAGCAGCATGGTCTATCACTGGTCCTACACCCTGCATCGCTACCTGCAGGAGCGTGATCCAGCCCGCCATTTGGCCTTGGCCGCACACCTGCGCCGTAATGACCTGGGCGCCTACCGGCAGGGGCTGGATGAGCTGAACCGGCTGCACGGTGCCCAGTACCCGCAGTGGCGCGACCAGCTACTTGCCAACTGGCTGCAACAACCCCGTAGTGCGGCGCAGCTGAGTGAGGTGCAGGGCATGCCGGAGCATGCCACGGTGCATCAGCGTCAGCTGGACACGCGTGCAAGCCTGGCCCGTCCACCGCGTGACTGAGGTACGGCTGGCCTAAAGCCACGCTTTGCTCGCTAATCAATGCTCGTATCCTTGGATGCGAGCATTTTTTATGGGCCGCTTATTGCGTGGCTGCGTTGCGCATCGATATTGACGGCAGACCCGGCAAAGCTTTTAGAAACTGCATGATCGCCAGGTTTACTCGCGCGGTGTCGCTTGGCGAAAGAATCTCGCCAGCCAGCACATGGTGCGATGGGTCCTGGGTGTCCTTGAGGGCAATCAGCTGCTTGTGCGGTGAGCCGAAGCGAGCGAAGGCGGCCTCGATGGCGGGGGCGCTGACCACCTGATCGTCCTGCGAATAGAGCGTGAGAATCGGCGTGCTGATCTGCTCCAGCGGCTGCTCGCGTACGTATTTCACCAGCGCCATCATCGGCAGCAGCGCCTGCACCGGGTAGCGGTGGCTCCAGTAGCGCGCCTGCTGCGGGTTGCGCGGCTGCCAGTGATGCTCTGGGCCCAGCAGCAGCGGCACGAAATGCTTGGCCCAGGGCCAGGTCAATACGGTCGCGGCCGGGTCTTTGGGGGCGAAGTTTGGCGACACCATGATATAGGCCAGCACCTGCGGGTTATCGCTCTGTAACGCCAGCCAGGTGGCGAGTGTGGCGCCGGTGGATGTGCCGATCACCAGCACCTGCTTGCCCAGGCGCTGGCCGATTCGCAGGGCTTCCTGACTGTCCTGCAGCCAGTCGTGCACGCTGGCTTCGGCCATCGCCGCACCGCTGCGGCCATGACCGCTCAGGCGGGTGTAGAACAGGTTGGCGCCCAGCTGCTCGGCCAGTTGTTCACTTAGCGGCGCGGTTTCCTGGCGGGTGGCTGAGTAGCCATGCAGATAGATGATTGCCAGGTCAGTCTGGCGTTGATCCGGGTGGGCCCAGACGATGGTTTTTTCCGCGCCGGGGGTAATGTCCGGGTAGCGCGCTTCGCTCTCGGCCAGATAACGGTTGAGGTCGGCAGGCAGCTGGGCCGAGCTCAGTTGTGTGTCGACCGGTGGCACGGGACCGAAGCTGAACACTACGGCGAATAGCGCAAGCGTCAGGGCGCAGAAGGACAGGGCTTTTTTCATCGTGCGGTTCTTGTGTGGGTTGTTGTCGGCAGGATGGCTGCTGGCATTCTGCTACAGCGCTGTGGCTGCGCCTATCGCCCATTTGTGGGCTTGGTAAAACCATGTAAAACACCGAGTACATGCCGCACGGCGCGCTGGTCCATACTCGGGCCACTGTCGTCTCTGGAAGTCCGCCCGCATGCCGAGCAAATTGCGCACCCTGCTGTACTTCTTTCTGGCTGTGCTGCTGGCGAGTGTGCTGGGCACCGTGCTGCAGACTCAGTTCAATCTGGCCAACCTGCAAGCGCTCGGCGCGCCCATGCCGCTTGGCGTGCGGGTGCACACCACCTGCCTGGACCTGCTGGGCTTTAGCCCGACCTTCGCGGTGCTGGTGATCCTCGGATTTATCTTTGCCTTGCCGGTGGCGAGCGGCCTGGCGCGCGTCTGGCCAACAGGCCGCTGGTTGCTGTTTGCCCTGGCCGGAGCAATCGCGGTGCTGGCGGCGATGGCGCTGGCCAACGCGCTGCTGCCGATGCCGACGCTGATCGGCGCCAACCGCACGCTGGCCGGCACCCTCGGGCTGATGGCCTGCGGCAGCCTGGGCGCGCTGCTATTTGCCGTGCTGGCGCGGCGCTCGTCGCCTGCACAATCCTGATTGATTCCTCTGTGAGCAAAAGGCCCGAACCATGCTGAATACCTCCCGCGCTCTGTTGTTGCTTGGTCTGCTTGGCAGCAGCCTGGCGCACGCCATGGATTACCGCATCGAAACCGTGACCGCAGGCCTGGAGCACCCCTGGTCGCTGGCCTTTCTGCCGGATGGGCGCATGCTGGTGACCGAGCGAGTCGGTCGCCTGCGCATCATCGAGCCGGACGGCAGTCTTAATCCGCAGCCGGTCGGTGGCGTGCCCGAGGGCTTTGTCGCCGCCCAGGCCGGGTTGATGGAGGTGCTGCTCGACCCCGAGTTCGCCAGCAATCAGCAGCTGTATCTGAGCTACGCCTACGGCACCGCCCAGGCCAACAACACCCGCCTGAGCAAGGCGCGGCTGGTCGATGGCCAATTGCAGGATCTGCAGGTGCTGTTCAGCGCGCAGCCGGCCAAAGCGGGTGCCGCGCACTATGGTGGGCGCATGGCCTGGCTGCCGGATAACAGCCTGGTGCTGACCCTGGGCGATGGCTTTGACCTGCGTGAGCAGGCCCAGGACCCGAGCAACCATATCGGCAAGATTGTGCGCCTCAACCGCGACGGCAGCATTCCCAAGGACAACCCGCTCGTAGGCCAGGCCGGCGCCGCCGCGGAGATCTACAGCCTGGGCCATCGCAACGTGCAGGGCATCGTCTACGACAACCAGCTGCAGCGCCTGTACAGCCACGAGCACGGTCCGCGCGGCGGCGATGAGCTGAACCTGATCGAACCCGGCAACAACTATGGCTGGCCGCTGATCACCTTTGGCGTCGATTACACCGGTGCGCAAATCTCGCCTTACACCGAGCTGCCCGGCCTGCAGCAGCCCTTGTTGCAATGGACGCCATCGGTGGCGCCGTCGAGCCTGACCCTGTACCGCGGCGCGCTGTTCCCAGAGTGGCAGGGCGACCTGTTTGCCTCGACCCTGGCCGAGCGCAGCGTGCGCCGCATTCGTCTGCAGGACGGCAAGCTGGCCGGCGAAGAAGTGCTGTTCGAAGAGTTGGAAGAACGTATCCGTGACGTGCGCGTGGGGCCGGATGGCGCGCTGTATCTGCTCACCGACAGTGCCGATGGTCGGTTGCTGCGGGTGGTGCCAAGCCAGTAACCGCGCCGCTGAGTGGCGCTACAAGCCGCCCCCTGGCGCGTGCGGCTTGCGGCATAATTCACGGCCTTATCGTGCCGCGTTACTTCGACCATGACCCCGCTTAAATACCTGCAAGGCTACCCGGCCCAGCTGCAAGACAAGATCCGCCAGCTGATCGCCGAGCAGCGCCTGGGCGATTATCTGGCGCGGTCCTACAGCGGCAAGCACGGGATTCAGAGTGACAAGGCGCTGTACGCCTATATCCAGGGCCTCAAGCAGGAGCACCTGCGCAATGCTCCAGCCATCGACAAGGTGCTCTACGACAATCGCCTCGACCTGACCCACCGCGCCCTGGGCCTGCATACGGCGATCTCGCGGGTGCAGGGCGGCAAGCTCAAGGCGAAGAAGGAAATCCGCGTGGCCTCGCTGTTTCGCGAGGCCGCGCCGGAGTTTTTACAGATGATCGTGGTGCACGAGCTGGCGCATTTGAAGGAGGCCGAGCATAACAAGGCCTTCTACAAACTCTGTGAATACATGCTGCCGGGCTACCACCAACTGGAGTTCGATCTGCGGGTTTACCTGACCTGGCGCGAACTGCCCGGCTCGCTCGGCGAGCTGTCAGCCCCGCAGCAGTAGGTTGAGCTGATCCACCACCTCGGCCCATTCGGCGTCGGCCAGTAGCTGTTGGCGCAGAAAGTCGGCTTGGGCGGTGTCCCAGAATGGCGCATCGGCTAAGCGGCAGTCTTCCGGCAGGGGCGAGTGGCGCTTGATAAAGCGGTCGATGCTTTCCTGGTCATGGTCGAGACCCAGTTGCTGGAACAGTGTTTCGAGCTCTTGGACGTTGGCTTGCATAGCGGTCTCCCCTGAAAGCTATCGGCTGATAGCCCTTTAGTCGACCGACAGAATCTCCAACAGTTGCACGCCACTGGCCACACGCAGGGTCACTTCGTCGCCAATGGTCTTGCCGAGCAGCACTTGCCCTAGCGGCGCTTGCGGGCCGATCACCTGCACGGTCTGGCCATCCTGCTGCAGTTTCATTGCTGCGCCGTCGGGGCCGAGGAACAGGCATTGGCGGCGGTCTTGGTCGTCGCTTAGCTCAATCAATGCGCCGAGTTGAATGCCCTGCTGTGGGTCAAAGGTGCGTAATACCAGCTGCTTCCAGTTTGCCAGGGTCTGGCGAATGGCGGCCGCGCGGCGTGCCTGCCCGGTGGCCAGGTAGGAAGCTTCCAGGCCCAGGGTGTCGTATTTGTTTTCGGCGATGTTTTCTTCGTGGGTCGCCGTTTCATAGGCGGTCAGCGCCGCCTGCTGGGCCTG
Source organism: Pseudomonas sp. (assembly GCF_030690725.1). GTDB lineage: Bacteria > Pseudomonadota > Gammaproteobacteria > Pseudomonadales > Pseudomonadaceae > Aquipseudomonas. Next base: position 46,276 of record NZ_JAUYGD010000019.1, on the reverse strand, counting down.
CAGTAGGTCATCTTCGAGGCGGGCGATTACCTGTTGCAGCAGCTGGGGTTTGTTCATGTTTGCTTCTTCAGTAAGTGCGCGGCCAGGGTGCGCAGTGGCCCGAGCTGGCGGCAGATCAGCGCCAGCTGGGTTTGCAGCAAGCGTTGTTGGTCGTCCAGATCGTCGCTGAGTTGTTCAAACTCGGCGGCTAGTTGCTCTTCAGTGTCACTGTGGATGGCCACCGGGCGCTCCTCGTTGAGGCAGCTGGCAATCTCTTCCAGGCTGCTGGCCAACTGGCTGGCGCTGCTCAGCAGCGGATTATCGCTGCCGCTCAGGCTGGTTTCGCCACGGTGCGCGCCAAGGCCCGAGAGGTAGCTCAGGAGGGTGTGCGAGAGCACCAGAAAGCGGAAGCCGATATCTGCCTCCTTACGGAAGTGCCCCGGCTCCATCAGCATATTGCCCAGGGTGGTCGACAGCGTGGCGTCGGCGTTGTGTGCGTTGCGCCGGGCCAGACGATAGGCCAGGTCGTCGCGCTTGCCGCTGGCGTACTGGGCAATGATCTGTTGCAGGTAGCGGCTATTGCAACTCAGGGTGCTGGCGAGCAGGCGATTCAGGCGGCGGCCCTGCCAGTCCGGCAGGATCAGCAGCACCGCCAGGCCGGCAATCAGGCTGCCGAGCAGGGTGTCGACCAGCCGCGGAATAAACAGCCCGTAGCCATCGCCGACCTGGTTGAAGCAGAACAGCACCAGCAGGGTGATGGCGGCGGTGGCCAGGGTGTAGCGGCTGCTACGCAGGGCGAAGAACACCACCCCGGCGACCACGGCGAACAGCGCCTGCACCAGCGGGTTGGGGAACAGGTCGAACAGCGCCCAACCCAGCAGCAGGCCGAGCACCGTGCCGCTGATGCGCTGCACCAGCTTGAGCCGGGTCGCGCCGTAGTTCGGCTGGCAGACGAACAGGGTGGTCAGCAGAATCCAGTAGCCCTGGGTCGGGTGAATCCAGTGCAGCATGCCGTACCCGGCGGCCAGTGCCAGCGACAGGCGCAGGGCGTGGCGAAACAGCAGCGAGGTTGGCGTCAGCTGCAGGCGCAGGCGTTCCCAGACATCCTTGAGCGACTGCGGTTCGCGGTCGAGCAGGCTGCTGTCCTGCTGCTCGGCCATGGCGTCGGGGTTACTGGCGTTGCCCAGTAGCGTATCCAGGCTGCGCAGGTTACCGGCCAGCGCGCCGAGCGAGCGCAGCAGGTGGCGCCAGGCCGGATTGCTCTGTACGCGCAGGTGTTCGAGGGAGTCATGCAGGTCATCCAGCGCCTGGCGGCACAGCTCACGGTATTCGAATGGCTGGCGCAGCTCGATGGCCTGGGCCAGCCGCTGGCAGGCTTCGCCATGCAGGCGCAGCAGGCGCTGGCAGCGAAACAGCACGTCGCTGTGGAAGAACGCCTCGGCCAGCTCGTTGTAGGGGTAGTGCGAGGAACTGGCGCGCTCGTGAATGTCCTGAGCGAGAAAGTACAGTTTCAGGTAGCGACTGACCTTCGGCCCGGGCCGGCCATTACCGACCCGGTGCAGGATGATTTCCTTGGCCGCATTCAGCGCCGCCACCACCCGGCCATTCTGCTTGGCCAGGGCCAGGCGGCGTTCCTCCACATCCAGCTGGCGCAGTGGTTCGAACAGCGCCGCCTTGAGCTTGAGGTACTGGCCCAGCTCACGAAACAGCCGCGCCAGGCTGTGCTGCACCGGCTGGTTGGCAAACAGCGCATTCCACAGCACCGACAGCAGGCCATACCAGGCTGCGCCCGCCACCAGCAGCAATGGCTCCTGCCAGAGGCCCGCCGCGCCGCCGCGCTGCTCTACGCCGATCATGCTGTACACCGCGAGAATCAGCGTGGCCGCGCCGAGGGTGGCGTAGCGTTCGCCGAGGGCGCCGAGCATGGTCAGGGCAAAGCTCGACAGCGCCAAGGCGCAGACAAACAGCCAGGGGTAGGGAAAGAGAAACTCCACCGCATAGGCCGCCACACTGAAGCAGCCGAGGGTCACCAGCAGTGCCATCACGCGGCCTTGCCAGCTGTCGTCGGTTTCCGCCAGGGCACTGGCGATGACCCCAAGAAACAGCGGGATCAGCGCATGCATCCAGCCCTGCGACCAGCACAGCAGCAACGCCCCGCTCAGGGCGATAAACACCCGCAGGCTGTAGCTGAATTTGTCCTGAGCCCAGAGACGACGAAGCGAGTGGCGCAGCGCAGTGGACGGCATGGCCCGACCTTGATCAACCGTAACAGGTAGCAGCCTAACGGAGTCTGTGTCGACTTGGCAGCAGCAAGCGCTGCTCGGGCCGATTAAAATGTCGCGCTGATCGGTTGTGTGAGGTGAATCACTGCGGCCGGGCTACGCTAAATCTATCCGCTCATTCGCGAGGCATCTGCCGTGTTGTACACCTGTGTGCGTGGATTGCTCTCGCTGCTGCTTGCCAGCTTGTTGTGTGTGAGCCTACAGGCCCAGCCGCTGCGCCTGTACACCGAAGAATACCCACCGATCAACTTCAGCGAAGATGGCAAACCGACAGGGCTGGCCACCGAGGTGGTGCAGGCCATCATGCAGCGCACCGGGCAGAGCGCGCCGATTACTGTGGTGCCCTGGGCGCGCGGTTATCAGCAGGCTCTGACCCGTGCCAATACCGGGCTGTTCGTGACCATGCGCACCCGTGAGCGTGAACAGCTGTTCAAATGGGTCGGGCCGATTACCCGCAACGTCACCAGCTTCTACGCGCTGCGCCGCTCCTTTCTGTCGATCAGCCGTTTAGAGGAAGCCCGCGAGTACGGCGAAATTGCCGTGCCGCGCGATTGGTACAGCCACCAGCGCCTGCTGGCCGAGGGCTTCAGCAACCTCACCCCGGTCACCGGGCCGGCGCAGGTGGTGAGCATGCTCAAGCGCGGGCGGGTCAAGCTGATGGTGCTGGATAACCTCAGCCTCAATGCGCTGCTGGCGCAGGGTGATATCCAGGCCGATGAAGTGCAGCTGTTGTTCAACTTTATGCATAGCGACAGCTATATCGCCTTTTCCCAGCAGACCGATGACGCCTTGATCGCCCGCTGGCAGCGCGAACTCGACAGCATGAAACGCGACGGCAGCTTTGCCGCGATCCATCAGAAGTGGCTGCCGGGTGAGCCGTTGCCGCCGCTTGAGCCTGCCCCGGCGCCCTGAAAGGTCAGACGTATTGCGCGGCGGCGTAACCCGAAGCCCAGGCCCACTGGAAGTTGAAGCCGCCCAGATGCCCCGTCACATCCAGCACTTCGCCAACAAAATACAGCCCTGGCGATTTCAGCGACTCCATGGTTTTAGACGACACCTCGCGGGTATCGACGCCACCCAGGGTAACCTCGGCGGTTCGGTAACCCTCGGTGCCGGCCGGCACCAGTTGCCAGTTGCCGAGCTGCTCGGCAATCGCCTTGAGTTCGGCGTGGGTGTACTGCTTCATCGGTTTGGAGGCGAACCAGTTGTCCGCCAGCAGGCCGGCCATCTTCTTGGTAAACAGCTCGGCGAGCAGGGTTTTCAGCTCGCTGTTAGGGCGCTCGCGTTGTTGCTGCTCCAGCCACCCGGGCAGGTCGATATGCGGTAATAGGTTGATGCTGATGGCGTCCCCAGGTTGCCAGAATGAGGAAATCTGCAGAATCGCCGGGCCGCTTAAACCACGGTGGGTAAACAGGATATTTTCCTTGAAGCTCTGCCCATTGCAGCTCACCACGCAGTCTTCTACCGAGGTGCCGGACAGTTCGGTGCACAGCGCCTTGAGCTGCGGGTCGGTGAGGGTGAAAGGCACCAGACCGGCACGGGTCGGCAGCAGCTCATGGCCGAACTGCTTGGCCACCTGATAACCAAAGCCGCTGGCGCCGAGGGTCGGGATCGACAGGCCGCCGGTGGCGATCACCAGTGATTCGCAGCGCACCGCGCCAGCACTGGTCTGCAGCTGGTAGCCGCTGTCCAGTTTGCTGATTTCGCTCACCGAGGTGTCCAGTCGCAGCTCAACGCCGGCTTCATCACACTCGCTTAGCAGCAGGCCGAGGATGTCGCTGGCCTTGTTATCGCAGAACAGCTGGCCGAGTTTCTTCTCGTGGTAGGGCACGCCGTGCTTGGCCACCAGGCCGATAAAATCCCACTGGGTGTAGCGCGCCAGGGCCGACTTGCAGAAATGCGGGTTTTCCGAGAGAAAGTTGCTCGGCTCACAGTACATATTGGTGAAATTGCAGCGCCCACCGCCGGACATCAGGATTTTCTTGCCGGCCTTGTTGGCGTGATCCAGCAACAGCACCTGACGCCCGCGCGCGGCAGCCGTCAGCGCGCACATAAGCCCGGCGGCACCGGCTCCGATAATCACGACCTGGGGTGTAAGCACAGCTATTTCCTCAACCTGCGACGTGCGCCATGGCGGGCGCAAAACAGCGCGCATCTTAACTGCAAGTTGTCGGGTGCGCTTGCCGGCGGGACCTGAGGTCGTAGGCCATTACCTGCATGTCGATCTCGAACAGGTCAGTGTTGAATGGGATTTCGCCACAGCTGCGAAAACCAAACCGTGTATAGAAGGCCTGTGCCGCGCGATTACTCTTTAGAACATCCAGCCACAGCAGCTGTTGTTGTCGTGCCAGCACACGTTCACAGATAACCCGCAGTAACTGCTCGCCATAGCCTTTGCCGGTCGCGGACTTGAGCAGGTAGATTTTCTGCAGTTCTACGCCCACTTTACTGTCCAAAGGCATGGGGCTGTTCCAGTTAAGTTTGGCAAAGCCTTGAGTGTTACCAGCCTCGTCCTCGGCCAGTAACCACAGATGCTGTTCTGTAGCCGCGAGTGAGCTGGCTAGGTTCTCGCTTGAGAAATCGTCGGAAAGAAAGCGCTGCATCCCTGCGTCTGTCCAGATTTCACTGAAATGCTCACGGTAGGTCTCGCAGCCGATGCGCTGCAAAACCTCTAAATCAGCATGCGTGGCCTCGTAAATACGTAGGGGTCGTTGCGTCATGCGGCAGAACTCCTTGTGTGCCGTATTGGGTTGTTGTGCGCACAGAATAGCGTTCGGCGTGTTCGCGGCTATGAATGCGCTGTTAAAAAGCGTTGTGGCAGCTAGGATTAGTTTTCCGCTTCCTCTGGAACCGCCGTTGATGAATGGACTGCGTGCCTGCCTGCTGTCGTGGGCGCTGTTGGCGCCTCTGTATGGCCATGCTGCAGAGACCTTGCGGTTGGTGGCGGACCCTTGGCCGCCATTCAATGACCAGACGCTGCTGAACAACGGAGTGTCCTCCGACCTGGTGACCACCGCGCTGACTCGCGCCGGTTACACCACCAGCTATGTGCAGGTGCCGTGGGAGCGTGCGGTGCGGGGGTTGCAGCAGGAAATCTATGATGTGCTGATCAACGCCTGGTACACCGACGAACGCGCGGTTTTTGGCCATTACTCACAGCCCTACCTGATCAACCGCGTGCGGTTTCTGCAGCGCAAGGGCAGCCAGATCAAATTCACCCAGTTGCCCGACCTGTACCCCTACAGCATTGCCGTGGTGCGCGGTTATGCCTATTCCAGCGAGTTTGATCAGGACAGCCGGCTGACCAAGGTCGGCGTGGTCGGCTTTGAAGTGGGCGCGCGTATGCTGCAGGCGCGGCGGGTGCAGCTGACCCTGGAGGACGAGCTGGTGGCGCGCTATCACCTGAGCCGCAGCCTGGCCGGAATTCGTAATCAGCTGGAGTTTCTGCCGCAGCCGTTAAGTGAGAACGGCCTGCATATTCTGGTCAGCCGCAAACACCCGCAGCATCAGCAGATTGCCGATGCCTTCAACAAGGCGATTGAGGAGATGCGCGCCGATGGCAGCTATGCGCAGATTTTTCAGCGCCATGGTTTGTAGCGGCTACTGCCAGCAGTTGCGGCCGCGGCCCTGGTTCTTGGCCTGATACAGGCGCAGGTCGGCCTGGTGCAGCAGGCTTTCCAGGTCATCGGGGGCACCGTGGTAGATGCCGGCGCTGAACGACAGCGGCGGTGCGCCGATGGCGTATTTCAGGCTGGCGCAGTGTGTACGCAGTTGGTCGAGGGTGTCGCTGAGGGTCGCGGCATCCTGCTGGCTGACCATGGCGAACTCTTCGCCACCCAGACGGCCGAGCAGGGCATCGGGGAATGCGGCAGAAAATGCGCGGGAGAAGGCGATCAGTGCTGCGTCGCCGCTGGCGTGGCCGTGTTCGTCGTTGATCCGCTTGAAGAAATCCAGGTCGAGCATCGCCACGCTGAGGTCGCGGCCGCCCGAGCGTGCCTGCTGGAACAATTGCTGGCCGTGCTCATAAAACGCGCGGCGGTTGTTCAGCCCGGTCAGGGCATCGAACTGCGCGGCCTGCTTGAGCGCGCGCAGCAGGTCGCGGCGCTCCAGGGTCGACATCACCCGGCAGTTGAGTTCTTCCGGGCAGAAGGGTTTGCGCAGAAAGTCGTCGGCGCCGTGCTTGATAAATTTGGCGCTAAGCGAGCCCTTGGTGTCGGCAGACAGGCCGAGAATGATCAGCTCGTGGCGTTTCATCTTCTGCCGCAGCAGTTTGACCAGCTCGAAACCGCTGAGCCCGGGCATGCTGTGGTCGACTACCAGCAGGTCGATATCCGGTTGTTCCTTGAGAGTGCGCAGGGCTTCGTCGCCGTCGCAGGCTTCCATAATCTGGTAGCGATGTGGGGTCAGCACGTGGCGGATGTAGTGGCGGGTGGCGTCGGAATCCTCGGCGATGAGGATCTTCACCTCGCTGTTGCTTTCCAGGCGGTGCAGCAGACGGAAGGCGTACTCGTAGGAGTGCTGGCTTTCCTTGAGCACGTAATCGACCACGCCCTTGAGCAGCATCTGGTCGCGGCGCTGCTCGTTGTAGGTGCCGCTGAGCACGATGCAGGGCAGGTGATAGCTCATCACCACATCGACGATCTCGCCGTCCGGGGCGTCCGGCAGGTTGAGGTCGACGATGGCGGCGAAGAACAGCTCGGCGGAGGTTTCCAGCATCACCTGGGCTTCGCCCATGGAGGCGCAGAAGATCGGCTGAAAACCGCTCTCCTTGCGAAACAGATGTTCGAGAATTTTCAGCACCAGCGGGCTGTCTTCGATCACCAGAATATTGCGCAAGGGGATACTCCTCTGTCGCTGGCCGCGTCACTGCGGCCGTCTGTTTAGCTTATGCGGCAACTATAGGGTACGAATACGCAGCGAGCGGCCCTTGATCTTGCCTTCACTGAGGCATTTGAGTGCCTGCATGGCCACGACGCGCTCAACGGCCACGTAAGCCTGAAAGTCGAAGATGGCGATCTTGCCGACCTGCGCGCCAGGAATGCCAGCCGCGCCAGTCAGGGCGCCGAGAATATCGCCGGGGCGTAGTTTGTCTTTGCGTCCGGCGCCGATGCACAGGGTAATCATCGGTGGCTGTAACGGCGCGCCGCCCTGGTGCTTCAGGCTGCTCAGCGGGTGCCAGTTGAGCGGCGCCCTTTGCAGGGTTTCGATAGCCTGGGCGCGATGGCCTTCGGCCGGGGCAACCAGGCTCATGGCCAGGCCCTTTTCACCGGCACGACCGGTACGGCCGACGCGGTGAATGTGAATTTCCGAGTCGCGCGCCAGTTCGACGTTGATCACCATGTCCAGCGCATCGATATCCAGACCGCGTGCGGCCACATCGGTGGCTACCAGTACCGACAAGCTGCGATTGGCGAACATTGCCAGTACTTGATCACGGTCACGTTGCTCCAGGTCACCGTTCAGCGCGGCAGCCGAGATGCCTTTGGCGGTGAGGTGGTCGACCACTTCCTGGCACTGCTGCTTGGTAAAACAGAAGGCCACGCAGGACTGTGGGCGGTAGCTGTTGAGCAACTTGACCACTGCGTCCATGCGCTCTTCCGGGGCGATCTCGTAGAAGCGCTGCTCGATCTGCGTGTCGTCGTGCAGGGCATCGGCCTTGACCTGCTGCGGGTCGCGCATAAAGGTCGCAGACAGCTGCTTGATCCCGGCTGGGTAGGTGGCGGAGAACAGCAGGGTCTGCCGGCGCGTTGGGGTCTGGCTGATGATTTCGGCGATGCTGTCGTAGAAGCCCATGTCGAGCATGCGGTCGGCTTCATCGAGTACCAAGGTATTCAGGCCATCGAGCTTGAGGGTGCCCTTGCTCAGGTGCTGCTGGATGCGCCCCGGGGTGCCGACGATGATCTGCGCGCCGTGCTCCAGCGAGCCGATCTGCGGACCGAATGGCACGCCGCCGCACAGGGTAAGAATCTTGATGTTGTCAGCCGAGCGCGCCAGGCGGCGCAGCTCTTTGGCGACCTGGTCGGCCAGCTCGCGAGTCGGGCACAGCACCAGTGCCTGACAGCCAAAGAAGCGCGGGTTGAGCGGGTTGAGCAGGCCGATGCCGAAGGCCGCGGTCTTGCCGCTGCCGGTCTTGGCCTGGGCAATCAGGTCCATGCCTTTGAGCATTACCGGCAGGCTCTGCGCCTGGATCGGGGTCATCTCGGTGTAACCGAGGGACTCGAGGTTCGCCAACATGGCGGCGGAAAGCGGCAGAGAAGAGAAAGCGGTGTTGGTCACGGTACAGGCCTGCTAAACGGAATGGCGTGCAGTGTAACAGGCTGTGCGCTTCGGCTTGGCTCTAACAGGCGGCCGGTCGTGGGCTGGCGCGGCTTAGAACCTTATTTACGATCTCGCGAGCTAGAGCCATGCAAGGCAAAAACAGGCGAGGAAGCGGAGTTTACTGGTGTAAATGAGCATTCCGAGCCTGTTTTTAACGCAGCAGGGCCGACGCGCAGCAGATCGTAAAAAGGTTCTAGAACAGGTCGATCGGGTCGACGTCTAACGACCAACGCACGGCGCGGCCGCTGGGCATCTGCTCCAAAGCGTGCATCCAGGTATTGAGCAGGCGGTGCAGCGGTGCGCGGGCGTTGGCCTGCACCAGCAGCTGGGCGCGGTAGCGGCCGGCGCGGCGTTCCATCGGTGCGGGGACCGGGCCGAGCAGCTCAATGCCGCTGAGTTTCAGTTCATTCAACAACAGCTCGGCTTCGCTGCAGGCGTCGTCGAGAAAGCCTTCGGCCTGGCCTGGCTTGTGCGCTTCGGCGCGCAGCAGAGCGAGGTGGCAGAACGGCGGCAGGCCAGCGCTGCGCCGTTCGCTGAGGGCCTGTTCGGCGAAGGCGAAATAGCCCTGCTCGGTCAGCTGTACCAATAAAGGATGGTCGGCCAGGTGGCTCTGGATAATCACTTTGCCCGGCTCTTCGGCGCGTCCTGCGCGACCGGCGACCTGCACAATCAGTTGGGCCATGCGCTCGCTGGCGCGAAAATCGGCGGAAAACAGCCCGCCATCGGCATCCAGGATCGCCACCAGGGTTACGCGCGGGAAGTGGTGACCCTTGGCGAGCATCTGCGTGCCGACCAGGATGCACGGCTCGCCGCGCTGCACGGTATTGAACAGGGTGGTCATGGCTTCTTTGCGCGAGGTGCTGTCGCGGTCGACGCGCAATACCGGTACGCCTGGGAAGAGAATCTCCAGGCGTTCTTCGGCGCGCTCGGTGCCGGCACCGACCGGGCGCAGGTCGACGTTGTTGCATTTCGGGCAGTTGCTCGGCTGGCGCTCGACGTGGCCGCAGTGGTGGCAACGCAGCTCGCGCGAGCGCTGGTGCACGGTCATGCGTGCGTCGCAACGCGGACATTCCGACAGCCAGCCGCAGTCGTGGCAGAGCAGGGTCGGGGCGAAGCCGCGGCGGTTGAGGAATACCAGTACTTGCTGGCCGGCTTGCAGGGTTTGGCCGATAGCCTGCTGCATGGGCCCGGAGATGCCGGAATCCAGCGGCCGGCTTTTTACATCCAGGCGCAGAAAACGCGGCTGCTTGGCACCGCCGGCGCGCTCGCGCAGGTGCAGCAGGGCGTAGCGGCCGTTGTGGGCGTTGTGCAGGCTTTCCAGCGAGGGCGTGGCCGAGCCGAGGACAATCGGGATGTTTTCCTGATGGGCGCGCACCACTGCCAGGTCGCGGGCGTGGTAGCGCAGGCCTTCCTGCTGTTTATAGGAGGCGTCGTGTTCTTCATCGATGATGATCAGCCCCGGCCGTTGCATGGGGGTGAACAGCGCCGAGCGGGTGCCGATGATGATATCGGCCTCGCCATCGCGCGCCGCCAGCCAAGCGTCCAGGCGCTCGCGGTCATTCACCGCCGAATGCAGCAGGGCGATGCGCGCATTGAAGCGCTGCTCGAAGCGCGCCAGGGTCTGCGGGCCGAGGTTGATCTCCGGGATTAGCACCAGGGCCTGCTTGCCGGCCTCCAGGGTTTCGCGGATCAGCTGCAGGTACACCTCGGTCTTGCCGCTACCGGTGACCCCCGCCAGGAGAAAGGCGTTGAAGCTACCAAAGCCCGAACGGATCGCCTCGCTGGCCGCGCGCTGTTCGGCATTCAGCGGCAGTTCTGGCTGCGCCAGCCAGTTGGCGTGACGCTCACTCGGCGCATGGCGGCGCACTTCGACCTTGACCAGGCCCTTTTCCAGTAGCAGGTCGAGGCTGTCCTTGTTCAGCTGCAGTTTGCTTAGCAGCGGATGGGCGACGCCGTGGGGGTGCTGGGCCAGGGTTTTCAGCGCATCACGCTGGCGCGGCGCGCGGCTCAGGCGTGGATCATCGAACTGTGCGCCTTCAGTGACCGACCAGAAGCGCTGCTGGCGTACTTCCGCCGGTTCGCCCTGGCGCAGCAGCACCGGCAGCGCCCAGCTCAGGGTGTCGCCGAGGCTGTGCTGGTAATACTGCGCGGTCCACAGACACAGCTTGAACAGTGCCGGCGGCAGCGGCGATTGGGCGTCGAGCAGTTGCAGGGCGGGCTTGAGTTTGTCGGCCGGGACTTCGCTGTGCTCGCTCACCTCGATCAGGATGCCGATCATCTCGCGCCGGCCAAACGGCACGCGCAGCCGTGCGCCTGGCTGCAGAGCACTGCGCGGCACACCGGGCGGGGCACGGTAGTCGAACAGGCGGCGCAGCGGCGAGGGCAGGGCGAGGCGCAGAATGACGTCGGGCAATCGATAGGCTCCAGGTTGCAGGGCGCGATCTTAGCATGCAGCCAGTCGACGGCCGGCCTTGCGTCGCTGCGGCGCTCTGGTATTATCGCCGGCCTAATTCCGTGCGGTACCTGACAATAGTGTCTGGTGGCGGCACGACAGCCCTGAGGAATCACCATGAAAGCCGATATCCATCCGAACTATGTAGCCATCACCGCCACCTGCAGCTGTGGCAACGTGATCGAAACTCGCTCCACCCTGGCCAAGCCACTGAGCCTGGACGTGTGCAACGAGTGCCACCCGTTCTACACCGGCAAGCAGAAAATGCTGGATACCGGCGGCCGTGTTGATCGCTTCAAACAGCGTTTCGGCATGTTCGGCGCCAAGCAGTAAGCTTGCGCGCAGCGACGCAGACCCACATGGTTTGCACCTCGCTACTGAAAAAGGCGTCCCTAGTGGGCGCCTTTTTCGTTTTCGGCGTTTATGCCGGCGGCGCTCTGGCGTTCTGCCCGGCTCCCGGCAAGCTGCCCAGCGCCAAGGTGCAGCGCGTGGTGGATGGCGACACCCTGCGCTTGGTCGATGGGCGCAATGTGCGCTTGATCGGTTTGAACAGCCCGGAAATGGGCCGCCAAGGCCGCTCTGCCGAGCCTTTCGCCGAGGCTGCGCACAGACGTTTGCAGGCATTGATAGCAGCGAGCGATGGCCGGGTCTCGTTGCAGTACGGTCAGCAGGCCAAGGATCACTACGGGCGCGCCCTGGCGCATGCCTATGACAGCCGTGGGCGCAACCTGGAGGCGCAGTTGCTCGCCGAGGGCCTAGGCTATCTGGTGGCTGTCGCGCCTAACCTGGCGCTGGTGCAGTGCCAGCAAGCCGCCGAGCGCAGTGCGCGGCAGGCCCGTGCCGGGCTCTGGCAGCGCTCGCCGGTGCAAGCTGCCGCGCAGTTGAAAAGCGGCGGCTTTGCTCTGCTACAGGGCCGGGTCGAGCGTGTTGAGCGCAATCGCGGTGGGCTGTGGTTGGAAATGGGCGATTTGCTGGTGCTGCATATCGCTCCGCGTGCGTTGGGCAGTTTTGACCTGCGTGCTGTCCGAGGCCTTGAAGGTCGCAAGGTCGAGGCCCGCGGTTGGGTGATCGACCGTTCCAAGCGTGGCGGTTTGCGCGCAGGGCAGGCGCGCTGGATGCTGCCGTTGACCGATAAGGCCATGTTGGAGGTGTTGCCATGATCCTGCGCGTACTGACGTTGTTCGTCCTGCTGATGCAGCTGGCAGGCTGTGCGGTCAATCCGGCCACCGGACGCAGCAACTTCGTGATGATGAGCGAGCAGCAGGAACTCGACCTCGGCCGTCGCTACAACCAGCAGATCCTCAAGGAGAACCCGCGCTACGCCGACGAGAAGCTGCAGGCTTATGTGCAGCAGGTCGGTGAGCGGGTGGCGAAGCACAGCCATCGCAACCAGTTGGCCTATCAGTTCACTGTGGTCGACAGCCCGGATATCAACGCCTTTGCCCTGCCGGGCGGTTACATCTATATCCATCGCGGGCTGCTGGCCTACCTCAGCTCGGAAGCTGAACTGGCCGCCGTGCTCGGCCATGAAGTGGGCCACGTTACTGCCCGGCACAGCGTGCAGCAGCAAAGTCAGTCCACCGCCTGGGGCTTGCTCGGCCAGGCTGTGGCGATTGGCACCGGCGTTGGCGCCGCCGCCGATGTCACCGGGGTGCTTGGCAGCGCCTTTGTCCGTGGTTATGGCCGCGATATGGAGCTGGAGGCCGATGGCCTCGGCGCGCAGTACCTGGCGCGTAGCGGCTATGACCCGCAGGCGATGATCGAAGTGGTCAAAGTGTTGAAGAATCAGGAAGACTTCGCCCGCGATCAAGCCGCCGCGCGCGGTGAGGCGCAGCCGGCCGGTGGTTATCACGGGCTGTTCGATACCCACCCGGATAACGACCGGCGTTTGCAGCAGGTGCTGGGCCCGGCGCGAGCCTTGGCCACCAGTCAGCAGGAGGTCAATCGCGAAGCCTTTCTCAAGCGCCTGGAAGGCTTGCCCTTTGGTGACTCCGCCGAAACCGGCGTGCGTCGCGGCCAGCGGTTCTATCATGCTGACCTGAACTTCACCCTGGCGTTTCCCAAGGGCTGGAGCCTGCTCAATCGCCCGGATGCGCTGATCGGTCACACCGACGATCAGCAGGCATTTATCGCCATGACCCTGGAAGACAATCCGCAAAACCTGACGCCGGCTGAGTTGCTGCGTCAGCGTGTCGGCGGTCAGCGCTTGGTGGCCGGCGTCGAGTTGCAGCAGGCCGGCCTCAAGGGCTACAGCGCGGTGATTCCAGGCAATGCCGCCAAGCGTGTGGCGGTTATTCAGTACGGTCCACGGGTTTACCTGTTTGTCGCTGCGGTGCGTGGTCGCGCCTCGCTGGAAACTCAGGATGAGCAGTTTCTCAGCGTGATCAAAAGCTTCCGGCCGATGACCAGTGCCGAATACCAGCAGGCGCAGCCGCTGCGCCTGCATATGGTCAAGGCCAAGCCCGGGCAAACCATCGAAGCGCTGGCCAAAGGCAGCAAGTTGCCGGGCGATGCGCTGAAGACCCTGCGTCTGCTGAATAATCTCTACCCGACAGGTCGGCCGCGTGCTGGCGACTGGCTGAAGGTCGTGCGCTAGGGCCTGCGTGCGCATACGGACTTGCCAGTCTTGTGCAGCTGTATACAACTTGCGTATCCTCGGCCGCCTGCCTGTTCAACAGCCCAAAGCGGAAATGCCAACATGTCTGATTTGAAAACAGCCGCTCTCGAATATCACGCCCATCCCCGTCCGGGTAAGCTGAGTGTCGAGCTAACCAAGCCCACCGCAACCGCACGCGATCTGTCCCTGGCCTACAGCCCGGGCGTCGCTGAGCCTGTGCGCGAAATCGCGCGTGATCCGGAGCTGGCGTACCGCTACACCGGCAAAGGCAACCTGGTGGCAGTCATTTCCGACGGTACCGCTATTCTCGGTCTCGGCGATCTCGGCCCGCTGGCTTCCAAGCCGGTAATGGAAGGTAAAGGCGTGCTGTTCAAGCGCTTTGCCGGTATCGACGTATTCGACATCGAAGTCGAGTCCGAGAGCCCGCAGGCCTTTATCGATACCGTGCGCCGCATCTCGATCACCTTCGGTGGCATCAACCTGGAAGACATCAAGGCGCCTGAGTGCTTTGAAATCGAACGCACGCTGATCGAACAGTGCGACATTCCAGTGTTCCACGATGACCAGCACGGCACCGCTATCGTGACCGCAGCCGGCATGCTCAACGCCCTGGAAATCGCCGGCAAGACCCTGCCAGACGCCAAGATCGTCTGCCTGGGCGCCGGCGCTGCTGCGATCTCCTGCATGAAGTTGCTGGTGAGCATGGGCGCCAAGGTCGAGAACATCTTTATGATCGACCGCAAAGGCGTGATCCACGCCGGCCGCGATGACCTGAACCAGTACAAGGCGGTATTCGCCAGCGAAACCACCAAGCGCACCTTGGCTGATGCTCTGGACGGTGCTGACGTATTCGTCGGCCTGTCGGGTGCCAACCTGCTGGCGCCGGAAGACCTCAAGCGCATGGCGCCGAGCCCAATCGTGTTCGCCTGCTCCAATCCGGACCCGGAAATCAAACCGGAACTGGCCCATGAAGTGCGTAATGACGTGATCATGGCGACCGGTCGCTCCGACTACCCGAACCAGGTCAACAACGTACTCGGCTTCCCGTTTATCTTCCGTGGTGCCCTGGACGTTCGCGCGACTCGCATCAACGAAGAAATGAAGATCGCCGCTGCCCTGGCCTTGCGTGACCTGGCCAAGCTGCAGGTGCCGCAGGAAGTCTGTGATGCCTACGGCGGTATTGCCCTATCGTTCGGTCGCGAGTACATCATTCCGAAGCCGATGGACCCACGCCTGATCACTGTGGTCTGCGATGCCGTGGCCAAGGCTGCGATTGAAAGCGGTGTGGCGACTCTGCCGTATCCGAAGCATTACCCGTTGCAGTCGGTAAACGACGTGTTCAACGGCTAAGCGCTTAGCTCAAGAGCAATAAAAAACCCGCTACGGCGGGTTTTTTATTGGCGCTATTTCGGCTTTCTCAGGCATCACGCGACTGCCGCAGAGGTTTTAAAACAGGTCGATTGGCGCTGCTTCATCGGCAGGCAGCGGGCTGCCAGGGATGTACATGCCAGGCTCAAATTCGCCCATGGGGGGTGGCGAGTCCTCACTCTTGAACAGCTCGAAGTAGGCCTCTGGCGTATCGGGTGTGGCCGCGCGCCCGCTGTGTGGATCGATACGCAGGGTCAGCAGGCCTTCGGGTTCTGCCAGCAGGTGGCTGGGCTTGTCCTTTAGGGCGGCGGCCATATAGCTCATCCAGATCGGCAGGGCCACGGTGCCGCCGTACTCGTTGCGGCCCAGGCTTTCCGGCTGATCGAAGCCAGCCCAGACCGTGGTGATGTAGTCCGCGTTGTAGCCGGAGAACCAGCTGTCTTTCGACTCGTTGGTGGTGCCGGTTTTACCCGCCAGGTCATCGCGGCCCAGGGCCATTGCGCGGCGCCCCGTGCCGCGTTTGATCACGTCCTGGAGCATGCTGGTCATGATGTAGGCAGTGCGTTCATCGATGATCTGCTCGGCAAGCAGCGGCTCAGGCGGTAGTGGCTGGTCGCCGACGCTGAACTGCAGTGCACTGCCCTGTTCTGCGCGCTGGGCGATACCGGCCGGGGTTTGCGCCGGGTTGGCGTTGAACAGCTGCTTGCCCGTGCGGTCTTCGATCCGTTCGATCAGGTAAGGCTCGGTCTTGTAGCCGCCGCTGGCAAACACACTCCAGCCCTCGGCGATTTCCATGGGCGTGAGGCTCGCGGTGCCCAGCGCCAACGACAGGTTGGGCGGCAGGTCCTTCTTCTCAAAGCCAAAGCGCTCGATATAGCTCAGGGTGCTGGCGATGCCGAGGTCCTGCAGCAGACGAATGGAAACCAAGTTGCGTGAACGGTACAGGGCCTCGCGCAGGCGGATCGGGCCGAGGAAGGTGTTGTTGTCATTCTTCGGTCGCCATACCTGCGACAGCGCATCGTCGGCGAACACAATCGGCGCATCATTCACCAGGGTGGCGGCGGTGTAGCCTTTATCCAGCGCGGCGCTGTACACAAAGGGTTTGAAGCTCGAGCCCGGCTGGCGCTTGGCTTGTGCGGCGCGGTTGTAGTTACTTTGTTCAAAAGAGAAGCCGCCGACCAGGGCGCGAATGGCGCCGCTGTTCGGGTCCAGCGATACCAGAGCGCTCTGCGCCGCAGGCAGCTGAACAAAGCGCAGGCTGCCGTCTTCCTGGCGTTGCACGCGGATCAGGTCGCCAATCTGGCTGACATCGGCGGGCTGTTGTGGGCGCGGGCCCATGCTGTTGGTGTTAAGGAACGGTCGAGCCCATTTCATACTGTCCCAGGCAACGGCGTGTTCCTCGCCGTTGCGTAGCAGAACCATGATCCCGCTTTTTTCCACGCCTGTGACAATGGCCGGTTCCAGGCCGCCGAGAGAGGTTTGCTTGTTCAGCTCGGTTTGCCAGTTTTCCTTGGTCATGCCGGGGAGGCGGCTTTCTGGGCCGCGGTAACCGTGGCGCTGGTCGTAAGCAATCAGGCCCTCGCGGACTGCCGAGTTGGCCGCGAGTTGCAGGTCGCTGGATACCGTAGTGGTGACGTTAAAGCCATCGGTATAAGCCTCGCTGCCGTAGCGGCCGACCATCTCCGCGCGTGCCATCTCAGCGATATAAGGTGCCGCCAGTTCCGGTGCTGGTACGTGGTAACTGACATTGATGGGTTCAGCCAGGGCTTCCTCATAGCGCTGTTTGTCGATGCGGCCAAGGCTGTACATGCGCCCAAGAATCCAGTCGCGGCGCTCCATCGAGCGGGTTGGGTTGACCAGGGGATTGAAGCGCGAGGGGGCTTTGGGCAGGCCGGCAATCATTGCCATTTGAGCAAGGCTGGCCTCGCGAATGGATTTGCCGTAATACACCTGCGCGGCTGCTTCGATACCGTAAGCGCGATTACCCAGGTAAATCTTGTTCACATAAAGTTCAAGGATTTCGTTCTTACTGAGTTCCCGTTCAATTTGCAGAGCTAGAAGTATCTCGTTGATCTTGCGCGAGAAACTTCTTTCGCTGGTGAGAAAGAAGTTCTTCGCCACCTGCATGGTAATGGTGCTGCCGCCGGTTTGAATCTGCCCGCTTTTCAAGATTTGCGTTGCAGCGCGCATCAGGCTGGTAAGGTCGACGCCATAATGGTTGGCAAAGTTGTCATCTTCGGCCGCCAGCAAAGCGCTGATGAACTCTGGGGGGATGTCCGCAAAGGCGATTGGCGAGCGGCGCATTTCACCGAATTCGGCAATCAGCTTGGCGTCGCTGCTGTAAACGCGCAGAGGAATCTGCAGCTGAATGCTGCGCAAAGATTCGACGGATGGAAGGCTAGGGCTAAGATAGAGGAAGGCTCCGCTGAAACTGAGCACCAGAGCACAAAAAGCGGCGAGGCCAGACCAGCAGAAAAAACGCAAAAGACGCATCAAGATTTTTGGATTTCCAGATAAAAGAACGGGTTAAGCGAAACACAAGGTTAAAAGAGAAAAACTGATCACATTATAAGCGGTTTTTTTGCTGGGTAGCCATTTGCGCTTCTGTCAAGACTGTTATTTAATGTGAAAAAACATAAATAGTCCGTAAGTCGCGGATGCCAATAGGAAATCGGTCGTGCTAGGGCTCTTCAATAAGAAAGCGAATACGCTACTCGGGATCGATATCAGTTCGACCTCCGTCAAGCTCCTCGAATTGAGCCGCTCCGGAAGCCGCTACAAGGTAGAGGCTTACGCAGTCGAGCCGCTCCCGCCAAACGCGGTGGTCGAAAAGAACATCGCCGAACTGGAAGGTGTGGGGCAGGCCCTTTCACGTGTGCTTGCCAAAGCCAAGAGCGGCGTGAAAACCGTTGCGGTTGCGGTGGCAGGCTCAGCGGTGATTACCAAGACCATCGAAATGGAAGCTGGGCTTTCTGATGATGAGCTTGAAAATCAGCTGAAGATCGAGGCCGACCAATACATCCCCTATCCGCTGGAAGAAGTCGCGATCGATTTCGAAGTGCAAGGCGCGTCCGCGCGCAATGCCGATCGTGTCGAAGTGCTGCTTGCCGCGTGCCGCAAGGAAAACGTCGAAGTCCGTGAGGCTGCTCTGGCCCTCGCCGGTCTTACCGCCAAAGTGGTCGATGTTGAAGCCTATGCGCTTGAGCGTGCATACGGTCTGCTGATCGATCAGCTGGGCGGCGGTCGTGATGAGCTGACGGTCGCGGTTGTCGATATTGGCGCAACCATGACCACGCTCAGCGTCCTGCACAACGGTCGCACTATCTATACCCGTGAGCAGCTATTTGGCGGTAAACAACTTACCGAAGAAATTCAGCGCCGCTATGGCCTGTCCGTCGAAGAGGCCGGCCTTGCCAAAAAGCAAGGTGGCTTGCCGGATGACTATGACAGCGAAGTGCTGCAGCCCTTTAAAGAAGCCGTGGTTCAGCAGGTCGCTCGCTCTCTGCAGTTCTTCTTCGCAGCGGGTCAGTTCAATGATGTCGACTACATCCTGTTGGCGGGCGGTACTGCGTCGATTCCAGACCTTGATCGTTTGATTCAGCAAAAAATTGGCACCCAGACATTGGTCGCTAATCCATTCGCTGAAATGGCGCTGAGTGGCAAGGTTAACGCCGGCGCACTCGCCAGCGATGCGCCAGCCCTGATGATTGCCTGTGGTCTGGCGATGAGGAGTTTCGACTAATGGCGCGGATTAACCTTCTACCCTGGCGCGAGCAGCTACGCGAAGAACGCAAGCAGCGCTTTTTGGTGACGCTTGCTGGTGTGTTTGTTGTTGCGGCAGGTGTTGTCTTCCTCGGGGATCAATATCTGAGTGGGGCAATTGAGCAGCAAGATGCTCGAAATGAGTTTATTCGTAAGGAGATTGCTGTTCTGGATGCTCGGATCGCTGAAATAAGCGAACTCAAAACGCGTCGCCAGCAGCTTCTTGAACGGATGAAAATTATTCAGGACCTGCAAGGTAATCGGCCGATTATTGGGCGTGTTTTTGATCAGTTAGTTCGAACATTACCTGATGGCGTTCATTTCACTGGGGTGAAAATGACTGCAAAAAACATCGCTATTGTTGGTGCTTCTGAGTCTAACAATCGTGTATCAAACCTGATGCGTAACTTGGATGCGTCCGAGTGGCTAACTGCGCCAAATCTTACTGAGGTTAAGTCTGTGACGGCAGGTGCTGTTGATCAGGCCAATGTATTTCAGTTGAGTGTGCAGCAGACCCAGCCAGGAGTCGCGGTAGAGGAGGCTAAGCAATGAGCCTTAATGAATCGCTAGAGAGTCTGCGTCAGATTGATCTGAGTAACCTTGATTTCAATAACGTCGGTTCTTGGCCTGCAGCAGTAAAATTTATTGCTGGTGTTTTGCTGGTGATTGCTGTTGTCGCTTTAGGTTATAACTTTCATCTTAAGGATCTGCAGTCGCAGCTGGAAGGGAAACAGGCTGAAGAGGTCGCCCTGAAGGAACAGTTCTCGAGTAAAGCATTTCAAGCTGCCAATTTAGATGCGTATAAAGAACAAATGCAGGAGATGGAAATTTCATTTGGCGCGCTTTTGAAGCAGCTGCCAAGTGATACAGAGGTTCCGGGTTTGCTGGAAGATATAACTCGGACAGGCTTAGGAAGTGGCCTGGAGTTTGAGGAGATCAAGCTTTTGCCTGAGGCTGCTCAGCAGTTTTATATAGAGCTGCCCATTCAAATTACTGTCGTTGGCGCATACCATGACCTTGCAACGTTTGTCAGTGGCGTTGCAAGCCTGCCACGAATTGTTACCTTGCATGATTTTGATTTGGTCTCAGCTACTAGCAGTGATGGTTCGACTAAGCTGCGCATGAGTATATTGGCCAAAACTTATCGATATAATGATAAGGGGGCGCAGCAATGAATTTTTTCAGGCCTGTATTATTGATTTTAGTTTTGCTCATATCGGGTTGTGATGGTAGTGGTGGGTTTTCCGATCTTCAGTCTTATATGGATGAAGTGCGTGCTAGGCCTAAAGGTGAGATTGAGCCGCTACCAAAGTTTCAGCCCTATGAAAGTTTTACTTATAGCGCTGCTGCGTTAAGAAATCCGTTTCAGCCGCCTGTTAAGCTGGAAATGGCAGAGCGGCAGAAAGGTTCTAAGGATGTGAAACCCGACGACACTCGCACGAAGCAGTTTCTTGAAGGCTTTAATATAGAAACATTTGTAATGGTTGGTACCTTGGCAAATGATTCAGGCGCTTTTGCGTTAGTGAGTGGCGCTGGTGGTGTCCATAGGGTTCGAGTGGGAGACTATATTGGCCGCAATCATGGCCGAATACTTGCCATAGACGAGTCCAAAGTCGATGTAATTGAAATCGTTCCGGATGGTGAGGGTGGTTGGTTGGAACGGCCGCGTAGCCTATCCCTTAAGGAGCGCTCTTAACTAGGGCGGAATGAATATGAAAAAAAATAACCGGTCTGCTCAGTGGAATATGATTATGAACATATCCCCCTCTTTTATTGGTCTTCCTCTTCTTGCTGCACTTCTTTCTCCGTCGTTGATGGCTGCTGATTTAATGGCTCTTGACGTTGCTGCGTTGCCGGGGGATCGGGTCGAATTGAAGCTGACTTTTGATGAGCCTGTGTTAGCGCCTCGTGGTTATACGATTGAGCAGCCGGCTCGTATTGCGCTTGACTTGCCCGGGGTTTTGAACAAGTTAGGTGTGAAAAATAGAGAGCTCGGTGTTGGTAACGCTCGTAGTGTTACCGTGGTCGAGGCGAAAGATCGTACTCGGCTTGTAATTAACCTATCGAATCTTTCTCCGTATCACACTCGCGCTGAGGGGAACAGCCTCTTTGTTGTGGTTGGCGAGGGCTCTAAAATTCCGGCTGCGGCGGCCGACTCTGCTGTTTCCAAGGCCGTTGTTCCAGCGAAGAAATACTCTCCACAAGTGAGGGGGATTAGTAATATAGATTTTCAGCGTGGCGAGCAGGGCGAGGGTAATGTGGTTATAACCTTGTCTGATGCGTCTGTAAGTCCTGATATACAAGATCAAGGCGGTAAAATTCGCTTAGATTTTGCCAAGACACAGCTGCCGGAGTCTCTTCGTGTAAAGCTTGATGTGAAAGACTTCGCTACTCCGGTGCAATATGTAAGTACTACTAGTGCGTCTGATAAGGTTAGTGTTGTCATTGAATCGTCTGGTGTTTATGACTATTTGGCATACCAAGCGGATAATAAGTTGACATTAAGCGTTAAGCCGTTGACTCGGTCTGAGGCCGAGAAGCGTAAAGCCGACAGTTTTGCTTATGCCGGTGAGAAGCTTTCTCTTAATTTTCAGGATATCGATGTTCGGTCAGTTTTGCAGTTGATTGCGGATTTCACGGACTTGAATTTGGTTGCTAGCGACACTGTTACGGGTAATATTACTCTTCGGTTGCAGAATGTTCCGTGGGATCAGGCATTAGACCTTGTTCTAAAAACGAAGGGTCTAGATAAGCGCAAGATTGGTAATGTTCTTCTTGTTGCTCCTGCAGATGAAATAGCTGCGCGTGAGAGGCAGGAGCTTGAGTCACAAAAGCAGATTGCTGAGCTGGCGCCTTTACGTCGTGAGCTGATTCAGGTGAATTATGCCAAGGCGTCCGATATGGCAAAGCTTTTTCAGTCCGTAACAAGTGCAGATGGCACTGCGGATGATCGAGGGTCCATAACGGTTGATGATAGAACAAACAGTATTATTGCTTATCAAACGCAAGATCGCTTAGATGAGCTTCGTCGTATAGTTTCCCAGCTTGATGTCGCTGTTCGTCAGGTAATGATTGAGGCGAGGATTGTTGAGGCAAATGTAAATTATGATAAGCAGCTTGGTGTCAACTGGCGTGGCGCTCGTGTAGGCAACGGCAATTTTGTGGCCGGTGGTAGTGGTGGTAATCGTGTGGGAGCTCCTGGTTATGGTCAAAACCCTGGTATTCAAAATCCTACGCCTTCAGTCGGTAATTTTGTAGATCTTGGTGTGGAGGAGCTTACTTCTGGAATAGGTATTGGTTTTATAACAAACAATACCATTTTGGATCTCGAACTCTCGGCTATGGAGAAGACTGGCAATGGTGAAGTCGTCTCTCAGCCAAAGGTTGTGACTTCTGATAAAGAGACAGCCAAAATCCTTAAGGGTGCTGAAATCCCATATCAAGAAGCTAGTTCCAGTGGTGCTAGTACTACATCCTTCAAAGAGGCTGCGCTTTCACTGGAGGTTACACCTCAAATTACGCCAGATAATCGAATTATCATGGAGGTAAAGGTTACAAAGGATTCTCCTGATTTCTCTCAGGCGGTTAATGGTGTGCCGCCAATTAATAAAAACGAAGTTAATGCTAAAGTTCTTGTTAGTGATGGCGAAACTATCGTTATTGGTGGTGTCTTCTCAAATACGCAAACGAAAACTGTTGATAAGGTTCCTTTTTTAGGTGATCTTCCTTATTTGGGGCGGATGTTTAAGCGTGATGTTGTTCAGGATAATAAGTCTGAGCTGCTGATCTTCCTGACTCCGCGCATCATGAACAATCAAGCCGTAGCGGTGAGTCGTTGATTCAGTGCGAAATTTGATCCTCGTCGGCCCGATGGGGGCTGGTAAAAGCACCATTGGGCGTTTGCTTGCTAAAGAATTGCGGTTGCCGTTCAAGGACTCTGACAAAGAAATTGAGCAGCGTACGGGCGCAGATATTCCCTGGATCTTTGATGTTGAAGGTGAGCAGGGATTTCGTGAGCGTGAGCAGGCGGTAATCGCAGAGCTTTGCGATGTTGACGGTATGGTCTTGGCTACTGGTGGTGGGGCGGTAATGCGCTCCGAAAATCGTGTTGCGCTCAGGCGTGGTGGGCATGTGGTTTATTTGCATGCTTCTGTTGAGCAGCAGGTGGATCGTACTTCGCGTGATCGCAATCGGCCGCTGTTGCGTGCGGCGGACCCGGGTAAAGTTCTGGCTGAGCTGTTGGCTGTTCGTGATCCGCTCTACCGTGAAATCGCTGATGTAGTGGTCGAAACCGACGAGCGTCCGCCTCGTCTGGTGGTTCAAGAGATCCTTGAGCGTCTTGAGGCGCTTTCTCCCCGTTAAAGCGCAGGCTGAACTGCGCTATCCTAGGCCCCTTTGTAAGCTGGGGGCTTTATGCAGACTCTTCATGTCGATCTTGGTGAACGCAGCTACCCGATCTATATCGGTGCCGAGCTGTTAGCTCGTGGTGATTTGTTGGCTACCCATATAGTGGGCCGACAAGTCGCGATAGTGACCAATGAGACAGTTGCTCCCCTTTATCTAGCTGCACTTGAGCGTTCGCTCGGTGGCTGTGCCATTACCTCTGTAGTTTTACCTGATGGCGAGAGCCATAAAACCTGGGAAACCCTGCAGCTGGTTTTTGACGGGTTGCTGGGTGCGCGGCATGACCGGCGCACGACGGTGATCGCTTTGGGTGGTGGTGTAATTGGCGATATGGCGGGGTTTGCAGCGTCCTGTTATCAGCGCGGTGTGAACTTTATCCAGGTGCCAACCACGTTGCTGTCGCAAGTTGATTCATCGGTTGGTGGCAAAACCGGTATCAACCATCCGTTGGGCAAGAACATGGTAGGTGCCTTCTACCAACCGCAAGCAGTGTTGATCGATACCGCTACGCTGGCTACCTTGCCTGCGCGTGAGTTGTCCGCAGGTTTGGCCGAGGTGATCAAGTACGGCTTGATCTGTGATGAGCCATTCCTATCCTGGCTTGAGGAGCATATGCCTGCATTGCGTGCCCTTGATCAGGAGGCGCTGACTGCAGCAATCGCTCATTCTTGTGCGGCCAAGGCTCGCGTTGTCGCGGCCGATGAGCGTGAGTCGGGGGTGCGCGCTACCTTGAATCTTGGCCACACCTTTGGCCATTCCATCGAGACGCATCAGGGTTATGGTGTCTGGCTGCATGGTGAGGCGGTAGCGGCTGGCACGGTTATGGCGTTGGATATGTCCGAGCGTCTGGGCTGGATTAGCGCGGCAGAGCGTGCGCGGGCCGTCAGGCTGTTTGTCGCTGCCGGTTTGCCTGTTGTTCCTCCCGCGAATATGGCGCCTGAGGATTTTATGGAGCATATGGCGGTCGACAAGAAGGTTCTCGATGGCAAGCTGCGCCTGGTGTTATTGCGCGGTTTGGGTGAGGCGGTTGTAACCGGTGATTTTCCCCGGGAAATTTTGAATGCCACGCTGAACGCAGACTATGCGGCGCAGTTGGCTCAGCTTAAAAATTAACGAGTGTCCCATGACAAGTTTGCATGCTGACGAGGCGTTTCTCGATCACTACCAGTTCACTCATGACCCCTTCGCTTCGCGGGTTCCAGGGTTCAAATTCTTCCCGGCGCAGCGCAAGCCCGTGCTTGGGCAGTTGCACCATTTGGCGCGCTACAGCCAGCTGTTGCTGGTAGTCAGTGGGCCTGATGGCAGTGGTAAAACCCTGTTGCGTCAGGCGCTGGTAGCGAGCACCAATAAGCAGGCGGTGCAGAGTGTGGTGGTGTCTGCCAAGGGCGCTTCTGATCCCGCCAGTATTCTGCGCCAGGTCGCCCAGGGCTTGCAGGTGCAGCGCCCTGAGCTGCCGGCCATTCTTGCTCAGGTCGGCCAGTTGGCTCTGACCGGGCAGGAAGTCTATGTACTGGTTGATGATGCCGAGGATCTCAGTGATGCTGCGCTGACCAGCCTGTTGAGCCTGGCGGTGGGTAATGCTGAGGGCCGTCCGCATGTATTTCTGTTTGCCGAGTCGCAGCTGCTGTCGCGCCTTGAAAATGTGGCGGCAGGCGATGAGTGTTTTCATGTCATCGAGTTGCAGCCCTATAGCGAGGAAGAAACGCGCGAGTATCTGGCTCAACGCCTTGAGGGTGCGGCGCAGGGGATTGAGGTATTCAGCGATGAGCAGATTGCCGATATTCACGAGCAATCTGCTGGCTGGCCGGGTGTAATTAATCAGGTTGCGCGCGAGTCGCTGGTTGAGGCGATGTTGGCGCAGCGTGGTGCGGCGAGTCGCGGTGGTTTTGCCTTCAATTTGCCGCGCAAGCATCTGCTGGCGTTGTGCGTGGTTGCTATCGGGGTTCTGGCTGCCTGGTTTATGCAGGGGCGCGTCGTTGAAGATGTTGATGCGCCTGTTATTGCGCAGTTGCCGCTTGATGAGGCTGCGCCGCCTGCAGTGGTTGCGCCGCCAGCTGATGCTGCGGTTGCGCCTGCGATTCAGTTCGAGGGTGCCAATCAGCCACTGCCGCTACCTTTGGTGGGCGAGGCGCAGCCGGTTATTCGTGAGCCTTTGGCTCAGGCGGCTGGCTTGAGTGGCGCAGAAGAGGCTGACTCTGAGGGTGCTTCTGGGGCCGCAGATGTAGCGCCTGAACCAGCTCCAGTCGTGTCGGCGAGTGCTCCGGTTGCGCCTGTGGTTTCTGAGCCGGTCAAGGTTGCTCCGGTGGTTGCTCCGCCAGTTGCGCCCGTGGTCAAGCCGGTTGCGCCAGTGACGGCTGCAGTGCCCCCGCCAATTAAGCCACAAGCACTGGCCGCTGCGGCCAAGCCTGCTGCTGGTGGTGGTGATTGGTATGCCGCGCAGGCGGGCTCGCGTTATACCCTGCAGATCCTCGGGGCTCGGTTGGAAAGTGGTGCGCAGGCTTTTGTAAAAGCCAATGGCGCGGATTACCACTATTTCAAGAAGCAGCATCAGGGCAAGCCGCTGTACGTGGTTACCTATGGCAGCTTTGCCACGCGTGATGCGGCGCAGGCGGCCTTGCGTACCCTGCCTGCAAAGGTGCAGGCTGGTAAGCCATGGCCGCGTAACTTTGCTGGCATTCAGCAAGAGATTGCCCAGGCGCGCTAGCTGATACACTTCAGCGCTCGCGCTGACCGGTCGGTCGCTACCACGACCTTCCGGTCTTATCCTTCGTTTTCGCGACATATTTTTTCAAGGCTTCGTCACTAAGGTTTGTGACGGCCTAGGTGGGTATGTACAATGACTGCCCTTTCGCCTGCGCAAAGCTGGGGCTTAGTCCTGCGCGCATGGTAAGTGGTTGAATTAGAAAGTAATTGCCTTGTGATAGGCCGTCTGGTGAGAGTCCCTATGAAAGCAGGTTTGTACCGTCCTGATGAGTTCAAGGATAACTGCGGCTTCGGCCTTATCGCCCATATGCAGGGTGAGGCTAGCCATCACCTGCTGCAGACCGCGATTGAAGCCCTGACATGCATGACCCACCGTGGCGGGATCAACGCCGACGGTAAAACCGGTGACGGTTGCGGTCTGCTGATCCAGAAGCCTGATGCTTTCCTGCGGGCTATGGCCCAACAGCACTTTGCCGTCGAGCTGCCCAAGCAGTACGCCGTGGGCATGGTGTTCTTCAACCAGGACCCGGTGAAAGCCGAAGCTGCGCGCGAAAACATGAATCGCGAGATTCTTGCTGCCGGCCTGAGCCTGGTCGGCTGGCGCAAAGTGCCAATTGACACCAGCGTACTCGGCCGTCTGGCGCTTGAGCGCCTGCCGCAGATCGAGCAGGTGTTTATCGGCGGCGAAGGCCTGTCCGATCAGGAATTTGCGATCAAGCTATTCAGCGCCCGTCGTCGCTCCTCGGTGGCTAACGCCGCTGACAGCGATCACTACATCTGCAGCTTTTCGCACAAGACCATCATCTACAAAGGCCTGATGATGCCGGCCGATCTGCAGCAGTTCTACCCGGATCTGGGTGACGAGCGCCTGCAGACCGCCATTTGCGTATTCCACCAGCGCTTCTCCACCAACACCCTGCCGAAGTGGCCGCTGGCTCAGCCGTTCCGCTTCCTCGCGCATAACGGTGAAATCAACACCATCACCGGTAACCGCAACTGGGCGCAGGCCCGTCGCCTGAAATTCGCCAACGACCAAATCTTCGATCTCGAAGAACTCGGCCCGCTGGTCAACCGCGTCGGTTCCGACTCCTCGAGCATGGACAACATGCTTGAGCTGATGGTCACCGGCGGCATCGACCTGTTCCGTGGCGTGCGCATGATCATTCCGCCTGCGTGGCAGAACGTCGAAACCATGGACGCCGACCTGCGCGCGTTCTACGAATACAACTCAATGCACATGGAGCCTTGGGATGGTCCGGCCGGTGTGGTACTCACCGATGGTCGCCATGCCGTGTGCCTGCTCGACCGTAACGGTCTGCGTCCGGCGCGCTGGGTCACCACCAAGAACGGCTACATCACCCTGGCCTCGGAAATCGGCGTCTGGAACTACGCACCCGAGGACGTCTTGGCCAAGGGCCGCGTCGGCCCTGGGCAGATTCTCGCGGTGGACACCGAAACCGGGCAGATCCTCGGCAGCGACGATATCGACAATCGTCTGAAGTCGCGTCATCCCTACAAGCAGTGGATGCGCAAGAGTGCCCAGCGCATTCAGGCGACCCTTGAAGACCGCGACCATGGTTCGGCGTTCTACGACGTCGACCAGCTCAAGCAGTACATGAAGATGTACCAGGTCACCTTCGAGGAGCGTGATCAGGTGCTGCGTCCGCTGGGCGAACAAGGCCAGGAAGCGGTCGGCTCCATGGGTGATGACACGCCTATGGCCGTGCTTAGCCAGCGTGTGCGCTCGCCGTACGACTACTTCCGCCAGCAGTTCGCCCAGGTCACCAACCCGCCGATTGACCCGCTGCGTGAAGCCATTGTCATGTCGCTGGAGATCTGCCTCGGTGCCGAGCGCAATATCTTCGAAGAGTCGCCCGAGCACGCTGCACGGGTGATTCTCAGCAGCCCGGTGATTTCGCCGGCCAAGTGGCGCGCCTTGATGAACCTGGATCGCCCAGGCTTCGAGCGTCAGCTGATCGACATGAACTACGACGAGTCGATTGGCCTGGAAGCCGCCGTGCGCAATATGGCCGATCAGGCTGAAGAAGCCGTGCGCGCCGGTAAGGTGCTGCTGGTTCTGTCTGACCGTCATATCGCCCCAGGCAAGCTGCCGGCTCACGCCTCGCTGGTTACCGGTGCGATTCACCACCGCCTGACCGAAAAAGGCCTGCGTTGCGACTGCAACATCCTGGTCGAGACGGCGACTGCCCGCGACCCGCATCACTATGCCGTGCTGCTTGGCTTCGGCGCGTCGGCGGTTTATCCGTTCCTCGCTTACGAAGTACTGGGCGACCTGATCCGCACCGGCGAAGTGCTGGGCGATCTGTACGAAGTGTTCAAGCACTACCGCAAAGGCATCTCAAAGGGCTTGCTGAAGATCCTGTCGAAGATGGGCATCTCCACCGTTGCCTCCTACCGTGGTGCGCAGCTGTTCGAAGCGGTCGGCCTGGCCGATGACGTCACCGAACTGTGCTTCCGTGGTGTGGCCAGCCGCATCAAGGGCGCGCGCTTCGTCGATATTGAAAACGAGCAGAAGCTGTTGGCGGCTGAAGCCTGGAACGCGCGCAAGACCATCCAGCAAGGCGGCCTGCTCAAGTTCGTCTACGGCGGCGAGTACCATGCCTACAACCCGGATGTGGTCAACACCCTGCAGGCTGCTGTGCAGCAGGGCAGCTACGAGAAGTTCAAGGAATACACCACGCTGGTCGACACCCGTCCGGTGTCGATGCTGCGCGACCTGCTGCAATTGAAGCTGGCCGATCAGCCACTGGCGCTGGATCAGGTTGAGCCGCTGGGCGAGATTCTCAAGCGCTTCGACTCTGCCGGGATTTCCCTCGGTGCGTTGTCGCCGGAAGCCCACGAAGCGATTGCCGAAGCGATGAACCGCCTGGGCGCGCGCTCCAACTCCGGTGAGGGCGGCGAAGACCCAGCCCGTTATGGCACCGTGCGCAGCTCGAAGATCAAGCAGGTGGCCACCGGCCGTTTTGGCGTGACCCCGGAATACCTGGTCAACGCCGAAGTGCTGCAGATCAAGGTGGCTCAGGGCGCTAAGCCCGGCGAGGGCGGCCAGCTGCCTGGCGGCAAGGTCAACGGTCTGATCGCCAAGCTGCGTTATGCAGTTCCGGGCGTGACCCTGATTTCGCCACCGCCGCACCACGACATCTACTCCATCGAAGACTTGGCGCAGCTGATCTATGACCTCAAGCAGGTCAACCCGGCTGCACTGGTGTCGGTCAAACTGGTGGCGGAAGCCGGTGTCGGCACCATCGCCGCCGGCGTGGCTAAGGCCTATGCCGACCTGATTACCATCTCCGGTTACGACGGTGGTACCGGCGCATCGCCGCTGACCTCAATCAAGTACGCCGGGGCGCCGTGGGAACTCGGCCTGGCCGAAACCCACCAGACCCTGCGCGGCAACGACCTGCGCGGCAAGGTACGGGTACAGACCGACGGCGGCCTGAAAACCGGCCTGGACGTGATCAAGGCCGCCATTCTCGGCGCCGAAAGCTTCGGCTTTGGTACTGCGCCGATGATCGCCCTGGGCTGTAAATACCTGCGTATCTGTCACCTGAACAACTGCGCCACCGGCGTGGCCACCCAGAACGACAAGCTGCGCAAGGACCACTTCATCGGCACCGTCGAAATGGTGATGAACTTCTTCACCTATGTCGCCGAAGAAACCCGCGAGTGGCTGGCCAAGCTGGGCGTACGTAGCCTGGAAGAGCTGATCGGGCGTACCGATCTGCTGGAAATGCTGCCGGGCGAAACTGCCAAGCAGGGGCATCTGGACCTGACGCCGCTGCTCGGCAGCGACCACATTCCGGCCGACAAACCGCAGTTCTGCCAGGTTGATCGCAACCCGCCGTTCGACGAAGGCCTGCTGGCCGAGAAGATGGTTGAGTTGGCCAAGCCGGCGATCGAGGCTGCTAGCGGTGCCGAGTTTGATCTGGAAATCTGCAACTGCGACCGTTCCATTGGTGCCCGTGTCTCCGGCGAAATCGCCCGTAAACATGGCAACCAGGGCATGGCCAAGGCGCCGATCACCTTCCGCTTCAAGGGCACTGCGGGCCAGAGCTTTGGTGTGTGGAACGCCGGTGGTCTGAACCTGTACCTGGAAGGCGACGCCAACGACTACGTCGGCAAGGGCATGACCGGCGGCAAGCTGGTGATCACCCCGCCGAAAGGCAGCCCGTTCAAAACCCAGGACAGCGCCATCATCGGCAACACCTGCTTGTACGGCGCCACCGGTGGCAAGCTGTTCGCCGCTGGTACCGCAGGCGAGCGTTTCGCCGTGCGTAACTCCGGTGCACACACCGTGGTTGAAGGCACGGGCGACCATTGCTGCGAATACATGACCGGCGGCTTTGTCTGCGTATTGGGCAAGACCGGCTACAACTTCGGTTCCGGCATGACCGGCGGTTTCGCCTACGTGCTCGACCTGGATAACAGCTTCTACGATCGCGTTAACCACGAGCTGGTGGAAATTCAGCGGATCAATAATGAGTCGATGGAGGCTTACCGTAGCCACCTGGAGCGCGTACTCGCCGAGTACGTCCAGGAAACATCGAGTGAGTGGGGCATCAACCTGCTGGAAAACCTGGACGACTACCTGCGCAAGTTCTGGCTGGTCAAACCGAAGGCGGCAAGCCTGAAGTCGTTGCTCTCCAGCACCCGTGCCAACCCGCAATAAGAATGCGCCTGAAGTGGTTTGATGAGGTATTGCAATGACTGAACGTCTGAATAACGACTTCCAGTTCATCGATGTCGGGCGCAAAGACCCGAAGAAGAAGCTGTTGCGTCAGCGCAAGAAAGAATTCGTCGAGATCTACGACAACTTCAAGCCTGCGCAGGCCGCCGACCAGGCACACCGTTGCCTGGGCTGCGGTAACCCCTATTGCGAATGGAAGTGCCCGGTGCACAACTTCATTCCCAACTGGCTCAAGCTGGTGTCCGAGGGCAACATCCTCGCCGCCGCCGAACTGTCGCACCAGACCAATACTCTGCCGGAAGTCTGTGGCCGCGTGTGTCCGCAGGACCGTCTGTGCGAGGGTGCGTGCACCCTGAACGACGGCTTCGGTGCGGTGACCATCGGCTCGGTGGAGAAGTACATCACCGATACGGCGTTCGCCATGGGCTGGCGTCCAGATATGTCGCGCGTGGTGCCAACTGGCAAGCGCGTTGCCGTCATCGGTGCAGGTCCTGCTGGCCTGGGCTGCGCCGACGTCCTGGTGCGCAACGGCGTGACCCCGGTGGTGTTCGACAAGAACCCGGAAATCGGCGGCCTGCTGACCTTCGGTATTCCCGAGTTCAAGCTGGAAAAAACCGTGCTGAGCAATCGCCGCGAAGTCTTCACCGGCATGGGCGTCGAGTTCCGCCTGAACACCGAGATCGGCACAGACATCACCATGCAGCAGCTGCTGGATGAATACGATGCCGTGTTCATGGGCATGGGCACCTACACCTATATGAAGGGCGGCTTCCCCGGTGAAGACCTGCCGGGCGTCACCGATGCGCTGGATTTCCTGATCGCCAACGTCAACCGCAACCTCGGTTTCGAGAAGAACGCGGAAGACTTTATCGACATGAAGGGCAAGCGCATCGTCGTCCTCGGCGGCGGCGACACCGCGATGGACTGCAACCGTACCTCGATTCGCCAGGGCGCCAAGTCGGTGACCTGCGCCTATCGCCGCGACGAAGAGAACATGCCGGGCTCGCGCAAGGAAGTGAAGAACGCCAAGGAAGAAGGGGTGAAATTCCTCTTCAACCGTCAGCCCATCGCCATCGTTGGTGAAGACAAGGTTGAAGGCGTGAAAGTGGTCGAGACCCGTCTCGGCGAGCCGGATGCCCGTGGCCGTCGCAGCCCTGAGCCGATTCCCGGTTCCGAGGAAATCATCCCGGCGGAAGCCGTGCTGATTGCCTTCGGTTTCCGTCCAAGCCCGGCTGCCTGGTTCAGCGATTTCACGATCGAAACCGACAGCCAAGGCCGCGTGGTAGCGCCAGAGCAGAGCCAGTTTAAGCACCAGACCAGCAACCCGAAGATCTTCGCTGGTGGCGATATGGTTCGCGGTTCCGACCTGGTGGTGACGGCGATCTTCGAAGGCCGTAATGCCGCCGAAGGCATCTTGGATTACCTCGGGGTCTAAGCTACTACGCGGTACCTGTGGGAGGGGGCTTTAGCCGCGCGCTTTAAATCGGCGGCATCGCGGCTGAAGCCCCTCCCACAGAAGTGTTTTCCCGCGACAAATTGACCCTATAGACAAAAGGCACGGCACTCGCCGTGCCTTTTGTTTTGTGGTCTGCGAAAATGCCCGCACTTTTTTGCTGCCTTCCATGTTTCGGGAATTGTTATGACCGCCCTGAAGAACGACCGCTTCCTTCGTGCTCTGCTCAAGCAACCTGTCGATGTCACCCCGGTGTGGATGATGCGCCAGGCCGGTCGTTACCTGCCGGAGTACCGCGCCACCCGCGCCAAGGCCGGTGATTTCGTCAAGCTGATGAAGAACCCGGAGCTGGCCTGTGAGGTCACCATTCAGCCGCTGGACCGTTACCCGCAGCTGGACGCGGCGATTCTGTTCTCCGACATCCTGACCATCCCCGATGCCATGGGGCAGGGCCTGTATTTTGAAACCGGCGAAGGCCCGCGCTTCAAGAAGGTGATCAGCTCGATGGCCGATATAGAGGCGCTGCCGATCCCCGATCCGGAGCAGGACCTGGGTTATGTGATGGACGCGGTGCGCACCATTCGCCGTGAGTTGAACGGCCGCGTGCCGCTGATCGGCTTCACCGGCAGCCCCTGGACCCTGGCCACCTATATGGTTGAAGGCGGCTCGAGCAAAGACTTCCGCAAGTCCAAGGCCATGCTCTACGACAACCCGCAGGCCATGCATGCCCTGCTCGACAAGCTGGCGCAATCGGTGACTGCCTACCTCAACGGGCAAATCAAGGCAGGCGCGCAGGCCGTGCAGATTTTCGATTCCTGGGGCGGTAGCCTGTCGGCAGCGGCCTATCAGGAGTTCTCCCTGGCCTATATGCAGAAGATCATCGACGGCCTGATCCGCGAGCACGACGGTCGCCGTGTGCCGGTAATCCTGTTCACCAAGGGCGGCGGCCTGTGGCTGGAGTCCATGGCCGACAGCGGCGCTGAAGCCCTGGGCCTGGACTGGACTTGCGATATCGGCAGCGCCCGCGCCCGCGTCGGCAGCAAGGTGGCGCTGCAAGGCAATATGGACCCGAGCGTGCTGTACGCTAACCCGGCGGCGATCCGCGCTGAAGTCGGGCGTATTCTCGCCGCCTACGGTCATGGCAGCGGCCAGGTGTTCAACCTCGGCCACGGCATCACCCCGGAAGTTAATCCAGCCCACGCGGGTGCGTTCTTCGAAGCGGTGCATGAATTGTCCGCGCAGTACCACATCTGAGAAACACAGGCTCGTAGGAGCGGGCCATGCCCGCGAATCGCACGCATGGCGTGCTCCTACAGGTGTGCAGATAAAACTAAGGCCGCTAATGCGGCCTTAGTTTTTCTGGGTGTTGCTTAGGGCTTACGCAAATCGCGCACTGCCCTTACCAGCGCCAGCTGTTCGGCTTCGCTGAGTTTGTCAGCGTAGCCGGGCATGGCGCCTGGGCCTTCCTGAATGGCTTCGAGGATGTCGTTGTCGCTGTTGTTGTCCTGCCACTTGGCTTTGCTCAGGTTCTGCGCAAAGTACAGCCAGCCGCGCATGGTGTTGGCGCGACCGTCTTCGGCGTGGCATTTGGCGCAGTGCTGACGGTACAGCTGCTGGCCATCCACTTCGGCCAGCGCGGGCAGGCTGGCGAGCAGAGTCAGCGCAGCGAGCAGGCCAAGCAGCGCTGGCTTATTTGACATTGGCCAGGTTTCCCTTGAGAGCTACGCCCGCCATCACCGCGCCGGCGTGGCATTCGTACTTCTGGCTGTCCTTGTACTCGATGTTCTTGTAGTTGCTGGCCAGGTCGACCACGGCATTGGCGCCGGCAGCCTTGGCGGCGTTCTGGAAGCGGATCAGCGCGGATTGCAGGGCCCAGCTGCAGGCGGCTTCATCGCTCTTGTTGAAAGCGTTGGTCTTCTGGCTGGTGGTGACGCCGGATTTGATCACGCTGACTGCACCGGCCGGTTTGTTGCCCGCCAGGTAGAACTTCACGCTGCCGTCGAGGCGGCCGGCGTTGAGAGCTTCCTGCACAGCGGCCTCGAACGGCAGAAAGTGGGTAGTGTCACGGGCTTGGCTGATGCTCGGCAGTGCCGCGAAGCAGGCAACAGCGACGAGTAGGTGGCGCAATTTCATGGTGACCTCCGTGGTTCTTATGCTTATGAGCTGCTTGGCTCAGGATTGATCGACAGTTTCATATAGTGCTGGGTCAAGCCGTGCAAGCGTTTCACCAAGGCGTTATAGCGCTTGTGAATCTTGCCATCTGCATAGCGTAGCTTTTCGCTGTCGCGGTACAGAATGTCATAGCGCGTCGCACTGTAATTAAGGGTAATAGAGGCGCTGTGCCCGCGAAAGTCGATGCGCGCGAGGATTTGCTGGGGTCGATCCTGTTCTACCACCCAGTTACCGTGCGCCAGCGCTTGCAGCAGGATTTGATGAAAGTCGCCGTTGTAGTTGGCGAGAGGCACTGGCTGATGAATTTCGCGGATCGGCTGAACCCGACTACAGGCCAGCAAAGAAACGATAGCAAGGCTGATGAGCAGCAGCTTAGTGAAGCGGTACATGGTGGACTCCTTGTCCAGTGGTTTAAGTCCAGCGCTTGAAGATCAGCGAGGTATTCACCCCGCCAAAGGCGAAGTTGTTATTCATCACGTACTGGTGGCTCATCTGGCGGAATTCACCGCGCAGGTAGTCCAGCTCGCCGCAGGCCGGGTCTATCTCGTCCAGGTTCAGGGTCGGCACATAGCTGTCTGCGTTCATCATTTCGATGCTGAACCAGGACTCCAGCGCGCCGCAGGCGCCCAGGGTGTGGCCGAAGTAGCTCTTCTGCGAGCTGATCGGCATCTGGCTGCCGAACAGTTCCTGAGTGGCCTGGGTTTCCGCCACATCGCCCTGGTCGGTGGCGGTGCCGTGGCCGTTGACGTAGCCGATGGCGGAGGGTTGTAAACCGGCATCCTGCAGCGCCAGTTCCATTGCCCCGCGCATGGTCGCCTGTACCGGTTTGGTGGCGTGCTGGCCGTCTGAGTTGCAGCCAAAACCGACGATTTCGGCGTGGATGGTCGCGCCACGGGCCAGTGCGTGTTTCAGTTCTTCGAGTACCAGAATGCCGGCACCTTCGCCGATCACCAGACCATCGCGGCCGCTGTCGTAGGGACGCGGCGAGGTGTGTGGGGCATCGTTTTTCAGGCTGGTGGCGTACAGCGCATCGAAGACCATGGCCTCGGTCGGGCACAGCTCCTCGGCACCACCGGCGAGCATCATTGGCAGGCGGCCGAACTTGATCGCTTCATAGGCGTAGCCGATGCCCTGGCTGCCGCTGGTGCAGGCGCTGGAGGTGGGGATCAGGCGACCCTTGAGGCCGAAGAAGATGCTGATATTGGCCGCCGTGGTGTGCGGCATCATGCGGATGTAGGAGTTGGCATTCAGGCCATCGGCCACCGAGTTGAGCAGCATATTGCCGAACGCCTTGATCTCATCGGTGCTACCGGTGGAGGAGCCGCAGGCCACGCCCATACGGCCGTCCTTGATCGACTCGTCGCCGAGCAGGCCGGCATGTTCCAGCGCGCGCTCGGCGGCGTACACCACCAGCTTGGAGACGCGACCCATGCTGCGGGTCTGCTTGCGGTTCCAGTGCTTGGGTTGCACGAAGTCATCCACCGGGCCGCCGAGGCGGGTGTTCAGCTCGCTGAACCTGTCCCACTCGTGCATATATCGGATGCCGCTCTTGCCGGCCTTGAAGTTCGCTTCAATGGTCGGCCAGTCGCTGCCCAGCGAGGTCACGCCGGCCATGCCGGTGACTACCACCCGTTTGCATCCGTTCATCAGCACAACCCACCGTTCACCGCGAGGACCTGGCGGGTAATGTAGGCCGCCTCCTCGGACATCAGAAAATTCACCGCGCCGGCCACTTCTTCCGGGGTGCCCATGCGCTGCGCCGGCACCATCTTGAGGATTTCCTCGATTGGCACATCGGCATCGAGAATCTCGGTGTCGATCAGCCCCGGGGCCACGCAGTTGACCGTGATCTTGCGCTTGCCCAGCTCAATCGCCAAGGCCTTGGCCGCGCCGATAATGCCGGCCTTGGAGGCGCTGTAGTTGACCTGGCCTCGGTTGCCGATCAGCCCTGACACCGAGGTGATGCAGACGATGCGTCCGGCCTTGCGCCGCCGCACCATGGGCATGGTTAGCGGATGCAGCACGTTATAGAAACCGTCCAGATTGGTGCGCATGACGATGTCCCAGTCCTCTTCGCTCAGCGCCGGAAAGGCGCCGTCGCGGGTCAATCCTGCATTACACACGACCCCATAATAGGCACCGTGCTGCTCGACATCGGCTTCCAGCGCGGCGCGGCAGGCGGCGCGGTCGGATACGTCGAATTGCAGGATGCGCGCCTGCTGGCCCAGCTCAAGAATCTGCGCCTGCACCGCTTCGGCTTCTTCGCGGCGGGCGCGGCAATGCAGCACGATGTCATAGCCGCCCTTGGCCAGACGCAGGGCAATCGCCCGGCCGATGCCACGGCTGGAACCGGTGACCAGAATGGTTTCGCTTATGGCTTTGCTTTCGCTCATGGCTGCGTTCCCTCAAATTCTTCCTGAAGATAGCTGGCCACCTGGGGTGGACGGAATACGTTAAGGCGGGCCAGGGCCTCGATGCCGGGGCCGCGCAGCTGGCATTCGAACACGCCCATGCCGTTGTCATCCTGCAGCGAGCGGCTCGCATGGATATGCAGCTCTGCGCCTGCTGGGAAGCGTTCGACATTGCACTCGTACTTGCGTGTGCCCAGCAGAAAGCCCAACTCCACCGGCTCGCCGCGCAGGCGCGCCTGGCAGCCTGCGTATGCGGCGACGCTCTGCGCCATCAGTTCGATGCCAACCCAGGCCGGCAGGCTGCCGTCTTCCAGGTTGAACAGGCCACCGTGGCGGATGGTCAGCTGGGTTTCGATGTCCTCGTCGCCAAAGCGCAGCACCTGGTCGATCAGGATCATGTCAGCAGCGTGAGGAATCAGTTCGGCGATTGGCCATTGGCTCATAGCTGTTCTCCTGGCGCTTCAGCGAGAAGCAGGCTGATATTGTTGCCGCCAAAGGCGAAGGAGTTGCTCATTAGCCGGCGCGGGCGGCTATTGCTCAGGCGGGTTCCGGGCTGTACCAGATTCAGCGTTGGCAGGGCCGGGTCAGCCTGGCCGTCCCACAAGTGCGGCGGCAGCAACTGATCCGGGTTGTATGCGCTCAAGGTCAGCCAGCAGAAGGCGGCTTCCAGCGCACCGGCTGCGCCGAGTGTATGGCCGACCATGGGCTTGCTGGAGGAGCAGGCCACGCCACTTGGGAAGACCGCCTGCACAGCCTGACTTTCCATTGCGTCGTTGTGGGTCGTAGCGGTGCCATGCAGGTTCAGGTAATCGACCTGATCAGCGCTGATTCCGGCCGCAGCCAGGGCTTTGCGCATGGCCGCCTGGGCACCAAGGCCATCGGGCTGCGGTGCGGAAATATGGTGGGCATCGGAGCAGGCGCCGCCGCCAAGCAGGGTGATTGGTATGGCGGCTGCGCCACCTAGCGGCTCTCTGGTCATTGGCTCTTTAGTCATTAAGAACAGCGCCGCGCCTTCGCCGATATTGATGCCGTGGCGATTGACTGAGAACGGGTTGCAGCGCTCAGCCGAGACCGCTTCCAGGGCGGAAAAGCCGTTCAGGGTCAGGCGACACAGGCTGTCCACGCCGCCGCAGATCACTGCATCGCACACGCCCAGATTCAGCAGGCGCTGAGCGCTAAGCAGCGCCCGCGCGCCCGATGTACAGGCGGTGGAAATGCTGAAGCACGGTCCGCTCAAACCCAGCCAGTCACTGAGAAAGTTTGCCGGTTCAGCCAGTTCCTGCTGGGCGTAGTGATAATGCGCCGGCAACTCGCCCTCGTTGAGATAGGTGGCGATGCTCTGACTGGCTTCTTCAATGCCCGAGGTGCTGGTGCCGAGTACCACGGCGATCCGCTCGGCGCCGAAACGGGCGATGGCGGCGCGCAGCTCAGGTTCGATCTCCAGCGCGGCCGCCAGCAGCAACTGGTTATTGCGGCTCGGCGGATGACCCGGCAAATCGGGTAACTCCGGCAGGCTGCCCGGCACGGCACCGACGGTCAGCGCGCGCTCGGCCACCCAGCCGGTTTGCGCTTGCATGCCGCTGCTATCGCCGGCAAACAGCGCTGTCGCCACTGCCTGCTTGCCTTGGCCGAGGGCACAGTTAAGGCCCAGTGCGTTGAGGTAAACCGGCATCAGGGAATCTCTTCGTCGGCGAGCGCGTAGACCCGGTAACTCAGCGCCTGGCCCTGGCTCAGAGTGAAATCCAGCGGCGCGTGGTAGTCGATCAGCCAGTGCGGATAAAGCCGGCGCTGACCGTCGGCCAGTTGCTGCCAGGTATCCGGCGCATAGCTGGCGGGCAGCTTGTCGATCGGGGTGAGAGCGAACAGCAGGGCGGCGAACAGTTCCTGCGCCTCGCTATTGGGCGGCAGCAGGCCATCGGCTCGCCACTGGCCATCCTCCAGCAGTTGCCGCGCCAGAGGCACGCCGAGTGGATCGAACAGCGACCAGCGCAGTGCCGATTGCTCGGCCTGCACCACCAGCCACCAGGTCTGTTGATCGTCGCCTTGTTGGCGTTCGACGCGCAGCGCGGCCGGCAGTGGCGCACCGAAGGTTGGCGCACTTAGCGGCAGCGGCGTGCGGGTGGCGCAGGCGCTGAGCAGCAGGACGATGCCGAGCAGGATGAGGCGTCTCATGCCGGAGTTGCCTCCAGCGGCTTGCGCGCCACCACATTGACCAGGGTTTCATTGCGTTGGCCGACCGGCTTGGGCTTTAACAGCCCCCAGCGTTCCAGCAGGCCGAAGTCCTTGGAGCGGCTCCACCACAGGTAGGGGTAGGAGACATTGTTGGCGTCGAACGCGAAGCCTTGGTCGCGCAACATAGCCAGATAGCCTTCTGCGCTTTTCTGCACATGCATCGGGTGGCGGAACAGCCAGCGGATTACCCAGGTGTCGATGTAGTACTGGGTGGATTCGGCGAACAGCAAACGCCCGCCCGGCTTGAGCACGCGCCAGAACTCGGCCAGGGCCTGTTCCTGCTCGACTAGGTGGTGGAAGGTCTGGTGGCAGAACAGCAGGTCGACGCTGGCATCCGGCAGGTCGATGGCCGCGCAGTCGCTGGCGATCAGCTGCACATCCAGGCCCAGACGCTCGGCCTCGGCACGCGAGCAGTCAAGGCTGTGCGGGTCGGCATCCAGGCCGATTATCCGCGCCGGTTTGAACGCCTCGGCGAGCAGACCGAAGGACTTGCCCTGACCGCAGCCGGCATCCAGCAGCACCGGCGCTTCTGGCAACGGGCCGGCGAACAGACCGCGCAGATCATTGATCGCCACGCGCAACACATGGTGTTGCCAGACGTGGCTCTGCAAGAACCAGAAGCCGAAGCGGGTTTCCTCGACGTAGGTGGCGGCCGGGTTGCTCATAAATATCCTTATTGACTAGTGGCGCAGAGTTCGGCGAGCACCCGCAGGCGCCGCTTCGGTTCGGCGACATAGGGGTTTTTCTCATCCCAGGCGTAGCCGGCGAGGATCGAGCTGATCATCCGGCGGATTTCCGGTTGGGCCTTCTCGAAATAGATCACGTCCTGGAAGCTGCCGTCGTACCAGCCCTCGACATACACGCGGAAGGTGTCGACGCCGCGCTTGAGTGGGATGGCGAATTCATTTTCCCAGTCCACTGTCTCGCCGCTGAGCTGGCGGTGCAGAACGCCGGCGGCCATGCTCGCCGAACGCATGGCAATGGTCACGCCCGAGCTGAACACCGGGTCGAGGAATTCCGCCGCGTTGCCGAGCAGGGCAAAGCCTGGGCCGTGCAGGGTTTTCACGTTGGCCGAGTAGCCGCCGATGGTGCGCGCCGGGGTGTCCCACACGGCATTCTTCAGCACCTTGTGCAGGCTGGGCGTCTCTTCGATAAATTGCTTAAGGCAGGCGTCCAGATCTTCCGGGCGACCCTGATAGCGGGTGGCATCGGCGACCACACCCACCGAGCAGCGGCCGTTGCTGAACGGGATGGTCCAGAACCACACATCGCGCAGGGTCGGGTGGGTGGTGATCAGAATCTTCTCGCGGTCGAAACCGCTGCCTTCGCTACGGTCTTCGACGTGGGTAAACACCGCCTGGCGCACCGGGAAGTTCGACGGTGTATCGAGGTCGAGCAGGCGCGGCAGCACGCGGCCATAGCCGCTGCCGTCGAGGACGAAGGCGCACTCCACCTGGTATTCGTGGCCATCGGCCAGGCGTCGCACGCTCAGGCGCGGGCAGTCACAGCTGAAGTCGACGGCGAAGATTTCCTCTTCATAGCGGATTTCCACGCCCTGCAATTCGGCCTGGTCGGCCAGCAGTTTGTCGAAGTCGGCGCGCAGCACCTGATAGGTCGAGCCCTGGCCTTTGGTGAAGGTGTCGCGGAAATCGAATTCGGTATACCGCTCGCCCCAGCCAAAGGCCGCACCATGCTTGGTCTGGAAGCCCGCCGCACGCACGGCGTCGAGCATCCCGGCTTCTTCGACGAAGTCCAGGCAATGCGACAGCAGGCTCTCGCCAATCGAGAAGCGCGGGAAGCGTTGGCGCTCCAGCACCAGCACGTCATGGCCGTTGCGCTTGAGCAGCGCTGCGGCAATCGCCCCGGACGGGCCGGCACCTATCACTACGACTTGGCGTTGTTCGACTTCAAGAGACTTCATAGCGGCTTCTTGCCTCATGCTTGGCGGCGTGTGGGTAAGCACCGGCCAGGGCCGGTAACAGGGTCGAGATCAGGCCCATCAGCATCAGGGCGAAATACAGCGCCGGGCTGATTATCTGCTGTTGCAGCAGCAGATTGAGAAAGATGATTTCAGTCAGGCCGCGGGTATTCAACAGCAGGCTTTCGCGCCACTGCCCAGCATAGGCGCGCAGCTGCCCGGCGGCCCAGCTCAGGCCCAGCCAGTTGCCGGCCAGTTTGCTGATGATTGGCAGCAACAACAACGCGCCGAACTGCCAGGCGGAATACCCCAGCCAGGCGTCGTGCCAGTCGATCTGCAGCAGGCCGAAGGCCAGAATCAGCGGCACCGCCAGCCAGGTTTGCAGCCAGCGCAGCAGGCCGGCGGGTAGCGGCAGGCGCAAAGGCAGGCGCAGGGCGGTGAGCAGCAGCAGGTAGGCGATGCCAAACACCAGGGCATTCAGGTGCAGTTGCTGCATCAACAGCAGCAGGGCGAGAAAGCAGCTGCCATTGAGTCGCGCCGAGCGCAGCGGCAGCAGCTTTAGCAGCAGCGGCAGGGCGGCGGCCAGCAGGGGCCAGAGCAGGGTGGCCGGATCGCTGCTGCCTTGGGCCAGGCCGAATATCAGCCAGCACAGCAAATCCATGATGATCGCCGCTTGCAGCAACTGGCGGATCTTGGCCACCGGGTAGCCGAGGTGCTGCAGGTAGAGAAACAGCACCGGAATGGCGGTCAGGGCAAACAGCAGGCCCACGGCAATATCGGCCAGCAGGCCTTGCGCTGGCAGCAGCCAGACCGCGCAGGCCAGGCCGCAGAAGAAGGGGATAAAGAAGCTCGGCAGGGCGATCTGCAGGCTGCCCGGCTCCAGTTGCAGATCAACCACATCACTGAGGATATGCCCGAGCAACAGGCAGAAGGCCACCCCATACAAGGGCTCAAGCCACAGCGGTGCGAGCAGTTCGCTGGCGCCGAAGCCCAGTGGCGTGGTCCATAGCATCAGCAGCGGCAGGCCCAAGGTAGCCAGCAGCAATTGGCTGACAATCGGGATCAGGCGCAGGCGTTTGCCCAGTAAGGTCACCAGAGCAAAGAGTGCGAGCAGCGCCAACCAGGCCAGGGCGATGGTCATGTCATTTGCGCCTGGTTAGCTGTGGCTTGCCGGGTGCCAGCCCAGGGCGCGAGCAGAAAGCAGAACAGCAGACCAAGGCTGATCGCCAGGCCGAAGTTGGCAATCGCCGGGGTGTCGCTGATCAGCAGCAGGCCGAACGACAGCCAGCTGGTCAGCGCCGAGAGCAGGGTGCCGAGCAGGCTGACCGCTGGCCCGCCGATGTTTTCGCGCATCAGGATGGCGTAATCGACGCCGATGGCGGTGATCAACAGTAAACCGAACAGGCTGAACAGGGTTAGCGGCTGGCCCAGCCAACCGAGGCAGGCCAGCGCCGCTAGCGCCGCCAGCAGCGGCAGGCAGACCACCCGCAGCGCGCCGCCGAGGCCGAAGGGCAGGCACAGCAGCAACAGGATGGCGATTGAGGACAGCAGTTTCAGTTCTGCGGCGCTAAGTTGGGTGGCGCTAAACAGTGCGTTGAGTTCGCTGATTCGATCCACCAGCTGTACTCCGGGCAGGCCCTCGACCAGCGGTTTGAGTTCGGCGCTGTTACTGAGCCCCTGCAGGCTGATCAGTCCGGCCACGCCATCTGCCCCGTTCTTGCTATGAGAGCCCAGCCATAGCGGTCGCCAGGCCTCGCCCAGGGGGCTGGCCAGGGCTTGTTCCAGGCTCGCCTGATCGTTCTGTTGCAGCTCCAGCAGTTCGCTGTGCAATGCGGCCGGCGGGATACCCAGGGCGAGCAGGGGCTGCCAGTGCTGCGGCAATGCGCCCAGCGCGGCGCGCAGCTCCTGCAGCTGGCTATCCGGGGCGACCAGTTGGCTTAGGGCGCGGTAGTCACGCAACTGACCGTTCTGCACCACCTGATCCAGACGCTGGCTCAGCTCCGCTTGGCGTTCCAGCAATTGCTGCGGGTTAGCGGCGCGCACCAGAAAGAACTGGCTGGTGGGCTGCTGGCCGGTCAGCTCGGCGATACGCTGGGCTTCATGCAGTAAATCGGGTTCTTTGCCCAGCCATTGGCGCAGATCATTCTGCGTATGCAGCTGCCACAGTCCGCCGGCGCAGAA
This sequence comes from Pseudomonas sp., assembly GCF_030690725.1. Lineage (GTDB taxonomy): Bacteria > Pseudomonadota > Gammaproteobacteria > Pseudomonadales > Pseudomonadaceae > Aquipseudomonas. The sequence continues at coordinate 3,316 of NZ_JAUYGD010000019.1, read as the reverse complement.
CAGCAGGAGTAATGCCAGCAGCGGCGCGCTGCCGATCTTGGCCAGCAGGCGGGCCCGACCGGCCAGCAGGCCTTGGCTAAAGCTCAGCAGCTGCGGTGATGGGTTGAGACGCAGGCCACGCAGCCAGGCCGGCAGCAGGCAGACCGAGCACAGATAGGCGGCAATCAGCCCGGTGGCGGAGAACAGCGCGACCTGGGTCAGCGCCGGAAATGGAGTAAAGGCCAGCGCTAGGTAGCCGATCAGGTTGGTGCCCAGGCTCAGGCTCAGGCCCGGCAGGGTGGCGCGCAGTGCGCCCCAGCTGCTCCAGCCGTCTGCGCCCTCGGCGTTGTTCCAGCTTTTGCTCCAGCTCTTACTTAAATAGTGTTGCGGATAGTCGGCGGCAACCCCGACCAGACTGGCGCCCAGCACCAGGGTCAGGGCGTTGATCTGACCGAACACCAGTACACAGGCGGTGCAGCCGGCGAGCAGGGCCATGCCAATCGGCAACAGGCTGACCAGCACCCGCACGCGGCGGAAGGCCAGCAACAACAGCAGCAAGGTGCCGAGGGTGGCCCCGCCGCCAATCAGGCTGATCTCGCGGGTGGCCTTGGCCTGCCCGGCGGCGGCGTACAACACACCGCCCGCCGCCAGCAGTTGGCCGCCGGCGGTTTCGATCTGTGAACGGGTAGCGGAGACTTGGGCAGCTATCAGCGGCGGCTCCTGCATATCGAAGGCGCTGCCCTGGGCGCTGGCGCGCAGCAGGGCCCAGGTCATGCCCGGTTCTTCCAGCAGCAGTGCGCCGCTGCTCAGGTCGGCCTGGATGCGGCTGCCGGGATTCAGCGCCTGCTGCGCGCGCACGCCAAGGCCCAGCCAATCCTGCTCGATGGGCAGCAGGCTGAAACCGGCGAAGGTGTCGAACAGCTGGGCGGCGCGTTGTTCGATCAGTTGTTGCGGCTGTTCCAGCAACAGCTGGCGATCCGCCGTTGGCAGCAGGGCCAGACGGTTGCTGCGCAGGTAATCGCGCAGTGCCGCGAGGTCGCTGTCGACGCTCCACTGCACCTGGGCGAAGCGCCCGCTGTCGCGCCACTGCTCGCCAACCTGCTGCGCCAGGGCAATCGCCTGGTCGCGCTGCGGGTGGCCAATCAACAGCAACAGGTCGCGATTGAGCGGCTCCTGCATACGTTGCTCGGCCTGCTGCACCAGGGCGTCGCCGCTACCGGCCGGCAACAGCGCAAGCATATCTGCCGCGACGGGCGGGCCGCCCCGCCACTGCCAGGCGGCGAGCGCCAGCAGGGCGGCGAGCAGCAGCAGAAAGCCGCGCGGCAGCCAGCGTTCACTGGGCAAAGTCGCGTTGCTCCTGCTCAGTCAAGGCATCGCCGGCCTGGCTTTCCGGCAAGCGCAGCACGCTGTGGTCGCCCTGGGTTTCATGCAGCTCGATGCGCTGCACCAGCGCGCCTCCGTCGATCTGGATGCGGCTGAAAATCTGCTTGAGCAACAGCGAATTCGGTACCAGACGCAGTTGCCAGGCCTCGGCCGTGCCACTCAGTTGCAGCTGGAAATCTTTGGACAGGCCGCTATGGTCGCCCTTGAGCACGGCGAGAAACAGCCGGCTCTGCTGGGCGGCGACATCCTGGCCGGGTTGCTGTTGCCAGCCGCTGGGTGTGCGTTTGGCGATGCCCTGGCCGTCGATGCGGTAATCCTGCTTCAGCGGGCTTTTCAGCTGCCAGAGCAGGCCGAGGTCGCGACTCAGCACGAATTGACCGCGACTGGTCAGCGGCTGCGGCAGGGCGCGCAGGTGCTTTTCCTGAATCAGCGGGCCACGGACCACGGCCGGCTTGGCCAGCTGGGCGCTGAGTTGGTCGAGGTCGAAGGCGTAAGTTCTCGGTGTCAGAAGCAGGAGTAGCAGTAGCCCGGATGCAATCCGGGAGCGGTGTAAGGTCGGAGAACGCTCCCCGGATTTCATCCGGGCTACGAGGTTATGCCAACGCAGTAATAAAACTTGGACGATACCAGTCGGGCCAGGACTTGGGGTCCCCTCAGGAGGCCGAGTGGAATCCCTGTGTAAGGGGGTGAGCGGCATGGATGCCGCGAGAGCTGCGATGGGCCAGGGATGGCCCTTCGCAGCGTGCCCCTGGAGCAGGGATGGAGCGAGGGAAGTCGAGCGTAGCGAGACCCGGATGTGGGGCGCGCTTTCTCTTTGGTTACTTTCTCTTTGCGCGCGCAAAGAGAAAGTAACTCGTCCGACAGGACGAAACCGGTTAGCAAACACAGTTCCCAAAACACCGCGTTGGGTATCGCAAAGCTCAACCCAACCTACGGGGTTGAGTGCGCGGCTTAACCCGGCCCAAAGACTGTTCACGCCAGCACCTTCTCAACGGCGTCGATCAGCACTTTGGGTGAAGCAAACTGCATCTCGCGGGTGGCGATTTCCACCGCCACTTGCACGCTGCTGCCACGGGTCATGCGCTCGCCGGTTGCGGCATCGCTGATCAGATAGTTGATCTTCAGGCGGTTCTCCCACTCCACCAGGTCGGCGCGCACGATAATCTTCTGGCCGAACTGCGCGCCACGGATATAGCGCAGCTGCAGGTCGATCACCGGCCAGGCGTAGCCGGCGTCGCGCATCTGCACATAGTTGTGGCCAAGCTTGTCGAGCAGGGCGCAGCGCGCCTCTTCGAAGTATTTGACGTAATGGCCGTGCCAGACCACTTCCATCATGTCGACGTCGAAGAACGGCACCTGCAGTTCGATTTCCGCCTGCAATACGCCTTTGCTACGCATAGAGCCTCCAGTGCTGTTCGCGGATGCGCACCAGGCACAGGCGCAGCTCGGCTTCCAGGGCGCGGTCTTCAATCACCGGGTGGAAGTCCACGGCCAGCTGTTCACGCATGGCGGCAACCGGTGCGGGAATGTCGTTCTTGCCGTCGCGCTGACGCAGCCACACGCCCTGGTTGGCGGCCAGCAGAGTGGCGGCGGCGACCTGTTCGGTCAGCTCCAGGCTGCGCAGGGCGTCGCGGGCGGCGATGGTGCCCATGCTCACCTTGTCCTGGTTGTGGCATTCGGTGGAGCGCGAGAACACGCTGGCCGGCATGGTGTTTTTCAACGCTTCGGCGGTCCAGGCGCTGGTGCCGATCTGCACGGCCTTGAAGCCGTGGTTGATCATCGCGCTGACGCTCGGCGCGCCGGACAGGTTGCTCGGCAGGCCGTGGTTATAGCGGGTGTCGACCAGCAGGGCGAGCTGGCGGTCGAGCAGGTCGGCGACGTTGCCCACCAGGTTCTTCAGGCTGTCCATGGCGAAGGCGATATGCCCGCCGTAGAAGTGCCCGCCGTGCAGCAC
>NZ_JAUYGD010000014.1 GCF_030690725.1 Pseudomonas sp. | reverse complement strand
AAACCCTAAACTTAGCTCAGCAATCGTTGGTTACATCTTTGATTTCTCGCGGAGTAACTTGTGATGCTGATAATCTTGCGACTAGCAGTCTTACCTCACAAGCACCCACACGAATTGCTTGATTCAGTTGTTAAAGAGCGGATGGTTAAGCCTTTCGTCTCAACCGAGGCGCGCATTCTACAGCAGCCTCATTCTCCGTCAAGTGATTTCGAAAATTTCTTTTCAATCTCAACCACTTGCGCCTCCGATCAACATCTAGCCTCTCGTCAGCGGGAGGCGAATTCTACAGCGTTTCAAACCGCTGTCAACCGCCTCTTTTACCGCCTCCGATCAACCTGACCGAACCCCTCCAGACTCAAACACCACCTCCTGAAGAGGAGGCGCATTCTACGCCACTTTCGCTGCTTTGCAACTCCTTTTTCAAATCTAACTTCTTGTTTTATAAGAAGTATAAGGAGCCGCACACGCCTGAAGAGCTGCGCATTATAGGGACTGCCGAACGAAGGTCAATCGATTGTTATGCTTTTGTTTCAATAGCCACGAAATCAAGGGCTGCAGCCCCCACTACCTGCGCGCCGCCTGCAGAAACGACAAAGCCGTTGAAGCTGACGCCTCAACGGCTTTGTCGCAACCATCACGCAAGCGTGCAACCGATTACTCGGCCTTAAGCGTGATACGCGCGAACGCTTTCTTGCCCGCCTGGCAGACGTGCACAGCACCTACCTTATATATATAGGAGCGATCTACCACCTCACCATCCACGCGCACACTGCCGGAGCCCAACAGATCACGCGCCATTGCAGCGTTCTTCACCAAGCCTGCCTTATTAAGCAGCGCGGCAATCGGCATATCCTCAGCCGACAGAACCTCGATCTCTGGCAGACCCTCAGGCAGCTCGCCTTCCTTCATACGATTGCCCGCCGAGCGATGAGCGCTAAGCGCCGCCTCTTCACCATGGAAGCGCGCGACGATCTCTTCGGCCAGCTTGATTTTAATATCGCGAGGATTGGCACCCTGCTCGACATCACGCTTGAACTGCTCGATCTCTTCCATAGAGCGGAAGCTGAGCAGCTCGAAATAGCGCCACATCAAAGCGTCCGGCATGGAGACCAGCTTGTTGTACATGACGCCAGGGGCTTCCTGGATACCTATATAGTTGCCCAGTGATTTGGACATCTTCTTCACGCCATCCAATCCTTCAAGCAACGGCATGGTGACGATGCACTGCGACGCCTGGCCATAGGAGCGCTGCAGCTCGCGCCCCATCAGCAGGTTGAACTTCTGATCAGTACCGCCCAGCTCAACATCCGCCTGCAAGGCGACCGAGTCATACCCCTGCACCAGTGGATAGAGGAACTCGTGGATAGCAATCGGTTGATTGGTCGAGTAGCGCTTGCTGAAGTCGTCACGCTCAAGCATGCGCGCCACGGTGTACTGCGAGGTCAGACGGATGAAGTCTGCCGGCCCCATCTTGTCCATCCAGGTGGAGTTGAAGGCGACTTCGGTTTTCGCCGGGTCGAGAATCTTGAACACCTGGGTCTTGTAGGTCTCCGCGTTGTCCAACACCTGCTCGCGGGTCAGCGGCGGACGCGTGGCGCTTTTACCGCTTGGATCACCAATCATTCCCGTGAAGTCGCCGATCAGGAAAATCACCTGATGGCCCAACTCCTGGAACTGACGCAGCTTATTAATAAGCACGGTGTGCCCGAGGTGCAGATCCGGCGCCGTAGGATCAAAACCGGCCTTGATACGCAGTGGCTGACCACGCTTGAGCTTCTCAACCAGTTCGGCCTCAACCAGAACCTCTTCCGCGCCACGCTTGATCAGCGCCAACTGCTCTTCAACCGACTTCATGACAGGACTCACGACCACTCAAAACAAAAGGGAACCAACCATACAAGATCGCAGACAAATCACAAGTTCTGCCGGCCACCCCGCCTACGCTAAGACCACCTTGCGACAACCGGGGTTGCCTAGCTAGCGATTTGGTTATATTTTATACAGTTACTGCATATTCATCATTTCGTTTATCTATTTCTTTTCATTTTTAAAGTCAAAAAGCAGCCTATGACCTCTACAACTAAAGCGCCGCCCCTGTATCCGAAAAGCCATATTCTGGCGGCCAGTGGCGTCGCCGCCCTACTGAGCCTAGCCCTACTGGTATTCCCCTCCCGCGAAGTTGAAGCAAAGAAAACCTACATAAACCTTGAGCTGGATAACGGCGCAGAATACGCCGAGCTGCAGGACGAGCCTGACTCTGCCGCCTCGCAGACGCTCCAATCGCCGTTCGCCAACACAGCCGCCGCCGATACACCGACAGATAATGAGCCGCAAGCCGCGCAGGTTGAAGAGCCGCCAGAAACCGACCCACTACAACGTATTGTTCGCGTAGAGAACGGTGACACGCTGTCTACGGTATTTGCCAAGGTCGGCTTGAGTGCGACCACTCTGCATGCCGTGCTTAACAGCAGCAAAGAAGCCAAGCAGCTGACACGCCTGAAAGTAGGCCAGGCACTTGAGTTCAAACTGAGCACTGACGGTGAGCTTGAAAGCCTGCACAGCAAGCTCAGCGACCTGGAAAGTATTGCTCTGGCCAAAAGCGAGAAAGGCTTCAGCTTCAAGCGTGAGCTGGTCAAGCCAGAAGTTCAAACCACCTACAGCCACGGCGTGATCAAGAGCTCGTTGTTTCTCTCGGCCAAACGCGCCGGCCTGTCGCACAGCCTGACCATGGATCTGGCCAACGTATTCGGCTACGACATCGACTTCGCCATGGATATTCGTGAAGGTGATGAGTTCGAGCTGATCTACGAAAAGAAAGTGGTCAACGGCAAGCAGGTTGGCACCGGCAATATTCTCTCCGCCCGTTTCACCAACCGCGGCAAGACCTACACCGCTGTGCGCTACACCAACAAGCAGGGCAACAGCAGCTATTACAACGCCAATGGCGAGAGCATGCGCAAAGCCTTTATCCGCACCCCGGTGGATTTCGCCCGCATCAGCTCGCGCTTTTCCACAGGACGCCGCCACCCAGTACTGAACAAGATTCGCGCGCACAAGGGCGTGGATTACGCCGCTCCACGCGGCACCCCCATCAAGGCAGCCGGCGATGGTCGAGTTACCCTGGCCGGTCGTCACGGCGGCTACGGCAATGCGGTGATCATTCAGCACGGTCAACGCTACCGCACCCTGTATGCCCATATGAACGGCTTTGCCAAGGGCATCCGCAGCGGCAGCAACGTCAAGCAGGGCCAGATCATCGGATACATCGGCACCACCGGCCTGTCCACCGGACCGCACCTGCACTATGAATTCCAGGTCAACGGCGTGCACGTCGACCCGCTGAGCCAGAAGCTGCCAATGGCCGACCCGATCGCCAGCAGCGAAAAAGCCCGCTTTATGCAGCTGAGCAAGCCGCTGATGGCGCAAATGGACAAAGAGAAGTCCACCATGCTTGCCCTTAACAATCAGCGCTAAGCCATGCCCCTCTACCTCGGCGTGATGTCCGGCACCAGCCTGGATGGCCTGGACATTGCGCTGATCGAGCAAGAACACAGCACCCGCCTGCTTGGCACCCGCTACCTACCCATGCCAGACGAACTGCGCAGCAGCTTACTCAGCCTGTGCGCTTCCGGCCCAGATGAGCTGGCCCGCGCGGCTATCGCCGAACAGCAGTGGGTTGCACTCGCAGCGCAAGGCATCAATGACTTACTGGCGCAGCACGGCATACCCGCACACAGTGTTCGCGCCATCGGCAGCCATGGCCAGACCGTGCGCCATGAGCCTGCGCGCGGCTTCACTGTACAGATCGGCAACCCCGCCCTGCTCGCTGAGCTGACTGGCATCAGCGTGGTCAGCGACTTTCGCCGCCGCGATGTTGCTGCAGGCGGCCAGGGCGCGCCGCTGGTTCCGGCGTTTCACCAGGCATTGTTTGCCAGCGAGAACAGCACCCGCGCGATCCTCAACATTGGCGGTTTCAGCAACCTCAGCCTGCTTGAGCCTGAACGCCCGGTGCATGGCTTCGACTGCGGCCCGGGCAACGTACTACTGGACGCCTGGATTCAGCGCCACCAAGGCCTGACATACGACCAGGATGGCCAGTGGGCTGCCAGCGGCCAGGTACAGGCGCAGCTTCTGCAAGCCTTGCTGAGTGATCCCTACTTCCAAACTCAGGGCCCAAAGAGCACTGGGCGCGAGTTGTTCAACCTTGCCTGGCTGGATCAGCAGCTACAGAGCCTGCCAGCGTTTGCGCCGGTTGACGTGCAAGCAACCCTGCTGGAACTGACCGCCACCAGCATTACCGAAGCCCTAAAGGCCGCTCAGCAGAACACCGAGATGTTGCTGGTATGCGGCGGCGGCGCACACAACCACACGTTGATGCAGCGCCTTGCGCAGTTGCTACCAAACAGTCAGGTGAGCAGTACCGATGCGCAGGGCGTGCCGGCCGATTGGGTTGAGGCCATGGCCTTTGCCTGGCTCGCGCACTGCTGCCTGGACGGCATTCCCGCCAACCGGCCTAGCGTCACCGGCGCACGCGGCCTGCGTGTACTTGGCGCGATCTACCCCGCCTAAGCGCACGCGCCAATCTGCTAGCCCCACAAACGACAACGCCGTGCGCAAGGCACGGCGTTAGCTTGAACAATCTGAAGATCAGATCGAGAACGAAGAACCGCAACCGCAGGTGGTGGTGGCGTTCGGGTTGTTGATGACAAATCGCGAACCTTCCAGACCTTCCTGATAATCGACTTCGGCACCTGCCAGGTACTGGAAGCTCATCGGGTCGACCACCAGGCTCACGCCTTCACGCTCGATGATGGTGTCATCCTCGGCCACTTCTTCATCAAAGGTGAAGCCGTACTGGAAACCGGAACAACCGCCTCCCGTTACAAACACGCGCAATTTCAGGCGCGGGTTGCCTTCTTCATCGACCAGGCTCTTCACCTTGTTCGCTGCGCCCTGCGTAAATTGCATAGCGCTGGGGGTGAAGGTTTCGACGCTCATGCTGATTAACTCCCGGCGCTACGCGCCATACTGCATTCTGATCGGCATTATCCGCTTACCCGAGAAAAGCGGTCAACTATTGTGCGGTATCCAACGTTTCTGGCAATTCCAACGGCCGCGCCTCGTCCTGCAAGCGACAGAGGCGCCCCTCGATCTGCGCGCCCATGGCCATTTCCATCAGGGCGTAATACAGATTGCCACGCACCCGCGCCCGCGCGCCCAGCTCAAGATGGCCACTGGCGTGCACATCGCCGACCACTTCACCATCAATCACTATATGGGGGGCGCGAATCTCACCTTCAACCCGGCCCTGCACACTGACGCGCACCATGCCCTCGCTGGCCACCAAGTTACCGATGACTTTGCCGTCGACCTGTACCGCGCCCTGAAAGCGCAAATCGCCATGCAGCTCGGCACCCACCGCAATCAGGCTGGTCTTGCCCGCGAAACGCTGCACGTCAGTACGCGCCTTGTCTTTATTCCACATAAGGAACAGTCACTCCTCTTTGTTCCATTTGAATGTGCGCAGCAAAGGCTTCTCGCCTTTTACCTCGGCACGCACCTTGATCTCGCGCGGGGTAAAACCCTCAGGCAACTTCAGCTCAGCAAAACGCCCGGCCTCGGGAATGGCCTGAAAGTGCTTGAAGGCGAAAGCAATCGACTGCCCAGGCAGGGCATCGGGTAAGTCTGCGCCCAGCGCCGCCAACTCAAGCGTGACATCCTGCTCGCCCTGCTTGCCGACGATCAACACCTGCAACTGGCCTTCCAGCGGCGTCTCACCTTTGCCCACGCGGCTAAGGAGTATCTTGTAGCGGAAATGCTCCGGCCTGTCCGTGGCCTGCAGCTCAAAGGTCTTGATGCGCAAACCTTCACGACGACTGGCCGGCGCTAACACGCCTTTATAGAAGGCCAGATCCTGCTGCTGCTTATAGATCTGTTCTTCCAACAGTTTGATGGTCAGACGGCTCTGCTCGTTGGCTTGCAGGCTGACCTTTTCCGCGCTGCTCAATACCGCCACGCGCTGACGCAACTCATCGACCTCACGCAGCAGTTGCTCATCGCGCACCGGCTCGGCCGCCTGCCCCTCAACCACTGCAGGCTGGCTGTACTGCTGCCACCAACCGCCGACGTAGAACGCCAGCGGAATGCACAGCAGCAGCAGCAAGACGAGCATGCGCCGCCGCCGCGCACGCCCCGGATCGCTTGGGCGAACCTCCCAGCCCGCCGTCAAGGCAGCATGGCCGCGTGGGACAAGCCCAGGCGCTCATCGAGGCCGAAGAGGATATTCATGTTCTGCACCGCCTGACCCGACGCGCCTTTGACCAGGTTGTCGATGACCGACAACACCACCACCAGATCACCATCCTGCGGCCGATGCACGGCGATCCGGCAGACGTTGGCACCGCGCACACTGCGGGTTTCCGGGTGACTGCCAGCCGGCATCACATCGACGAAAGGCTCGTTGGCATAACGCTTCTCGAACAGCGCCTGCAGGTCCACCGAGCGGTCGACCACGGTGGCGTAAAGCGTGGCGTGAATACCACGGATCATCGGCGTCAGGTGCGGCACAAAGGTCAGACCGACATCCCGGCCCGCAGCCCGGCGCAGGCCCTGGCGGATTTCCGGCAGATGCCGATGGCCTTTCACCCCGTAGGCTTTCATGCTCTCGCCGGCTTCGCTGAACAGCGAACCCACGCTGGCACCGCGACCCGCACCGCTGACCCCGGACTTGCAGTCGGCGATCACTTGCGTGGTATCAGCCAGGCCGGCCTCTAGCAGCGGAATCAGCGCCAGCTGCGCGGCAGTGGGATAGCAGCCTGGCACAGCAATCAAACGCGCCTGCTTGATCGCTTCACGGTTGACTTCCGGCAGGCCGTAAACCGCCTCCGGCAGCAGGTCCGGCGCGCCGTGGGGCTGGCCGTACCACTTGGCCCACTCATCGGCATCCTGCAGGCGGAAGTCGGCCGACAGGTCGATCACCTTGGTTCCAGCGGCCAACAGCTCACCGGCCAGGGCATGCGCAACACCATGCGGGGTGGCGAAGAACACCACATCGCACGCGCCCAGGGTAGCAACGTCCGGCACGCTGAACGCCAGGTTGTCGTAATGACCGCGCAGGTTCGGGTACATCTCGTCGACACGCATGCCGGCCTCGGAGCGCGAGGTAATCACCTCGACCTGCGCTTGCGGGTGTTGCGCCAACAAACGCAACAACTCGACACCGGTATACCCCGTGCCGCCGACGATTCCGACCTTGATCATCACTTGCCCCTTTGCAATACCAGCAGTGGAAAGCTGCCGATGATACGGCCGCTTCGGCCAGGGGCCAACACTTGAGCACCGCCAGTGATGACGGAGGCGGTCATGCCCACTACTATCGGGGGCACTTTCCTGCAACGAGTGCGCACAATGCTCTATCTGTGGCTCAAGGCTCTGCACATCATCGCCATGGTCTGCTGGTTCGCCGGCCTGTTCTACCTGCCGCGCCTGTTCGTCTACCACGCCATGAGCACCGACGCGGTCAGCCGCGAGCGCTTCTGCATCATGGAGCGCAAGCTCTATCGCGGGATCATGTGGCCGTCGCTGATTCTTACCGTCGGCCTGGGCCTGTGGCTGCTCAGCCTCAACCCGAGCTACTACTTCAGCCAGGGCTGGATGCACGCCAAGCTGAGCCTGGTGGCGCTGCTGGTGGTCTATCAGTTTATCTGCGGCGCCCAGCTCAAGGCCTTTGCCCGTGGCGAGAACCAGCGCAGCCATGTGTTCTACCGCTGGTTCAATGAAGCGCCCGTGCTGGCCTTGCTCGGCATTGTCATTCTGGTCGTGGTTCGCCCGTTCTAAATACCCCAAGAGGATTACTGCATGTCGCTGCCAGCCCTGCTCGAACAACGCCTGCGCCTGCCCGTCGTCGCGGCGCCGATGTTTCTGGTGTCCAACCCGCAACTGGTTCTGGCCTGCTGCAACAGCGGCATCGTCGGCAGCTTTCCGGCGCTGAACCAGCGTGAGAGCAGCGGTTTCAAGGACTGGCTGCAAGAGATCGAAGCCGGCCTGAACAGCGACGCGGCGCCTTATGCAGTCAACCTGATCGTGCATGGCAGCAACCCGCGCCTGCAGGCGGACCTGGCGATCTGCGTTGAGCAGCGCGTGCCCATCGTGATCACCAGCCTCGGCGCAGTAAAAGAAGTGGTCGATGCAGTGCACAGCTACGGTGGCCTGGTGTTCCACGACGTGACCACCCGCCGGCATGCCGAGAAAGCTGCCGAAGCGGGCGTCGACGGCCTGATCGCAGTAGCCGCCGGCGCCGGTGGCCATGCCGGCACCTGGAGCCCGTTTGCGCTGATCGCCGAAATCCGCCAGTTCTTCGACAAGACCCTGCTGTTGGCTGGCTGCCTTAACCAGGGCCACGAAGTGCTGGCCGCGCAGCTGCTTGGCGCCGACCTGGCCTACCTCGGCACCCGCCTGATCGCTACCCAGGAAAACGCCGCATCCGCCGCTTACAAGCAGATGATTCTTGACGCCAAAGCCGCCGACATCATCCACACCCCGGCGGTCTCCGGCGTACCGGCGAGTTTTATGCGCCAGAGTCTGGAGCTGGCCGGTTACGACCTCAAGCAGCTGCAGAACAAAGGCGAGGTCAACTACGGCGAGAAGCTCAAACCGATGGATGAAGAAGCCAAAGCCTGGAAAACCGTATGGTCGGCCGGCCAGGGCGTCGGCAATATCAGCGACCTGCCCAGCGTTGAGCAGCTGATCGCCCGTCTCGACAGCGAATACCGCGCCGCCCTCAAGCAGAGTCTGCAGCTGCAACAACGCTGGGCGCGATGAAGCGACGCAATCTACTCGGTCTCAGCGCGCTGGGGCTGTTAGGTGGCTGGGCGCTGCGCCCGAGTGATCTCGGCCAGCCCCACACGCCCTACTTTGCTGCACTCAACCAATTGCTGCGGCGTGCGGGGGCCGGGCTGCCGTTGCTGGTGGTGGATCTCGACCGCCTCGATCAGAACGCCGAGCGGCTGGCGAGTCAGCTCGGTAGCCAACTGCCGCTGCGCCTGGTGGCCAAGTCGCTGGCCTCCACCGGCTTGCTCGACTACCTGGCGAAGAAGCTCGGCACGCAACGCTTTATGGTGTTCCACCAGCCGCAGATCAACCAACTGGCGTTGAGCTTTCCTCAGTCCGACCTGCTGCTCGGCAAGCCCTTGCCCAGCGCAGCGGCCCTGAGTTTCTACCAGCAGTTGCCACAAGGCAGCAGCTTTGTCCCAGCCGAACAGCTGACCTGGCTGATCGATAGCCAGGCCCGTCTGCAGGAATACACCGCCCTGGCCAACGCCCTTAACCAGCCGCTGCAGATTGCCTTTGAAATCGACATCGGCCTGGCCCGTGGCGGCTTTGCCACGCCCGCCGAGCTCGGCACCGCCCTCACCTGGCTGCGTAATACGCCCAACCGGCTACGCGTGCGCGGCCTGATGGGTTATGACGCCCATCTCGCCCATACACCATTCTGGACCGGGCAAAGCAGTGCCTTTGCCCAGAGCGCTGCGCGTTACCGCGCGTTTATCGCCAGCGCTGCGGCATTCAACGAGCTGTGGCCGCAACAGCCGCTGCTCAATGGTGCAGGCAGCCTGACCTATGCCCTGCATGCCAAGCTCGATACGCCCTTGAATGAGGTCGCGGTCGGCTCCGCATTGCTTAAGCCCAGTGATTTCGACAGCGATCTGCTGGCCGCTCAACAAGCCGCCCTGTGGATCGCCAGCCCAGTGCTCAAGGCGCTACCGGGGCAGTTGCCGTTTCTCGACAGCTCCCATCAGCTGTTGCAACGCTGGAACCGCAATCGACAGCAGGCTTATTACCTGTATGGCGGACAATGGCCGGCAACCCCAGTGTCCCCGGCAGGGCTCAGCTATGACGCCCTGTATGGCCGCAGCGCCAACCAGGAACGCCTGATCGGCTCAGCCGGCACAGACTTACAGGTCGATGACTGGGTGTTTCTCCGCCCACAACGCTCGGAAGGTCTGTTCGAGCTGTTCAACCAGCTCTACTTGCTACGCAACGGACGCCTGGTCGGTAGCTGGTCCGCCAGCAGAGCGTGAACCGCCTCTAGGCCCCTGCACATTTGCGTGCAGGCAGCTTGTTTCCTGGCCTGCAGGCCGGCTAGTCTGTAGCGCAACTCCATCCTGGCACCGACAAGGACGCCGACATGACCCAAGCCCGCTTCAAGATTGTGTTCAACGGCGAGTTGATGCCCGACGTCAGCCTGGAAACCGCCAAAGAGAACCTCGCCCGCCTGTTCAAGAGCGACCACACTCGGATCAACTCGCTGTTTAGCGGCGGCAATGTCGATATCAAGCGCGACCTCAGCGAAAACGAAGCCGACCAGTACCTCAAGGCCTTGCAGAGCGCCGGCGCCAAAGTGCGCAAGGAGCAGGACCTGGCCGCCAGCCTGAGCCTGGTAGAGACCGATGACCATCGCGAACCAGATAGCGAGCCTACCAGCAACGTATCGATGACCTGCCCCAAGTGCGGTCACCAGCAACCCAAAGCCATTGAGTGCTCGGCCTGCGGCATCGTTATAGAGAAATTTATCGCCCGCCAGGCCATGCTCGCGGAAAACCCGCCTGAAATGGTCAGCGCAGCGGCCACACCCTATGCCACGCCGAAAGCGGCAGTGGCAGTGGCAGAAGCCTTGCCGGAATTCGGCGAACTAAAAGCCTTTACCACCGACGGGCGGATTGGCCGCTTGCGCTACCTGGCCTGGTCAATGGTGCTGATGCTGGCCTGCTTGCCGTTATTCGGCATCGCCGGCGGTTTCTTCGCCGCTTCGGAGATTCTCGGTGGGCTGCTGATGGTGGTAGTGGGTATCGCCGTGGCGGTGGTCGGCATCATGTTCGGCGTACAGCGTCTGCATGACATCGGCTGGTCTGGCTGGCTGTTGCTGATCAACCTGGTGCCGATTGTGGGCGGGGTGTTCTCCCTGCTGATGTTTATCATCCCTGGCAGCACCGCCGCCAACCGCTTTGGCCCGCCGCCGCCGCCCAACAGCGCGGCAGTGAAAATTCTCGCCCTGCTCTGGGTGGCGTTCATCGTTATCGGTATCGTTGCGGCCATCGCCCTGCCTGCCTATATGGGTTACTCCGACGCTGGTCTTTAATCCACTCGCAACCTTGCGCGGTACATGGGGTCGAAAGGCCCCATCACGGAGAACCCTATGACCCGTTACGCGCTTATCACCGGAGCCTCCAGCGGCATTGGCCTGGCCCTGGCGGAAGCCTTGGCCCGGCGTGGTCGCAATCTGATTCTGGTGGCGCGCCAGCGCGATGCGCTGGAAAGCATTGCCTGCGAGCTGACGCAACGTTTTTCCGTAGAGGTGCTGTTTCGCGTCTGCGACCTCAGCCAGCCGCTGCAGGTTAGCGGCCTGCTGCATGAGCTGGAGCAAGGTGAGCGCAGCATCGACCTGCTGGTAAACAATGCCGGCATCGGCACCTCAGGCGCTTACGTAGCTCAGGACTGGGCGCGCGAACAGCAACTGATCGAACTGAATATCCTGGCACTCGCCCGCCTCTGCCACGCCATCGGGACCATCATGGCCGGCCAAGGCAGCGGGCAGATTCTCAACGTCGCCTCGGTTGCCGGCTTTCAGCCCGGCCCGGGCATGAGCAACTATTACGCAAGCAAGGCCTATGTGCTGCACTTTTCCGAAGGCCTGCGTGAAGAACTTAAAGAATACGGCGTTAAAGTCTCCGTGCTCTGCCCGGGGCCAACCCGCAGCGCGTTTTTCCGCACCGCACGCATGAACAGTGAGGCACTACAGGGCAGCAAGCTGATGATGAGCGCCGAAGAAGTGGCACTCATCACCGTCAAGGCGCTGGAGAAAAACCGCGCGATCATCATCCCCGGCTGGCGTAACCGCCTGCTCGCCCTTAGCCCTAGGCTGGGACCGCGCTGGCTGGTACGGCGCATCAGCGCACGGCTGAATCGCCAGTTCGGCAAGCCGGCCGCGTAGCTAGCCGGCGTTGACCGTGCGCCCATCAGCCCAGGCGCGCAGCGCGGCAAGATCTTCAGCCATCACCACCGACAGCGGTGCGGTGCTCTGGATGCTCTGCAACAGCAATGTCTGATTGACCGCTTGCTGTTGGGCTTGCGCGGCATACAGAGCACTGACCACCGCCTGCTCGATCTCCGCGCCGGAAAACCCTTCGCAAGCCGCCGCCAGCTGCGTCAGATCGAAGCCCGTCACCTCCAGCTCACGCCGCGCCAGGTGAATACGGAAGATCTCGCCCCGCACCGCCGCATCCGGCAGGTCGACGAAGAACAGCTCATCGAAACGCCCCTTGCGCACCAGCTCTGGCGGTAGCCGTGAAATCACGTTGGCGGTGGCCACCATAAATACTGGCGCCTTGCGTTCGGCCATCCAGGTCAGCAGAGTGCCGAGTACCCGCTGACTGACGCCACCATCGTGATCACCACTGGCCAGGCCTTTCTCGATCTCGTCCATCCACAGCACACAGGGCGCCATCTGCTCGGCAAGCTTCAAGGCTTCGCGTAGGTTGCGCTCGGTCTCGCCGAAGAATTTGTTGTACAGGCAGGCAAAGTCCAGACGCAGCAAAGGTAAGCCCCACAAACCGGCGATAGCCTTGGCGGCCAGACTCTTGCCGCCGCCCTGTACGCCTACCAGCAGCACACCCTTGGGCAGATCAACGCCTTTGCCTTCGAGAAAGATACTCTGCCGATCACCCAGCCAGCGCTTGAGGTTGCTCAGCCCGCCGACCTCGGCAAACCGTGCGGTGTCGTATTCGAAACTCAACACACCATCGAGATCGAGCAGCTTGAATTTGGTCTTGTTCAGCTCCGGCAGGTCTTCCTGGGTAATGGCGCCGTCATCGCAGATCACATTGCGCGCCAGCGCACGGGCCTCGGCATGGCTGAGGCCGCGCAGATTCTTCACCACCTGCTGCAAGGTGCGGTTATCTGTGCGCACCCGGGCATTGCGGTTACGTGCACTCCAGGCAGTGGCCTCATCGCGCACAATCGCCAGCAGCTCTTCCTCGGAGGGCAGCGACAGGCTGAAGCGCGAGGCATAGCGCTGCACTTCCGGCGGCAATTTGCAGGCGTGGGAAACCAGCACCAGCGTCGGCTTGCTGGGCTGCTCGCTCATGGCGATTTCCTTGAGCAGACGCACCAGCTTGGGGTTGTCCTCAAGAAATGGATGCAGATCGCACATCACATACAGCGTCGGCTGAGTGTCAGCCTTGATCAGACGCAGGGCGGTTTCCGGCTCCAGGGTGGCGCTGTCGACGGGTTCCTGAATGGAAAATCCCACACGCTGCAAACCCTCGGTCACCGACCACAGCTGCAAGCCAAGACTGCGGCGCACCGCAAGGCTGGTCAGGGTTTCCAACACCCGCAGCTCATCCCAGGACTCGATCAGCACCAGCTTGGTCTTGGAATCCAGCACCAAGCCCAGATCATGAATATCGTTTTTCACCCACGCTCCTTGTCCACTAAACTCGGGCCTCGTTAAATACCGGCCAGGAGACTGTCCATGGACTGTCTATTTTGCAAGATCGTCGCTGGTGCAATACCGGCGCGCAAGCTTTATGAAGACGATCAGGTGATTGCCTTTCACGATATCGGCCCGCAGGCACCGGTGCACTTTCTGGTTATCCCGAAAAAACACATCAGCACCCTCAATGACCTGAGTGAGGCGGACAAGCCGCTGGCCGGGCATATTCTCTTCACCGCACAGCGTCTGGCCACGGAGCAAGGCTGCGAGGAAGGCTTTCGCGTGGTGATGAACTGCAATGACCTGGGCGGCCAGACGGTGCACCACATCCATATGCACGTACTGGGTCAGCGGCAGATGGCATGGCCACCGGGTTGAGTCGTGCATTACTCGGCGCGCTGACCGTGCTCGCCCTGCTGATTGGCAATCCCGCGCAAGCGCATACGCCTGGCAGCGTGTTCAGCGACGCCTTGCCCAAGGACCAGCAAGGACCGCAGCTGGTTGTGGTGCCAGCCGGGCGCTATCTGCTCGGTGACCACAGCGGCCGCGGCAATCACAACGAACGGCCACTGACACCCATCGAGATCAGCCATCCCTTTGCCATCGGCCGCTACGAAGTCAGCTTCGCTGACTGGCAGCAGTATGCCGACGCCACCGCCACAGCAATGCCGGACAACGAGGGCTGGGGGCTGTCGGCGCAGCGGCCGGTGATCCATGTGTCCTGGCACCAGGCTCAGGCCTACAGCCAATGGCTGTCGAAGGTCACCGGCCAGCGTTATCGGCTGCCCACCGAAGCCGAGTGGGAGTACGCCGCCCGTGCTGGCAGTGACAGCTACTACTGGTGGGGCGAGCAGCTCGACAGCCCGGAAACCCGGCCCCGCGCGCATTGCCGTGGCTGCGCCACCTCGAGGCTGATTCAGAGCAAGACCGAGCGCGTTGGCCAGTTCGCTGCCAATGCCTTCGGTCTGCATGACACCGCCGGTAATGTCTGGGAATGGACCGCCTCGCGCTTTGCCAGCCCCTTTGACGGCAGCGAGCAACAGGCGGCCAGCCTGCTCGACAAAAGCCCGCGGGTGGTGCGCGGCGGCGCCTGGAACAGCGGCCCGAGCTACCTGCGCAGCAGCCAGCGCGATATGAAACAGCCGCAGCACAAAGACTATGCTCTGGGTTTTCGTGTGCTGCGCGAGCTGCCCTGATCTCGATCAAGCCGACGGCCCGTGTTTGCAGTAAACTGGCCGCCGTAGTCATCGCCGGAGGTCCCTATGGCCAGCGAACGTCACTTTTCCCCCGTTGATCGCCTGTTACTGCAAGCCGATGCCGCGCTGCGCACTCTGCTGCCCTTTAGCGGCCAGCCAAGCCGGCCATCACCGGCCATCGTGCAACCAGAAGCCGAGCTGGATGAACAGCAGGCACAGCATGTCGCCGGCTTGATGCGCATCAACCACACAGGCGAGGTCTGCGCCCAGGCGCTGTACCAGGGCCAGGCCCTGACTGCCAAACTGCCGCAAGTGCGCAAAGCCATGGAACATGCGGCCGATGAGGAAATCGACCATCTGGCCTGGTGTGAGCAGCGTATCCGCCAGCTGGGCAGCCAACCGAGCATCCTCAACCCGCTGTTCTACGGTTTGTCCTTTGGTGTCGGCGCGGCCGCCGGGTTGATCAGCGACAAGATCAGTCTGGGCTTTGTTGCCGCCACCGAAGACCAGGTGGTCAAACACCTCGATGAACACCTGCAGCAGATTCCGCTGGAAGACCAGAAATCCCGCGCGATTCTCGAACAGATGCGCATCGATGAAGAACAGCATGCCTGCAACGCCCTGGATGCCGGCGGCCTGCGCTTCCCGGCACCGGTAAAGTTCGGCATGAGCTTGCTGGCCAAGGTGATGACCAGCACTACCTACCGGGTCTAGGGCTAATTCACAGGCACAGAAAAGGGCACCGCGGTGCCCTTTTTCATATCGTGGGATATCTGCTGCGGTTTACGCGCCCAGCTCGATAATCTCGTAGTCATGGGTGATCTCGACGCCACCACGACCCAGCATGATTGAGGCCGAGCAGTATTTCTCGGCCGACAGTTCAACCGCACGCTTGACCTGAGCCTCCTTCAAACCACGGCCCTTGACCACGAAGTGCAGGTGAATCTTGGTGAATACCTTGGGCTCTTCGGTGGCGCGTTCAGCTTCCAGAAAGGCTTCACAGCTCTCTACCGCCTGGCGGGATTTTTTCAGGATGCTGACCACATCGAAATTGCTGCAACCGCCCAAACCGATCAACACCATCTCCATCGGGCGCACACCCAGGTTGCGTCCACCGCTCTCTGGCGGGCCGTCCATTACCACCGCATGGCCGCTGCCCGACTCACCGATAAACAGGGCTTCGCCAGCCCACTGAATACGCGCTTTCATTACTCGGGCTCCGCTGTTAAAAAGGAAAGCAGCTTAGCACAGCACCGTTACAAGCTCTTTGGGTGCCAAGAGAGCCAAAAGCTCGCCGCTGAGTGTTAGCCAAGTCGCAAAACAACACCTAGTCTTGGACTGGTGGTTAAGCTGATAGCTAATTACTGGCACACTTGTACAGATAACTATTATTAGAACTTCAGCCGCACAACGGCTTACCTTTATAAATTCGGGATTCAGGCATGGTAGCTATTACCCTCACACCTAAAATAAAAAATCTCGACAAGCTTCTCGCGCATTGCCACCGCCGTCGCTACACCGCCAAGAGCACCATCATCTATGCGGGCGATCGCTGCGAAACGCTGTTCTTCATCGTCAAAGGGTCGGTCACTATCCTGATCGAAGACGATGATGGTCGTGAAATGATCATCGCTTACCTCAACTCCGGCGATTTCTTCGGGGAAATGGGTCTGTTCGAAAAGGACGGTACCGAGAAAGAACGCAGCGCCTGGGTGCGCGCCAAGACCGAGTGCGAAGTGGCGGAGCTGAGCTACGCCAAATTCCGCGAGCTGACCCAACAGGACCCGGACATCCTCTACGCCCTGGGCAGCCAGATGGCCGAGCGTCTGCGCAACACCACGCGCAAAGTCGGCGACCTGGCCTTCCTCGATGTCACTGGCCGTGTTGCCCGCACTCTCCTCGATCTGTGCAAGCAACCCGACGCCATGACCCATCCTGATGGCATGCAAATCAAGATCACCCGCCAGGAAATCGGCCGCATCGTTGGCTGTTCCCGCGAGATGGTTGGCCGCGTACTCAAGGCCCTGGAAGAACAGGGCCTGGTCAACGTCAAAGGCAAAACCATGGTGGTGTTCGGCACGCGCTAAACCGCATGCTGTAAACGTAAAAAAGCCGACGCATGCGTCGGCTTTTTTATGGCTTGGTGGTATCAGTCCACATCAGGCGCAGCAATCACCCGCTTGCGCTCGGGGAAGAACAAACGCTCCAGCTCAGCCCCCGGATTATCGGCGCGCATAAACGCCTCGCCGACCAGAAAGGCATACACCTCGCTGATTTCCATCAACTCGACATCGGCACGGTTGAGGATGCCGCTCTCGGTCACCACCAGACGATCGCGGGGAATGCGCGGCAACAGGTCGAGGGTGGTTTCCAGGCTGAGTTCGAAGGTGTGCAAGTTGCGGTTGTTGATGCCCACCAGCGGCGTATCCAGGGTTTTCAGTGCGCGCTCCAGCTCATCGCCGTCGTGCACCTCCACCAGCACATCGAGATCGAATGCCTTGGCAGTCGCCGCCAACTCGACCATTTGCGCGTCTTCCAGGGCCGAGACGATCAGTAGCACGCAGTCGGCACCCAGGGCACGGGCTTCAACGATCTGATAGGGATCGATCATAAAGTCCTTGCGAATCACCGGTAGCGAGCAGGCCGCACGGGCTTCCTGCAGGTAGCGATCCGCGCCCTGAAAGAAGTCGACATCGGTCAGCACTGACAGACAGGTAGCGCCGCCGGCCTGATAACTCTGGGCAATCTCGGCCGCGACGAAGTTTTCGCGCAGCACGCCCTTGCTCGGCGAGGCCTTCTTGATCTCGGCGATCACCGCCGGCTGTTTGCGCTTGGCCTGGCTGATCAGCGCTTCGGCAAAACCGCGCACCGGATCAGCACTGCGGGCGTGCTGCTCGATTTCAGCCAGGCTGACGATACTGCGGCGAGCCGCCACTTCCTCTGCCTTGCGCGCGAGAATCTTCTCCAGAACGGTTGGAATACTCACCCGGCATTCTCCTCTTTGAATACGGCGGTAAAGGACACCAACTCCTGCAATTTCTCCCAGGCCAGCCCGGTGTGCAAGGCGTCATGGGCCAGTTGCACGCCTTCTTTGAGGCTAGCAGCCAGGTCAGCCGCATACAGCGCTGCGCCGGCATTCAGCACGATCATATCGGCGGCCTTCTGCCCGGCGTCGGTCTTGCGTTTGCTCAGGGCATCGCGGATCAGCGCCAGCGAGGCCTCCGGGCTTTCCACTGCCAGACCAATCAGACTCTGGCTCTTCAGCCCGAGGTCTTCCGGCAGCACTTCGTACTCAGTGATCTGGCCATCCTTCAGTTCCGCCACATGGGTCGCGGCGGCGAGGCTGAACTCATCCAGGCCATCGCGCGAATGCACCACCAGGATATGTTGGCTGCCCAGGCGCTTGAGCACCTCGGCCAGCGGTCGGCAGAGCGCTTGGCTGAACACGCCGACCACCTGATGCTTGACCCCGGCCGGGTTGGTCAGCGGGCCGAGCATATTGAAGATGGTGCGCAGGCCCAGTTCACGGCGCGGCACCGCTGCGTACTTCATCGCCGAATGATGCACCTGGGCAAACATAAAACCGACGCCGACATTCTCGATGCAGCGCGCCACTTGCTCCGGCGTCAGGCTCAGGTAGATACCGGCAGCCTCAAGCAGATCGGCACTGCCGCTCTTGCCGGATACTGCGCGGTTACCGTGCTTGGCCACCTTGCCGCCAGCGGCGGCGACGACAAAGCTCGCAGCGGTCGACACATTGAAGATATTCGCGCCATCGCCACCGGTGCCAACCACGTCGACCACGTGGTCGAGGGTCTGCAGGTGGACATGGCTGGCCAGCTCACGCATCACCGAGACCGCACCGACGATTTCGTCGATGGTCTCGCTCTTCATGCGCATGCCCATCAGGAAGGCGCCGATCTGCGCATCCGTGCACTGGCCGGTCATGATCTCGCGCATCACGCTCTGCATTTCTTCGGTCGACAGATCGAGCTGGCTGACCACCCGGTTAAGGGCTTCCTTGATATTCATCAGCGCAGGCCTCCTTGTTGTTTGAGGAAGTTGGCAAACAGCTCATGGCCCTGTTCGGTAAGAATCGACTCAGGGTGGAACTGCACGCCCTCGATATGCAGGGTCTTGTGGCGCAGGCCCATAATTTCGTCCACCGAGCCATCCTCGTGCTGAGTCCAGGCGGTGATTTCCAGGCAGTCCGGCAGGGTTTCGCGCTTGACCACCAGGGAATGGTAGCGGGTTACGGTCAACGGGTTGTTCAGGCCGGCAAATACGCCCAGGTCCTTATGGAATACCGGACTGGTCTTGCCGTGCATCACCTGACGTGCACGCACTACATCGCCGCCGAAGGCCTGGCCGATACTCTGGTGGCCGAGGCACACACCGAGAATAGGCAGCTTGCCGGCGAAATGCAGAATGGCCTCGATAGACACCCCGGCTTCGGTCGGCGTGCAAGGGCCGGGCGAGACCACGATGCGCTCGGGCTTGAGCGCTTCGATCTCGGCAATCGACAGTTCATCATTGCGGATCACGTGCACATCGGCGCCCAGCTCACCCAGGTACTGCACCACGTTGTAGGTGAAGGAGTCGTAGTTATCGATCATCAAAAGCATGGCGCAACCCCTTATTCGGCAGTCTGTTCGGCGAGGGCGACGGCGCGGAACATGGCGCGACGCTTGTTCAGGGTTTCTTCCCATTCCAGGGCCGGCACCGAGTCGGCAACAATGCCGGCACCGGCCTGCACGTGCAGCTCGCCGTCCTTGATTACCGCAGTGCGGATGGCGATGGCGGTGTCCATATTGCCGTTCCAGGCCAGGTAGCCCACCGCGCCGCCGTAGACGCCGCGCTTGACCGGTTCCAGCTCATCGATAATTTCCATCGCGCGAATCTTCGGCGCACCGGACAGAGTGCCTGCCGGCAGAATGGCGCGTAGCGCGTCCATCGCGGTCAGACCCTGCTTGAGCTGGCCGGTGACGTTGGAGACGATATGCATGACGTTGGAGTAGCGCTCGATCACCATCTTCTCGGTGAGCTTGACGCTGCCGGTGCTGGCAACCCGACCGACATCGTTGCGGCCCAGGTCGATCAGCATCAGATGCTCGGCGACTTCCTTGGCATCGGACAGCAGATCCTCTTCCAGGGCCAGGTCAGCTTCTTCGCTGGCACCACGCGGGCGGGTGCCGGCAATCGGCCGCACCGTGACCAGGCCGTCCTCCAGACGCACCAGCA
Organism: Pseudomonas sp.; assembly: GCF_030690725.1. Lineage (GTDB taxonomy): Bacteria > Pseudomonadota > Gammaproteobacteria > Pseudomonadales > Pseudomonadaceae > Aquipseudomonas. The sequence continues at coordinate 30,076 of NZ_JAUYGD010000014.1, read as the reverse complement.
CTTCTGGCGAACTGCCGACCACATGGAAGTCGCCGAAGTTGAAGAAGTACATATAGGGCGTTGGGTTGATGCAGCGCAGCGCGCGGTACAGATCAATCGGCGCGGCCTTGAACGGGATCGACATGCGCTGGGAGATCACCACCTGCATACAGTCGCCGGCGAGGATGTACTCCTTGATCGCCTTGACCGCATTTTCATAGTCATCGCGTTTAAAGCTGGAAATGAAATCCGGCTCGGCACCCGCCGGAGCGGCCAGGTCCACGCCCAGACGCGGGGTGATGGGCTGACGCAGCTTGTGCAGGATCTCCTGCAGGCGCGCCTGGCCCTGTTCCAGCGCATCGGCCTGGGCCGGATCGGCAAGGACGATGGCGTGCATCTTACCGGCCAGGTTGTCGAACACCACCACCGCATCGGAGACCATCAATAGGATGTCGGGCGTGCCCAATGCATCGGGATTTACGCCTTTGGCCAGCTTGGGCTCGACATAACGCACGCTGTCATAACCGAAGTAGCCCACCAGGCCGCCGTTAAAACGCGGCAGACCCGGCAGGGTTGGCACCTTGTAGCGCGCCTGGAACTGTTCGACAAAGGCCAGAGGGTCTTCGCACTGGTGGCGCTCGACCTCGACGCCGTCGACACTGATCAGTACTTCATGGCCATAAGCCCGCAGCACAGTGCGGGCCGGCAGGCCGATGATGGAGTAACGCCCCCACTTCTCGCCGCCTTGGACGGATTCGAGCAGGTAGGTATTGGCCTCATCGGCCAACTTCAGGTAGATCGACAGCGGGGTGTCGAAATCCACCAGGGTTTCGCAGGCAACAGGAATGCGGTTATAGCCGGCAGCGGCTAAACGCAGAAATTCTTCGCGGGTCATGAGCAGCCTCGTGGCTTGAGGTAATACGGTCGTGTGCAAACGCGCCGCCTAGGCGGCCAAGATCAGGTCAGGGGCGCCAGCGCCAACGGGCCAGGGCCTTGATGATTTTCATGTCGGTGCTTGCCGACCAGCGCGTGCAGGTAACCACCACGAAGCTCTCTTAATTCAGGCGGGATTGAAGTTCGGCCACACTAGCGCAGGGCCGAAGGCGAATCAACCCGCAAGCCCCGGCTACGCGGTAACCGGCAATAGCTCACACAGATTATCCAGCACTCGCGCCGGATTCTCCTCGGCAATCGGCCGACCATGGTTATAGCCGTAGTTCAGGGCCGCGCAGATGATGCCAGCTGCCTTGGCCGCCAGCACGTCATTGCGCGAGTCACCGACAAACAGTGCCTGCGCCGCCTCCACCCGCGCCAGCTGCAGCACATGCAGCAAGGCCGCCGGGTCGGGTTTCTGCTGCGGCAGGGTGTCGCCGCCGATAATCCAGCGGAAATAGCCACCCAGACCCTTTTCATCCAGCAGTGGCGCGACGAAACGCTCGGGCTTGTTGGTGACAATCGCCAGCTCGACCCGTTGCTCGCGCAGCCAATCCAGGGTGGGCCGCACGCCAGGATAGACCTGGGTCAGGGCGTGGCTTTCGGCGTAGTGCTGCATAAACAGCTCCAGCGCCTGCTCGGTGCGGGCCTCATCTATATGCTCATGCTGCAGGCCGCCGGCCAGGGCGCGGCGCACCAGCACCCGCGCGCCATTGCCGACCCAATCGCGCACCTGTTCGATGCCCGCTACCGGCAGACCGAGCAACAGCAAGGTCTTGTCGATGGCAGCGGCCAGATCCGGCACCGAATCCACCAGGGTGCCGTCCAGATCAAACATCACCAGGCGCGGCAACTCGCCCTGGAACAGCTCGCGCAGCATGCTCACCCGCGCGCCTGGGCAAGTTCGGCGCGCATGGCATCAATCACGGCTTTGTAGTCCGGCTGATTGAAGATCGCCGAGCCGGCGACAAAGGTATCGGCGCCTGCCGCAGCGATTTCGCGAATGTTCTGCACATTGACCCCACCGTCGATTTCCAGGCGGATTTCACGCCCGGATGCGTCGATCAGTGCGCGCGCCTCTTTAAGCTTCTCCAGGGTATGGGGGATAAACTTCTGCCCGCCAAAGCCCGGGTTGACGCTCATCAGCAGGATCATGTCGACCTTGTCCATCACGTGCTTAAGCACGTCCAGCGGGGTGGCTGGATTGAACACCAGGCCGGCCTTGCAGCCGCCATCGCGGATCAGTTGCAGCGAGCGGTCGATATGCTCGCTGGCCTCGGGATGGAAGGTGATATAGCTGGCGCCCGCCTCGACAAAGTCGCCGATGATGCGGTCCACCGGCTTGACCATCAGGTGCGCGTCGATGGGCGCGGTGATGCCGTACTTGCGCAGCGCCGCGCAAACCATCGGGCCGATGGTCAGGTTGGGCACGTAGTGATTGTCCATCACATCGAAGTGCACGATGTCAGCGCCGGCGGCGAGCACCTTATCCACTTCCTCACCCAGGCGAGCGAAGTCAGCGGAAAGAATCGACGGAGCAATGGCGAAGGGTTGCATAGCGCACCTCGGTGGCATTCACGGAAGGCGCGCATTGTACCAGCCCGATCCAAGGCCTGGCGCGCGTGAGCGACACCTGACAAAGCCGAGCGGAAAAGGCTAGGCTGCTGAGACACGATGTTCGCTGGAGAACCCCATGTTTTCGCGCCCCGCCGCCCTTGCCCTGAGCCTGTTGCTAGCAATCAGCCCACTACAGGCGGAAGAAGAAACACCCGCAGAAGAAGCGCCCGCCGCTACGGACGCCTCAACCGAGCCAGCGGAAAAAGTACGCGCGCCCTTAGCCGAGCGCAGCGAGGTGGAAGCCACGGCGCTGGAACAGCGGCTGGAGCAAAAGGAACAGCAGCAACTGCAGGCGGGCGATGAAAGCTTTCTGGCGCTCTGGCTGCCGGCCAATGTCGCCGAGCCCAGCGGCGCGGTGATCATTCTGCCGGGCGACGATGAAACTGCCGATTGGCCGCAAAGCGTCGGCCCCTTGCGCAGCAAGCTGCCCAATGGCGGCTGGCACAGCCTCAGCCTGACCCTGCCAGACCCCAATAGCGATGCACCGCCACTGCGCAGCGCCGAGCCAGCGCCAGAAGACACTACGGCCAACACCACGGAGGCACCGGCAGAGGAAAGCGCCGAGGACAGCCCTGCCACCGATGAAGCCAGCGCGCAAACCAGCAGTAGCCAACTCGACAGCGCCGAAACTGCGGCAAGCAAAGTGAAAAACATCGAAGCGCAACAGAAAGCCCATGCCCAACGCGTATTGGCACGCATCGAATCGGCCATTGGCTTTGCCGAGCAACAGCAAGCCAAGACCATCGTGCTACTCGGCCACGGCAGTGGCGCCTACTGGGCCGCGCGCTACCTGGCCGAGCGCAAGCCAGCCAATATTCAGAATCTGCTACTGGTCGCCGCGCAATTGCCCGCCGGCTATACCCCGCCACTGGATGAACTGATTCCGCAACTGCAGCTGGCCACCGGTGACTTCTACTACAAGGACCTGCCCGCCGACCGCCAGGCCGCACTGAAACGCTCGCAGGCCAGCAAACGGCAGAAGCATCCCGCGTATATACAGATCGCCATGAAGGCCCTGCCGGGCAACCGCGAAGCAGAGCAGGAACAGCTCTACCGCCGTATTCGTGGCTGGCTAACGCTGAAGTTGCAGGCGAAATAGCCCTAGCAGTCCGTTGAAAACGTTAGCGAGACAGTCAGCGCAAGGCAAAGACAAGCGAGGAAGCGGACTGGGCTCGCAAGCGAGTGTACGAGTTGTAGATGAGCATTCCGAGCTTGTTTTTAACACCGCGATGGCAACGCAGGTAGTTTTTCAACAGCCGGCTAACGAAAGCCGTGACGCTGGCGAATCAGATCATAGGCCTGGTGCAGTTCACGGGTGCGTTCAGTCGCCTCGCGCACCCTCTCTGGCGTGGCGCCGCTACCCGCCAGCTTGTCCGGATGATGGCGACTCAATAAGCGCCGATATGCCTGTTTGATCTGCGCGGGCTCGGCATCGGCGTTTACATTCAATAGGCTCAGGGCGCGTTGATAGGCGTTGCTGGCCGTCGAGACCAGCGGCCCCTGCTGCGGCGCGTAGGCGTCACTCAACTGCGCCTGAGTAGCCGATGAAACCTGCAGCCACTTACCCCAGAGCATGATCAGTTCGCGCTCGGCCTGACCGACCTGACCATCCACCCAGGCCATCCGCCAACAGGCGCGCAGCAGTATTTCGCTGCGCTGACGCTGTCGGTGCAACGGCGCACGCAAACTGTCGCGCCCGGTCTTACCCCGAGCAAAAGCCGCTATCGCCTGACGCTGCCCCTCAACATCCAGCCCCTGGCGCTGCATTTCCGCCTTCGCCTGCTGGATATGCGCCGGCAGCACACGACCACCGCTCTTGGCCAAACGCCCCAGAAGCACGAACAGCAGCCACTCATCACGCACCTCGGCGCGACCACCCAGGCGCTCACGCAAGGCCGCCCAGGACTGCAGGCGCAAGCGCCGATCGAGCACTTGACCCAGCAGCCCGCCAAGCATGGCCCCCGGAATACTCGCTACCGCCAGCCCGGTAACAGCACCCAGCAGGGTCGCCGGCCAGAGCATATTAGCCGCGCGCCTCAAGTAGCCGTTCGACCTGAGCCAGGCGCTCGTGAGTACCTACATCCACCCAGCAACCGTCAAACCGCTCACCACTCACCTGCCCAGTCGCCATCGCCGCGCGCAACAAGGGTGCAAGCGAGAACACGCCTGGCTGACAACCGGCGAACAGCGCAGGCGATAACAGCGCCATGCCGCTGTAGGTCAGGCTGTCCTGCCCCTCTTGCGCATCCGTGACCTGTCCTTTCTGCAAACAGAAGTCGCCCTTGACGTGATGGCCAGGGTTCTCGATCAGCACCAGATGGGCTAGGCCGCTTAACGGCCGGCGCAGCTCGGCAAAGGGGTAGTCGGTAAAGATATCGCCATTGATCAGCACAAAGGGCTGGTCGCCTAGCAAAGGCAGCGCCTGAAAGATTCCGCCACCGGTTTCCAATGGCTCGCCTTCAGCGGAATAGGCAATGCTGACGCCGAAGCGCGATCCATCACCCAGGTAATCCTCGATCTGCTGCCCCAACCAGGCATGATTGATCACCAGCTCGGTAAACCCGGCCGCCGCCAGAGCACGCACGTGGTACTCGATCAAGGGCACGCCGGCCGCACGCACCAATGGTTTGGGGGTATGCAGGGTCAGCGGGCGCAGCCGCTCACCTTTGCCGGCGGCCAGGATCATCGCCTTCATACAGACTCCCGCGGCAGACTGCCGAGCAATTCAGCCAACTCGGCAAGCTCCGGCCGCCGCGCCAGTACTGCCTCTATATAGGAGAAGAACCGCGGCACATCCCCCAAGTACTTGGGCTTGCCATCACGATGACAAATGCGCGCGAAGATACCGATTACCTTGAGATGGCGTTGCACGCCCATCAGATCGCTGGCACGCAAGAAGTCATCCAATATCGGTTGAACCGGCACACCCACCTCACGCGCCTGCTGCCAGTACTGTTCCAGCCAGCCGCGCACGCGCGCCTCGGGCCAGCTGAGGAAGGCATCCTTGAACAGGCAGGTGACGTCATAAGTCACCGGGCCGTAGACCGCATCCTGAAAATCCAGCACACCCGGATTCGGCTCGCTGAGCATCAGGTTGCGCGGCATATAGTCGCGATGCACCAGCACCTTGGGCTGGGCCAGGGCGCTGTCGATCAACAGCTGACTCGCGCGCCGCCACATGGCCTGCTGCTGCTCGCTGAACTCGACGCCCAGATGACGCTGCACATACCACTCGGGGAATAACTGCAGCTCACGGCGCAGCAGTGCATCGTCATAACTGGGCAATGGCGCGGTCATCGGCAGTTGCTGAAATGCCAGCAGGGCCTGCAAAGCATCTGCAAAAAGCTGATCGGCATTGCTTTCGTTAATCACGTCCAGATAGGTCTGCCGGCCCAAATCGTTGAGCAATAGAAAGCCTCGCTCAAGGTCAGCGGCAAGAATTTGCGGCACGTTGAGCCGCGCCTCAGCCAGCAAATGCGCCACTTTGACGAAGGGCGCGCAGTCTTCCTGCGGCGGTGGCGCATCCATCACGATCAGGCTGCGCCCGGCCCCCTGCCAGCGAAAATAACGACGAAAACTGGCGTCACTGCTCGCAGAAGTAAGCGTGGCGGCAGGTACAGCGCCCCAACCCTGCTTGGCGAACAGCCCAGGCAGCTGCTGATCCAGCCAGTTTTCGAGGAGTTTTAAGCGTACATCTTCATCAGGCATTACAAGGTCTCCGACGGCGCTAGCCGTTGCGCGGGTCATGCTTTATTATCCAGCATCTTTTCAAGCCCATCGAGAGGCGTGCGGCCTCAGGGCCAATGGCGCGCAGGAAGCCCGGAAAAAATAAGATGGCAGTAAAATACCCCGCGTTTCGTAAAAAATTCCCTCTACTGGTCACTGGCAGCCTTCTGGCGCTACAACCTTTAGCCGTTCCTTTTGCTATCGCTGCCGAGCAGTACGATTGCCAGGTTTCCGCCACCGGCGGCTGGGCATGCGCCCCGAAGACCAGCAATGCTGCACTGCCAGCACGGCCAGTACAACGTGATTCGGTCGCCAGTAACAAAGCTGGCGAAAGTGGCACCGAAGCACCTCAGGGGAAAGCCGCGCAAGCGACCCTGGTGACTGAAAGCCGTGGCAAAGGCCTCGCCTCGCGCAGCGCCGATTTCAGCCACCTGGACTGGGTGCCGCGAGAAAATCTCAGCGCCGCTCAGCTGGCAGAAGCCGGCCCCTACTGCGCAGGCGCTTATATAGAGCCAATGCGCCCGGGCATGGACGACAAGACGCCGATGGATGAAGCGCCGATGTTCGTATCGGCCAAAGCCTCGCGCTATGAGCAGGAAGAGCAAGTAGCCACCCTCGCCGGTGATGTCGTCCTGCGCCAGGCTGGCATGCAGGTCGAGGCGGATGAAGCCAACCTGCGTCAGGCGGAAAACCGCGGTGAGTTGATCGGTAATGTGCGCCTGCGTGACCAGGGCATGCTGGTCGTGGGTGACCGCGCCGAGCTGCAGCTGGACAACGGTGAAGCCAAAGTCGACAACGCCGAATACGTGCTGCACAAGAGCCATATTCGCGGCAACGCGCTGTACGCCAAGCGTGAAGAAAGCGCGATTATCCGCCTGAAAGACGGCACCTATACCAGCTGCGAACCAGGCAGCAACGCCTGGCACCTGAAGGGCAACAACATCACCCTGAACCCGGCCACCGGTTTCGGCACCGCGACCAACGTCACCTTGCGGGTGAAGAATATTCCGGTGTTCTACACACCTTATATCTACTTCCCGATTGATGACCGTCGCCAGTCCGGCTTTCTGCCGCCGAGCATTGGCAGCTCAAGTGATAACGGCCTGACCCTGCAAACGCCGTACTACTTCAACTTGGCGCCGAACTACGACGCCACGCTGTACCCGACCTATATGAGCGATCGCGGCTTGATGATGGAAGGCGAATTCCGCTACCTCACCAAGAACAGCGAAGGCCAGGTTGGCGGCGCGTATCTCGACGACAGCAACGATGACCGCAAACTGCAGTCGGACTATGAAGATCAGCGCTGGATGTACAGCTGGCAGCACAAGACAGGCCTGACCTCGCGCCTGCTAGCGGAAGTTGACTACACCGACATCAGCGACCCGTACTACTTCCAGGATCTAAACACAGACCTGGGCGTAGGCTCCACCAGCTACGTCAATCAGCGCGGCACCTTGACCTATCGTGGTGACGGCTATACCGCGCGCTTGAATGCGCATGCTTATGAGCTGGCCAACATTACTGACGTCACCCCGTACAACCGCTTACCACAGCTGACTCTGGATGGCGTACTGCCATTTAAGCCAGCTGGGGTGAACTTCAGTTACGGCACAGAATATGTACGTTTTGACCGCAGTCTGCGCAAAGGCAACTTTATTGATGAAGACGGCGGCCCGCTCAACGCCGATGGAAGCATCGGCACCCCATGGTATGACACAGTCGTCCAAGGCTTGGCTCGCGCCAACGGCGAGCGTCTGCACGTCGAGCCGGCGGTTAGCCTGCCACTAAATTGGAGCTGGGGCTATATCAAACCGCAGGTCAAGTACCTGCAGACCAATTACGACCTGACTCTGGATCAGCAAGGCAAAAATACACTGCTAGCCGAACAGGAATACAAGAGCAGCCAAAGCCGTGGCGTAGGCATGTTTAGCCTGGACAGCGGCCTGTACTTTGATCGTAATACCCAATGGTTCGGCAAGCCCTATCGACAAACTCTTGAGCCTCGCCTGTTCTACCTCTATGTACCTGAGGAAGACCAGACTGATATCCCGGTCTTCGACACTGGCGAGAGCACATTCAGCTACTCCTCGCTGTGGCGTGAAAACCGCTTCTCTGGCAAGGATCGTATTGGTGACGAGAACAAGCTCTCGCTGGGGGTGACCAATCGCTGGATTGAGCCTAATGGCTTTGAGCGTCAGCGCTTTAGCATTGGCCAAGCGTTCTACTTCGAAGATCGCCAAGTACAGCTACCAGGCATTGATTACCGCACCCGCGGCGACGCAACGGCATCGGTATCACCGTATGCGCTTGAGTACCTGTATCGCTTTAACCGCGACTGGCGCTTCTCCTCGGACTTCAACTGGGACCCAGACAGTGGCAGCACCCGCTCGGGCAGCGCGATGTTCCATTACCAGCCAGAAGACAACCCAAACAAGGTGGTCAACGCCGGGTACCGCTACCGTAATGACACTGTCCGCTACGACCAAGACAGTGGTAACTGGGTAGTGGGTGGCGGTGACTACGGCACACCTGGCAGCGCGAACTACATCAAGGACTACTACAAAATCAGCCAGCACGATTTCTCGGTTATCTGGCCGATCGTGCCGCAGTGGAGCGTGATTTCCCGCTGGCAGTATGACTATGGTCGCGACCGTACGTTGGAAGCCTTCGCCGGCTTCGAGTACGACAGCTGCTGCTGGAAACTGCGCCTGATCAACCGTTACTGGATCGACTACGACGAAGTCAGCCTGAACCCGTCACTGAACGACCAGGCTGATCGCGGTATCTTCTTGCAGATCGTACTCAAAGGTCTGGGCGGTGTAGTCGGCAATAAAGTTGAGACTTTCCTCGACCAAGGCATTCAAGGTTATCGTGAACGTGAAGATAAAGCTTTCTGATTGCGTGCGCCCGCTGCTGCTGGGCGCGCTGTTCCTGGGCACTGCGGCACAGGCTGAGGTCCGACCACTCAACCGCGTTGTAGCAATTGTCGACAATGACGTGGTGATGCAAAGCCAGCTCGATTCACGCCTGCGTGAAGTGCAGCAGACCATCACCCAGCGCGGCGCGGCCTTGCCGCCTGAGCACGTGCTCAGCCAGCAGGTGCTTGAGCGCCTGATTATCGAGAACATCCAGCTGCAGATCGGCGAACGCTCAGGTATTCGGATTACCGACGAAGAACTGAATCAGGCCATCGGCACCATTGCCCAGCGCAATGGCATGAGCATCGAGCAGTTCCGCGCCGCCCTGGCGGCGGACGGCCTGTCGTACACCGATGCGCGTGACCAGGTACGCCGCGAGATGATCATCAGCCGTGTGCGCCAACGCCGCGTAGCAGAACGCATTCAGGTAACCGACCAGGAAGTGCAAAACTTCCTCGCCTCGGACATGGGCAAGATGCAGCTTTCGGAAGAGTTCCGCCTAGCCAACATACTGATCCCAGTACCCGAAGGTGCCTCCCCTCAAGACATTCAGGCTGCTGACCGTCAGGCCCGCGATCTGTACCAGCAGCTGCAGCAGGGCGCAGATTTTGCCCAGCTGGCGATTGCCCGCTCGGCCAGTGAAACCGCGCTGGAAGGCGGCGAAATGGGCTGGCGTAAAGCTGGGCAACTACCACCGCCTTTCGACAGCATGCTTAGCGCTCTGCCGGTTGGCCAGGTGACTGAACCGATGCGTACGCCCGGCGGCTTTATCATGCTCAAGCTGCTGGAAAAACGCGGCGGCGACAGCCAGGTACGTGACGAAGTAAACGTTCGCCACATCCTGATCAAGCCCAGCGAAATCCGCAGCGAAGCCGAAACCAAGCGCCTGGTTGAACGCCTGTACCAGCGCATCCTGGCCGGGGAAGACTTCGCCGAATTGGCGAAGAACTTCTCTGAAGACCCAGGCTCGGCGTTGAACGGTGGCACCCTGAGCTGGATCGACCCGAACGTATTGGTGCCCGAGTTCCGCGAGGTGATGAACAACACGCCGGCAGGCGAGCTGTCCAAGCCTTTCAAAAGCCCTTACGGCTGGCACGTACTGGAAGTCATGGGCCGCCGCGCCACCGACAGCAGCGCGCAGTACCGCGAGCAGCAGGCGATGACTGTACTGCGTAACCGCAAGTACGATGAGGAACTGCAAGCTTGGCTACGGCAGATCCGCGACGAAGCCTACGTCGAGAGCAAACTCTGATCGGCCTAGCAGGCGAACGCAGCTAGCGTACGCAACAGATCAAGCCCGGCTTTATGCACACGCAGAGCCGGGCTTTTTTTCGCCCGCGAACAACGCGCCTCTTTACTATCCGCCGCCGCACTAACAGAGTTGGCGCAAAGCCACGGAGAGCCCATCAATGACCACGCCACGCCTTTTCGCACTGACTCCCGGCGAGCCTGCAGGCATAGGCCCTGACCTGTGCCTGCTGCTGGCGCGCGAAGTACAGCCACACCCGATCATCGCGATAGCCAGTCAGCAGCTGCTGGCCGACCGCGCGAAACTGCTAGGCCTGAACATCCAGCTGATCAGCGTCAGCCCCGCAGCCTGGCCACAGCAGGCCGCACCGGCCGGCAGCCTGTATGTCTGGGATACCCCACTGCCCGCCCCCGTAACACCCGGTCAGCTGAACCCAAGCAACGCACCCTATGTGCTAGAAACCCTGACCCGCGCCGGCCAGGGCTGCCTCGACGGCCACTTCGCGGGGATGATTACCGCCCCCGTGCACAAGGGCGTGATCAACGAAAGCGGGATTGCCTTCTCCGGGCATACGGAGTTTCTCGCCGAGCTGACGCATACCGCGCAGGTGGTGATGATGCTCGCCACCCACGGCCTACGCGTGGCGCTGGTGACCACCCACCTGCCACTCAAGGATGTAGCCGAAGCCATCACCACTGAGCGACTCAGCCGTGTCACGCGTATTCTCGACCATGACCTGCGCACGAAATTCGGCATCGCCCGGCCGCGCATTCTGGTCTGCGGCCTCAACCCGCATGCCGGCGAAGGCGGCCACCTGGGCCGGGAAGAAATCGAAGTAATCGAGCCCACCCTGCAGCAGCTGCGCAGCGAAGGTATCGAGCTGATCGGCCCGCTACCAGCCGACACCCTGTTCACCCCCAAGCACCTTGAGCATTGCGATGCGGTGCTGGCCATGTACCACGACCAGGGCTTGCCGGTACTCAAATACAAAGGCTTTGGCGCAGCGGTGAACATCACCCTGGGCCTGCCCATCATCCGCACCTCGGTCGACCACGGCACCGCACTGGACCTGGCCGGTAGCGGCAAGATCGACAGCGGCAGCCTGCAGGTGGCTTTGCAAACGGCGTATGAAATGGCTGCCAGCCAGGTGAAAAGCGCCTGACTGCCACGCCCGGCACGGGGCGTACGTCGTCAATGCTGTTAAACTGCCGGGCTTTCTACTCGCGTTACATTCGCTTCAAGCCGATGCCTTGAAGCCTGGAGCTGCTGCATGTCCGACTACCAACACCGCGCGCGCAAGCGTTTCGGCCAGAACTTCCTGCATGACGCTGGGGTGATCCATCGTATCCTGCGCGCCATCCACGCCCGCGAAGGCGAGCACATGCTGGAAATCGGCCCAGGCCAGGGAGCGCTGACCGAAGGCCTGCTGAACAGCGGCGCACAGCTCGATGTGATTGAACTCGACCGCGATCTGGTGCCGATCCTGCAACACCAGTTCGGCAACAACCCGCGCTTTCGCCTGAACCAGGGCGATGCCCTCAAGTTCGATTTCAACCAACTGCAGGCCGCGCCGCACAGCCTGCGTGTGGTCGGCAACCTGCCGTACAACATCTCAACCCCGTTGATCTTCCACCTGCTGAGCAATGCCGCGTTGATTCGCGACATGCACTTTATGCTGCAGAAAGAAGTGGTCGAGCGGCTGGCAGCCGAGCCTGGCGGTGGCGACTGGGGCCGCCTGTCGATCATGGTGCAGTACCACTGCCGCGTGGAGCATCTATTCAACGTCGGCCCTGGCGCATTCAACCCGCCGCCGAAAGTCGACTCGGCCATCGTCCGCCTGGTGCCGCACGAGGTGCTGCCGCACCCGGCCAAGGACCACCACCTGCTCGAACGCGTGGTGCGCGAAGCCTTCAACCAACGGCGCAAGACCTTGCGCAATACCTTGAAGAACTTACTGCCCGCAGCGGCAATTGAAGCCGCCGGCGTCGACGGCAGCCTGCGCCCTGAACAACTGGACCTGGCTGCGTTTGTACGCCTGGCGGACAAACTGGCCGAGCAACCCAACGCCGACTGACAGCGGCTAGACTGGGTATCTGCCCACTGAGTTAATTACGCATGAGCGATTCGCGCTACAACATCGACGTCAGCGTCGTCACCCGCTACCTGCCGGAGCAATCGCAGCCGGAGCAGAACCGCTTTGCCTTCGCCTATACCGTCACGGTGAGCAACAACGGCGAGTTGCCGGCCAAACTGCTCTCGCGGCATTGGGTGATTACCGATGGCGATGGTCGCGTGCAGGAAGTGCGCGGTGCCGGTGTGATCGGCCAGCAGCCGCTGATCGAGGCCGGCGCCAGCCACACCTACAGCAGCGGCACGGTGATGACCACCCGCGTCGGCATCATGCAAGGCAGCTATCAGATGCTCGCCGACGACGGTAAACGCTTTGACGCGGTGATCGCACCCTTCCGTCTCGCGGTGCCGGGCTCGTTACACTAATGGCCACCTACGCAGTCGGCGACCTGCAAGGTTGCCTGAAACCCCTGCAATGCCTGCTTGAGCGCGTGGCCTTTGATCCGGCGCAGGACAAACTGTGGCTGGTGGGTGACCTGGTCAACCGCGGCCCCGAATCCCTGGCGACGCTGCGCTTTCTCTACAACATCCGTGATGCACTGACCTGCGTGCTGGGCAATCACGACCTTCACCTGCTGGCCGTGGCGCACAATATCGAGCGACTGAAAAAAGGCGACACCCTGCGCGAGATTATCGACGCACCGGATGCTGCGGACCTGCTCGACTGGCTGCGCCGGCAAAAGCTCCTGCATTACGACGAAGCCCGCGATACCGCCCTGGTGCACGCCGGCATCCCGCCGCAGTGGAACATGGACAAAGCGCTCAGACGCGCCGCCGAAGTGGAAGCAGCCCTGCGTGACGACGCACTCATGCCACTGTTTCTCGACGGCATGTATGGCAACGAGCCGGCCAAGTGGCACGGCGACCTGCACGGCGTCACCCGCTTGCGGGTGATCACCAACTACTTCACCCGCATGCGCTTCTGCAAAGCCGATGGCACCCTCGACCTGAAAAGCAAGGAAGGCGTCGGCAGTGCACCACCGGGCTACGCCCCCTGGTTCAGTTACAAACAGCGCAAGACCCGTGGCCAACGGATCATTTTCGGCCACTGGGCAGCGCTCGAAGGACAATCCCAGGAACCCGACGTGGTGGCTCTGGATACCGGCTGCGTATGGGGCGCAAGCATGACCCTGATGAATATCGATAGCGGCGAGAAATACAGCTGCGACTGTAAGGAGCAAGCATGAGCGAATTCAAACGTATCCCCCCTGAGCAGGCTCAGGCCCTACGCCAGCAAGGCGCCGTGGTGGTCGATATCCGCGACCCGCAGAGCTTCGCCGCCGGCCATATCAGCGGCTCGCAGCACCTCGACAACCACTCGCTGCACGCCTTTATCACCCAAGCCGATCTCGATGCACCGCTGATTGTCGCCTGCTATCACGGCAACTCCAGCCAGAGCGCGGCGGCTTATCTGGTCGGCCAGGGCTTCAGCGATGTCTACAGCCTCGATGGCGGTTTTGAGCTGTGGCGTGCGACCTTCCCCGACGACACCGCACAAGCCACCGAAGAATAATTTTTTCACCGCCCAGGCCGCACCAGCAGCGGCCTGCCGGGCCCTCCCGACCAACGGTAATATCCTGTTATCGTTCCGCGCCCCTTGACCCCGCCGATTCCGAACTATCCTTTAGCTCAGGCCATCCAAAACAAGGTAGAGCCGGCCAAACGGCATCGGGCCATCGGTATGACTTTTAGGTGTTCGGGGGTTTTATCCCGGCTGCATCCGCACCGGAGCTGCCAAGCACCTGACCGACCCCGCACCGGCTCTGCGCATCGAGCGAGGTGAAGTCATGAGCATTTTCAGCCACTTCCAACAACGTTTCGAAGCGACTCGCCAGGAGGAATTCTCCCTCCAGGAGTACCTCGAACTGTGCAAACAGGATCGCAGCGCCTACGCCTCGGCAGCCGAGCGCCTGTTGCTGGCGATTGGCGAGCCGGAACTGCTCGACACCTCGACCGACCCACGGCTGTCGCGGATTTTTTCCAACAAAGTGATACGCCGCTACCCGGCCTTTGCCGACTTCCATGGCATGGAAGAGTGCATCGACCAGATTGTTTCCTACTTCCGCCATGCGGCGCAGGGCCTGGAAGAGAAGAAACAGATTCTCTACCTCCTCGGCCCGGTGGGCGGCGGTAAATCGTCGCTGGCGGAAAAGCTCAAGCACCTGATCGAGAAAGTGCCGTTCTACGCGATCAAGGGCTCACCCGTATTCGAGTCACCGCTAGGGCTGTTCAGCGACGCCGAAGACGGCGCCATCCTCGAAGAGGATTACGGCATTCCGCGGCGCTACCTCAACAGCATCATGTCGCCCTGGGCCACCAAGCGACTGCAGGAGTTCGGTGGCGATATCAGCCAGTTCCGCGTGGTCAAACTCTATCCTTCGATCCTTAACCAGATTGCCGTGGCCAAGACCGAGCCGGGCGATGAGAACAATCAGGACATCTCCGCCCTCGTCGGCAAGGTAGACATCCGCAAGCTCGAGGAGTACCCGCAAAACGACGCCGACGCCTACAGCTACTCGGGCGCACTGTGCCGGGCCAACCAGGGCCTGATGGAATTCGTCGAGATGTTCAAGGCGCCGATCAAGGTGCTACATCCACTACTGACCGCCACCCAGGAAGGTAACTACAACAGCACCGAAGGCCTCGGCGCGATCCCCTACAGCGGCATCCTGCTGGCCCACTCCAACGAGTCGGAATGGCATAGCTTCCGCAACAACAAGAACAACGAGGCCTTCATCGACCGTATCTATATCGTCAAGGTGCCGTACTGCCTGCGCGTGACCGACGAGATCAAGATCTACGACAAACTGCTGTTCAACAGCTCCCTGGCCAAAGCTCATTGCGCGCCGGACACGCTGAAGATGCTCGCGCAGTTCTCCACGCTCAGCCGCCTGAAAGAACCGGAAAACTCCAACGTGTACTCGAAGATGCGCGTGTACGACGGCGAAAACCTCAAGGACACCGACCCCAAGGCCAAGTCGATTCAGGAGTACCGCGACACCGCCGGCGTGGATGAAGGCATGAACGGCCTGTCGACCCGCTTCGCCTTCAAGATCCTCTCCAAAGTGTTCAACTTCGACCCCCACGAGATCGCCGCCAACCCGGTGCACCTGCTGTATGTGCTGGAGCAGCAGATCGAGCAGGAACAGTTCCCCGCCGAGGTGCGCGAGCGCTATCTGCGCTTTATCAAGGAATACCTGGCGCCGCGCTATATCGAGTTTATCGGCAAGGAAATCCAGACCGCCTACCTGGAGTCCTACAGCGAGTACGGGCAGAACATCTTCGACCGCTACGTGCTGTACGCCGATTTCTGGATTCAGGATCAGGAAGACCGCGACCCGGAAACCGGCGAGATCCTCAATCGCGTAGCCCTCAACGAGGAGCTGGAGAAGATCGAAAAACCGGCCGGCATCAGCAACCCGAAGGATTTCCGCAACGAGATCGTCAACTTCGTGCTGCGCGCCCGCGCCAACAACAATGGCAAGAATCCGACCTGGCTCAGCTACGAAAAACTGCGCGTGGTGATCGAGAAGAAGATGTTCTCCAACACCGAAGACCTGCTGCCGGTCATCAGCTTCAACGCCAAAGCGAGCAAGGAGGATCAACAGAAACACAACGACTTCGTCACTCGCATGGTCGAGCGCGGCTACACCGACAAGCAGGTGCGCCTGCTGTCCGAGTGGTATCTGCGGGTTCGTAAATCGCAATAACGCGGCCTGACGCAACAGGCTGCCAGCGGCAACAGGGCGCGCGACCAACGCCGCCCTGTGCTGGCTGCGCCTGATGTCTGCAGCGCACGGAGGGCAGTTATGAGCCATGTGATCGACCGACGCCTGAACGGCAAGAACAAGAGCACGGTAAACCGCCAGCGCTTTCTGCGGCGCTACCGCGACCACATCAAGAAGGCCGTAGAAGAGGCGGTCAGCCGCCGCTCCATCACCGACATGGAGCACGGCGAACAGATCAGCATCCCTGGCCGCGACATCGACGAGCCGGTGCTGCACCACGGCCGTGGCGGCCGCCAGACCACCGTCCATCCCGGCAACCGTGAATTCACCAGCGGCGAGAAGATTGCCCGCCCGCAAGGCGGTGGCAGCGGCCAAGGTGCCGGCAAGGCGAGCAACTCCGGCGAAGGCATGGACGAGTTCGTCTTCCAGATCACCCAGGAAGAATTCCTCGACTTTATGTTCGAGGACCTCGAACTGCCCAATTTGATCAAACGCCACCTGACCGGCAGCGACACCTTCAAAAGCGTGCGCGCCGGTATCAGCAATGAAGGCAACCCGTCGCGCATCAATATCGTCCGCACCCTGCGCTCGGCCCATGCCCGGCGTATTGCGCTCTCAGGCAGCAGCCGCAACAAACTCAAGAGCGCCCAGGCCGAACTGGAACGCCTGAAGCTGGAGCAACCGGACAACCTCGGCGATATCCAGACGCTTGAAGAGGAAGTCAGCAAGCTGCGCGCGCGGATCAAGCGCATTCCCTTCCTCGACACCTTCGACCTCAAGTACAACCTGCTGGTCAAACAGCCCAACCCCAGCTCCAAGGCGGTGATGTTCTGCCTGATGGACGTCTCCGGCTCCATGACCCAGTCGACCAAGGACATCGCCAAGCGCTTCTTTATCCTCTTGTACCTGTTCCTCAAACGGAACTACGACAAGATCGAGGTGGTGTTTATCCGCCACCACACCAGCGCCCGCGAGGTCGACGAAGAAGAGTTCTTCTACTCGCGAGAGACCGGCGGCACCATCGTTTCCAGCGCGCTCAAGCTGATGCAGGAGATCATGGCCGAGCGTTACCCGATCAATGAATGGAATATCTACGCCGCCCAGGCGTCGGATGGCGACAACTGGAATGATGACTCGCCGATCTGCAGGGATATATTGATCAAGCAGATCATGCCGTTCGTGCAGTACTTCACCTACGTCGAGATCACCCCGCGCGAACACCAAGCGCTGTGGTTCGAATACGAGCAGGTCAGCGATGCCTTCGCCGACACCTTCGCCCAGCAGCAGCTGGTATCGGCCGGCGACATCTACCCGGTATTCCGCGACCTGTTCCAGCGGAGGCTAGCCACATGAGCAACAGCAAAGACAAGCGCCGCCAGCCGATCTCCACCGGCTCGGAATGGACCTTCGAGCTGATCCGTCAGTACGACCGCGAAATCGGCCGCCTCGCCGAACGTTATGCGCTGGACACCTACCCCAACCAGATCGAGGTGATCACCGCCGAACAGATGATGGACGCCTACGCCTCCGTCGGTATGCCGCTGGGTTACCACCACTGGTCCTACGGCAAGCACTTTCTCAGCACCGAGAAGGGCTACAAGCGCGGGCAGATGGGCCTGGCCTACGAAATCGTGATCAACTCCGACCCCTGCATCGCCTACCTGATGGAAGAAAACACCATCTGCATGCAGGCCCTGGTGATCGCCCATGCCTGCTACGGCCATAACAGCTTCTTCAAGGGCAACTACCTGTTCCGCACCTGGACCGACGCCAGCTCGATCATCGATTACCTGGTGTTTGCCAAGCAGTACATCATGCAGTGCGAAGAGCGCCACGGCATCGACGCGGTGGAGGACCTGCTCGACTCCTGCCACGCCCTGATGAACTACGGCGTCGACCGCTACAAGCGCCCTTACCCGATTTCCGCCGAGGAAGAACGGCGACGCATGAAAGACCGCGAAGAGCACCTGCAAAAGCAGATCAACGACCTCTGGCGCACCATCCCGAAAAACACCAGCAAGGGCGGCGACAAGGACAACAAGCGCTTCCCCGCCGAGCCGCAGGAAAACATCCTGTATTTCCTGGAAAAACACGCCCCGCTGCTCGAGCCCTGGCAGCGCGAGATCATTCGCATCGTGCGCAAGATTGCCCAGTACTTCTACCCACAACGTCAAACGCAGGTGATGAACGAAGGCTGGGCCACCTTCTGGCACTACACCCTGATGAACGATCTGTACGACGAAGGCCTGGTGACCGAAGGTTTTATGATGGAGTTCCTGCAGTCGCACACCAGCGTGGTCTATCAGCCGCCATTCGACAGCCCCTATTACAGCGGCATCAACCCCTATGCGCTGGGCTTTGCCATGTATCGCGATATTCGCCGCATCTGCGAAGCGCCTACTGAGGAAGATCGCCGCTGGTTCCCCGACATTGCCGGCAGCGACTGGCTCACGACCCTAAAATTCGCCATGAACAGCTTCAAGGACGAGAGCTTTATCCTGCAGTACCTGTCACCCAAAGTGATCCGCGACCTCAAGCTGTTCAGCATTCTCGATGACGACCAGAAAGACGAACTCTACGTCCCGGCGATCCACGACGAACCCGGCTACCAGCAGATTAGGGAAACCCTGGCCGCGCAATACAACCTGGGCAACCGCGAACCTAATGTGCAGATTTGGAGCATCGACCGCCGTGGCGACCGCTCGCTGACCCTGCGCCACCAGCAGCACGACCGCAAACCGCTGGGCAGCTCCACCGAGGAGGTGCTGAAACACCTGCACCGCCTGTGGGGGTTCAATATCCACCTGGAGCTGTACCAGGGCGAACAGCTGATCGGCACCCAGCACGTGCCGCCCAAGCATGAAGCCGAACATGACAGCGACTACCCGCGCCTCGACCTGATGATCCCGCCCATTTGATCGGTTGCGCGCCCACGATGCCAAGCACCAGCATGCGCAGCAGACCAACCGGGAATCTGCCGATGCGCCTGTTTATCGTATTACTGCTGTGCCTGGCACTGGCCACCTGCAGCAACCAGCTGCCGCGCGCCCAGGTGCTAACCCCCGCCAGCGCCGAACTGACGGGCAAGCGCAACTTCAGCCTGATTGCTGCCGAACAGGCCGTAGCAGGCGACGTGCCATTTGCCGAGCGCTATACACAGCTTGAACAATTGCTGCGCGAAGGCCTGAGCACACGCGGTTACCAGGCCAACCCGCAGGCAGAGATTCAGGTGTATTACTGGCTGGCGGTGCAGGACAGCCCGCTGGACTTCAAGGTCGACGCCGCCCCACCAGCCCCGCTCGGCCCTTACCAGGCGATCCACCGCCTGCGCGATGAAACCGGCACCCTGCGCATCCGCCTGACCACACCGGAACAGCAAATCCTCTGGGAAGGCCTGATCAGCACCGGCCTAAGCCCCGCCAAAGACAGCGCCGAACTACTGGAGCGCGCCACGCAAGCGCTATTGCAGCAGATCCCCAAAGCCACCCCTTAACAGACAGCCTGACTATCCAGCCGTTATGCTCTGCACAACGGAGGATTAGTCATGCAGATTTACAAAGTAGGCGGCGCAGTGCGTGATCGCCTGTTAGGCCGCGAGGTTAGCGAGATCGACTGGGTAGTGGTCGGCGCCAGCGCCGAGCAGATGCTTGAGCTGGGCTACCGCCCGGTGGGTGCCGACTTTCCGGTATTTCTGCACCCGCGAAGCGGTGAGGAATACGCCCTGGCCCGCACCGAGCGCAAGAGCGGACGCGGCTACGGCGGCTTTACCTTCTTCGCCAGCCCGGAAGTCACCCTGGAAGAGGACCTGATCCGCCGCGACCTGACCGTCAACGCGATGGCCGAGGACGATCAGGGCAAGCTGATCGATCCCTATGGCGGTCAGCGTGACCTCGATGCCAAGCTGCTGCGCCACGTTTCCCCCGCCTTCGCCGAAGACCCGCTGCGCGTATTGCGCGTGGCGCGCTTTGCCGCCCGTTACGCGCCACTGGGCTTCAGCGTAGCGCCTGAAACCATGGCACTGATGCGCGAACTGAGCGAATCCGGCGAGCTAAGCGCGCTGACGCCGGAGCGCAGCTGGAAGGAAATTTCCCGCGCCTTGATGGAGCCGCGCCCGGATGTATTTATCCAGGTGCTGCGCGACTGCGGCGCGCTGCGCGAGCTGCTGCCCGAGGTCGATACACTGTTCGGCGTACCGCAACCCGCCGCCCATCACCCAGAAATCGACACCGGCGAGCATGTACTCAGCGTGCTGCGCCAGTGCGCCGAACACCAGCAACCACTGACCGTACGCTGGGCCTGCCTGCTGCACGATGTCGGCAAAGGCCTGACGCCCGAAGCCGAGTGGCCAAGGCATATCGCCCACGAGCACACCGGGCTGAAGCTGATCCGCGCGATCAACCAGCGCTGCAAGGCGCCCAAGGATTGTCAGGAACTGGCCCTGCAGGTCGGCGAATTCCACACCCACGGCCATCGCGCCCTAGAGCTGAAAGCCTCAACCCTGCTCAAGCTGCTGCAAAGCTTCGACGTGTTTCGCCGTCCGCAGCGCTTTGAAGAGTTTATCGCCGCCTGTGAAATGGACGCCCGCGGCCGCCTCGGCCTGGAGCAACGCGAATACCCGCAAGCCGACTACCTGCGCGCGGCCATGCACGCCGCCCGAGCAGTGGCTGTGCAACCACTGCTCGCACGCGGCCTGCAAGGGGCCGAACTGGGCAGCGCATTGCAGGAAGAACGCCTGCAGGCGCTCCAGAAATTTCGCCAGAACCACCCTCGAGCGTAGCGTTACGCGCAGCACACTGATAGGCTGCAGGCCTTGCAGCACTAGGCCTCCAGCCATCTACCGCATAAATTTTGACGCCAAAATCTAAGCGCATGAGCTTTACTTAAAAGAGCCTGCCTCGCCACGCGCCAACGCGCGTGGCCTCAGCGCCGAACAGGCCACGCCGGAGACCTCTACCTTGCACCTGAATCGTCCAGTGTTTATGCGCGCCAATCGAAAAGTCCTCTGCTGCACCCTACTGGCATTGTTGCCGGCATTGGCCCATGCCGAACCAGCCGACGCCGACAGCGCCGCCCTGCGCGCCACTCAGGTCGCCCATGTGGTACACGGCATCCTCAGCTATGCGCGCTGGCCGCAGCAGCCCGAAACCCTGCGCCTGTGCGTGATTGCGCCAACCGAGTACGCCGACTTGCTGTGGCAGAACCACGAGCTGGAATCCCGTCAGCCAGTACAGGCCAAGCGCCTGCTGGTTGATAGCCCATTGCTGGAAACCGACTGCGAAGCCGTCTATCTCGGGGTTATCGAGGACAGCCAGCGGATTGCCCTGTTCAGCCGCCTGGTCGGCAAACCCATCCTGACCATCAGCGAAACCAACCAGGCCTGCAGCGAAGGCAGCCTGTTCTGCCTGGGCATCAGCGATGAGCATGTGGGGTTCAAGGTCAACCTCGATGCCGTTGCGCGCAGTGGCATCCGCATTCACCCGAACGTGCTGCAGCTGGGCAAGCGCGCAGGACCGCAACCATGAACCGCAGAAAGCCCGAAGTCAGCCAGCGGCGCCCGAGCCTGCGCCGCCTGCTGCATAACGCCCACCTGCGGGTCGCGCTGCTGGCCATGGGCCTGACCAGCCTGTCGCTAACCCTGGTCAGCCTGCTCGCGCTTAGCACCTACGCCAGCCACAACCTGCAACTGATCGCCCGCTCCCTGGCCTATACCCTGGAAGCCGCCGTGGTGTTCAACGACCGCGCAGCGGTACGCGACGCCCTGGAGCAGATCTGCAAGACCGAAGAAATCGCCCAGGTGGCCGTCTTCGATAAAGACGGCGCGCTGCTCGCCAGCCTGGACGCAGCCAATAACACCGTACTCAACAGCGCCGAGCAATCAATCGCCCGCCTGCTGCTGCCGGACGTGGTGATTCAACCCATCACCTATCAGGGCCAACAGATCGGCGCCCTGCACCTCAGCGGCCAAGGCACCACCCTGCTGCGTTTCCTGATCGGCGGCCTGCTTGGCCTGCTGGCCAGCCTGGCGCTCAGCGCACTGGGCGCCACCTATGGCTCCAAGCGCATACAGCGGGCAATCACCCAGCCGCTGCGTAACCTGTCGCAGGTGGCGCACAACATTTCCGTGGAGCGCACCTTCAACCAGCGCGTGCCAGCCACACATATCGCCGACCTCAACGAGCTGGCCGAAGACTTCAACGCCCTGCTCGATCAACTGGAGGCCTGGCAGCATCAGCTGGAACGCGAGAACGCCTCGCTGGCGCACCAGGCCAGCCACGATGCCCTGACCGGGCTGCCCAACCGCGCCTTCTTCGAATCGCGCTTGCTCGGCAGCATGCGCGAGGCCCGCGACAGCCAGACGCAAATGGCCGTGCTGTTTCTCGACAGTAACCGCTTCAAGGAAATCAACGATCAGCTCGGCCACGCCGCCGGCGATGCGGTGCTGATCGCCATTGCCCAGCGCCTGCGCACCCAATTGCGTGAAGGCGACACCGTGGCGCGCCTGGGCGGCGACGAGTTTGCCGTGCTGCTCAAACCCATCCACCACGAAGACGATGCAGTGCTGATCGCCGACAAGATCATCGACAGCATGCACGAACCCATCGCCCTGCCCGAAGGCGGCAGCATCACCACCTCCCTGAGTATCGGCATCGCCCTCTACCCGGAGCACGCCGACAACCCCGAAGCCCTGGTGCACGAGGCGGACGTTGCCATGTACCACGCCAAACGCAGCCAGGGCGGGCGAACCATGGCCAAAGGCCAGGATTCACTTACCAACTGAAAAGGAGCTTCATTGTGCGCAGCTTAATGCGATTGATCTTTATCGGCGTGCTCGGCGCGGCACTGTTCATCAGCGGCTGCCAGAGCACACCCAAAGGCCTCAGTGCCGAGCAGGTGGCCTTGCTCAAGAGCCATGGTTTCCAGTGGACCGAAGACGGCTGGGAACTCGGCCTCTCTGGCAAAGTGCTGTTCGACACCGACTCGGAAGTCGTCTCCAGCGCCAGCACCGTGCAACTGACGCAAATCACCCAGGCACTGCTGGGCGTCGGTATTCAGCAGGTGCGTCTGGAAGGCCACACCGACAATGTCGGCCAGCCGGCTTATAACCAACAACTGTCGCTGCGCCGCGCCCAGACGGTGGCGGCTGTGATGCAAGGTGCGGGGATGGATGCGCAGCTGATTGCGACGCAGGGCATGGGCCAGAGCAAACCGATTGCCGACAACAACACCGCCGAAGGGCGCAGCGAGAACCGCCGCGTGGCGATTATCGTCAGCACGCCCTGATCAGGGTTTGGCGGGATACTCGGCGCACAGCGCAGCCGGCGTCAGCTGCTGCTCGCGCCAGCTGAATGCCACCGGCCACAGTTGCTGATCAATCTGCGCCGCCTGCCACAGCTCGGCAAAACTACGCTGCTGCGCCGGATGCAGAACATCCGGCGCCAGCAAGGCCAGCGGCCAGAGCACAAAGGCGTTCTTGAGAATTTCCGCCCGCGGCAGAATCAGACCGTCGAAGTTGCCGACCAGATCGCCGTACAGCAGCACGTCGATATCCAGCGGCAGGCCTTTGCGTTCAGGCGCGTAGCGGCCGTTATCGGCTTCGATAAATTTCAGCCGACGGTCCAGTTCACCCAGCGGCAGCTCGCTGTAGCCGGCCACCACCAGATTGAAGAACGGCCCGCTCTTGATACCCACTGCCTGGCTTTCAAACACCGGCGAGCAGCGCATCTCACTGAGCAGACCAGCGAGCGCATCAAGGCCGGCGCACAGGTGCGCTTCGCGGCCGATATTGCTGCCCAGGCCAAGTAGAACGGGAGTTAGCGACATCCGCGCTCGATCTCCACGCCCACTCCACCACTGGCCGCCGGCACCGCACCGGGCTTGGTCAGCTTGAGCCGTACCCAGGGAATCTGAAACTCAGCCATGAGCAACTCGACCAGCCGCTCGGCGAAGGTTTCCACCAGGATAAACTGCGACTCGCTGGCAAACGCCTGAATCCGCTGCGAGACCTTGGCGTAATCCAGCGCCTTGTCCAGCTCATCACCGGCGGCAGCGGGACGGTTATCCCAGCCCAGGTACAGGTCCAGACGCAAACACTGGCGAATGGTACGCTCCCAGTCGTAGGCGCCGATCACCGTATCGACTTCCAGACCCTCGATAAAAACTGTGTCCAAGCACGCTCTCCGTGGCACGACAAGGCTGCCGCACCTAGTTAGAATCAGGGCTCCCTTGCCCCGGAATGGATACCATGTTTTGGCTGTTGGCGACCCTCGCCTACCTGCTCGGCTCGTTGTCCTTCGCCATTCTGCTCAGCCGCCTAAGCGGCGGACCGGACCCGCGCGCCAGTGGCTCGGGCAATCCCGGTGCCACCAACATGTTCCGCGTCGCCGGCAAACGCCTGGCCATCCTCACGCTGATCGGCGACCTGCTCAAAGGCCTGCTGCCGGTACTGATCGCCAGCCTGCTCGACTTCAGCCTGCAGCAACAAGCCTGGGTCGGCCTGGCAGCCGTTGTCGGCCACCTGTATCCGCTGTACTTCAACTTCCGTGGCGGCAAGGGTGTCGCCACGGCCGCTGGCATGCTTCTGGGCCTGTACCCGCCCGCCGCCTTGCTGGCCGTTGCCGCCTGGCTGCTGACCTTTGTCCTGACCCGTACCAGCTCGCTGGCCGCACTGATTGCCACGCCGCTGACCCTGCCACTGCTGGCCTGGCAACAGCCCGACGCGCTGCTTCCCGTTTGCGTACTGACCGGGCTGATCGTCTGGCGCCATCGCGGCAATTTACGCGATCTGTTCGCCGGCCGTGAGCGGCATTTCTAAATCCACCCAGTGAATCCGGCCCATCACGCACACGCTTACAGCGCCGGCAGTTGCTCCATCGGCCAGCGCGCCTGCACCTTGATGCTCAAATCCTCATGCTGGCCTGCCAGCAAGCGCTGGCAGCCGGCATAGGCGATCATCGCGCCGTTGTCGGTGCAAAACGCCGGACGGGCGTAGAACACCTCGCCCTTCAGCTCGCCGAGCATTTTCTCCAGCGACTGCCGCAGCGCCTGGTTAGCACTCACCCCACCGGCGATAACCAGATTGTTCAACCCGGTCTGCTTGAGTGCACGCTTGCATTTGATGGTCAGGGTATCGACCACCGCCTGCTGGAACGCCAGGGCGATGTCACAACGGGTCTGCTCAGATTTGTCGCCAGCCGCCTGACACTGCTGCCAAGTGTTCAAGGTAAAGGTCTTCAGGCCGCTGAAGCTGAACTCCAGCCCCGGGCGATCAGTCATTGGCCGAGGGAACTTGAAGCGCCCAAGCGTGCCGCTCAGCGCCAGACGAGCAATCTCGGGGCCACCGGGGTATTGCAGGCCCATCAGCTTGGCAGTCTTGTCGAACGCCTCGCCCGCTGCATCGTCCAGGGACTCGCCGAGCAGCTGGTACTGACCGATGCCATCGACACGAACCAGCTGGGTATGCCCGCCCGACACCAACAAAGCGACGAACGGAAAAGCCGGTGGTTGTTCTTCCAACATCGGCGCCAGCAAGTGGCCTTCCATATGGTGAACACCCAGCGCCGGAATGTCCCAGGCAAACGCCAGCGCCTGCGCGCAGGACGCCCCCACCAGCAGCGCGCCGACCAGGCCAGGGCCGGCCGTATAGGCGATGGCGTCGATGTCAGTCGCCACGCAGTCGGCCTCACTCAACACCTGGCGGATCAGCGGCAGCATGCGTTTGACGTGATCGCGCGAGGCCAGCTCCGGCACCACACCGCCATACACACGGTGCAGATCGATCTGGCTAAACAGCGCGTCGGCCAGCAGGCCGCGCTCGCTGTCGTAGAGCGCGACACCGGTTTCGTCGCAGGAGGTTTCCAATCCCAGAACCAGCATGGGCAGTGCCTTGTAGTAGTGTGTGCAACTTCGAAGGCGCGCATGATAATGGCCGCTGGCGCGAGCCGGCCAGCGCTTTTCGATCAGAGGCTTTGCATTCCTCGCGATGAGGCGGTAACATCCGCAACCCTTAAAAACCTACGTTCTCCAGCGCCATCTGCCAGGAGTAACGTTACCCCCGGTAATAAAGAAGGTAAGCCCTGGATGCCAGCCGTCAAAGTTAAAGAGAACGAACCCTTCGACGTAGCTCTGCGTCGTTTCAAGCGCTCCTGCGAAAAAGCCGGTGTTCTGGCTGAAGTTCGCAGCCGTGAATTCTACGAAAAGCCAACTTCCGAGCGTAAGCGCAAAGCAGCAGCCGCTGTTAAGCGTCACGCCAAGAAAGTGCAGCGCGAGCAGCGCCGCAGCGTTCGCCTGTACTAATCACCGCAGCTTCGCCTGCACGATTAGCTACAAGCAACGCCTGACACCCGGCCTCGGCCGGGTTTCGCTTTTAGACTCCGCGCCACCTTCGGGTGACGATCGGAGTCTTTTAGTTTTTGCCCCACCCTGTTCTGCCCCAGCGCATGACAGTATTCTGAGCGCCTATGGCCGGCCTGATCCCACAGTCTTTTATCGATGACCTGCTCAACCGCACCGATATCGTCGACGTGGTCGCCTCGCGCATCCAACTGAAAAAGGCCGGCAAGAACTACACCGCCTGCTGCCCCTTCCACAAAGAAAAAACCCCCTCGTTCAGCGTCAGCCCGGACAAACAGTTCTACTACTGCTTTGGCTGCGGCGCCGGCGGCAACGCCCTGGGTTTTGTCATGGACCACGACCAACTGGATTTTCCCCAGGCAATCGAGGACCTGGCCAAGCGCGCCGGCATGGAAGTGCCGCGCGAGGAAGGTGGACGCAGCAACAAGCCGCGCCAGCCTACGGATTCGCCGCTTTATCCACTACTGACCGCTGCCGCCGAGTTCTACAAACAGGCGCTGAAAAGCCACCCGCAACGCAAAGCCGCGATTGACTACCTCAAGGGTCGCGGCCTGTCCGGCGAGATCGCCCGCGACTTCGGCATGGGCTTCGCCCCGCCCGGTTGGGACAACCTGCTCAAGCACCTGGCCAGCGACAGCCTGCAACAAAAGGCGATGATCGACGCAGGCCTGCTGGTGGAGAACGCCGAAAGCGGCAAGCGTTACGACCGCTTCCGCGACCGCATCATGTTCCCCATCCGCGACAGCCGCGGCCGGGTGATCGCCTTCGGCGGCCGAGTACTGGGAGACGAAAAGCCGAAGTACCTGAACTCCCCGGAAACCCCGGTATTCCACAAAGGCCAGGAGCTTTACGGGCTGTTCGAAGCGCGCAAGCACAACCGCGACCTCGACGAGATCATGGTGGTTGAAGGCTATATGGACGTGATTGCCCTGGCCCAGCAAGGCCTGCGCAACGCCGTCGCCACACTCGGCACCGCCACCAGCGAAGAACATCTCAAACGCCTGTTCCGCGTCGTGCCCAGCGTACTGTTCTGCTTCGATGGCGACGCCGCCGGGCGTAACGCCGCCTGGCGCGCACTCGAAGCGACTCTATCGAGCCTGCAGGACGGCCGCCGCGCACGCTTTCTATTTCTGCCCGATGGCGAAGATCCGGACACCCTGGTACGCAGCGAGGGCACCGACGCCTTCCGCGCGCGCATCAACCAGCACGCCCAACCGCTGGCCGACTACTTCTTCCAGCAACTGAGTGAAGAAGCCGACCCGCGCTCCCTGGAAGGCAAAGCGCACCTGATGACCCTGGCCGCGCCGCTGATCGACAAGATCCCTGGCAACAACCTGCGCGCCCTGATGCGTCAACGCCTGAGCGAAATCACCGGCCTTTCCGGCGAAGCCCTGCAGCAGATGGCTCCCGCATCGCGCAGCAGCCAACCGAGCCAGAGCAGCGCACCGCCCAGCGACTACCCGGATTACCCCGAGATTCCCGACAGCGCCTATTACGATGTCGAGCCGAGCCGCAACGAATACGAAAATCCCAGCCCCGCGCCAGAGTTTGAACGCAACAAAGGCAAGGGCAACTGGAAGAAAGACGGCGGCAAGTGGAGCAAGAAGGGCCAGGGCGAGTTCGCCCCGCGCGCACCACGCACCGCAGTCAGCGTCGAATCGCCGCACCTGAGCGCGCTGCGCACCTTGCTGCACCACCCACAATTGGCGCAGAAGGTCGAAGATGTCAGCCATTTCGCCGCCGAAGACGATACCTACGCCCAGCTGCTGGTCGCCCTGCTTGGCGCCCTGCAAAAAAGCCCCAACCTGCGCTCACTGCAACTGATCGCACGCTGGCATGGCACCGAACAGGGCCGCCTATTGCGCGCCCTGGCCGAAAAGGAATGGCTGATTTCAGCCGACAACCTTGAACAACAGTTTTTCGACACTATAACTAGTCTAGTAGCCCGCCAACGCGAGCGCAGCCTGGAACATTTGCTGCGCAAAGCCCGTCAAAGTGAGTTGAGCGCAGAAGAGAAAGATCAGCTGCGCAGCTTGCTGAGCCGTAATGCATCACCGGTAATCCCGAGTCCAACTGGCGCTTAGGGGTGTTACTCGGGTATAATCCGCGGCTTGTTTTTTGCCCGCCAAGACCTTCAGTGGATAGGGTGTTATGTCCGGAAAAGCGCAACAGCAGTCTCGTATCAAAGAGTTGATCACCCTGGGTCGTGAGCAGAAGTATCTGACTTACGCAGAGGTCAACGACCACCTACCGGAAGATATTTCTGATCCGGAGCAGGTGGAAGACATCATCCGCATGATCAACGACATGGGGATCCCCGTACACGAGAGTGCTCCGGATGCGGACGCCCTTATGTTGGCCGACGCCGATACCGACGAGGCAGCCGCTGAAGAAGCCGCTGCAGCGCTGGCAGCGGTGGAGACCGATATCGGCCGCACGACGGACCCAGTGCGCATGTATATGCGTGAAATGGGCACCGTGGAATTGCTGACCCGCGAAGGCGAGATCGAAATCGCCAAACGCATCGAGGAAGGTATCCGTGAAGTGATGGGCGCTATCGCTCATTTCCCCGGCACTGTCGACAGCATTCTGGCCGAGTACACCCGTGTTACCACCGATGGTGGTCGCCTGGTTGAAGTCCTCAGCGGTTATATCGATCCGGATGACGGCATCGTTCCCGCTGAAGCAGCTGCGCCTGTCCCAGTTAAAGACGGCGATGCTGCCGAAGAAACTGACGACGACGAAGCTGAATCCAGCGATGACGAGGAAGAAGAAGGCGACGGCGGTCCGGACCCAGAAGAGGCCTTGCGCCGCTTCACCGCGATTGGCGACGCCCTGGAACTCGCCAAGAAAGCCCTGAAAAAGCACGGCCGCAACAGTAAGCAAGGCATTGCCGCGCTGAAAGAAATGGCCGAGCTGTTTATGCCGATCAAGCTCGTGCCTAAACAGTACGATGCACTGGTTGTGCGTGTGCGCAGCTCCCTGGAGCGCCTGCGCGCCCAGGAACGCGCCATCATGCAACTCTGCGTACGTGATGCCCGCATGCCGCGCGCCGACTTCCTGCGCCTGTTCCCAGGCAATGAAATCGACGTCGAGTGGTCCGCTGGCCTGGCCAAAGGCAAAGCCAAGTACGCCGAAGCCATCGGCAACCTGCAAGGCGACATCCAACGCTGCCAGCAAAAGCTGTCTGCCCTGGAAGCCGAATGCGAGCTGACTCTGGCTGAAATCAAGGACATCAACCGTCGCATGTCGATCGGCGAGGCCAAGGCCCGTCGCGCGAAGAAAGAGATGGTTGAAGCGAACTTGCGTCTGGTGATCTCGATTGCCAAGAAGTACACCAACCGCGGCCTGCAGTTCCTCGACCTGATCCAGGAAGGCAACATCGGCCTGATGAAGGCAGTGGACAAGTTCGAATACCGTCGCGGTTACAAGTTCTCGACCTA
>NZ_JAUYGD010000008.1 GCF_030690725.1 Pseudomonas sp. | reverse complement strand
CACAAACTGGGCGAATTTGCCGGCACTCGTACCTATCGTGGGCACGTGGCTGACAAGAAAGCCAAGCGTTAAGGGGTTAGGAAATGGAAGTAGCCGCTAAGTTGTCGGGCGCTCGAATCTCCGCCCAGAAAGCCCGCTTGGTCGCCGACCAGATCCGCGGGAAGAAGGTGGGCGAAGCGCTCAATTTGTTGGCTTTTAGCAGTAAGAAAGCCGCCGATATCATCAAGAAAGTGCTGGAGTCGGCTGTAGCCAACGCCGAGCATAACGAAGGCGCAGATGTTGATGACCTCAAGGTCAGCACCGTTTTCGTCAACGAAGGGCGTTCGCTGAAGCGAATCATGCCGCGTGCCAAAGGCCGCGCTGATCGCATCGTCAAGCGGTCTTGCCATATCACTGTCAAGGTTGCGGACAAGTAACGGAGTCGATCAGATGGGTCAGAAAGTACATCCCATTGGCATTCGCCTGGGAATCGTCAAGGAGCACACCTCCGTCTGGTACGCAGACGGTCGGACTTATGCGGACTATTTGTTCGCTGATCTGAAGGTGCGCGAATACCTCCAAGACAAACTAAAAAGCGCGTCCGTAAGCCGTATCGATATCCATCGTCCGGCTCAGACTGCACGTATCACCATCCACACCGCCCGTCCCGGAATCGTGATCGGCAAGAAAGGTGAAGATGTTGAGAAACTGCGTCAGGACCTGACCAAGCAAATGGGTGTGCCTGTGCACATCAATATCGAAGAAATCCGCAAGCCGGAGCTCGACGGTATGCTGGTTGCGCAGAGCGTAGCTCAGCAGCTGGAGCGTCGTGTGATGTTCCGTCGCGCTATGAAACGCGCTGTACAGAACGCCATGCGCATTGGTGCCAAGGGCATCAAAATCCAAGTGAGCGGTCGTCTCGGCGGTGCTGAAATTGCACGTACCGAATGGTATCGCGAAGGTCGTGTGCCGTTGCACACCCTGCGTGCCGATATCGACTATGCCACGTACGAAGCGCACACCACTTATGGTGTGATCGGTGTCAAGGTTTGGATCTTCAAAGGCGAAGTGATTGGTGGTCGCCAGGAAGAACTGAAACCGCAGGCACCTGCGCCTCGTAAAAAAGCTGCCAAGTAAGGGGTACGCCAAATGTTGCAACCAAAGCGTACGAAGTTCCGCAAGCAGATGACCGGCCACAACCGTGGCCTGGCTCAGCGCGGTAGCAAAGTCAGCTTCGGCGAATTCGCCTTGAAGTCTGTTGCCCGCGGTCGTCTCACCGCCCGTCAGATCGAGTCCGCTCGTCGTGCTCTGACTCGTCACGTTAAGCGTGGCGGGAAAATCTGGATTCGCGTGTTCCCTGACAAACCGGTCACCAAGAAGCCTCTCGAAGTGCGGATGGGTAAAGGGAAGGGTAGCGTCGAGTATTGGGTAGCCCAGATTCAGCCAGGCAAAGTCCTGTATGAAATCGAAGGCGTTTCCGAAGAGTTGGCGCGTGAGGCTTTCGCCCTGGCGGCTGCAAAGCTGCCGCTCGCCACCACTTTTGTTAAGCGGACGGTGATGTGATGAAGGCGAATGAACTTCGTGAAAAATCAGCACAGCAGCTGAACGAGCAACTGCTCGGCCTGCTGCGCGACCAGTTCAATCTGCGTATGCAGAAAGCAACTGGCCAGTTGGGGCAGTCTCACCTGCTCTCGCAAGTTAAGCGCGATATTGCTCGTGTGAAGACTGTGCTCAATCAGCAGGCAGGTAAGTGATCATGGCTGAAGCCGAAAAAACAGTCCGTACGCTGACCGGCCGTGTCGTCAGCGACAAGATGGACAAGACCATCACCGTATTGATCGAGCGTCGCGTCAAGCACCCGATCTACGGCAAATATGTCAAGCGTTCGACCAAGCTGCACGCGCACGACGAAAGCAATCAGTGCCATATTGGCGACAAGGTTTCCATCCGTGAAACCCGTCCCGTAGCCAAGACCAAGTCTTGGGCACTGGTTGAAGTTCTCGAACGCGCAGTGGAAGTCTAAGGACTAGGGGTCGGAGAAATATATGATTCAGACTCAATCCATGCTCGACGTCGCTGACAACAGCGGTGCTCGTCGCGTTATGTGCATCAAGGTGCTGGGTGGTTCGCATCGCCGCTACGCCGGCATCGGCGACATCATCAAGGTGACCGTCAAGGAAGCAATTCCGCGCGGTAAAGTGAAGAAGGGCCAAGTGATGACTGCTGTCGTAGTCCGCACTCGTCACGGCGTTCGTCGCCCTGATGGCTCGATCATTCGCTTCGATGGCAACGCTGCTGTTCTGCTGAACAACAAGCAAGAGCCGATCGGCACCCGTATTTTTGGGCCAGTGACTCGTGAACTTCGCTCTGAGAAGTTCATGAAGATCGTCTCGCTCGCCCCTGAAGTGCTCTAAGGAGATCCGACATGCAAAAGATTCGTCGTGACGACGAGATCATCGTGATCGCCGGTAAAGACAAAGGTAAGCGTGGCAAGGTGCTCAAGGTTCT
>NZ_JAUYGD010000007.1 GCF_030690725.1 Pseudomonas sp. | reverse complement strand
CGGCGCCCGAGGAGAATCGATATGCTTCCGGCACTGTGGGTCAGCAAGACCGGTCTGTCCGCTCAGGACATGAACCTGACCACCATTTCCAACAACCTGGCCAACGTTTCGACCACGGGCTTCAAACGTGATCGCGCCGAGTTCGAGGATCTGCTGTACCAGATCCGTCGTCAGCCTGGTGGTCAGTCCAGCCAGGACAGCCAGCTGCCGTCCGGCTTGCAACTGGGTACCGGTGTGCGGGTGGTGGGCACGCAGAAGATCTTCACTGCCGGTAGCCTGCAAACTACCGAGCAACCGCTGGATATGGCGATCAACGGCCGGGGCTTCTTCCAGGTGTTGCTGCCTGACGGCACGGTGTCCTATAGCCGCGACGGCAGCTTCCACCTCAATTCCGATGGCCAGGTGGTGACATCCAACGGTTATGCCCTGGAGCCGGCCATCGTGCTGCCCAACGAGGTACGCACCTTTACCGTGGGTGAAGACGGCACCGTGTCGGTGACTACTGCCGGCAACCCGCAGCCACAGATCGTCGGCAACCTGCAGACCGCTGACTTTATCAACCCGGCGGGTCTGGAAGCGATCGGCAACAACCTGTTTCTGGAAACCGCTTCCAGCGGCGCACCGCAGGTCGGTACGCCTGGCCTGAACGGCCTGGGCACCACGCTGCAGAACACTCTGGAAAACTCCAACGTCAGCGTGGTCGAGGAGCTGGTGAACATGATCACCACTCAGCGCGCCTATGAAATGAACTCCAAGGTCATTTCCACCGCTGACCAGATGCTCGGCTTTATTTCGCAGAATCTTTGATAGGTAGGGCCGGTTAGTCGCGCAGCGTCTGACCTGGCTTTGGATACAGCAAGGAATCGCTTGAACGGGTACTGGTGACACAGGTTGTACGCACCATCCCAGGCAACGCATGAGGTAGTAGATATGAACCGGCTGATAATCATAAGTGCACTGCTTGGCCCTCTGGCTTTGAGTGGCTGCATGGCGCCCGCGGCTAAGCCGGATGATCCCTATTACGCTCCCGTGATGCCGCGTACACCGCTGCCAGCGGCGCAGAACAATGGCTCGATCTATCAGGCCGGCTTCGAGAATGGCCTGTTCGGCGACCGTAAGGCCTACCGCGTGGGTGACATCATCACCATCACCCTGAATGAGCGCACCCAGGCCAGTAAGAACACCAATAGCAAGATCAGCAAAGACAGCTCGGCCAATCTCGGCGTGCCCAACCTGTTTGGCATGACCGTAGCTCCGAAAAACCCCTTGGCTGGCCTAAGCGCGCTGGGCATGACCAACGACACCCTGGGCCTGGATGCCAGCTTTGATGCCACCCGTTCGGCTGATGGTTCCGGCGCGGCCGGGCAGAGCAACAGCCTGACTGGCTCGATTACCGTGTCAGTCGCCGAGGTGATGCCCAACGGCATTCTGCTGGTGCGTGGGGAAAAATGGATGACCCTGAATACCGGCGATGAGCTGGTACGGATTGCCGGCCTGGTCCGGGCTGATGACATTGCCACTGACAACACGGTTTCCTCGACCCGCATCGCCGATGCGCGCATCACCTACTCGGGTACCGGCGCCTTTGCCGATGCCAGTCAGCCGGGCTGGATGAGCCGTTTCTTTCTTAGCCCAATGTGGCCGTTCTGAGGATGGCCACCATGACGCTTCCCAAGTACCTAGTAGTTGTAGCCGCCTTGCTGATGGCTTCGCTGGCTCAGGCCGAGCGGCTTAAAGACCTGGCGAGCATCCAGGGTGTACGCACTAACCAGTTGATCGGTTATGGCCTGGTAGTCGGCCTTAATGGCAGTGGCGACCAGACCACGCAGACGCCGTTCACCGTGCAGACCTTCAACAACATGATGGCGCAGTTCGGCATCAAGGTGCCGCAGGGCGGCAACGTGCAGCTGAAGAACGTGGCGGCGGTGTCGATCCATGCGGATCTGCCGGCGTTCGCCAAGCCCGGGCAGACCATCGACATCACCGTGTCCTCTATCGGTAACGCCAAGAGCCTGCGCGGTGGCAGCCTGCTGATGACGCCGCTCAAGGGGATCGATGGCAACGTCTATGCGATTGCCCAGGGCAACCTGGTGGTCGGCGGCTTTGATGCCGAAGGCGGCGATGGTTCGCGGATTACCGTCAACGTACCGTCGGCTGGGCGCATTCCTGGCGGTGCGACGGTCGAGCGGCCGGTGCCAAGCGGTTTTGATCAGGGCAATACGCTGACGCTCAACCTCAATCGTCCGGATTTCACCACTGCCAAAAATATTGTTGATCACATCAATGAGCTGCTTGGCCCAGGTGTGGCCCAGGCGGTCGACGGCGGTTCGATTCGTGTCAGTGCTCCACTTGATCCGGGTCAGCGGGTGGACTACCTGTCGATTCTGGAAAACCTCGAAGTCGAGATCGGTCAGGCCGTGGCCAAGGTCATCATCAATTCGCGTACCGGCACCATCGTTATAGGCCAGAACGTGCGCGTGCAGCCTGCCGCAGTGACCCACGGCAGCCTGACCGTAACCATCACCGAAGACCCGATTGTCAGCCAGCCGGAAGCACTGTCTGGCGGCCAGACCGCCGTGGTGCCGCGCTCGCGGGTGAATGCTGATGAAGAAGCCAAGCCGATGTTCAAGTTCGGTCCCGGGACCACGCTGGATGAAATCGTCCGCGCGGTGAATCAGGTAGGCGCTTCGCCTTCCGACCTTATGGCCATCCTGGAGGCGCTGAAACAAGCCGGCGCTCTGCAGGCTGACCTGATCGTGATTTAAGGGAGCGCACGCTATGGACTCTCGCCTATCAGCCGGTTTGCTCGGCGGCACCAGCACCGTCGACAGTGGTGCTTATAACGATCTCAATCGCCTCAACCAGTTCAAGGTCGGCGGCGACAGCGAAAAGAACATCAAGAAGGTGGCTCAGGAGTTTGAGTCGCTGTTCCTCAATGAAATGCTCAAGGCCATGCGCTCGGCCAACGAAGCGTTCGGTGAAGGCAACTTCATGAACAGCAACGAGAGCAAAACCTACCAGGACATGCACGACCAGCAGCTGTCGGTGACCCTGTCCAATCACCAGAACGGCATCGGCCTGGCCGATGTGCTGGTGCGGCAGATGTCGAAGATGAAGCAGGCGGATAGCCGGCCCAATCCATTTGCTCAGGTCAATGAGCCGGTGCCGAATGCGCCGAGCAAGCCACTGGCCAAGGTCGACAGCGCGCGTGACGACACCTCGCTGATCAACCAGCGCCGTTTGTCTCTGCCGGGCAAGCTGACTGACCGTTTGCTGGCTGGCATCGTGCCGTCGGCTACCGCCGCTGATGGCCAGCCATTGGCGCAGAACGACTGGATTCCGGCCAAGGCCTTTGCCGCACCCGCCGATACTGCGCTGGGGCTCAACGGTATGGACGCGATCACCGGTCGGCGGATTGCCCAGCCGCCACTGGCGCCGGGTAAAGCCGCGTTCGGCTCGAAGGATGAGTTTATTGCCGCCATGTTGCCGATGGCCGAGAAGGCTGCTGAGAAGATTGGCGTCGACCCGCGTTATCTGGTGGCACAGGCCGCGCTGGAAACCGGTTGGGGCAAGTCGATTATTCGCCAACAGGACGGCACCAGCAGCCACAACCTGTTCGGCATCAAGACCCACAACAGCTGGGAAGGCGACTCGGCGCGGGTGCTGACCACCGAGTTCAAGGGCGGCAAAGCGGTCAAGGAAGCGGCCTCGTTCCGCGCCTATGACTCCTTCGAACACAGCTTTAACGATTTTGTGAGCTTCCTGCAGGGCAATGGCCGCTACGAGAAAGCCCTGGCCAGCACTGACAAACCCGAGCAGTTCGCCCGTGAGTTGCAGAAAGCCGGCTACGCCACGGACCCGCAGTACGCCCGCAAGATTGCCCAGATAGCGCGGCAGATGCAGACCTATCAATCAGTCGCGGCAGTCAGTACGCCGTCCACCAACGGATGATGAAACATGGCTGACCTACTCAGTATTGGCCTCTCCGGGCTGTCGGCGAACAAGACCTCGCTGGCAGTGACTGGCCATAACATCGTCAACGTCAACACGCCGGGTTTCTCGCGTCAGGAGACGATCCAGGCCACGCGCATTCCGCAGTTCAGTGGTGCCGGCTACATCGGCTCGGGCACTACCCTGGTTGATGTGCGGCGCATCTATAACGAGTTTCTCAATACCCAGGTGCGCAGCAGTACCGCGCTCAACAGTGATACCCAGAGCTACCTGGGGCAGATCAATCAGCTCGATTCGTTGCTGGCTGGCAGCACCACGGGTATCAACCCGGGGTTGCAGAAGGTTTTTGCTGCGCTGCAAACCGCCGCCGAAGACCCGGCCAATATTCCGGCCCGGCAGCTGGCGTTGTCCGAGGCTGAGGGTTTGGCCAAGCGCTTCAATACCGTGTACGACCGCTTGTACGAACAAAACGCCTTTATCAACAAGCAGCTGTCGGCGGTGACCGATCAGATTAACCAACTGGCTACCTCGATTGCCGGCTACAACGATGCCATTGCGGTTGCCGCCTCCAACGGTCAGCAACCCAACGATCTGCTCGACGCTCGCGAAGAAGCGGTGCGCAAGCTGTCGACCTTTATCGGTGTGACGGTGGTGGCGCAGGATGACAACAGCTACAACCTGTTTGTCGGCTCGGGCCAGCCCTTGGTGGTCGGCAGCCAGGCCTCGCGCCTGGAGGTGGTGCCGGGTTTATCCGACCCGCTGCGCAGTGAGGTGCAGTTTGTCAGTGGCAACTCGCGCCAGGGCATTACCTCGCTGATTACCGGCGGCGAGATGGGCGGGCTGATCCGCTACCGTGAAGATGTGCTGGACACCACGTTGAACTCGGTCGGCCGCTTGGCACTGGCAGTCACCGATCAGGTCAACCGCCAACTGGGCCAGGGCCTGGATCTCAATGGTCAGTTTGGTAATGGCCTGTTTCGTGACCTCAATGACCCCATTCTGATTGGCCAGCGCAGCTTGGCGCGTGTCGGTAACAGCGATACCACGGCCAACCTCAATGTGCTGATTGAGGACACCACCCAGCTGACCACCAGCGACTATGAGGTGGAATTCACCAGTGCCACGGATTACACCGTACGGCGCGTCAGTGACGGCACCAGCTTTGGCCCGTTCGACATTACCGTGGTCCCGGCGGCGGAGTTTGACGGCGTCTCGCTGAACGTGGCCAGTGGCACCTTTGCCGCCGGTGACCGTTTCCGGGTGATGCCGACGCGCAATGCCGGCGAGTCCATCCGTGCGGATATGAAACGGCCGGAGGAGCTGGCCTTTGCCGCGCCGCTGAAATCGCAGACCAGCCCGGCGAATATCGGCACCGGGGTGATCAGCCAGCCGACCTTGCTGACTGAAATCGATATTTATGACCCGGTGGCTCAAGCCGATCTGGAAACCAGCCTGCGCAATGCGCCGCCGCTGCGCATTGTCATGGGTGCCGGTGGAGGAGCGACTCAGGGGTATGACGTCGTTGATATCAACGGCAACGTCATTGATACCGGGGTGATTGTGCCCGGGCAGAACAACAAGCTGACCATCACCGTGCCCGCGACTGCCGGCCCACCTGCGGTGCCGGTGCCTTTCGACTATGAAGTGACCATCAGCGGTCGGCCGCAGGGTGGCGACAATTTTTCGGTTTCCTTCAACACCAATGGGGTGTCTGATAACCGTAACGCCTTGAAGCTGATTGATCTGCAAAACCGTACGACCATTGGTATCAACCCATTGGCGCCGGCGACCACCGGTTCAAGCTTTACCGATGCTTACGGTGATCTGGTGGAGCGGGTGGGTACCCTGACCAGTCAGGCGCGGGTCGATGGCGAGGCCACTGGCGCTATTCTCAAACAGGCCACCAATAACCGCGACTCTGTTTCGGCGGTCAACCTCGATGAGGAAGCGGCCAAGCTGATTCAGTTCGAGCAGTACTACCAGGCGTCGGCACAGATCATTCAAGTTGCCCGCAGCCTGTTCGATACACTGATTAACACGTTCTGACGCGCCGTCTAGAACTTCGAGGTTAGTTTTATGGTGATGCGCATCTCTTCGATCCAGGCCTTCAATAACGGTGTCAGTGGCCTTGGGCGCAACTATGCCAACCTGATCCGCACCCAGGAGCAGATCAGCAGCGGTAACCGTATCCTCACCCCGGCCGATGATCCGGTAGCCTCGGTACGCCTGCTGCAACTTGAACAGCAGCAGGCGCTGCTGGGCCAGTACAAGGAAAACCTCACCGCAGCGAAGAACAGCCTGACCCAGGAAGAAACCACCATCAAATCGGTGGTCAACGTTCTGCAGCGCATCCGCGAACTGGCGGTGCAGGCCGGCGGCGGTGCGCTGTCAGCCGACGACCGTAAGTCGATTGCCAAGGAGCTGAGTGAGCGCGAGGGCGAACTGCTCAATCTGATGAACAGTCGTAACGCCCGTGGCGAGTACCTGTTCAGTGGCTTTCTTGGCAAAACCGAACCCTTTCTGCGTAACCCCGATGGCACCTATTCCTATCAGGGCGACGAGGGCCAGCGCAGCCTGCAGGTGGCCGGCTCAAGTAGCGTGGCGATCAACGATAACGGCAAGCGCCTGTTTGAAGATGTAAGCAATGCCAATCGGATTATCAATGCGCTTGGCGTCAATAACGCCGCCTTACCGACTCCGCCATTACCGGCCACAAACATTCCAGCGTTGCCAGCGGCAGATCAGCGGGTATTTATGTCGCCTGGTCTGGTGCAGGACAACCAGACGTTCAACAGTAGCTTTCGTGCAGGTGAGCCCTATTCGCTAGCCTTCGTCAGCGGTAAAGAGTTTCGTATCTATGACAGTGCTGGCGCTGACGTCACATCTGAGGTGCCAGGTGGTGGTTTGATTGACCCCCTCGTCAGTGGCGGCAATACCATCAACTTTCGCGGCATGCGCTTCCAGTTGGATGTGGTGTTGCAGCCTGGGGACAACGAGCTGGATCTGGACAACCTGTTGGCCGACACCGCTACGCCGGGAACTCCTGGCATCAATACCCATAGTTTCACCCTGCAGTCGGCGCCGACGGACTTTGCTGTCAACCGCTCATCCACCAACAATTCGGCTGCAATTGTTGCTCCGGCAGGTATCAGCAACCAGGCAACCTTTGACAGCCAGTTTCCGACTTCCGGGGTTGTCCTGCGCTTTACCGACGACACCAACTATGAGGTCTACTCCCAGCCGGTTGGGCCGGGTAGCCCGGTACTCGCCACCGGTACGGTGGCTGGGCCTTACCCAGCAACCTTCAGCGTGTTCGGCGCTGATTTCACGCTGTCCGCTCCAGCGGCGGTTGCCGGTGGTGACGAGTTCGGCCTGCAGCCACAGTTTCAGGAACAGCGCAGCATCCTCAACACCATTAGCCGCCTGCGCCAGGCGCTGGAGTCTTCGCCGACCTCACCGGCCGGTAACCTCGGTGTACGTAACGAGGTGGCGATTGCCTTGACTAACCTGGACAGCGGGATGGGCAAGGTGCTGGAAGTGCAGACGGAAATCGGTGCACGGATGAACCTGATCGAAACCACTGAAATCGATAACGAAGATGTCACCCTGGTCAACAAGTCGGTACAGGCCGACCTGCGCGAACTGGATTACGCCGAAGCGCTGTCACGCTTGTCATTTCAGACCATCATTCTGGAGGCTGCGCAGCAGAGTTATGTGAAGATTGCGGGGTTGAATCTGTTCAATCAGTTGCGTTGAGCCGCAGCCACTAGGCCGCTCGTCGCGGCACCAGGGCACGTTCTACTCATCAGGGATATGGCAGCGCATGACCGAACAGATTCTGGCTTTTTCTACCAAGGCGGGTTCACTCGCTCTGCTCAATGGTCGTCTGCACAGCGCCTGCGTGCTACCGCAGGTGCTCTTCAGTGTCGCGCAGTGGCGCGAGAGGGCTGACGCCTGCCTAGCCGAGGTGCTTTCGCAAGGTTGGGCCAGCATGGCGGTGCGCAGCAGCAGCTGCCGTGAGGACGGCGAACGGTCTTCGGCGGCCGGCGCGTTCGACTCTTGCCTGAACGTCGACTCCGACGGCTTGCCTGCGGCCATCGAGCAGGTGCTCGAGTCGATGGGCGGGCTGGGCGCCAGTGAGCACGATCAGGTCTTTGTTCAACCTATGGTCGGCGATGTGCGTATGGCGGGTGTCGGTTTTGGCCTTGATCCGGCCACCTTGGCGCCGTACTTCGTGATCAACTACGACGAGAGCAGTGGGCGCACCGATGCTGTGACCTCCGGGCGGTCCAACGAGCTGCGCACCTTCTATGCACATCATGCTGCCAGTGAGCTGCCGTCTTCGCTGGCGCCTGTGGTGGCGCTGTTGCGCGAATTGCAGGCGCTGTTCGGGCGGCAGGCCATGGACATCGAATTTGCCGTGGATGCGCAGGCACGGCTGTATCTACTGCAGGTGAGGCCGCTGGTGCTCGGTGCCGAACCGGCCGATGCCCAGGCGCATGGCAAGCTGGTTCGCCTGATCCATGACCGTATTGCCCAAGGCATTCGTCCACAGCCCTTTCTACATGGTGAGCGCACCGTATTCGGGGTGATGCCGGACTGGAATCCGGCCGAAATCATCGGCGTGCGACCGCGGCCGTTGGCGCTGTCGCTGTACCGCGAATTGGTCACCGACATGATCTGGGCCTACCAGCGCAACAACTATGGTTACCGCAATCTGCGCAGCTTCCCGCTGATGCTGCATTTCCATGGGCTGCCTTACATCGACGTGCGCGTCAGCTTCAACTCCTTCATCCCGCGCGACATCGACGGAGCCCTCGCCGACAAACTGGTCAATTACTACATCGAGCGCCTGTTGGCCGCGCCCAATCTGCATGACAAGGTCGAGTTCGAGATCGTCTTCTCCTGCTACACGCTGGATCTTCCGCAGCGCCTGCAGGCCCTGCAGGACGCCGGTTTTACCGAGGCCGAGTGCCGACGCCTGGGCGACAGCCTGCGCGAGTTGACCAACCGTATCGTGCACAACGAAACCGGTCTGTGGCGCACTGACCGGCAGAAGCTCGACGTGTTGCTGGCCAGGCGCGACGAGATACTCGGTGCCGATACCGATCCGGTTACACGCATCTACTGGCTGTTGGAAGACTGCCGTCGCTATGGCACGCTACCGTTCGCAGGGTTGGCGCGGGCCGGTTTCATTGCTGTGCAACTGCTGCGCTCGCTGGTCACCGTGGGCGTGCTCGACCAGAGTGAATACGATGCCTTTCTCAATGGCCTGTCCACGGTCAGCGGGCAGATGACTCAGGATCTAGCGCAGCTCGATCGCACCACCTTCCTGGCCCGCTACGGTCACCTGCGGCCGGGTACTTACGACATCCTGTCGCCGCGCTACGACGAGGCTCCCGATCTCTATTTCGATTGGCACAACCTGGCGGTCGAGACGCGTCACGACAGCACCCGTTTCGCTCTATCGTTGGCACAGATGCGCGAGATCAGTCGCCTGCTCAGCGAGCATGGGCTGTCCCACGACGTGGTGGGGCTGTTTGATTTTCTTCAGGCCGGTATCGAGTTGCGCGAATACGCCAAATTCGTGTTCACGCGCAACCTGTCCGATGCGCTGTCACTGTTCCGTGAGCTGGGCCATGACCTGGGGTTCAGCGGCGAGGACATGTCC
The DNA here is from genome assembly GCF_030690725.1 of Pseudomonas sp. Taxonomy (GTDB): domain Bacteria; phylum Pseudomonadota; class Gammaproteobacteria; order Pseudomonadales; family Pseudomonadaceae; genus Aquipseudomonas. The sequence goes on along the minus strand of NZ_JAUYGD010000007.1, from coordinate 67,609 downwards.
TACGCCAACATCCAGGTGATCAAGGAGCTGCATGCTGCCAGTGCCGACCCCAGGGAGCTGATCGCCGCCAGTATCGAAGAAGGGCGCCGGCGCTACGGCGAAACCTGCCAGATCGTGCTGCCCCCGCTGATCACCAGCGCCGAGGACGCTTTCTGTTTCCACCTGCCGCAGGCCGAGCCGAACTTCATCACCCAGCGTCAGGTGACCGGCGCGGTGATGGACTACCACCAGCGCGATCAGCTGCAGGGCGCTATCGTCATGATCCCCAGCGCCGACCCTGGGTTCGATTGGATCTTCTCCCACTCTATCGCCGGCTTTATTACCGCCTATGGCGGCACCAATTCGCATATGGCCATCCGCGCCAACGAACTCGGTCTGCCGGCCGTGATCGGGGCAGGAGAGGTGCTCTACCGCAAGTGGGCTGCGGCGCAGATGCTCAACATCGACTGCGCCAACCGGCGCGTCGAGGTGTTGCGGTGAGGGTGGTGCTGGTCAGCCAGCGCGTAGATGTGCTGGCCGACCGGGGCGAGCGTCGTGATGCGCTGGATCAGCGCTTGCCGGACTGGTTGGCGAGCCATGGACTGTTACCGGTGCCGGTGCCCAATCGCCCTGAACGAGTGGATGCCTTGTGGACGCAGCTGAAGCCCTGCGCGGTGGTGCTCAGCGGCGGCAACGATCTTGCCGAGTACGGTGGCGATGCCCCGGAGCGTGACGCTGTCGAACGTGCGCTGTTGGCGCGGGCCATGGCCGAGCAGGTGCCGCTGTTTGCCCTGTGCCGTGGCGCGCAACTGCTGCTCGATGCCTTCGGCAATCGACTGGAGCGGGTGGCCGGGCATGTCGGTACGCGTCACCGTCTGGTGATCGACGGGCGTGAGGCCGAGGTCAACAGCTACCACCAATGGGGGTGCCGCTCGCTGGTGGCGCCCCTTGAAGTCCTGGCACGCAGTGAAGATGGCGTGATCGAGGCCTTCTTTCACCCGCAACTGCCGTTGCTGGGCGTGATGTGGCACCCCGAGCGGGAAGCGCCCTTCGCCGAGCTGGACGGCCTGCTCCTGAATCGCTGTCTGAACAAGGAATGAACGTTACATGACACGAGCCATCATCCTTGCCGCCGGGCGCGGCAGTCGCATGGGCGAGCTAACCGCCGAGCAGCCTAAGTGTTTCGCCCGCCTGCACGGTCGCCGCCTGCTGGACTGGCAGCTGGGCGCGCTGCGTGGCGCTGGAATCGAGCGCCTGGGCCTGGTGCGGGGCTATCGCGGCGAATGCTTCGACGAGCCGTTAACCTATTTCGAGAACCCGCGCTGGCAACAGAGCAATATGGTGCGCACGCTGCTGGCCGCCGACGCTTGGCTGGCAACGGAGGCGTGCATCGTTAGTTACAGCGACATCTTCTACAGTGCCGCCACCGTGGCCGCGCTGAGCCGGGTCGAGGCGGACCTGGCGATTGCCTACGACCCGCACTGGTATGCGCTGTGGTCGCAGCGTTTCGCGGATCCGCTGGCCGATGCTGAGAGTTTTCGTCTGGATGCCAATGGCAATCTGGCGACTATTGGCGAGCGCTGCCAAAGCGCCGCCGAGATCGAGGGGCAGTACATGGGCCTGCTCAAGTTCACTCCGGGCGGCTGGACACAGGTGCGTGAGTTGCTGCAGCGACTCGGTGACGACGCGGTGGATCGCCTGGACATGACCAGCCTGCTGCGGCTGCTGTTGCAGGCCGGTATGCCGATTGCCGTGTCGCCGGTGCAAGGGCCGTGGGGGGAGGTGGACGCCGCCGACGACCTGGCGCTCTATCATCGGATTATGCCTCTCGCTGCAATTGCCCCCTGAGTTCTGGAGCTGCCTTCATGCCACTATGTTTCCCCATCGACACGGTGTTGGCCATTCTCAAGCGTTTTCCCCGTCCTGCCGATCCTCTGGAGCAGCAGGCGCTGGAGCGCTTGAGGACGATGGAGGCGCAGGAAGCCGACTCGCTCTGGGAACAGCTGTGCCTGAGAGTGCTGCTCAACCCTGTGTACCTAGAGGCGCTCTGGCCTGACGCCTGTGTGCAGCATCCGGAAATGCGCCAGCTCCTGCAACGCTTGCAGGAACGGCTTTGGGTGCCGGATGTCCGCGTGCAGACGGAGAACGACAGTGCTCAGTGGGTGCTGGAGCAGGGGGATGCCGAGCAGCACGACACCCTGATGCACCGCCTACTTGCTTACCTCAGAAGCGGCAACCCGAACGCCGGTACCCCCTTTGCCTTCCTGGCGCGCTACTACACCTGGCGTGACCTATTGGTGACGCAACTGGTTGCGCCCGAGCGCATCGATCTGGTTGATCGCGTTTTCGCTTTGCTGGATATGCAGAACAAGCAGTGGGGTAAGCCCTACTGCGGCGGATACGCCTACCAGGGCTATGCCCGAATCGGCATCGCCGGCGTCAAACCGACCGAGGAGCGCCTGGACGGCTACGCTTTTATGCCCTGGCTGAACGAGGGAATGAGCGTGCTGGAGATCGGCTGTAACAACGGTTTTATGGCCATCGAACTGGCCAGCCGGGCGGGTCTCGTCGACGCGGTGGAATACAACCCCTTTCTCGTCGAGATCGGCCGTATCACCGCTGAAGCGCTGGGCCAGCACAATGTGAATTTCCAGGTCGCAGATTTCAGCAGCTGGAGGCCGAACCGGCGCTATGACGTGGTTCTCTCGTTCGCTAACCACTGCACCATCGACGGAAACCTGGCCGTCGAGTTCGAGAACTTCGTGGCCAAACTCTGGTGTTTGACGCAGGACGATGGCTGGCTGCTGTTCGAGAGTCACAATGTGTTCGGCGCAGGCACTGGCGCGGCAGGCGACGACGGTGACCTGGACCGCAAGTTCGACATCATGGAGCGTTACTTCGAGCTGCAGGACTCCAAGATGACGCGGGCATTCGTGCCCAGTCAGGACATCGACAAGTTGTTTGTCGTTCTGCGTCGGCGTCCAGAGGTGCTCCCTTGCGTTCAGCGCTGCATGAACCTCCCGCAAGCTCGCCAGCGATACAGCTATCAGGGCGAGCCGTTCGCCTGAACCGGTCAGGCAGGTTCAGGCCTCGGGCAGGCTCAGCAGCGCCAGGTGCTTGAGCACCGGATGGATGACGTAATAGGTGTTGCCCTGTTCGGCATCTTGCTGCAGTACCACCGCCAACTCGCCGCTGGCCTGATAGCCACGCAGCACCTCCAGTAGCAGGTCGGCGCGGATCGCCGTGTCGTAGCGGCGGTCGATGTCGGTGCCCAGCGGCGGCGCCGGATAGCGCTTGCGGGCGAGTACCGGGCCGGTGTCGATGTGGGTGTCGAGCAGGATGGCGCTGGCGGCGCAAGTACCTTCCTCCAGCAGGCTGTAGTAGACGGTCGTGCTGCCACGGTATTCGGGTAGCCAGCCGCTGTGTACGTGCAGCAGCGGTATGCCCAGCTCGATCAGTGGCGGCTTGACGATCTGCCCGCCATAGCCAGAGAAGATCACCAGGCGCGGCGCCCGTTCACGCACGGCTTCGATGACCTGCTGAGCGTTGATGTCACGCGTTTCCAGATAAGTGACCGGTACAGCGCAGTCGGCCAGGGTGCGGCTGAGGGGGATACCCAGATCCGGCAGCAGAACCCCCATCAGCTCGCGAGCCGGCTCGCTCGGTGCCGTGCAGGCTTGCGCCGCATCGCCGAGCAGCAACGCATGGGACGGCATCAGCCCGTGGGCGGCCAGGGTCTGCACGTAGGCCTGGCTGCGTGCGCTGTGTGCCGCGATCAGCAGAACGTCGTCGAGGTGGGTCATGGGGCGATCTCCACGTTGGCCTGCGCCGCAATACGAGTGACCCAGTCCTGCTCGGCGGCGATCAGCCAGGCGAGTTGAGCGCCCTGGGCCGGGGTCAGGCGCGGCTGGATCGAAATCAGGCTATCGATGACCTTGAGCAGGCCATTAAGAAAGGGCAGGGCGCCAGGCTGTTTGGCCTGATGTAGGCACAGTGCGGCGAATTGCAGGTAGAGATTCAGGTCATCATAGCCGCTGTCGGCGACGGCCTTGAAATCGCTATCGTAGCGACGATGCAGGCGCTTGCTGACTTCGAAGCGCTGTAGCAGGCGTTCGGCCAGACGCCGCTTGCCGGGCGCATCCGCGGCCGCATGCAGCAGCTCGGCCAGCAGCTCGGCTGTATCCTGAGTGTTTTCGCCGTGTTTGGGCGCTACCGGTAACGGTACCAGGCGCGCTGACGGTAACTCCTCCAGTGCTGCCTGACGGCTCGCGCGCCAGGCCGGGAAGAAGGCCGCGCCGTGGTACTGGCTGTAGAAGTAGGTGTTGCGTTCTTCGAGCCGATCACCCTGGCTATAGGGGTAGTCGATATCGCTCATGCCACCGATACCTGTGCCCGCTGGAGGATGTCACGTGCCAGTTCGGCGATGTCGGCCGGATGGCTGGTATCGATTTCCAGATCGGCTGCGGTGGGGGGCGGGAAGGGAATGTCCACGCCCACCATGTCGCTCATCTCGCCGGCCAGCGCCTTGCGGTAGAGCCCCTTGGTGTCGCGTTCGACCAGCGTCTGCATGGGTGGATTGAGGTAGACCTCGTAGTAGTGGCGAAAACGCGTATGGTTCAGCTCGCGCAGATCCGGAAAGACCGACAGGATGCTGCACACCACATTGATTTCCTGCGCATCGAGCCAGGCGCACAGTTCGAAGATGCGCTCGGCGTTGAGGCGTCGCCCAGCCAGGCTGTAGTCCGCAGCCTGGGTGTCCTGGCGGAAGATGCGCCGAACTTCGTCGCCATCCACCAGCAGGGTATTGGGCGTCTGCAGCTTCCATTGGCGGGTTATTTCGCGTCCGAGCGTGGTCTTGCCCGAACCGGACAGGCCGATCAGCCAGATGACCATCAGCCTCTCCCTGCCAGGGAACGGGCGCTGTTGGCGATTGCCAGGGCGGCGACCTGGCCGGCATAACCGTAGAATGGCGCGAAGTAGTACTGGCTGAGGGTCTTGCGGATCGGCCGCTGGGCCTCCCACAGGCTGGCATCCTCCAGCAACTCTTCGAGACGGCCGCTGTGCTGGGCGCCAAGGTGCGGCAGGTACTTGCGCAGCCAGATGTCCGAAGAGTCCTCACCCATCAACGGGTCGGCCTCGGCATTGGGCAGGTCGAGCAGCAGCACGTTGCGATCAGTGTAGATGCCGCCGAAGGCAGAGCCGCCGTAGTCGCACAGCAGGAAGTCGGCAAGCTGGAACAGTTCGACGTTGTCGATGTGTTCGCGGATCACGCAGGCAAAGCGCTCCAGCTCGCGCATACGCGCTGGTTCTTCGGTGATGGTGATCGGGTGTGGTTTGACGATCACGTTGTAGCGCGCCTGTAGACGTGCGACGGCAGCGGCGAACAGGTCTATCGAACTCAGCGTGCTCCATGTTGGCAGCCACACCACGGTCTGGCGGCCGGGGTCGAGCTGCAGTTCGGTCAGCCGCGCAGGGCAATCCAGCGGCTGATTGAAGAAACGATCGAAGCGCGGGTAGCCCATCTGAATCTTCAGCGTGTCGTGGCAGAACTCCAGATGCTCGGCCTGATAGGGCCCGAAACAGAGGATGCTGTCGTACACCTGGTTCCAGGGCTGGAAGTTCCAGCCGGCCTTGCCGTTGGCGTACATGAACCTTAGGTTGTAACGGCCAATGGACTTGGGCAGGTAGGGCGAGTCGGGGCCACGCAGGTAATGCTGTGGGAAGTTTGACACCAAGGTGGTGTAGCGTTCTTTGTTGGCGAGCATTTCGCGAGCGTCGCGCCACGGTAGCCGGTGCTGCTGGCAACCGGCGACCACTGCGTCGATGTCCTGCTGCGTCTTGCCGGTGATGGCGATCTCCACACTGCCTGCCGGCAGATGCTGCCAGACCGCGTGATAGTGATTGAACATCTCAGGGTTGTGAATCAGGAAACCGAAGCGTTCGAATTCTCTAGCCATGCCGTCCAGTCCTGGCGATTACCGATGCGCCATGTTACTGGAAATTAACCGGTGGTTGAGACGCTTCTTCCGTGACGCCTTAGGCTAGGCTTGCTACGCTCGAAACTTCTCCCAAAGGCAGTCCATACATGGCATCGATTCATCCGTCCGCGGACGTCAAAAGCCAATCGATCGGCGAGGGCACCTCTGTCTGGCAGTTCGTGGTGATCCTCGCGCAGGCGAGCATCGGCCGCGACTGCAACATCAACGCCCACTGTTTTATCGAGAACGATGTGATGCTTGGTGATCGGGTTACGGTGAAATGCGGCGTGTACCTGTGGGATGGTCTGCGTGTTGGCGACGATGTCTTCATCGGCCCCAATGCCACCTTCACCAACGACCGACTGCCGCGCTCCAAACAATACCCCGAAAGCTTCTCGCAGACCGTGATCGAGCGCGGGGCCTCCATTGGCGCCGCGGCGGTCATCCTGCCCGGCCTGACCATCGGCGCTGGTGCAATGGTCGGCGCCGGCGCGGTGGTGACCCGCGACGTTCCCCCGCGCGCGCTAGTGGTTGGCAACCCTGCACGTATCGTGCGTTACCTGGATGAGTGACATGTTTCCTTTTCTTGATCTGGCCGGGATCAACCGGCGCGATGAAGCGGCATTGACCGAGGCGTTTCAGCGGGTGTTGCGCTCCGGCTGGTATGTGCTCGGCGCCGAGGTCGCCGCATTCGAGGCCGAGTACGCGGCTGCCTGCGGGGTGACGCATGCCATCGGCGTGGGTAACGGCTTGGATGCACTGACCCTGATCCTGCGGGGCTATCGGCAGCTGGGGCGTCTGGTGGAGGGTGACGAGGTGATCCTGCCTGACAACAGCTTCATCGCCACTGCGCTGGCTGTCAGCGAAGCTGGGCTCACTCCGGTGTTGGTGGAGCCCCATGTGGACACGTTCAATATTGATCCAGCCGCTGTGGAGGCCGCCATTAGTCCGCGCACACGTGCGGTCATCGCCGTACATCTATACGGGCGCCTGGCCGACATGCAGCGCCTACGCGCGATAGCCGACCAGCATGGTCTGTTACTGATTGAGGATGCGGCTCAGGCACATGGTGCGGTAGACGCCCAAGGGCGGGCGGCTGGCGCTCTCGGCGATGCGGCGGGCTTCAGCTTCTTTCCGGTGAAGAACCTCGGCGCGCTTGGCGATGCCGGTGCATTGACCACCGGCAACGATGCGCTGGCTGAACAGGTGCGTAAGCTGCGCAACTACGGCTCCAGTCGCAAGTACGTGCACGAATTGCAGGGCGTCAACTCGCGTCTGGACGAGTTGCAGGCCGCGCTGTTGCGGGTGAAGTTGGTGCGCCTGGCAGACGATGCCCTGGCGCGACGTGACCTGGCAGCGCGTTACCTGGCTGGGATCGACAATCCACACCTGCATTTGCCTCAGGCTCCGCAGGTGCCCGGCAGCCATGTCTGGCACCAGTTCGTCCTGCGTTGCGAACAGCGAGAGGCCTTACAGGCTCATCTCGAACGCAATGGCGTGCCGAGTCTGATCCACTATCCAATCCCCATCCATCGCCAGGCGGCGTACGCCGAGTTCGCCGATCTGGATCTGCCACTCTCGCGATGCCTGGCTGGCGAGGTGCTCAGCTTGCCGCTATATCCGGGGATGGCGGACGAGTGGGTCGAGCAGACCATCGAGGCATGCAACGCTTTCAGCGTCTGAAGAGAAGGTGGTTCGAGTTTTGCTTCGGAGCTACAACACCCTATCAATCATGTTTTCTTGACGCAGTAACTGCATGGGGCTCGGTTACCTGGGTGTGATCGAGAGGCAGCTAGGAATGGGTTTCACCAGCGTATTTGGAGCGCTCTATGTCTCTTCAGCACTGCAAGATCATCGACCTGCCGATCATTGAGGATCGGCGCGGTAATCTCACCTTCATCGAGGGTGGGCGGCACATTCCCTTCGACATCCAGCGCGTGTACTACCTCTATGATGTCCCCGGTGGCTCTCACCGCGGCGGCCATGCGCACAAGGGGCTGCATCAGTTGTTGATCGCCATGTCGGGCAGTTTCGACATTCTGCTGGACGATGGGCGAACCAAGTTTAAGTACCACCTCAATCGTTCCTATTACGGGCTCTATATTCCGCCAATGATCTGGCGCGAGATCGACAACTTCTCCAGTGGTTCGGTGTGCATGGTGCTGGCGTCCGAGCACTACAGCGAAGACGACTACTTCCGCGACTACGACCAGTTCTCCCTGGCGGCCAACGGCAAGTAAGCCTTCGCCGTCGCATGCCGTCGCCATGGTCCGGCTGGCCGGTTTTTACTTTTTTTGATCGGAGTTTTCTGCATGCCCCAGGGAAGTCATCTGTCAGACGCAGTGGTCAGCGCCAGGGTCGTTCCTGCTAGGAGCGCCAAGGGTTGTGCCGATCTGGCCGAGCTGGCTGCTGCCGAGAGCTGGTCGCCAGCGCCGCTGGAGATGGTGGGGTTCTCCCTGCCTGAGAGCGTGCGCCAGGCTCGGCAACGCATGCTGGCGCAGTACCGCGGGCGTTTTCATGACGTGCGCCTAGTCGCTGGCATGGCCGGTATTGGCGACATCGCCCATGGCGAGTATGTCTGCGATGGTGTCTACGACAACCTCGGGCGGTTGAATAACGCCTGGTACGAAAAGCACGGGTTGCGTCTCGATGACAGCGGTGCCTGCGAATTCTTCAGTGGTAAGGGCGAGCCGTTGCAGGTGGCCAGTGCCATCAGCTTCTTCGGCTGGGAAAACGGTAACTATGCGCACTGGCTGAGCGAGAAACTCGGGCGTTTCTACTGGATCGAACAGGCCGACCTGCCGCAGGACACCGTTGTACTGGTCGAGGCCGGCTTGCCTGCCTCTATCATGGACGCTCTGGCCTTGTTCTGGCCGCGCGAGCGTACGGTCTGTGTACAGCCGGGGCGCGCCTGTCAGGTGGACGTGCTGCACCATTTCTCCGACACCGCCGATATCTGGGAGCCGCGTGCAGGCTACGTCTATCGCGGTGACGAATATCATCTCTATCCGCCGGCCATCGCCTGGATGGCCAGCCGGGTCAGGACCCGTTGTTCTGCGCTCGATGGCCGGGACAGGGCCTATCTGATCCGACCGCCGGGCGGTAACGGCCGCACCATCGTCAATCAACAGGAGCTGATCCGCCAGCTCAATGGCGAAGGCTTCCAGGCCTTTCAGCCGGAGGTGCGCGATTTCGCCTCGCAAGTGCGCGCGCTTGCGGGCTGCGAACTGGCGATTCTGGGCTCTGGTGCGGCGGCCGCCAACCTTCTATGGATGCCCCGGGGCGGCACGCTGGTTATGCTGATCCAGGACAACCCGCAGATGTGGTACTGGTTCTTCCACGCCCTGGCCGCTGCCGTGGGGGTGCGTCTGGTCTATCACCCAGTCAAGGGATTGCCTGGCACCCACAGCGTCGTCTACCACTGGAACGTGGAAATCCCCATCGAGGCACTGCGCCAATGGCTGGCTCAGGATGCGCAGCGCGCCAGCCAGGGGCTGCCGGAGCAGCCGCTGGGCGTCGCGACTCTGCAGGGGGAACTCGCAGGGCGGCGCCGTAGAACGTTGCCCGAACCGCTGCCTGCCGAGCCGCAGGAAGAGGGCGTCGACGTCACCGTAGCGGTGATGTCCTACAACAACGCCGAATTCCTGGCCCAGACCATCGATTCGATCCTGGCCCAGGAGGGTGTGCGGCTTGAGGTAGTGGTCTACGACGACTGCTCGAAAGATGACAGCCTGGACGTGCTGAAACGTTATGCCGGCGAGCCGCGCCTGCATTTCGAAGTCAACGCCCAGAACCTCGGCATGACCGGTAACTACAACAAATGCGTGGCGGCTGGACGCGGGCGTTATGTGGTGGTGCTGGGTTCCGATGACGTGCTCTACCCAGGTCACCTTGCCTCACTGGTCGAAGCCATGGATGCCAGTCCGCAGGCTGCGCTGGGCTATACCCAGTGCTACTGGATCGACGAGAAGGGCGTGCGACAGCAGTACGCGGACCACCCGGGGCATCGGCGCGCATCGTATTGCGGTGGGCGCGACGAAGTGATTGATCTGCTGTGCTTCGACAACTACATCACGCCTTCTGCCGCCATGTTGCGCCGTAGCTCGCTGCACCTCGTCGCACTGCCAGAAGGTGGCATCCACCGCCACGACATGCTCGCCGGCGACTGGGAGCTGTGGATTCGCCTGGCTCACGTGGCACCCGACTTCGTCTTCCTGCGCCAGCCCAGCGTCGGCTACCGAGTACATGGCGGGCAGATCTCCAAGAGCTTCTATGGCAGCGACCGACCGCTGCGTGAGCACACCGAAATTCTCGAGCTGTGCTTGGATGACGCGGCGACCCGCGTGCGCATGCGGGACGCCGCGCAACCTATCTGGCAACTCTATCGTCAGCGTATCGAGGCCTACTCGGCGGAGGTCAGGGCGCCGCTGCAAGCGCGCATTGATGCCATACGCCGCGCGCTGCTGGAGCAGAGTGCCGATGATTCGGTCGCACAGTGTTTGTTTTCCATAATTCTCACCACCTACAACCGTCCCGATCTGCTGAAGGATGCTCTGGCAAGCGTTGGCACCCAGACGCTGCGCGATTTTGAAGTCATCCTGATCAACGATAATGGGGAGCCGGTTGAGCACCTGCTGGCGGTCTACGACTTCCCCATCACCTATATCCGTCAGGGGCGCAATCAGGGCCTGTCGGCCGCGCGTAACGCCGGTCTCAAGCAGGCGCGCGGACGCTATGTCGTCTATCTCGACGACGACGATATATACCTACCCAATCACCTGGTCGTGCTGGCTGAGGCCTTCGAACAGCATCCGGGCAGCGTTATCTATACCGGCGTCGAGTACGTTAACGAAAAGCTGGAGAACGGCCAGCGCATCGAGCTAGGCCGTGGCCAGCCGTTCAAGCACGAGGTGTTTGATCGCGACCGTCTGTTTACGCAGAACTACATCCCGGTCAATACCTGGGCGCACCCGCGCAGCATGCTAGGTGAAGTCGGCGAATTTGATACTGGGCTGGCTGCGTTCGAAGACTGGGACATGCTCCTTCGTCTGGCCACGCGCTACCCCTTTGTCCATGTGCCGGTTGTGACCAGTGAAGTTCATACGCGCGAGCAGAGTACCAGTGACGATCACATGCTGGGCCGAGAGCGGAAGAACTTCCCGGCGCTTTATCAACTGCTGTATCAGCGTTACCCCGGTTCTGACAGTGAGGTATTGACGCGTGAACGTGGGGATATGCTGCAGCGCTTGGGTATCTCGGTAGACAGAGGTACTGATGTTCCCACCCTGCAGCGTTGGCTGGCGGAGCGCCTGCCAACCAAGACGGAAAACCGCTTAATTAATCAGTACCTGCAAGAACATGACGGCGGACCGCTGATCGGCATCATCGTGCTCGATCTGGATGGGCAATCAGCGCCGTTGATGCAAACCCTGAAGAGCCTGATCGGCGAGCGCTGCCTGTATGCCACCCTGAAGATCGTGGTGCTGACCAGTAGCGCTGATGTACCGAAGACCTCTGCGGGGGATAAGTTGCACTTCGTTCGATTGAGCGACGCAAGCCTGGCAGCACAGATTAACCACGTAGTGAGCGAAAGCGATTTCTCCTGGTTCATGTTGGCCCGCGCCGGCGATGAGTTCACCCCGAGTGGCCTGATGATCGCAGGGCTGGAGCTGGCGGCAAATCCGGAGTGCCGTGCAATTTATGGTGACCAGTTGCAGCGCTTGCCTGATGGCAGCCTGGGCGGGGCATTTCTGCCGAGCTTCAACCTGGATCTGCTGCTTAGCTTCCCACTGGTCATGGCGCGGCACTGGTTGTTCCGGCGTGATGTGTTTCTGGCTGTCGGTGGTTTTGATGCGCAGTTTGCCGAAGCCCTGGAGTTCGACCTGCTCACCCGGCTGATTGAGGCACAGGGTCTGCTTGGGCTTGGGCATGTTGATGAGCCACTGCTGATCACCGATGCGCCTGCGCTGCGGGATAACCCAGATGAGCGGCGAGTGATTGAGCGTCATCTGGCCCAGCGCGGTTATCAGGCGCGGGTTATTCCAGGGCTACCTGCACGTTACCGCATCGATTACGGCCATTCGAATACCCCGCTGGTATCGATCATCATCGCGATTGACGCCTCTTTGGCCTGTCTGCAGCGCTGTCTGGAGAGTCTGCTCGAGAAAACCCGTTACGCACATTACGAGATTCTGTTCGGTGCCCACGATGCACTGGATGCGGATACTCAAGTGTGGTTGCAGGGTATTGCCGGTCTGGCTGATGCCCGGCTCAGGGTTGTCTCGGCGGGCGATATCGTCCAGGCCCAGAACCAGGCAGCCATGGCCGCTCAAGGTGAATACCTGCTGCTGCTGTCTGCTGAGTCGGTGGCGGTGAGTGAAGCCTGGCTGGACGAGCTGCTCAATCATGCGCAACGCCCTGAAGTCGGTGTTGTTGGCGGCAAACTGTTGAGCGGCGATGGACGTATTGATCAAGCCGGCTTACTGCTCGGGTTGCGGGGGCCTGCTGGCCGGGCATTCGCCGGTGAGGCAATGGACAGTGCGGGCTATCTGCAACGCCTGCAGGTCGACCAGAACTACAGCGCCGTGAGTGATGCCTGTCTGATGGTGCGCGCTGAGATCTTTCGTCAGCTCGGCGGGCTGGATACCACGCTGAATGCTTACCGCGATGTCGATTTCTGTCTGCGGGTACGTGCTGCGGGCTACCTGACCGTATGGGCTGCCCATGCAGTGCTGATGCATGAACATGTATATCGAGAACCCGATGTGGCCGAGCAGGACGCTCTCTATGAGCGTCACCTGGCCGACATTGCGCGTGACCCTGCCTATAACCGTAATCTGGCGTTGAGTGGTCGCGGTTTTGATCTGGAAGTCGACTCTGGTCTGACCTGGAGTCCACTGAGCTGGCGCCCGCTGCCAGTGGTACTAGCGCATCCGGCGGACCCCTTTGGTTGTGGTAACTACCGTGTGATCAAACCGTTCTCGGCGCTTAAAGAGAGTGGTATGGCTGATGGCATGATGTCTATCGGGCTGTTGCAGGTGCCGGACCTGGAGCGCCTTGACCCGGACGTGATCGTGCTGCAGCGCCAGATTGGTGACGAGCGCCTGGACGCCATGCGCCGCATCAAGAAATTCTCGCGGGCATTCACCATTTATGAGCTGGATGATTACCTGCCCAACCTGCCGCTCAAGAGTGTGCATCGTCCGCAGATGCCGAAGGACATACTCAAGTCGCTGCGTAAGGGGCTGAGCTTTGTTGATCGCTTCACGGTATCCACTGCGCCGTTGGCTGAGGCCTTTGCCGGGTTGCATGGCGACATTCGGGTGGTTGAGAACCGCTTGCCGGTGGATTGGTGGAGCGGCCTGTCATCCATGCGGCGGCGAGGAAGGAAGCCTCGCGTCGGTTGGGCGGGTGGCGTTAGCCACACCGGTGATCTGGAACTGATCACTGATGTGGTCAAGGAGCTGGCAGGTGAGGTCGAGTGGGTGTTTATGGGCATGTGTCCGGAGGTAATCCGTCCTTACGTGCATGAGATGCATGTGGGCGTTGCAATTGATCTGTACCCGGCCGCATTGGCCAGCCTGGATCTGGACCTTGCTTTGGCTCCGGTCGAGCAGAATCTGTTCAATGAATGCAAAAGCAACTTGCGTCTTCTTGAATACGGCGCTTGTGGCTTCCCGGTTATCTGCAGTGATCTGGTGTGTTACCAGGGGGCGTTGCCGGTAACCCGGGTGAAAAATCGCTTCAAGGACTGGGTCGACGCAATTCGCATGCACATCAGTGATCTGGACGCGAGCGCCAGGATGGGTGATGAACTGCGCCGGCAGGTGCAGCACGGCTGGATGCTCGACGGGGAAAATCTTGAGGTGTGGAGAGCCTCATGGTCGCCTGATTGATGCCGACAAAGTGCTAGCGAGGGTTTAGGCTGAAGGAATGGGCTGTTTTTGTATGTGAAGAACTCGGTATTTGCCGTCGGGATGTCGGCAGATACCAAGTTTTTCTCGGCTTTGCTGCTTAAGTAATTGTTCTGTTTGTGGAAAAAAAAATAGAACGAGTTGCTAAAGCTGCTCCTAAGGCCGCCGATATAAAGATCGAATGCGAACTTTATGGGGCGTCTGAGCAAAGCAGGCCCGAAGCTCGCAGGCTCAGACAATCTCAGTAGCACGGTCCTTTGGAGGCAAACACCATGGCCCTTACAGTCAACACAAACGTAGCGTCACTCAACACTCAGCGTAACCTCAATAGCTCATCCAAAGGCTTGGATACTTCGTTGCAGCGCCTGTCCACAGGCTTCCGCATCAACAGTGCCAAGGATGACGCCGCCGGCTTGCAGATTTCCAACCGTCTGACCAGCCAGATCAACGGTCTGAACGTTGCGACCCGTAACTCCAACGACGGCATCTCCCTGGCGCAAACCGCTGAAGGTGCACTGCAGCAGTCGACTGGCATTCTGCAACGTATCCGTGACCTGGCCCTGCAATCGGCCAACGGTTCTAACGGCGCCACTGAGCGTGCAGCCCTGCAAGGCGAAGTGTCGCAGTTGCAACAAGAACTGAACCGTATTTCTGAAACCACCAGCTTCGGTGGTCGTAAGATTCTTGACGGCAGCTTTGGGTCTCAAGCTTTCCAGGTTGGTGCTAACGCATACGAAACTATCAGCGTATCGATCGGTTCTGCTGCAACTGACCGTATCGGTATCAACCGTTTTACCACTGATGGTGCAGGCGCTACTGCTACTGCTTCGGGTGCTGCGTTCAGTGCCACTTCGGGCAGTGCATACGGCAGTGCATCTTTCAATATCAACTCCAAACTGTCCGACGGCGACGTAGCCATTGCTGGTGCAGCCAGCGGCTCGGCGAGTGAAGTGGCTCGTGCAATCAACTCCAAGAGCGATGAAACTGGCGTCACGGCCAACGCTCGTACCGTTGCTACGTTGGGTGGTATTACTGCCTCGGGTACTGTTTCCTTCGACCTGTCTGGCCTGACCAGCAAGTCGCTTGTTACAGACTCTTCCTCCGTATCAGCAGTAGTGGATGACATTACAAACCTGTCCTCGCTGGCAGATGCGATCAACCGCGAGACTGGTAAAACTGGTATCTCTGCAGTCTCGAAAGGCAGCACCATTGAACTGGTTAGCTCCCGTGGTGATGCCATCAGCATCAGTAACTTTGCAGGCTCCGGCGGTGCTACGCTGCAAGCGAAGAGCTTCGATGGTGAAACTGATGTGGGTACTGCTGCAACTATCGTTACTGGCGGCGGTGCTCGTGCAGACGGTCAAGTTCAACTCGAAGCTGCTGATGCCTTCAGTGTGAATGGTCTGACTGGTGGTCTAGGTACTGATGGTTTCAGTGAGCTGGATGCGGTGAATACCATCGATATCAGTACGGCGACGGGTGCACAGGACGCTCTGGGTATCATCAACGGTGCGATCTCCAACATCGATAGCCAGCGTGCCCAACTCGGTGCTGTTCAAAACCGTTTCGAGAACACTATCTCGAACCTGCAGAACATCTCTGAGAACTCCTCTGCTGCTCGCAGCCGGATTCGCGACACTGACTTTGCTGCTGAAACTTCGGAACTGACCAAAAATCAGATCCTGCAGCAGGCCGGTACCGCGATCTTGGCTCAGGCTAACCAGTTGCCACAGGCTGTACTCAGCCTGCTCGGTTAAGGGTAAAAGCGCTAGACTGCGGGGAGAAGGGCTTAGCTCTTCTCCCCGTTCCCTCATTCTGAGGAGAAAATTATGGACATTGGTTCTATTCAAGGTTCGTCTGCATCCACCGCTGTTGCTTCCAAAGCAGAGCGTGCGCCAAATGGCTCTGCCAAAGTTGTGGCTGATGCTGTTGAGCGTAAGCCTTCTGAAGACGCTGCAACCGCAGGTGCCACAAAGGTTGAAAATGGCTCAGCGGCTTCTCGCGAAGAAGTCGAAGCTGCAGTTGCGACGATTCAGGACTTTGTCCAATCGGTTCGTCGTAGCCTGAACTTCTCCCTCGAAGAGGGCAGTGGGCGAGTAGTGGTCAAAGTGACCGATGCAGGGTCGGGTGATGTAATCCGGCAAATCCCTTCCGAAGAAGCGCTGCAGTTAGCAGAGAATCTTTCGGAGGTTCGTAGTTTGTTGTTCAAAGCTGAGGCCTAGCCAACAAGGTTGGCACAGCTTTTGACTGTTAACGCTTATCTAGCGTGTTGCAGTCATTATTTTGGCGAGGTGAAGCATGGTCGGGATTACGGGCATTGGCTCAGGAATCAAAATCGACGAAATCGTCACAGCGTTGGTCAATGCCGAAAGGGCACCCAAGACCAATCAGCTGGACAATCTCGAGAAGACCACTGTTGCGCGCATCTCGGCCATGGGCTCGCTGACCAGCGCGCTGAATACCTTCAAAACCGCCGTCGACTCGTTGAATAAAACCTCCTTGTTCGAGTCGCGAACGGCGAGCTCTTCCAACACCAGCGCTCTCAAGGTTACTGCCGCAGCCACTGCCCCAGCAGGCAGTTACAACGTTCAGGTCAAGCAGCTGGCGACCAGCAGTAAGGTGGCGCTGCAGTCGGTTACTGGTGGCAACGCCGCCACATTTAACAGCGGTTCGCTGACTATTTCTGCGGGCAGCTCGAGCTTCAACGTCAACATTACCTCCAGCAATAACACCCTGGCCGGTATGCGCGACGCAATCAATGAAGCCGGTAAAAGCAGCGGTGTGAGTGCCACGATCATCACCGATGATTCAGGTTCGCGGCTGGTCCTGAGTTCCACCAAGAGTGGTGCGGGCAATGATATTCAGGTCGTGGCCAACGAAGATAATGTGACGACTGGAGCCAACGCGTTGACGTCTCAGGCGTTTACTCCAACGGTTGACCCCGGCAATGCCGATGCCTTCCTTAAGCCCAACTCCACTACGGGGGCTGGTGGTGTTATCACCAAGGCCCAGTCGTCCAAGATATCCATTGATGGTTTGGAATTGGTCCGCGACACCAACCGCATTGAGGACGCGCTAGAGGGCGTAACGCTTGATCTCACTGCGGCACAGAGCTCTACAGATTTGGCCGATGGCAAAACCATTAGCGTTACTGTTGGGGTCGATAAAAGCGGTGTGAAAACCAACCTGCAGAAGTTTGTTGATGCATACAACGCGTTGATCAGTACGACTTCTCAGCTGACCGCCGTTGTGCCGGTCGATGGCGGTAAGCCGGTAACGGGCCCCTTGCTTGGTGACTCTTCTATACGCAATGTGCTGTCTAGTTTGCGCAATGAAATGGTCAATATCACCGGCGAAGGCGGTGTTAAAGCGCTTGCAGGTTTGGGCATTACCTCTGATTGGAAAACCGGTCAGCTCAAGATTGATGACACGACGTTAACCAAGCAGCTGGATAGCAATTTCGATCAAGTGGCCGGTTATCTTGCAGGTGACAATGGCCTGATGGGGCGTCTTTCCAAATCAGTTGGCGCATATGTAGGGGACACTGGTGTGCTTAAGCAGCGTACTGACGCGTTGCAGGTTACCAAGAAGGGTGTTGATGACCAGCGCAAAGCATTGGCTGTTCGAGTCGAGAGTCTGCAGACGCGTCTTTATGCTCAGTACAACGCCATGGACTCCCTGGTCGGCCGGCTAAAACAAACCAGTGAAAGCCTGGCCAATCAACTCGCCAGCCTGCCAGGTTTCGTGAGAAAGGATAAGTGAATGAGCAAGAAACCGATTGATACCTACAAGCAGGTCAATACCAGCCACGATGTTTCGCCCTATCGCACTGTTCAACTGTTGCTTGAGGGAGCGCTGCAAAGGGTAATGCTGGCCAAGCATGCTCAGGTTGAGGGGGATGCCGAGATTCGCGGCATGGCCGTTGGCAGCACTATCACCATCCTCGGCGTATTGCAGGCCAGCTTGGACAAAGAACTGGGCGGTGAAATTGCCGAGAACCTGGATTCGCTCTACGACTACATGACGCGCCGGTTGGCCGGTGTAGCGCTCGACAGTACACCGCGTACTCTGGATGAAGTTCAGGCGCTGCTTGAGCAGATCAAGAGCGCTTGGGATGCCATCGGCCCAGAGGTTGAGCCGGCTGTAGGAAACTGATTTCGTTGCTAAAGCTTTGCTCTGTAGCGCCGATACCCAAGGTATTCAGCAAACAGAACAGCGAGAACAACGATGAACGCGATGGCGGCCCTCAAGCAGTATCAAACCGTCAACACCCAGGCTCAGGCAATTGAAGCCAGCCCGCATCGATTGATCCAGATGTTGATGGAGGGCGGGCTCACCCGCTTGGCTCAAGCTCGCGGCGCCATGGAGCGTAATCAGGTTGCCCTTAAGGGAGAGCTGATCAGCAAAGCCATCGGTATCATTGGTGGCTTGCGCGAAGGCCTTAATCTGGAGCAGGGCGGTGAAGTTGCTGCCAATCTGGATAGCCTTTACGAATACATGGCCACACGTTTGGTTGATGCCAATGTGCAGAATGAAATAGCGCCGCTGGATGAAGTTGCAGGCCTGTTGCGTAATGTAAAAGCTGGCTGGGATGCCATCGCTGAGTGATGCTGTTTCCCGCCTGAGGAATTGTTTATGAGTTCATCCGTGCAGCGTCTAGAAGAAACCGGCAGCGCCTTGCGCACTGCGTTGGCTACCCAGGACTGGGCCGCCATTGGCGAGCTGGATCTGCAATGCCGCCAGGCCGTTGACGAGGCTATGGTCGAGTCTGCCAGTGATGAAGAAACCCTGCGTGCGCGTATGCAGGAGTTGTTGGATCTTTATCGCGAGCTGGTTAACGTTTGCCAAGCCGAGCAGCAGCGCTTGGCCAATGAGCTCGTTCAGTTGAATCAGTCGCAACAAGGCGCCAAGGTCTATCAGCTGTTCGGTTGATTAACTGTTTTCGGTCGATGCTGTCCGGTATCGACCTTCTGGTAAATGTCTGCGTTCTGCCCGATCTTTCCCCTTCTTTGTTAAACAGCTGCTTAGTCTGCTTGGCGGACGCAATAAAAAGCACGCCATAAAATTGACTATTAACAAAAAATTGACTTAACTAGTGGCCAATTGCCGGCGCTGGATCGAGTGGTGTTTGGGCGGCGGGCGCGTTTTTCACTCCAGGATCAGTAAATAAATTATGTGGCGTGAAACCAAAATCCTCCTGATTGACGATAACAGCGAGCGCCGTCGTGACCTGACGGTGATCTTGAATTTTCTCGGTGAAGATCATCTGGCCAGCGATAGCCAGAACTGGCGTCAATGCGTCGCGGAGTTGGCGTCCAGCCGTGAAGTGCTTAGCGTGGTGCTTGGCGAAGTGAAGGCCAAAGGCGGCGTGTTGGACATGCTCAAGCAGCTGGCTGCCTGGGATGAGTTTCTGCCAACGCTGTTGATTAATGATCAGGTGGCTGCCGAGTGGCCGGAAGAACAGCGCCGCTGCGTACTGGCGACGCTGGAAATGCCGATGAGCTACAACAAGCTGCTCGACTCCCTGCACCGCGCTCAGGTGTACCGCGAGATGTACGACCAGGCCCGTGATCGTGGCCGTCAGCGCGAGACTAATCTGTTTCGCAGTCTGGTCGGCACCAGCAGGGCCATTCAGCAGGTGCGGCAGATGATGCAGCAGGTTGCCGATACCGAGGCCAGCGTGCTGATCCTTGGCGAGTCGGGCACCGGCAAGGAAGTGGTCGCGCGCAACCTGCATTACCACTCTAAGCGCCGTGAAGCGCCGTTTGTACCGGTTAACTGCGGTGCGATTCCCGCCGAGTTGCTTGAGAGCGAGCTGTTCGGCCATGAGAAGGGCGCGTTTACCGGTGCGATCACCAGCCGGGCCGGGCGTTTCGAGCTGGCCAATGGCGGCACGCTGTTTCTTGATGAAATCGGCGACATGCCGCTGCCGATGCAGGTGAAGCTGCTGCGCGTATTGCAGGAGCGCACCTTCGAGCGGGTGGGTAGCAACAAGACCCAGAGCGCCGATGTGCGGATCATCGCCGCCACCCACAAGAACCTCGAAAAGATGATCGAAGACGGCAGCTTCCGTGAGGACCTGTATTACCGCCTCAACGTCTTCCCGATCGAGATGGCCCCGCTGCGTGAACGTATCGAGGACATCCCGCTGCTGATGAATGAGCTGATCTCGCGCATGGAGTTCGAGAAGCGCGGCTCTATCCGCTTCAATTCGGCGGCCATCATGTCGCTGTGCCGGCATGACTGGGCGGGTAACGTGCGCGAGCTGGCCAACTTGGTCGAGCGCATGGCGATCATGCATCCCTATGGCGTTATTGGCGTGGGCGAGCTGCCGAAGAAATTCCGTCATGTTGACGATGAAGACGAGAACATGGTGGCCAGCCTGCGCGACGAGCTGGATGAGCGCGCGACTATCCTGGCCGGTCTACCGGGCGTGGATTCGATGGCCATGCTGCCGCCGGAAGGCCTGGACCTGAAGGATTACCTGGGCAACCTTGAACAGGGTCTGATTCAGCAGGCACTTGATGATGCCAGCGGTGTGGTGGCGCGTGCTGCCGAGCGTTTGCGCATTCGGCGCACCACCCTGGTCGAGAAAATGCGTAAGTACGGCATGAGCCGGCGTGATGACGAAGGGCTGGATGACTGACCTTTCTGTGTCAGGCAATCGTCAGTGACTTGGCGCTTGCCCCTCCAATAAAGCCGAAGGTTTGACGAAACCTTCGGCTTTGTTTTTTATAGCATTGATTTAAAAGGATATTTTTTCAGGCACGGGTATTGCTATCTCTCTTGCAACTGACTGTCTTATGACGGCTCGCTGCGCGAGAGAGAACCATGAACGCTAACGCCCAACGCCCTGAAGAATCCGAAGCGCCTGCCCCCGTGGAGCAGGCCAGCCGTGCCGGGCTCGAACAGGCCTTTGCCTTGTTCAACCAGATGTCGACTCAGCTCAGCACCAGCTACAGCATGCTGGAGGCGCGGGTGACTGAACTCAAGGGCCAGTTGGCGTTGGTCAGTGCCCAGCGGATGCAGGAGCTGGCCGAGAAAGAGCGCCTGGCTCATCGTCTGCAGAGCCTGTTGGATCTGTTGCCCGGCGGGGTGATCGTGATCGATGGCCAGGGCGTGGTGCGTGAGGCCAACCCGGTGGCGCGTAATCTGCTCGGCCAGCCTTTGGTGGGTATGCTCTGGCGCCAAGTGATCGCGCGCAACTTTGCCCCGCGTGAGGATGACGGTCACGAAATTTCCCTGAAGGATGGCCGGCGCCTGTCGATTGCCACCCGTTCATTGCACGCCGAACCTGGCCAGTTGGTGTTGCTGACCGACCTGACAGAAACCCGGCGCTTGCAGGATCAACTGTCCCGCCACGAGCGCTTGTCTGCCCTCGGTCGCATGGTTGCTTCTCTGGCGCACCAGATTCGTACGCCGCTCTCGGCTGCATTGCTCTACGCCAGTCACCTGACTGAGCAGGTGCTGCCAGTTGAACAGCAACAGCGCTTTGCCGGTCGCCTGAAAGAGCGCCTGCACGAGCTGGAGCATCAGGTGCGCGACATGCTGATCTTTGCCCGTGGCGAGCTGCCGCTGCCGGACCGTCTGGCACCCAAGGCGTTGTTCGCTGCGTTGCGTAGCGCC
This sequence comes from Pseudomonas sp., assembly GCF_030690725.1. Lineage (GTDB taxonomy): Bacteria > Pseudomonadota > Gammaproteobacteria > Pseudomonadales > Pseudomonadaceae > Aquipseudomonas. Next base: position 46,113 of record NZ_JAUYGD010000007.1, on the reverse strand, counting down.
GCCGAACCCCATGTGCTGGATATGCAGGTGCGCTGGCAATGCGACAGCCGCGCGGGCGAGTTGTTGTGCAACCGCGACACCCTGGTCGGCACCGTGCTCAACCTGATCGAAAACGCGATTCAGGCTGGCGGCCGTGAAGCGCGCTTGAAGATTCATCTGTATCAGCGCGGTGAAACGCTGCGCCTGTGCATCAGCGACAACGGCCCAGGCATCGACAGCGCGACGCTGGCGCGGCTTGGCGAACCCTTCTTTACCACCAAAACCACCGGTACCGGGCTTGGCCTGGCCGTGGTCAAGGCAGTGGCGCGCGCCCACCAAGGCGATGTGCAGCTGCGTTCGCGGCCGGGGCGTGGCACCTGCGCCATTATCACCTTGCCGCTGCTTGGTGCTACGCACCCTTTGATTCAGGAGTAACCATCCATGGCGAGCAAAATTCTATTGGTCGAAGATGACCGCGCGTTGCGCGAGGCACTGGCCGATACCCTGGCGCTGGGTGGGCATGATTACCGCGCGGTGGACTGCGCCGAAGCGGCGCTGCTGGCGATTGCCGAAGAGCCGTTTGGCCTGGTGGTCAGTGACGTGAACATGCCCGGCATGGATGGCCACCAGTTGCTCGCGCAGATTCGTCAGCGCCAGCCGCAGCTGCCGGTGCTGCTGATGACCGCTTTCGGCGCGGTGGAGCGGGCGGTGGATGCCATGCGCCAAGGCGCGGCGGATTATCTGGTCAAGCCATTCGAGCCGAAAGCCCTGCTGACGCTGGTTGATCGGCATGCATTGGGCCGAGTTTCTGCCGGTGAGCAGGATGGCCCGGTCGCTGAAGAGCCGGCCAGCGTGCAGCTGCTGGCCCTGGCCACGCGGGTGGCGCAGAGCGACTCCACGGTATTGATCACGGGTGAGTCTGGCACCGGTAAAGAGGTGCTGGCGCGTTTTATTCACCAGCAGTCGCCACGTGGCAGCAAACCTTTTATTGCAATCAACTGCGCGGCTATTCCGGACAACATGCTCGAGGCCACGCTGTTTGGCCACGAGAAGGGCGCATTTACCGGGGCAATTGCCAGCGCGCCGGGCAAGTTCGAACTGGCCGAGGGCGGCACCATTCTGCTCGACGAAATTTCCGAAATGCCGCTGGGCCTGCAGGCCAAGCTGCTGCGCGTGCTGCAGGAGCGTGAGGTGGAGCGGGTGGGCGCGCGTAAGCCGATTACCCTGGATATCCGCGTGCTGGCCACCAGTAACCGCGATCTGGCTGCAGAAGTGGCGGCGGGGCGCTTCCGTGAAGATCTTTACTATCGCCTGTCAGTGTTTCCACTGGCCTGGCGACCGCTGCGTGAGCGCCCGGCGGACATCGTACCGCTGGCTGAGCGTTTACTGGCCAAGTACGTGAAGAAAATGAACCACGCGCCGATTCGGCTTTCCCCGCAGGCGCAGATGAGCCTGATGAGCCATAGCTGGCCGGGCAATGTGCGTGAGTTGGATAACGCCATTCAGCGTGCGCTGATTCTGCAGCAAGGCGGGCTGATTCAACCGCAGGATCTTTGCCTGCTGGCACCTATTGGTTCGGCCGTTACGCCGCCTGCGCCGCAGCTGTTGGCGGTGGTGGTCAATAGCGCACCTGCGCCGCAGGACGCCTTGCCGGCAGAAGCTGGCGCCTTGGGCGATGACCTGCGCCGGCATGAGTTTCAGATGATCATCGATACCCTGCGCGCCGAGCGCGGCCGGCGCAAGGAAGCTGCCGAGCGCCTGGGCATCAGCCCGCGCACCCTGCGCTACAAGCTGGCGCAGATGCGTGATGCCGGGATGGATGTGGAAGGCTATCTATTTGCCAGCTGAGCCCCGGGTTGCACGAGCACTCGAGATCAGGCGTAGGGTGGATGACGCTTTACCCATCCACCAACAGAGCCCTTATGGTGGATGAAAAGAGCGTCATCCACCCTACAGCTCCCAAATTACATCAGGGCTACGGCTCTGCTTAATCCTTCCACGGCATGGGCGCACCCAGCAGGCGGCCCATGGCGCCGTATAGCCCCAGCTCCTTGAGCACCGCCAGCTCGCCTTCGGTTTCCACCATCTCGGCAATCAACGGCAGGTCGATGCTGTTGGTGGCGCGGAACACTGCCTCGATAAACATGCGCTTGTCGCTTTCCTGATCGATGGCGCGGATGTAAGTGCCGTCGAGTTTCAGGTAGGCCAGGCCCAGGTGAGTCAGGTTGCCGATCAGGCTGAAGCGTCCGCCGAAGTGCTGCAGGCCCAGGCTGAAGCCGGTGTCACGGATGCCCTGGCTAAGCGCTTCCAGCTCGGCCGCAGGTGGCAGGTGACGTTCGTCCACTTCCAGGGTCAGCAGGCTAGCCTGCTGCGGGTGCTGCCTGAGGATGTCTAACATGCGCTTGAGGGTTTCGGTGTCGCGCAAGGTCGCGGCCGATAGGCTCAGGGCCAGTGGCGCCGCATGCTGGCTGAGGTGCGCCAGGCTGTGTTCAAGCATGGCCAGGTCAAAGCGGGCGGTCCAGCCCAGACGTTCGATCCAGGGCAGGAAGCGCCCGGCGGCAATCGTTTCACCCTGTGGATCAAGCAGGCGTGCCAGCACCTTGTGGTGCAGCAGCCGGTTGCGATCCGCACACTGCGTGACGGGCTGGAAATACAGCTGCAGCTTGCGCTTGTTCAGCGCGTCGTCGATCCAGGTGCGCCATTCGTGCAGGCCTTGAGTCGGTTGCGCGTTGTAGTCGTCCAGGCGTACCCAGTCGCGGCTCGGGTCGTTCTGTGCTTGCGCCAGGGCCTGATCGGCGCGGCCGATGACCTGGCCGGGTTCTTCACCCGGGCGGAAGGCGGCAATGCCCATGTGTGCCACTGGCGTGCAGTCGCTGGCACCGGTCTGGCGCAAGCTTTCCAGGCCGGTGTGCAGCTCGCCGGCGAGCAGGTCGGCTTCTTCACTGCCAATGCCGGGGGCCAGCAGGCTAAATTCGCCGCCCCGGCTGCGTGAGGCCAGCCAGTCCGAGCGGTTGGTCTGGTTGAGCAGGCGCTTGAGCAGCTCGCCAATGGCGGCAATCAGCGCGTCAGTCTGCTGGCCGCCGAGGCGCTGGTTGAGCCCGCCGAGGTCGTTGACCCGCAGCAACAGCAGATAACCTTCGGCGTTCTGTTCACTGACCACCAATTGATGGGCCAGGCGGATATCGAACAGGCGGCGGTTGGCCAGGCCGGTGATGCTGTCCTGGTAGGCCTCCTCACGCAGTTTTTCACTGCGCGCGGCTTCTTCGGCGAACAGGGTTTTCAGCTTTTCCACCATCTGGTTCATGGCGGTGACCACGCGTTTAAGTTCCGGTGTACGCGGCACTTTTGGCAGGGTGAGGAATTCGCGGCGGGTGATGGCCTGGGCCTGTTGCACCATGTTGTCCAGCGGGCGCAGTTGGGTGCGCAGCAGCCAGCCGCCGAGTATGGCGCTGACCAGGCCGCAGAGCAGCAGCCAGATCAGGCTGCCGATGGCGCTGTCCCAGAGTTTGGCCAGGGCGAACTGTGGGTGGCTGAGCACCTCGACCCGCGCGGCCTGTTCCCAGCCACGCATGATCAGCGCATCGCCGCCCTGGGGCTGCAGGTTCACCAGCTCGCTAAACCAGGCCGGAACGGTCTCGGTGCTGGCATCGTCGCTGCGCCGTTCGACAATTACCTCGTCATTGGGGATGCGCACCACGCGGATGCTGGTGAAGTAGCCGCTGTCGAAGATCGAGCTGACCATCAGCTCGATCATCGCCGGGTCATCCACGTGCGGGGTCATCGACAGGCCCAGCGCGGTTGCGGCGTCCTGGGCATGGGAGCGCAGCTGGCTGAGCAATTGCTCACGCGAGCTTTCCACCCCGGCGATAAAACTGCCGGTAAAGGCCACTACCAGGAACAGGCAGATGGCGAGAAATAGCTGCTTGAGTAGAGACATAGGTTCCTCCTAGCCTTCGCCGATGGCGAAGCCCTCCGTGCGCATTTTTTTCAAGATGTCCTGCCAGCGCGAGAGCTTTTTGGAATCGCTCTTTTTGCTATTGGAACCAGCGAGATAGAGCCCTTCGGCATTGAATGCATAGACCGGCAGCAGGTCTTTGCGCTGCGAGGCGGGTTTTATTTCATTGATCAGATTGTCCAGCACCAATGGCTCGGCACCGGGGCTGGCGTAGTAGGTCAGCACCATATGCGCCTGGTTGTAATTGAGTGCTTTGACGTAGGTGATACGCAGCTTGTCGCTGGGGATGCCGAGGCGGCGCAGGGTGAAGTATTTGGCGATGGAATAGTCTTCGCAATCGCCGGCGCCCTTGACCAGCATCTCGATGGGCGTGGCCCAGTAGTCGTTCTGTTTCCACAGGCGGATATCGTCGACAAAACGGATCTGCCGGTTGAAGAAGCGATTGACCTCGGTGAGCTTGTCCCTTTCGCTGCTATTGGCGCTGGCCTTGATTTGCGCCTCCCAGGCCTGAATGCGCTGCTTGGCTGCGCCGAGGTTGCCATAGCGGCTTTCGGCATTTTGCAGGATGACGCCGAAGTCCCAGTTGGCCAGGGCGCTGGCCAGACCGATCAGCAGGATGCAGCCGCCCAGCAACGCTCGGTTGAGGCGCTTGAACCATCCATGAGTGAGCTGACGGGGTGGCATGTACCGCGCCTCGGCCGGAGATTGGGAAAGTCTAGGTGGTGCTGCTGATTTTTGCCGCGCTGAATATACCGAATGTCGGCTGGCGTGGTGCTTAGGCTTTGTTTCGAGTTTTCTGGCTGAGGATATACAGGCTAACCAGCACCGCGCTGGTCAGCATAAAGGCCCTGGCCCAGAACAGCGGCACCAGGTAGCACGACAGGCCAATACTCAGCCACATTAAGCTGATGGCGTAGACCTTGCCCTTGAGCGGGATGCCCTGGCCCTCGAGGTAGTCGACGATCCACGGGCCAAGCTGGCGGTGATTGACCAGCCACAGGTAGAAACGCTTCGAGCTGCGCATAAAGCACGCAGCCGCCAGCAGCAGAAAAGGCGTGGTGGGCAGTACAGGAAGGAAGATGCCGATTACCCCCAGCGCCACGCTCAGCCAGCCGATGGCCAGCAGAACGTAGCGAATAGCGGGGTTGCGCTGCTCTTGGATCGGCGGCACCCGAATCTCACGCGCCATGGCGCGTGCTTAGTGGTGGCGGGGCTTCAGGAGGGCCGGTTTTTCTTCCGGCGCATGGCACAGCAGGAACAGTGCGGTCAGCAGCTCAGGGATCTGCTCGACCATGCTGTCGACCAGGTCGCGGTCACGGGCGATTTCAGCGAATTCAGGCTGCTCATCGAACAGGCCGGAACCGACCATGATCGGCAGCAACAGCTCGCTGACTTCATCTTCGGCGTCGTCGAACCACACTGCTTCACGCAGGAACACACCTTCCATAAAGCCGATGCACCAGCCGCGCAGGTCGGAATCGTCCGGCTCTTCGCCCAGGTCGAGCTCGCACGGTACGTCGGGTTCATCGTCACTGGCCAGTTGGCGGGCGATATGGCTTTGCAGCTGGATCAGGGTGGCTTCGATCTCTTCGCGCTCGGCGTCGCTGCGGTAGTGCGGCGGCTCGGAGAACAGTGCGTCAATCCATTCGCGCTCCGGCACCGGCTGTGGGCAGATCGACAGGGCGGTCAGGTAGCCGTGGGCGGCGATGTAGTCCAGTGCCTCGTCATGCAGCTCATCGGCATCGAGGAAGGCTTGCAGGCGGGACAATTGTTCGGCGAAAGACATCGGGGGGCTACCTTGAAGAAGTAAACGAGGCTGGATTCTAGTCCAGACCTGTTACAGCGGCCATAGTTCTAGGTAAATACGGGCAAATGCGCAGCAGAGTCAGATCGGGACTCAGCACCATTCCCAGGTGCGTATAATGCGCGGCTTGTTTCGGAGACCCTTCATGCTCGAGCACGCGCAACGCATCCTCAAAGACGTATTCGGCTACGACAGCTTCCGTGGCCGTCAGGGTGCGATTATCGAGCGCGTGGCCAGTGGCGGCGATGCCCTGGTGTTGATGCCCACCGGTGGTGGCAAATCCCTGTGCTTTCAGGTGCCGGCCCTGCTGCGCGAAGGCCTGGCGGTAGTGGTTTCACCGTTGATCGCGCTGATGGACGATCAGGTCGCCACCCTCGATGAGCTGGGTGTGGCGGCTGCAGCGCTGAACTCCACCCTGAACGCCGATGAGCAGCGGGAGATTGCCGAGCGGATCAAGCGCGGCGAGATCAAGATGCTCTACCTGGCCCCGGAGCGGCTGGTGCAGCCGCGCATGCTGAGCTTTCTGCAAAACCTCGACATTGCCCTGTTCGCCATCGACGAGGCGCATTGCGTGTCGCAATGGGGGCATGATTTCCGTCCGGAATACCTGCAGCTAGGCCAGCTTGCCGAGCTGTTCCCCAATGTGCCGCGCATTGCCCTGACTGCTACTGCGGACATGCGTACCCGCGAGGAAATCGTTCAGCGTCTGCATCTGCAGAATGCCGAGCGTTTTTTATCGAGTTTTGATCGGCCGAATATCTTCTACCGCATCGTGCCCAAGGAGCAGCCGCGCAAGCAGCTGCTGAGCTTCCTGAGCGCGCGCAAGGGCGATGCCGGCATCGTCTACTGCCTGTCGCGCAAGAAGGTCGAAGAGGTCGCCACGTTCCTCTCCGAGCAGGGTTTCCCGGCGTTGCCGTACCACGCCGGTCTGGCCAACGAGTTGCGCGCCTATCACCAGAAGCGCTTTCTCAACGAGGAAGGCCTGATCATGGTGGCGACCATCGCCTTCGGCATGGGCATCGACAAACCCAACGTGCGCTTTGTCGCCCACCTCGATTTGCCGAAATCCCTGGAAGCCTATTACCAGGAAACCGGTCGCGCCGGCCGTGACGGCCTGCCGGCGGATGCCTGGATGGCCTACGGCCTGCAGGATGTGATTTTTCTCAAGCAGATGCTCAACAACTCCGAGGGCGACGAGCGACATAAGCGCGTCGAGCAACACAAGCTCGATGCCATGCTCGCGCTGTGCGAGGAAACCCGCTGCCGGCGGCAGGCGCTGCTGGCCTATTTCGATGAGGACATGCCGCAGCCCTGCGGGCACTGCGACAACTGCATCGATGGTGTGCAGACCTGGGATGCCACCGAGCCGGCGCGCCAGGCACTGTCGGCGATCTATCGCACCGGCCAGCGTTATGGCGTGGGGCACCTGGTCGATGTGCTGCTCGGCCGCGACAACGAAAAGATCCGCGGCGTAGGCCATCAGCATCTGGCGGTGTTCGGCATCGGCAAGGCGCTGACTGAAGGTGAGTGGCGTTCGTTGTTCCGCCAGTTGGTGGCGCGTGGTCTGGCCGATGTCGATCTCGAAGGCTTTGGTGGCCTACGCCTGGCCGACAGTTGCCGGCCCTTGCTCAAGGGCGAGGTGACGCTGCAATTGCGTCGTGATCTGAAACCACAACAGAGCGCCAAGGCCTCCAGCAGCGCCGCCAGCCAGCTGGTGCGTGGTGAGGAGCGTGGCCAATGGGAAGCGCTACGCGCCTTGCGCCGCAAGCTGGCGGAAGAGCATGGCGTGCCGCCTTATGTGATCTTCCCGGATGCCACCTTGCTGGAGATGCTGCGCAGCAAGCCCAGTACCCTGGCCGAGATGGCGCGGGTCAGTGGCGTCGGCGCACGCAAGCTGGAGCGTTATGGCGAGGCCTTCCTGGCCGTGCTCGGTGCGGATGATGAAGCGCCGCGAGCGGTGGTCGATTTGCGCCACGAATTGGTCAGTCTGGCCCGTGCCGGCATGACCCCGGCGCAGATCGCCAGCCAGCTCAGCTGCAGCGAGAAGAATGTCTACGGCCTGCTGGCCGAAGCCATTGGCCGTCAGCAGTTGTCCCTGGAGCAGGCGCTGGATGTGCCCGAAGCATTGCTCGGCGAGATTCAGGATGCCTTTCTCGATGGCGAAGGTGAGCTGCCGCCGGTAGCGGCGATCAGCGAGCAGTTTGCCGGGCGTGTGGAGCTGGGCATTCTGCACTGCGTGCGAGCGGCCTTGCAGGCGGAGTTCGAGGCCTGAGTGAGCGCAGTCTGGCCGCCGGTTGATCTTGTGGCACCGGGTACGAGCGACTAAGGTGTTTTCAGCCACCCAGCTGCAGAGGTTCCGGTGCCGCTTTCCCATGCCTGGTTAGACGATGTTCGCCCCAGCCCCTATGCCGATCAGCTCGCCCTGGGCTTTCGCCTGTTGCGCTTTTCGCGGCCGCTGGAGCGGGAGTATCGCAACTATGTGCGTGACGACACCTTCGACCTCAAGCGTATTGCCCTGGTCGTGGGCATTCTGGTGTGGCTGGCCTTTGCCGCGTTCGATTTTGTCCTGATCAAGGCGCCCGAGGTGTGGTGGATGCTGGCCATTCGCCTCGCCGTTTTAGTGTTGCTGTGCCTGTTCGGCGGGCTGCTGATTCAGCGCAAGCATATTCATCTGTTGCAACCGCTGAGTCTGGTCAGCCTGTTGGCGCTGGGCGCGGCAGCCTCCTTTGTGGTTGGCATTGCCCATCGAGTTGATCCCAGCTACCCCTATGAGGGGCTGTTGCTGGTCTGTATGGCCGCTTACTTTCTGGCGGGTTTACGTCTGATCGAGGCGCTGTGCTGCTCGTTGCTGGTGCTGCTGGTCTACGTCTGCGTCGAACTGCTGGTGGCCAGCTTGCCGGTGCCTCGGCTGATCAATAACACCCTGTTTCTGCTGTTCGGCAACCTGATGGGCGCGGTGGGTTGTTACCTGCTGGAGTTCAAATCACGCGAGCACTTTCTGATCAGCCGACTGATGCGCGTATTGGCCGATCACGACAGCCTGACTGGCCTGCACAACCGCCGCAGTTTCAACCGGCAGTTCGAGCGCCTGTGGCGTCAGGCGCAGCGCGAACATCGTGGCCTGGCGTTGCTGCTCTGCGATGTTGATCACTTCAAGGCCTACAACGATCACTACGGCCACCAGGCCGGCGATAACGTGTTGCAGCGTATTGGCAGCCTGCTGCAGGACGCCGCGCGGCGCCCGCTGGACATGGCCGTGCGCCTGGGCGGCGAAGAGTTTGCCGTGCTGCTCTATGACATAGGCGAAGCCGAAGCGCGGCATCACGCCGAAGCGCTGCGCCAAACCCTGCAGACCCTGAATATCGAACATGCCGGCTCGGATACGGCGAGCATGCTGACTATGTCGATTGGCATTTCCTGCATCCAGCCTGCCGCAGGTGGGGCGTTGGCGCAGCTCTACGAGCATGCGGATCGTGCGCTTTATGAGGCCAAGGCGTTTGGCCGTAATCAGGTCGTGGCGTAGATTGGGTTGAGGAGTGCAGCGACGAAGCCCAACGGGCAATGCTGGGCGCTACGCCGAGGCCAGACCGGACGCCGCTGTTGGGCTTCGCGGAGCTCAACCCAACCTACACCGTTGTGGCCGATTTTGCCGCTGTGCTTGGCGCCTGCGGTGAATGCCCGGAGCGAAGTCGCGGTGCTAGCATCGCTGAGGTTTTTTCCTTGAGTGATTGCTGCGATGGACCGACTGATTCAGGCCAACGGCCAGCCGCATTACGGCATCTTTCCCGCCGCGCCGGGGCTGATCAATTACCGCGATTTTGATTTCCGCTCGCCCATGGGCCGCAAGCTGGGCGCGTTGGCCAAATGGCGGCGCTTTCATCAGTTCCAGTATTTCGGCCTGATCAGCGATGAGCTGATCGGCGGCTGTGCGCTGGCCAACCTGAGTCTCCTGGGTGTGGGCTTTGTCTACCTGTTCCACCCGGCCAGCGGGCGCATGATTGAGCGTCAGTTCAAGCTGCCGTTGGGCTTTGGCAGTCAGTTTTCACAGACCCCGGATCAGGGCGTGTGTGAGGTGCGCAGCGGCGGCAATCTGCTGCGCCTGGAGAACGACGCCGCATCCAAGGAAAAGCGTCTGCTGGTAGAACTGGATGACGGCACCCGCATCGATGCCTGTTTCTCCGAGGCAGAGCCTGCTTTTCAGCCGATGTGCATCAACACGCCTACGGCGGTCAATGGCTGGGTCTATGCGCAGAAAGTGGCGGGGGTGCGCTGCACAGGGCAGGTGCGTAGCGCGCTGGGGGATTTTGATCTGGCGCAGATTGGCGCATTTGCTCATCACGATTGGTCAGCCGGTTATATGCGGCCTGAAACCCACTGGAACTGGGCCTGCTTGTCCGGCCTGGCGGGTGAGCAGCGGGTCGGGCTGAACCTGTCCTGCGGGGTCAATGAAAGCAGTTTTACCGAGAACTGCTTCTGGCTGGACGGCGAGTTGCTCAAGGTTGATACCGTGCGCTTTGCCTTTGATCGTGATCAACCGCTAGAACCCTGGATGATCAACTCCTATGACGGCCAGGTGGAGCTGCGTTTCGAGGGGCGTGGCCTACACAAGGAGCGGTTGAACGTGGGGCTGCTGGCGAGCAACTTCAAACAGATTTTCGGCCAGTTCACTGGCGTGCTGCGGCCGATTGGCCGGCCCGAAGTGCGCATCGACAACCTGTGGGGCTTTGTCGAAGATCAGTATGTAAAGTGGTGAAACCTTTTGCAGGCTTGCCTCGTTATAAGGGTTATGGTTAGCTGGCTAATAATTAGTTTTTTATAGTTAAGAGCCGTTGTCCATGTCGCATACCGATCAACACCGTTTTGCCATGCAAGTTGCCCAACTGTCTCGCGCTTGGCGCGCCGAACTGGATCGCCGTCTGGTCGGTCTGGGGCTTTCCCAAGCCCGCTGGCTGGTGCTGCTGCACCTGGGACGCTTTGCCGAATTGCCGACCCAACGCGAATTGGCGCAGAGCGTCGGCGTTGAAGGACCAACCCTGGCGCGCCTGCTCGACAGCTTGGAAGCCCAGGGGCTGGTCAGCCGTCAGGCGGTGCCGGAAGACCGCCGTGCGAAAAAGATTGCCCTCAGCCCACAAGCCCGCCCGTTGATTGAAAAGATCGAAGCGATCTCCGCGCAACTGCGCCAGGAAGTGTTCGCCGGCATCGATGAAGACGAGTTGCGCCGCTGCCAGAAGGTCCACGCCCAGGTGTTGAGTAACCTGGAAAAACGCTGATGCGTGACGACCTGCAGAGCCTGCAGCAACGCTTCGGTCCGCGTTACCCGCAGTGGCTGCTGGCGCTGCTGATGGTCGGCAGCATGGCCATGGTCTTGGCCTCCACCAGCATCAATGTCGCCTTGCCGGCGATCATGGCGGATTTCGCCATCGGCCGGCCCCTGGCTCAGTGGCTATCCACCGGCTTTCTCGCGGCCATGACCGCTGGTTTGCTGTTGGCCGCCTGGGCCCAGGCGCGTTTTGGCGCGCGGCGTACGGCGCAATTCGGCCTGCTGCTGTTTATTCTCAGTTCCCTGTTGGCGCTGGTGGCGCACGCTGCCTGGCAGCTGATTGCCCTGCGCATCGTGCAGGGGCTGTGCGCGGGCATCGTACAGCCGTTGGCCATGGTGCTGATCTTCCGGGTATTCGCCGATGGCGGCCGCGGAATGGCGTTGGGCATCTACGGCCTGGGGGTGATGCTGGCGCCGTCGTTGGGGCCGGGGATCGGCGGTTATCTGGTCGATCATTTCGGTTGGCCGTCGATCTTCTGGATGCCGCTGCCGATGTGTCTGCTGGCCATGCTGGCCGGGCAGTGGTTGCTGCCCAGTGAGCGTGAGCGCAGCACGCCGCGTCTGGATATTCAGGCCTTTGCCTGGCTCTGTGTGGCGATATTTGCCGCGCTGGGTTTTCTCGCTGAAGCGCAGCGTTTTGCCTGGTCGGCGCCGAGGGTCTGGTTACCGGGCTGTGTGGCACTGCTGGCGGGCGCGGGGTTTATTCTGCGCAGCCGGCGTGCCGCTCAGCCGCTGCTGCCGCTGGCGCTGTGGCGGCATGCCGGGTTTCGCAGCGCCAGTTGGGTCGCCTTGACCCTGGGCCTGGGCCTGTATGGTTCGACTTACCTGATCCCGTTGTATCTGCAGACTGTCGAAGGCTTCAGCGCCGGGCGCTCGGGTCTGCTGCTGTTGCCGGCCGGGATATTGATGGGCATGGCGTCCTTTCTCGGTGGTTGGCTCAGTGATCGGCTGTCTGCGGCCGTGCTGCTGAGTGCCGGACTACTGATTTTTGCGCTGTCGGTGGCGGGCTTGGCCTGGGTCGAGCAGGGCGCCTCGTTTATCCAGCTGTGCTTCTGGGCTTGCGTCGGGCGCATTGGCTTGGGCGTGTTGCTGCCGGCCTTGAGTACCGGCTCGCTGGATATCCTCAGCCCCGAGGAACTGGCCCAGGGCGCAGGCGCCATTACCTTCGTGCGCCAGCTGGGCGGCGCGTTCGGGGTCAATCTGCTGACTTTCTTTCTGGAGTGGCGGCACAGCGCTGAAGGCGGCGATCACCTCGCCGAGATGCTGGCCTTCAAGCAGAGTTTCTGGCTGGTGGCCGGAGTATTTGCAGTCACGGTTTTAGCGGCCTGGGGCGTCAAATCGACAAGACGCTGACAGCTAAACGGTAGTGTGACGGAGTTGTCATTTTCTTGACTGCAGGCCTATGCTTGCACCTGTGGTGGCTTTTTGCCAAACGGCGGTTGGCATTTGTCTATTCAGTGCGCCGTAATTATTGCCATGCACCAGCCGGGTTAAACACGGAACGTATCTTCCCAAGGCAACATTTGCCGACTTCTATACTTTCGCAAGCGCTGGAAGCGCACGTCTTGGACGTGAAGTGGCGAAGGCACAGGGGGCGGATTCACCGGGAGCGTTTTTTATGGCAAAGGTTCGTCAGTTACTCATTGGTCTGGCATCCAGCTCGGCCCTGTATTCGGGGCTGGTTCCGGCCCTTGGCCTGGGCGAAATCACCCTGCATTCGGCGCTCAGTCAGCCGCTGGATGCCGAAATCGAATTGTTTGATGTGGGCGACCTGACCGCTGAAGACATGCGTGTGCGCCTGGCGCCCGCCGACGTGTTCAGCCGCTCCGGCGTTGATCGCCTGTATTTCTTCAATGACCTGCGCTTCACCCCATTGCTGCGCGGCGGCAAGAGCGTGATTCGCGTGGTGTCGACTCAGCCGGTGCGTGAGCCTTACCTGAACTTTATCGTCGAAGTGTTGCGGCCCAATGGCCAGCTGTACCGCGAGTACACCGTGCTGCTCGACCCGCCCAGTTCGGCCGCCTACCGCAGCCTGGCTGCACCTGCAGCATCTGCCGCGCCCGCTGTTGTCGCCACTACGCCGCGTGTAGCACCTGTCGCACCTGTGCGCCCGGCGGTAATGCCCACCGCGCAGCAGGGGAATCGCTACAGCGTGGTCAGCGGCGACAGCCTGTGGAAGATAGCCACGCGTTTGGCCGCCGATGCCAGGCAGGTGACGCCCCAGGCGCTGATGAACGATATCCATGCGCTTAACCCGCAAGCCTTTATCAATGGCGATATCAATCGCCTGCGTGCTGGTGCGCAATTGCTTTTGCCCGACAGCCTCGCCAGTGCTGCACCGGCAGTAGCCGAAGCAGCTGTTGCCACAGCGGCTGCGCCAGAGGCTGTAGCTGCCCCAAGTGCTCAGCTGCCGGTTGATCCGCCGGCCGAGCTGTTGATTGAGGAGCAGGCCCGCGTCGAACAGGAACTGGCCAATCAGATTAGCGAGACCCTGCAATTGCAGCAGAGCCTGGCGCAGCTGGGCTTGCAGGTGCAGCAGTTGCAGGAACAGATGGAGGCGCGGGATCAGCAGATTGCCGGCCTGCAGGCTGAGTTAGCCGCACGCCGGGCGAGTGCCGAAGCAACCGCAGCACCTGTGGCTGCGCCGGTCGCGGCAGCCGCGCCTGCTACAGCGGAATCAGGTAGCCACTGGCTGGCGCTTATCGCCGGTCTGCTGGCGTTGTTACTGGCGGGCGTGGCCGGCCTGTTCTGGCGCAGCAGAAAGCCCGTTGAACCCGCGCCTGTTGCGGTAGCCGCTGCGCTGACGCCCGCCATGCCTAAGGCGCCAAGTGTTGCGCCGGCTGTAGCGGTCGCGCCGGCAGCCGCAGTGGCTCTGAATGTGCGTGAGGTGCCGCGCACGGGGCCGGTATGGCCAGCTGCGGGTGAAGATGCGCTGCAAAGTGCCAACGTGTATATCGCCTATGGCCGTCTGAGTGAGGCCGCCAGTACCTTGCGCAAGGCCTGGGACGCCCAGCCGCAGCGCAGCGATATCGGCTTCCGCCTGCTGGAAGTTCTGGCTTTGCTGGGTGATACCCAGGGCTTTATCGCCCATGAAGCATTGGTCCGGGCATCCGGCTTTACTCCGGCGCGGATTGACGAGCTGAAAGCGCGGCATGCCGAGCTTTTCAGCGCGCCGCCAGCCAGCCTGCTGGACGATGTGGTGCTGGAGTTGGATGAGGTCGAGGCGCAACCGCTGGATGAGGCTGCCAATGATGGCCAGCTTAATCTGGACGATATGTCGCTAGATGCCGACTGGGATCTGGTCAGTCCCTTTGCCCCGACTGCGCCGAAAAAACTGGCGGACAAGGCCGAGAGCGGTGCTGCGGCCAAGCGCAAGACCTCGGATATTTTCGAGCTGTCAGGCAGCCGCGATGCCCGCAGCCCGTTTGCCGAGTCGATGCTGGTGGAGGAAACCTCCAACGATGGCTGGGGCGGTGACGTGCTCGACGTGGAGCTTCTGGATGACCTGGATGATCTGGCCGGCAACCGCGAAAATCTCTCCAAACTGAACATGGCCCTGGCTTATATCGAGCAGGGCAGCCTGGACAGTGCCTGCCAGATTCTCAATGAAGTGATCAACGAGGGCGATGAAGAGCAGAAGCAGGAGGCACGTCAGCTACTGGCCAAAATCGCTTGATACACGAGGCTGTCGCTCAACGCCCGCGTGCCTCTGGTACGCGGGCGTTTTTCTTGCTGCGCCAGGCCAGGCTGCTGCGCGTTATCATCGGCTTTTCAGCCGTCGCGAGCCTGCCAATGTCCAGCCCCAAAGCCGAAGTGGTCATCACCTATTGCACGCAATGCCAGTGGCTACTGCGCGCCGCCTGGCTAGCGCAGGAGCTGCTGTCGAGCTTTACCGATGATCTGGCCAGGGTCTGCCTGGAGCCGGGCACGGGCGGGGTGTTTCGCATCACCTGCGATGGCGTGCAAATCTGGGAGCGTAAAGCCGATGGTGGTTTCCCCGAGGCCAAGGTGCTCAAGCAGCGCTTGCGCGATCAGATTGATCCGGCGCGCGATCTGGGCCACAACGACCGCTGAGCGTTGTTGAGGAACGCTTGGATCACTTGGCCATCCGCGCCGAAAGAAAGATCGCACTGACAATCAGCAGGCCGCCGGCCAGCATGCGCAAGGTCGGCACTTCGCTGAACAGCAGCCAGGCGAAGGCAATTCCGTAGATCGGCTCCAGGGCGAAAATCACCGCCGTGGTGCGCGCCTTGAGTACCCGCAGGCTGGCGACGAACAGGCTGTGCGCCAGGCCCGTGCAGAAAATCCCGAGCATGGCCATCCACAACCAGTCCTGTGCCTGCACGCTGGGCAGCGTCGGCCAGGCCAGCGGCAGGAATACCAGCAGTACGGTGAGGTTCTGGTACAGCGCTGCTTGCACCGGCTCGATGCCGCGGGTGCTGGCGCGGTTGAGCAGCGACAGCAGGGCGAACAGCAGGCCAGACAGCACCGCCCAGAGCAGGCCACTGGTGGCCTGGCTGCTCAGGTCGAAATGCGGGGTAACCAGCACCAGGCCCAGGCACACCAGTACCACCATGGCGTATTCGACCGGCCGGGTGCGTTCGCGGAACAGCAAACCTTCGAGCAGCACGGTAAAGGCCGGAAAACTGGCAAAGCCGAGGGTGGCGATGGCCACGCCGGAGATATGCACGGATTCGAAAAAACTCCACCAGTGGCCGCCCAGCAGCAAACCGCCGAGTGCCAGCAGGCTGGTCTGGCGTAAGCCAAGGCGGACCAGGCGCGCATTGCTGATCAGCTTGGCGAACAGCAGCAGGGCCGCCACGGCGAAGATGGCGCGGCCGGCGGAGATCATCTGCGGGGTGGTGTTGGCCAGCTTGCCGAAGATGCCCGATAGGCCAAACAGCAGGGCGCCCAAGTGGATGGCCCAGAGGGCATTACGTTGATTCATGCCAGGCGCGCGCCGTTGGGTAGTGGTTTGACGAAATCCTGCCATTCGATGTTGTGCATAGGCGACTCCTCGATTCTGCCGGGCAGTCTAGGTGTCTGCCTGCGGCCTTGTCTGTCTCAGGAGTCGCGGGTTTTGTCGCCAGGCTCTCGCAAGCGAGTGCCGGCAAATTACTCAGCGCGGCGCAGTTGCCGAGGTGTAACGCCGAGATGCCGCAACAAGGCGGCGCTAAAGGCACTTTGCGAGCTGTAGCCGACCCGTGCAGCGATCTCGCCAATTGCCAGGTTGCTGCCTTGCAGCAGCTGACGCGCCAGCTGCAGACGACGGCTGCGCACATAGTCCATCGGCGTTTGCCCGGTCTCCGCGAGAAAGCGCGCATGAAAGCGCGCAGCCGAGAGGCCGGCCAGGCGCGCCAGGTCGGCCACCTGCAGCGGGTGTGCGGCATGTTGATCAATATGCGCATCCAGCGCCGTTAGCGGCAGGCAACTGGTTGCATGGGTGGGCAGCTCGCCATTGGCCAGGCTGGCCAACAGCAGGGCAGCGCCTTGCTGGGCAATCACCGGGTCATTGATCGGGCTGGCGGCCAGCCAGCTGACCAACTGGCTCTGCGCGGGATTCAGGCTGACAGCGGCGGGTTTTTCCAGCAGGCGGCGGGTGGCATCCAGATGCCGGCCCAGCTGTTGTTGCAGCCAGCCTTCGCAAGGTACGTCGAGCACCAGGCAGTGGCTGCCGTCTTTGCTGCCGCAGGCGTGCTGCGCATCGCTAGGCACCACGGCCAGGGTCTGACGCTTTACCTGGCTACCTTGGCCGGCCACTTCGAACTCCAGCAGGCCGCTCAGGCCAAACACCAGCTGCGCGTGGTCATGGCTGTGGCTGAGCAGTTCATGGCGGTAGTGACGCAGCGAGAGCAGCGAGGACATGGTGGGCTCCTTGTTCGGCCAGCCAGTTTATACCCTTTGGGGCATGTCACCGAATTGCCACGGCGCTGTCATGCACCTTTCACCACGCCTGCGCAGACTCGAGCAAACCCAGCCGGAGGTCGTCCATGACCAGCGCCCAGCTCGCCAAGCCCAGCCGCAAGCAACGTGTCCGTACCCTGTGGATTTCCGATGTGCACCTGGGCACCCGGGATTGCCAGGCCGAACACCTGGCGGCGTTTCTCAAACGCTACCAGACCGACAAGATCTACCTGGTCGGTGACATCATCGATGGCTGGAAGCTGCGCAGCGGAGTGTATTGGCCGCAGTCGCACAGCAACGTGATCCGCCGCCTGCTGACCATGAGCAAGCGCGGCACCGAGGTGATCTACGTCACCGGCAACCATGACGAATTTCTGCGGCGCTATTCCAGCCTGATGCTCGGCAATATCCAGCTGGTCGACGAGGCCGAGCACCTTACCGCCGATGGCCGGCGCTTGCTGGTGATTCATGGCGACCAGTTCGACGTGATCACCCGCTATCACCGCTGGCTGGCTTTTCTCGGCGACTCGGCCTATGAGTTCACCCTGACCCTCAATCGCTGGCTGAATTACTGGCGCAGCCGCTATGGCTATGGCTATTGGTCGCTGTCGGCGTACCTCAAGCACAAGGTCAAGACGGCGGTGAACTTTATCAGCGACTTTGAAGAAGCCATTGTCCACGAGTGTGCCAAACGCGGCTTCAACGGCGTGGTCTGCGGGCATATCCACCACGCCGAAATCCGCCCGATGGGTGAGGTCGAGTACATGAATTGCGGCGATTGGGTGGAGTCCTGCACGGCGCTGATCGAGCACCTGGATGGCAGCATCGAGTTGTATCGCTTGGCCGATGATCAGGCGCGTCAGCTGCAGGCTGCCCCGGTTGTGGCTGCTGAGCCGGCCCTGTGAGAATTCTGATCGTCTCTGACGCCTGGTCACCGCAGGTCAATGGTGTGGTGACTAGCCTGCAGGCGTTGATCAGCGAGCTGCGCGGCCTGGGGCATCAGGTCAAGCTGCTGTCGCCAGCGGATTTTCGTGCGCTGCCATGCCCCAGTTACCCGGAAATTCCCCTGGTATGGAACCTCTGGCGGGTTGGTCCGGCGATTCGCGCGTTTCAGCCCGATTGCGTACACCTGGCTACTGAAGGCCCATTGGGTTGGGCGGCGCGGCGCTGGCTGAGCAAGCGCGGCCTGGCGTTCTCCAGCGCCATCCATACGCGTTTTCCCGAATATGTACACACCCGCTGGCCCTGGGTGCCGCTGCGCTGGGGGTATGCCTTTCTGCGCGCATTTCATCGGCCCAGCCAGGCGGTGCTGGTGACCACCGAGCGCATGCGTGAGGAGTTTGCCGGCTGGGGCTTCAAACGCTTGGTGCTGTGGCGCAAGGGTGTTGATACGCGGCTGTTTCGCCCAGCCGTAACGCCGTCAAGCCTGGCTGAGCCAGTGTTTCTGTATGTCGGGCGAATTGCCCCAGAGAAGAATATCGAAGCGTTTCTCGCCCTTGATCTGCCGGGGCAGAAGCAGGTGGTCGGCGATGGGCCGCAGCGTGAGGCATTGCAGGCGGCTTATCCGCAGGTGCGCTTTCTCGGCTATCAGCATGGCCAGGCGTTGGCCGAGGCGTTTCAGAACGCCAGCGTGCTGGTGTTTCCCTCGCGCACCGATACCTACGGTTTGGTGATGCTCGAAGCCCTGGCGTGTGGCACACCGGTGGCGGCATTTCCGGTCGCCGGGCCGTTAGATGTGCTGCAGGCGGGCGTCAGCGGGGTCATGCATGAGGACTTGGGTGCGGCCTGTGTGGCGGCCTTGAGCCTGGATCGCGCGCGTTGCGCCGAGTTGGCGGCGCGGCAATCCTGGCGGGCTTCGGCGCTGGAGTTTCTGGCGCAGCAGCCGCTGCTCGATGGTGAGCTGTGCTTGCAGGCCCAGGTGGGCGCTACATGATCACCTTGTCACGCAACTTATCGGCTGCCTGACTGAGGGCCTGGATAACCTTTTCCTTGTCGAAGTTCTGGATGCCGTTGGTATCCAGGTACATGGAAAAGCCAGGTAGTTCGTGCTCGACATAGCTGGAGGTGGCGCCCAGGTCGCGGCGGAAATCCACCACCTGATAGATCTGCACCGGGCGGGTAAAACCCTTGACGTTGATCTGGCCCTTGTCGCGGCACATGATCACGTCCTTGATCAGCGAATAGGTCTCGTGGGAGATCAGAATTTCACCGGCTTCGGCGGCGCTTTCCAGGCGGCTGGCGAGGTTCACGTCGCGGCCGATGATGGTGTAATCCATGCGAGTATCGGCGCCGAAGTTGCCCACCGTGCAATAACCGGTGTTCAGGCCCATGCGAATTTCCAGCGGTTTGGTGATGCCCTGGGCGCGCCACTGCTGGCGTAGCACCTTCATATGCTTGCGCATGGCGATGGCCATGGACACGGCATTCACCGCATCTTTCTTCGCGCCTTTGCTGCTCGGGTCGCCAAAAAATACCATCACGCAGTCGCCGATGAATTTGTCGATGGTGCCGCCGTATTTCAGGCAGATCTTCGACATTTCATTGAGGTAGGTGTTGAGCAGATCAGTCAGGGCTTCGGCTTCCAGTTCTTCGGACAGTTCGGTAAAGCCCTTGATGTCGGAGAAAAACACCGTGAGCTTCTTGCGCTGGGTTTCCAGGCGCACGCTCTTCTTGCCGGTGAAGATCGATTCCCACACCTGTGGTGACAGGTACTTGGCCAGATTGCGCGCCAGGCGTGCGGCTTTTTCCTGTTCGCGGGTTATTTCGCTGCGCACCTGTGCCAGGCGCAAGCCCTGCTGGTGCACAAAGTAGGCGGTGATGCAGATATACAGGGTGGTGAAAAAGATGCTGACCAGTGCCACCAGCGGTGGGGTGTTGATGTTCAGCTTGACCTGGAACAGCGCCGCACAGAACACCGCGCCGCTTAGGGCAATCAGCGAGGCCAGGGCGAGGTGACGTACGCCACCGATGACCAGCGCGCTGAACAGCAAAATCAGCAGCGACATCAGGCTGGGGACCACCGAGAAACCAAGCAGGGCCAGCGCGCCGCCGGCATGCACAGCGTCAATAAACAGCAGGCTGAGGGTGGTGCGCTGCGGATGCTCGCGTTTGAAGCGCAGGCTCAGATGGTGCGCCAGGTGCGGGTAAAGCAGGGCGTAGGGCACCATCCAGAGAATGTCGTAGCCGAAATGCTGGGTGTAGGTGCCAGCAGCAATACTGGCAGCGATGGCGATATAGGCCAGGACGCGGGAGTAGTACTCACGCAGCGGCGGAGCCGGCAGTGCGGAAATTCGGGGGGCGCTTTTGACATTCATCCGATGGGACAATCCCTGCTGCTCGTCTGGCACCTCTGCTGGGCACCTGGGTGGCGCACCGTGCCGGCTGCGCAAAATAAGCCAGGGATCATAACCAAGCCCACCGCAACCGCCAAGCGCGGCAGCCGAACGGCAGTGCCGCCTGTGTCAGCGGTCGCCGGGGCGGGCGGTTAAAACTTGATGCGCCCGGTAAAGGCATCCTTGAGCATCACCCAGTCGCCCATCAGCGAATAGAGTGGGTAATCAAAGGTGGCGGGGCGATTCTTTTCGAAGACAAAGTGGCCGATCCAGGCAAAGCCGTAACCAATCAGCGGTATGGCCAGCAGCCACAGCCACTGCTGAGTGACCAGGGCATAGCCCAGCACGCAAAGTACCAGCAGGCTGCCGACATAGTGCAGGCGGCGGCAGGTGGCGTTGCTGTGCTCCTGCAGGTAATAGGGGTAGAACTCGGCGAAGCTGTTGTAGCGTTCGTGGGTTTCAGTGCTCATCAGGGGCCTCCTCTTATTCTTTTGAGTGCCACCAGGCTTGCGGCTATGGCGGCTTACTTGCAGTCTAGGTCGACTGACGCGCTGGGCCACTGACATTAGGTGCCAGTTTAGTATCCTTCTGTCGCCCTTTTTGCTGACTCAAAATAAGAAAACGCCATGAGCGAACGTACCACTTCATCCAGCTGGGCCTCGGGCATTGTCGCGGCCCTGGAGCTTGGCGGGGTTGATTGCCGCAGCCTGTTTGCCCAGTTGGGCCTCGACTATGCCGCCTTGAGCGACCCCGATGCGCGCTTTGCCCAGGACGGCATGACGCGGCTGTGGCACATGGCCGTGGAAGCCAGTGGCAACCCGGCGATTGGCCTGAATATGGCGAAGATTCTACGGCCATCGTCCTTCAACGTGGTTGGCTATGCGGTGATGAGCAGCCGCAACCTGCAGGAAGGTTTTGCCCGCCTGGTGCGCTATCAGCGGATTATTGGCGAGGGCGCCGACCTCAGTTTTCATCCCACGCCAGAGGGCTATGAAATGCTTCTGGCAATCCACGGTGATCGCCTGCCCTCGGCGCGGCAAAGCGCCGAGGCCTCGCTGGCACACTCCCTGGCATTCTGCCGCTGGCTGACCGGCAAGCCGCTGCGCCCGCGCCTGGTGAGTTTGATGGGGCCGGCTCCAGAGGATTTGGCGCCTTATGAGGAAGTGTTCCAGTGTCCGCTGAAATTCAATGCCGAGCATTACGCCTTGCTGTTCGAGCGGGCCGATCTGGATGCGCCGCTACCATCGGCCAATGAGGCGCTGGCGCAGCTGCATGACCGCTTTGCCGGCGATTACCTGGCGCGCTTTTCCGGTACGCGGGTGACCCATCAGGTGCGTCAGGTGTTATGCCGTCTGTTGCCTCAGGGCGAGCCCAAGCGGGAAGCGGTGGCGCAGGCGCTGTTGCTGTCCGAGCGCACCTTGCAGCGGCGACTGCAGGATGAAGGCACCAGCTACCAGCACCTGCTCGACGATACGCGCCGCGAGCTGGCCGGGCAGTATCTGGGCCGGGCCAATCTGACCTTGCTGGAAATTTCCTACCTGCTGGGTTTCTCCGACCCGAGCAACTTCTTCCGCGCCTTCCGCCGCTGGTTTGACACCACGCCGGGTGAGTATCGCGCGCGTCTGTAGCTGCGCGCTTAATGTCGCCAGAAGGCCGGCAGCATCAGCACCAGTACTGTCAATATTTCCAGGCGGCCGAGCAGCATGCCGAAGGTCAGTAGCCACTTGGCGGTGTCCGGCAGGCTGGAGAAGTTGCCCGCCGGGCCGATGATCGGGCCCATGCCGGGGCCGACGCCGGAGACGGTGCTGGCCGCGCCGCTGAGGGCGGTGATCCAGTCCAGCCCACAGAGCGTCAGGCCCAGGGCCAGCACGGCAATGGTGATGGTGAAGAAGAACGAGAAGGTCAGGATCGAACGGACGATGTCTTCATCCAGGTGGTGGCGGTTGTATTGCTGTTTGATCACCGCGCGCGGGTGGATCAGCTGCATCAGGTTGGCCCTGAGCAGCACGTAGGCCACCTGGAAGCGAAATATCTTCAGCCCGCCGGCGGTCGAGCCCGAGCAGCCACCGATAAACCCCAGGTAGAAGAACAGCATGCCGGCAAAACCGCCCCACAGCGTGTAATCGCCGAGGGCAAAGCCGGTGGTGGTCATGATTGAGGTGGTGTTGAACGCCACGTGGCGAATGGCTTCGAGCCAGTGCAGTTCCGTGCTCAGGTAATACCAGGTGCCGAGCAACAGCCAGGTGCTCAGCAAAATGCCGAGAAAGCCGCGTACCTGCTGGTCCCTGATCAAAGCCTTGTAGTTGCCGCGCAGCATTGAAGCAAACAGCACGAACGGCACGCTGCCGAGGATCATCAGCACGATGGTGACCCAGTGCACCGCCGGCTCGGTCCATTTGCCCACCGATTGGTCCGAGGTGGAAAAACCGCCAGTGGCGATGGCTGACATGGTGTGGTTGATTGCGTCGAACCCGCCCATGCCCGCCGTCCACAGGGCCAGGCAGCCGAGCAGGCTGATGCCCAGGTAGGCCGCGATCATGTACTTGGCGACCATGTGCGAGCGCGGCATGATCTTCTCGGAACGGTCCGAGGACTCGGTCTGGAACAGGCGCATACCACCGATGCGCAACATCGGCAGAATCGCCACGGCCATGGCGATAAAACCGATGCCGCCGAGCCAGTGCAGCAGCGAGCGCCAGATCAGAATCCCCGGCGACATGCTGTCCAGCCCGCTCAGCACGGTGGCGCCAGTGGCGGTGATGCCCGATATGCTTTCAAACACTGCGTCGGTGATGCCCACATGCAGGGAAAACATAAAGGGCAGCGAGGCGAACAGGCCCACCAGCACCCAGCTGGATACCGTCAGCAGGTACATGTCGCGCGGGCGCAGCTGCACATCCTTGGGCCGGCCCTGGGCAATCATCGCGATGCCGGCGATAAAGGTGATCAGGCTGGACCAGAGAAACGCGTTGAGTTCGTCAGGCCGCGCAAACAGCACCAGGGTCAGCATGGGCACGGCCATGCTGATCGCCAGGGTCAGAAGAAAGATGCCATTGATAAACGCGATGATCCGTAAAGTCGGCCAAGCCATCTAAGCGGTTCCATTGCATAAGTAGCAGGAGTCTAGGTTATCGGGCTTGTTTATCGCCCGGCCTATTTCACTCAATGCCGCCAGAATGCCCGAGTGACCAGTACCAGTACGGTGAGAATTTCCAGGCGGCCGAGCAGCATGCCGATGGTCAGCAACCACTTTGCGGCATCCGGCAGGCTGGAGAAATTACCCGCTGGGCCGATGATTGGCCCCAAACCGGGGCCCACGTTACACACCGCCGTCGCTGCGCCGGTCAGCGCGGTTACCCAGTCCAGGCCAAGCAAGGTCAGGCCGAGGGCAATCACGCCGATGGTGATGGTGAAGAAGAACGAAAAGGTGATCAGCGAGCGGACAATTTCTTCATCGAGGTTATGGTTGTTGTACTGCTGCTTGATCACCGCACGCGGGTGCACCAGTTGCTGCAGGTTGGCCCGCAACAGCACATAGGCCACCTGAAAGCGAAAGATCTTCAATCCGCCGGAAGTGGACCCCGAGCAGCCGCCGACAAAGGTCAGGTAGAAGAACAGCAGCACGGCGAAACTGCCCCAGGTGGTGTAGTCGCCCAGTGCATAGCCGGTGGTGGTGACCACTGAGGTGACATTCACCGCGACGATGCGAAACGCATCCAGCCAGCTGTTATCCGAGTGCAGCCACAGCCAGGTGCCGAACACCAGCCAGGTGGCCAGCAGAAAGCCAATAAAACCGCGTACCTGGTGGTCCTTGTAAAGCGCTTTGCGGTTCCCGCGCAGGGTGGCGACATACAGGGTAAAGGGCAGGCCGCCGAAGATCATCAGTATCACCGCGACCCAGTGCACGGCTGGCTGGTTCCAGTTGGCCAGGGATGAGTCCGAGGTCGAGTAGCCGCCGGTGGAGATCGAGGTCATCGCATGGTTGATTGCATCGAAGGGCGTCATGCCGGCGAGCCAGTAGCCAAGAAAGCCGCTCAGGGTCAGGCCCAGGTAGATAAACAGGATGTATTTGGCCGCCATATGCGAGCGTGGCATGACCTTCTCGCCCCAGTCGGAGGATTCGGTCTGGAACAGGCGCATGCCGCCGACGCGCAGCAGCGGCAGAATCGCCACCGCCATGCCGATAAAGCCGATGCCGCCCAGCCATTGCAGCATCGAGCGCCAGATCAGCAGGCCAGGGGAGGCGTGGTCCAGGCCCGATAGCACGGTTGAGCCGGTGGTGGTAACGCCGGACATGGTCTCGAAGAAGGCGTCGGTGTAGCTGATGTGGTGAATCAGCACCATCGGCAGGGCGGCGAAGATGCACACCACCAGCCAACTGCCGGTGGTCAGCAGGTACATGTCGCGCGGGCGCAGCTGCGCGTCCTTGGGTCGTCCGGGAATGACCATGGCAATACCCGCAGCGGCGGTCACCAGGCTGGACCAGAGAAAGGCGTTGAGGTCGTCGGTGCGCGAATACAGCAGCAGCGTCAGCATGGGGATCAACATGCTGGCGGCCAGGGTGATCAGGAAGATGCCGAGAATAAAAGCAATGATGCGCAGTGTCGGCAATGACATGGATTCGGCTCAGGCTCTGTAGGGTAAAGGGGCGTTATTCTACGCGCGCTGCAGCCGCTGTACAGCCGCCATAATGCGCGCTTTACAAGCGCTTGGCGCTGCATAGAATAGCCGTCAGGTGCCGGCCCTTGCCGGTTTCTGAGCCCGCCAAATCATGTCCGATAGCAATCCTTGTCTAAGCTGTGGCGCCTGCTGCGCGCATTTTCGTGTGTCATTTTTCTGGGGTGAGTGCCAATCGGCGGGCGGTGTGGTGCCCGATGATCAGGTGGTGCTGATCACCCCACACCGAGTCGCCATGCGCGGCACGGAGCAAAAGCCCGTGCGCTGCACGGCCCTGCTCGGTGAAGTCGGCCAGGGTGTGCGCTGTACGCTGTATGAACAGCGCTCCAGCACCTGCCGCGAATTCGAGGCCTCCTGGGTCAACGGCGAGCACAACCCGCATTGCGATGCCGCGCGCAGTGCACACGGCTTGCCGCCGTTGATGCCGCCGGTATTGCCGAGTGTTTCGCCTGAGCGGGTAGCCTGAGAACTGTGCGGATTGCCCCTCCGCTGCGCTCAAGCACTAGAATGGTCGTCTGTTTCAATTGCCGAGGTGGCTGATGGACGCTCTTGATGCGTTGCTAAACCGTGTTTCCGCGCCGCGCCTGATGGCGCCGGCCCCCGATGCTGCGCAGCGCGAGCTTTTGTTTCGCGCCGCTTTGCGCGCACCTGACCATGGCCAGCTGCGGCCCTGGCGTTTTCTCACCGTCGAAGGTGCTGCGCTGGCGCAGTTGGGCGAGCTGTTTGCCCGAGCACTGCCTGCCGATGCCAGCCCCGAAGCTTTGACCAAGGCGCGCGCCATGCCGCTGCGTGCGCCGTTGCTGGTGGTGGTGATTGCTCGCGTGCAGGCCAGCCCGAAAGTACCGGCGCAGGAGCAGGTGTTGGCTGCCGGCTGCGCCGCTCACGGGATTCTGTTGGCTGCCCATGCCCAGGGTATTGGCGCGGTCTGGCGCACCGGCGATATGGCCTACAACGCGCAGGTCGCTGCCGGCTTGGGGCTGAGCGCAGATGAGCAGGTTATTGCCTACCTCTACCTCGGCACCCCAGAGCGCGAATTGCGCGCGGTGCCGCAGGTACAGGTCAGTGACTTTGTCAGGGCTTGGCCTGCGCCTGATTCGGCGGAGTAAGCGGTAGGCGCAGGGTGGCGACAAAGCCGCCTTGCGCATGGTTGCTCAGCTCCAGTTGGCCGCCATGCCGCTCGGCGGCGCGGCGGGCAATGGCCAAGCCCAGGCCGTGACCGCTGCTGGTCTGGCCGGGCGCGCGGTAGAAGGGCTCGCCAAGGCGCGTCAGCAGCTCAGGCGCAACGCCCGGGCCGTGGTCACGCACGCTCAGGCATAGTTGCTCGGCGTCTGTCCTGGTCGTCAGCTCGATGGCCTGGCCAGCCGGGTTGAAACGCAGGGCGTTGCGCAGCAGGTTATCCAGCGCGCGTTGCAGCATGTCCGGCCAGCCGTTGAGCTGCAGGCCGCTTTCCAGCTGAATCTTGATCTGTTGCTCCGGCGCGTCCAGGCGCGCGTCTTCCTGCAACTTGTGCAGCAGTTCGTCGAGGTTGATCGGCTGCGCTGCGCCTGGCTCGGCGTCGAGGCGGGCGAGGGCGAGGATTTCACTGATCAGCGCCTCCAGGCGGTCGCACTCCTGGCTCAGGCGCGGCCAGTATTTTTCCCGTTCGGTCGCGTCGGCGCGCTCGGTCAGCGCCAGAGCGATGCGCAGGCGCGCCAACGGTGAGCGCAGCTCATGAGACACGTCACGTAGCAGCTGGCGCTGGCTGCTGATCAGGCCTTGCACCCGTTCGCCCATGCGGTTGAAGTCGGCCGCCAGCACGCCAAGTTCATCGCGCCGTTCGGCCAGTTTGGCCAGGCTGTTCTGCTGATAAGCGGTTTGCCCCAGATCATGCACGGCGCCGCGCAGGCGATTCAGCGGACGGGTGATGGACAGCGTCAGCCAAAGGCTGAACAGGGTCAGCACCAGCATCGCGATACCCAGTGCGCTCAGCGGCCAGAGCAGGCTCTCGCGCTGCCAGGCGGCGACCTCGGGGTTCGGGATGCGGTAGATAAACAGGTAGGTTTCACCGCTGTACGGGCTGGTGTAGTCGACACTCAGGCGGCGCCAGGGCAGGCGTTTCTCATTGCGATGGCGGGCTTCAAAGGCCGCCGCGCGGGGCGGGAAGGTGCCTTTGACCACGGCTTGGCCGCTGTCATCAAGCACCTGCACATCAATACGGAACTTGCGTTTGCGTTGTTCGAGCAGATCTTGGGCGGCGCTTGGGCCTTTCTTTTCGTAGCGTTGCGTCCACTTCTCGGCAAGGTCATCCATACCGGGGTGCTGGCTGAGCAACCAGGCGTCCTGATTGAGCATGCGCCCAAGCAGCATGGACAGCCCGGCAACCAGGGCAATAGCCAGCCAGAAGCTGGCAAAGATGCGCCAGAACAGTGACCGCACGGTGGCTCCTTAGTGGAATGGATGTGGTGGAAATGCGTACGCCCATCAGGTTTTGCAGCCTGATGGGCGTAAAGGCAACAGTGCCCGGATTAGTTCTTTTTCGCCTGCTCGGCCTGCCAGGCTTTGAATGCCTGACGTTCCGCGCGGCGCTCTTCCATCTTTTTCTGATGCTCGTCGAAGGCTTTCTGCTGCTCAGGCTTGAGCAGGGCGCGGATGGCGCTGTGCTGTTTGTCCTTGGCGGCCTGCAATTCGTCTTGCATGGCTTTCTGTTCGGCTGCCGGCAGCTTGTCCAGGTAGCGTTTGGTGATGTCGTGGCGGCCTTTCATCTGCTCGCCCATCAGCTTACGGATTTCGCGGTGCTGCTCTTTGCTCAGGTCGAGTTCTTTGAACATGCGGGAGCTGTGCTCGCCGCCGCCGTGCCGTGGGCCGCCTTCGGGCATGGCCATGGCCAGGGTCGGCAGTGTCAGGGCGAGCAGTACTGCGGTAAGGGTCTTGCGCATGGTGTGTCTCCTTGTCTGAAACCGGTAAACACCGGATGAGCCCAGTCTAGGGCGGTCAAGGTCAAGGGCCGTCAGGGCAAGGTAAAGCTTAGGTAAAGAGCACCGTGTGGCTGATTTACACAGCGACTGCTCAGACGCTGTAGTAATAGCCGCGACTGCGTAGCGCCAGGATGCGCTGGCGGCCGTCGGCGTGTGGGCCGAGTTTTTTGCGCAGGTTACTGACGTGCATATCCAGGCTGCGGTCATACAGGGTCAGCTTGCGGCCGAGGGCTAGTTGCGCCAGTTCCTGTTTATCCACCGGCTCGCCCGGCTGTTGCAGCAGGGCTTCGAGGATGCGGCTTTCCGAGAGGGTCAGCAGCACTTCCTGTTCGCCCAGGGTTACGGTACCGCGGGCCTGGCTGTAATGCAGGTCGCCGAGATCGAGCGGGCTGCTGGGCGTGGCCGGCAAGCTGCGGCGCAAGACGGCGCGCAGGCGCGCGGTGAGTTCGCGGGGGTCGCAGGGTTTGGCCAGGTAATCGTCGGCGCCCAGTTCCAGGCCGAGAATCCGGTCCAGCGGTTCGCCGCGTGCTGAAAGCATCAGCACCGGCAGTTCCGGGTGGTCGCTGCGCAACTGCTTGAGCAGTTCTAGGCCGCTGCCGTCGGGCAGCATCACGTCCAGCACCACGGCATCCGGGCTGTGCTGGGCTAGGGCGTTGCGCGCGCTGTGGCCGTCATGGCAGGCGCTGACCTGAAAGCCTTCCTGGGTCAGCCAGCTGGTAAGCAGTTCGCAGAGTTCGACGTCGTCGTCGATTAACAGCAGATCACTCATGGGTCAGTTGAGCCACTCGCTACGTGAGCGGCGACCACGGCGCAGGAACGCACCGATAATCACCCCGAGCAAACCGGCGCCGGCGCCTGTGGCGAACCACATTTGCTGTTCGCTGATCAGCGGCTGCGGGGCACTGGCCTGGGCTTTTTTCAGCTGCAGCTTGAGGCGTTGGTTTTCCTGGCGCAGGCGCTGCAGTTGTACGGTGTCACGTTCGTTGCTGCTGTTCTGCAGTTCAGCGCTGAGGGCTGCGCGCTGTTCTTCGCTGAGCGCCAGGCGCTGCTCCAGTTCATCGATCTGCGTCTGCGCCGAAGTGGCTTCTGCCAATGGCTGCGGCGGGCTTTCCTCGGCCTGGGTGACGGCCGGCAAGCACAGGGTCAAGAGTAGAAACAGCGGGCCTGTACGCATCGGAACTCCTATCTTTGTAATTGTTGTTATGGGTTGTTCAGCGAAGGGATGGCTTCAAGGCAAGACCAGCTTGAAGGGTTTTACCAGCACCGAGGCATATACCCCGGCGGCGCGGTAAGGGTCGGCATCTGCCCATTGTTGTGCGGCCAGTAGCGATTCGAACTCGGCGACGATCAGGCTGCCGGAAAACCCGGCTGGGCCTGGATCATTGCTGTCGACGGCCGGGTGTGGGCCGGCGAGGATCAAACGGCCTTCAGTCTTCAGTTGCTCCAGGCGCGCCAGGTGTGCTGGGCGGGCATTCAGGCGGTTTTCCAGGGAGTTTTCCACATCGGTGGCAATGATCGCGTAGAGCATTTCAATCCTTAATAAGGTCGTCGGCGTAGGCCGCTGCCTGGGGAGAAAAGCAGCCTGGTCAGGCAAAGTCGAGGAAATATTGGCGCAAGCCAGCAAGAATCCACATCTGGCGGCATAATAACAAACATAAATGACTCGGAAAGCGCCCCTTATGGATGTTGATTTGCATTGCCACAGCACCGCTTCAGATGGCGCCCTTGCGCCGGCTGTGGTGGTGGCGCGGGCGTTTGAGCGCGGTGTGCGTTTGCTGGCGTTGACCGATCACGACACTCTCGATGGCCTTGATGAAGCCGGCGCCGCAGCGCAAGCCTTGGGTATGCAGCTGGTCAATGGCATCGAGCTGTCCTGCACCTGGGGTGGCGCGACCATTCACGTGTTGGGCTACGCCTTCAACCGCGATGCGCCGGCCTTGCAGCAGGCGATTGCCGAATTGCATGAGGGGCGCTGGTTGCGCGCTGCGGAAATCAGCAAACGCCTGGAAGCCAAGGGTATGCCAGGTGCGCTGGAAGGCGCGCGGGCCATGCAACAGGAATTGGGCGACAGCGGCAACGCCCCGGCGCGTCCGCACTTTGCCGACTTTCTGGTACGCAGTGGCTACGTCAAGGACCGCGCCGAAGCGTTTCGCAAGTGGCTGGGCTCGGGCAAGTTGGGTGATGTCAAACAGCACTGGCCAGAGTTGGCTCAGGCAGTGGATACCCTGCGCCGTGCCAATGCCTGGGTCAGTCTGGCGCATCCCTGGCAGTACGACTTTACTCGGAGTAAACGACGCAAGTTGATCGCCGATTTTGTCGGTGCCGGCGGCCATTCACTTGAGGTGGTCAACGGTATGCAGCCGGCCGAGCAGGTTGGCAGTCTGGCGATTCTGGCGAGGGAGTTCGGCATGTTTGTCACCGCAGGCAGTGATTTCCACGCGCCAGGCCAGTGGTCTGAGCTGGGCGTCTATCGCCCGGTGCCCGAGGATCTACCGCCCCTGTGGGCACGGTTTCAGCATGTCCAGCAGCCTACTGCAATTTGACCAGGAACCGAGCGTGAGCCAATTCTTCCAGATTCATCCGGAAAACCCGCAAGCGCGCCTGATCAAACAGGCCGTGGAGATTATTCGTAGCGGCGGGGTGGTGATCTATCCGACCGATTCCTCCTATGCCGTCGGCTGCCACATCGGCGACAAGAGCGCGGTGGAGCGCATCCGCCGCCTGCGTCAGCTGGACGATAAACACAACTTCACCCTGGTATGCCGCGACCTGTCGCAGCTCAGCACCTTCGCCAAGGTCGACACCGCCGCCTTTCGCCTGCTCAAGAGTCATACCCCGGGGCCTTACACCTTTATCCTCAATGCCACCCGTGAGGTGCCGCGCATGCTGCTGCATGCTAAGCGCCGCACCATCGGTTTGCGTGTGCCCAGCCATCCGATAGCCATGGCCTTGCTGGCCGAGCTGGATGAGCCGTTGATGAGCGTGACCTTGATTCTGCCGGAGGACACGCTGCCGATGAGCGACCCTTACGAGATGCGTCAGATCCTTGAGCATCAGGTCGATCTGATCATCGATGGCGGTTTTGGCGGGCTGGAAGCCTCTACCGTGGTCAGCCTGCTTAACGATGAGCCCGAGGTGTTCCGAGTGGGTTGCGGTGATCCGTCGCCTTTTACGAATGACATCTGATCCTGGCTATAATCGGGCTCCTTTGAGCTTTCAGGTAATCCGTTTTGAGTCTTGTTGACGCTGAACGCCGCGTGCTGTCTGGCATGCGCCCGAGTGGTCTGCTGCACCTGGGGCACTACCAGGGGGTGCTGAAGAACTGGGTGAAGCTGCAACACACCTATGAATGCTTCTTCTGCATCGTTGACCTACACGCGCTGACCACTGATTACGACGATGTCGGCCCACTGTCCCAGCGCGTAATGGACATGGCCGTGGACTGGCTGGCGGCCGGCGTCAGCCCCAGCTCAGCGACGCTGTTTATCCAGTCGCAAGTCCCTGAACACGCCGAGTTGCACCTGCTGCTGTCGATGATCTGCCCGCTCAGCTGGCTGGAGCGGGTGCCGTCCTATAAAGAGCAGCAGGAACAGTTGCACGGCAAGGACCTGAGCACCTTCGGCTTTCTCGGTTACCCCTTGCTGCAGGCCGCGGATATTCTGCTGTACCGCGCCGGCGTGGTGCCGGTGGGCAGCGATCAGCTGGCGCATATCGAGTTCGCCCGGGATGTGGCGCGGCGTTTCAACCATTTGTATGGCCGCGAGCCTGGCTTTGAGGAGAAGGCCGAGGCGGCGATTATCAAGCTCGGCAAGAAAACCGCGACGCTCTACAACAATCTGCGCAAGGCCTATCAGCAGCAGGGCGACGCCGAGGCGCTGGAAACCGCGCGGGCGCTGCTTAAGGATCAACAGAGCATTACCCTGGGTGATAAAGAGCGCCTTTACGGTTACCTGGAGGGTGGCGGCAAGATTCTGCTGATTGAACCGCAGGCCATGCTCGGCGAGTCGCCCAAGCTGCTCGGGCTCGATGGCGGGAAGATGTCCAAATCCAATAACAACGCGATTTTCCTGCGTGACAACGCTGCGGCGATCGAGGAGAAGATCCGCCGTATGCCGACCGATCCAGCGCGGGTGCATCGCGATGATCCCGGTAGCCCGGCGAATTGTCCGGTGTGGCCGCTGCATCAGCTGTATTCCAGTAATGAGACCTGCGACTGGGCCCAGCAAGGCTGCCGCAGCGCCGGTATCGGCTGTCTGGAATGCAAGGCGCCTTTGGTTGAGGCGCTGCAGCAGGAGTTGCAACCGTTGCAGGCGCGCGCCGCGGATTATCAGGACAACCCTGATCTGGTGCGGCAGATTCTTGCCGATGGCGCCGAGCGTGCGCGCTCCGAGGCGCGCGAAACTCTGAGTGAAGTGCGCCTGGCCCTTGGCCTGAATTACCGCTGAACCTAACGCTGAATCTAATTTCGAGAATGACCATGTCCAGCGTGCCAGCCCAGGAACATCCCGAGAGCCATCCCCAGGATCAGGCCAATGCCCAGCAAGAGCTGCCATTTGCCCTGGTATATGGCCAGGCGGTCACCGAAATGCCGCTGGACCTGTATATCCCGCCGGATGCCCTGGAGGTGTTTCTCGAAGCCTTCGAGGGCCCGCTGGACCTGCTGCTGTACCTGATCCGCAAACAGAACATTGATGTGCTGGATATCCCAGTGGCGGAAATCACCCGCCAGTACATGGGTTATGTCGAGCTGATGCAGTCTGTGCGCCTGGAGTTGGCGGCCGAGTACCTGGTGATGGCGGCCATGCTCGCCGAGATCAAGTCGCGCATGTTGTTGCCGCGCTCCAGTGAGGTCGAAGCTGAAGAAGACGACCCGCGCGCCGAGCTGATCCGCCGTCTGCAGGAATACGAGCGTTATAAAGCCGCTGCAGAAGGCATCGACGGCCTTAGCCGGGTCGGTCGTGACGTTACCGTGCCGCGTCTTGATGCCCCCGAAGCGCGGGCGCGCAAGCTGCTGCCGGATGTCAGCCTGGAAGAAGTGCTGCTGTCGATGGCCGAAGTGCTGCGCCGCGCCGATATGTTTGAAAGCCACCAGGTCACCCGTGAAGCGCTGTCGACCCGCGAGCGCATGAGCGAAGTGCTCGAACGCCTCAAGGGCGGCGCGTTTGTGCCCTTTGTCAGCCTGTTCAGCGCCGAAGAGGGCAAGCTCGGGGTGGTGGTGACCTTTATGGCAGTGCTCGAGTTGATCAAGGAATCCCTGGTTGAACTGGTGCAAAATGAGGCTTTTGGGCCAATCCATGTGCGTGCGCGGGCTGAATAAGCATGAACCTTAACGAACCTCGTGAGCTGGCCAGCCTGCTCGAAGCCTTCCTCCTGGCCTCCGGTAAACCGCAATCGCTGGAGCGTCTGTACGAACTCTTCGAGGAGGCCGAGCGGCCGGAGCCGGCGGTGTTCAAGAAGGCCCTGACACACCTGGGCAAGTCCTGTGAAGGGCGCGCTTTCGAGCTTATTGAAGTGGCGTCCGGTTACCGTCTGCAAGTGCGTGAGAAATTTGCGCCTTGGGTTGGTCGCCTATGGGAAGAGCGCCCGCAGCGCTATTCGCGCGCGATGTTGGAAACCCTGGCGCTGATTGCCTACCGCCAGCCGATCACCCGGGGCGAGATTGAAGATGTGCGCGGTGTGGCGGTCAACAGCCATATCGTCAAAACCCTGCTGGAGCGCGAGTGGATTCGTGTGGTCGGTTATCGCGATGTGCCGGGCAAACCGGCGATGTTCGCCACCACCAAGGCCTTTCTCGATCACTTCAACCTGAAAAGCCTCGACGAATTACCGCCTCTGGCCGCCCTGCGCGAACTGGAACCGGAGCCTGTGCTGGCTTTTGAGGATGATCTGGACGCGCCGCAAAGCCTGCAGGCGCGTGCCGACCTGGCCCTGGCCGATGAGCCGGCGGCGGAGGCGGGCGAGGAAACCAGCTTCAGTAGCCTGCTAGCTGAACTCGACTCGATGGAACAGGGTCTGAAGACCGACTTCGATGATTTACCCGAGCAGGACGATGAGCTTGACGATGCCGATGAGCCTCACGAAACCCTGGATAAAGAGCAGCTGTCTGACTGAAGCGTTAGCGCGGTGAAAGACCCCTGCATCAAGCTGTGCAAGTTCGAGCGTGATATATGCCTCGGTTGCGGGCGCAGCAAGGCCGAGATCAAAGGCTGGAAGAAGCTCGACAAGGCTTCCCGGCGTGTCGTTCTGGCCGAGGCGGATATGCGCTTGCTGAGTTTGGCGACCATCGGTCGGCGCAAAGGCTGACGGCCACCGATCAGCCAGCTAGCCTCAATCCGTGCGTAAGCGCCGCGTTTCGCGTATGCTCCGCGGCCCTTCGACGACTCGAGTCGTCCAATCACTAAAGAAAACACCGGGAGGTGCCCAGATGAGTGAAGAAATCGAAGAATACAGCCCCGCAGGCGAAAAGCTGCAGAAAGTCATGGCGCGCATGGGCCTGGCTTCACGCCGTGAAATTGAAGCCTGGATTACCGCTGGCCGCGTCAAGGTCAACGGCGCAGTCGCCAGCCTCGGCGTACGCGTCGACCTGCACGATGCGATTGCCGTCGATGGCAAGGTGATCCGCCGCGAAGAAGCCGCAGAAAGCGTGCGCCGCGTAATCATCTACAACAAACCCGAAGGCGAGATCTGCACCCGTGACGACCCGGAAGGCCGTCCGACAGTATTTGACCGTCTGCCACGGCCGAAAGATGGCCGCTGGATCAATATCGGTCGCCTCGACATCAATACCACCGGTTTGCTGATGTTCACCACTGACGGTGAGCTGGCCAACCGCCTGATGCACCCATCCTTCCAGATGGATCGCGAGTACGCCGTGCGTGTGCGTGGTGAAGTCGACGAAGAGATGATCGAGCGCCTGAAAGCCGGCGTGATGCTCGAAGACGGCCCGGCCAAGTTCACCGACATCAAGGTCGCGCCAGGTGGCGTGGGCTTCAACCACTGGTATCACTGCGTGGTGATGGAAGGCCGTAACCGCGAAGTGCGCCGGTTGTGGGAATCCCAGGGGCTGGTGGTCAGCCGTCTGAAGCGCGTGCGTTTCGGCCCGGTGTTTATCACCTCGGATCTGACCATGGGCCGCTGGCGCGAAATGAGCCAGCGCGAAGTGGATATCCTCAGTGAGGAAGTCGGCCTCAAGCCGGTCGCCTTGCCGGATATGAAGGAAAAAGCCCGCGACAAGATCGACCGTCTGCAACGCAAATCGGCCAAGCCGGTGGGGCGTGCCGCCCGTCCGGAGCGGACTTTGCGCCCGGCCCATGGCGGCGGTCCGGCAGCGGCTGGCGACCAGGGCCGTTCGCGCCCTGCGCGTGGTGAAGGTGCTGAGCGTGGCGAGCGTCCAGTACGCACCCCGCGTGCGCCGCGTGTCGATCAAGGCAAAGGCACACCAGTTGCCGAGCGCCCGAGCGATGTCAACAAGAAGCGTCCGGCCAAGCCGGGTGCGCAGCGTCCAGGCGTTGAGTTGACTGATCGTCCGTCGCGTAAGCCGGCCGGTGCGCCGGTCAAGCGTCGCAGCCAGCCGACCCGCGAAGGTCAGCGTCCGGGCTTCGGTCGCGGTCCTAAGCCGGAGTAAAGCATTTCGGCAGATGTGAAAAAGGCGACCCTCGGGTCGCCTTTTTATTGCTGGACGTTTTACCCAGCCATCGACAGGCGATTGCGGCCGTCGCGCTTGGACACGTACAGCGCGCTATCGGCGCGGCGCATCAGGCTTTCCATCGACTCACCCGGCAGCAGGGTGGCGCAGCCGAGGCTGACCGACAGCTCAATGGCGCGGTTTTCCACCAGATACTGGATGCCTAGGACGGCCAGGCGCAGGCGCTCACCGACCATCGAAGCGGCTTCGCGGCTGGTGCTGGAGAGCAGCACCATAAATTCTTCACCACCGAAGCGGAACACCATGTCGACATTGCGCAGGCTGTCTTTCAGCGCGGTGGCGACGGCCTTGAGCGCCTGGTCACCGATCAGATGGCCGTGGTTATCGTTGATGCGTTTGAAGTGGTCGATGTCGACCATCAGCACGGACAACGGCTGCAGGGTGCGCCGGGCGATGTCCACTTCGCGCTTGAGCGTCTGCTGCATGGCGATGCGGTTGCCGGTTTCGGTCAGCGGGTCGCGCAGTGCGCTCTGTACTGCCGAACGGTAGAGCAGGGCGTTGCGCAGAGGAAACAGCAGGCTGGCCAGCAATGATTCCAGCTGGCCCAGCTCGTCCTCGCTGAAACGCTGGTTACGGCGGAACGTCAGCTCACCGAGGTACTCGCCTTCGTGATTCAGGCGGTAGCCGGCCGAGTGGTTGGCGCGCTCGCCCAGGTCCAGGCGCAGGTCGCAGGACGCCAGGTGGTAGCTGAGGGAGCTAAGGGGCACCAGGCGCTGCACTTCAGTGAAAAACAGCTCAAGAATGCGTTCGGCTTCCAGCGAGGTTTGCAGGCGCAGGCTCAGCTGTTGGCGCAGTTGCGCCAGGCTGACTGGTTTCAGATTTTTCTGCAGGCGACCGGCATAGCCGAGGCGCTGCAATTTGGCAGCGTCGAAATCGATGGTGTTGGACTGGTTGTGCGGGGCCATAAAGCCTTACCTCTTACGCGATACGCGACGACTGAAAGAGGTAGAGCGAATTTCATGCCAAGCGCGGTAGCGTGCGAAAAGTGCTTTTATTTCATGCACTTAGATTTATGTGGCAACGGCTGGCGGCAAGTCTTTGCCGGTTAACTGGCGGGGCTGCTGGCAATTTGATGCCAGGCGAGTCGGCTGCCGCCGGAAAACCGGCGGCAGTTGTGATGGTTTATTGCGCGTCAAATGCCTGGCCGTTGACGCCCGTACTATCCGGCCCCATCAGGTACAGATAGACCGGCATGATCGCCTCAGGCAACGGGTTGTTGGCCGGGTTCTCCCCTGGATAGGCCTGGGCACGCATATCGGTGCGGGTGGCGCCTGGGTTGACGCTGTTGGCGCGCACATTGGCGATACCGTCGATTTCATCGGCCAGTACCTGCATCAGGCCCTCGGTGGCGAACTTCGATACCGCATAAGCGCCCCAGTACGCGCGGCCCTTGCGGCCGACGCTGCTGGAGGTGAATACCACCGAGGCGTCCGTCGAGAGCTTGAGCAGCGGCAGCAGGGTGCTGGTGAGCATAAACATGGCGTTGACGTTGACCTGCATCACGCGCATGAAGTTGTCGCCGGACAGCTGCTCCAGCGGCGTGCGCGGGCCGATGATCGAGGCGTTGTGCAGCAGGCCGTCGAGCTTGCCGAATTCGGCTTCGATCATCGCCGCCAGTTCGTCGTACTGATGCGGCAGGGCGGTTTCCAGGTTGAACGGGATGACCGCGGCCTGCGGGTGACCGGCGGCTTCGATGGCGTCATACACCCGGCTGAGATTTTCTTCGGTTTTGCCCAGTAGCAGCACGGTTGCGCCATGGGCGGCAAAGGTCTTGGCGGCGGTTGCGCCAATGCCACGGCCGGCGCCGGTCACCAGAATCACGCGGCCCTTGAGCAGGTCGGGGCGGGCGGAATAGTCATGCATGGGTAAAGCCTCATTAATTCAAAAACGGGTGGCGTCGGTGCGCGCCCGGCAGGCGATTTTCAGCAGCTGCACAGGGCGCGTTCGAGTACGGCACGCAGTTCCAGCGGATGGTCCACCACCACATCGGCGCCCCAGTTGCGTGGGTTGTCCTGCGGGTGGATATAGCCGTAGGTCACGGCGGCGGTCTTGCAGCCGGCGGCGCGGCCAGCTTCGATATCGCGTTCGTCATCGCCAATAAACAGGGTGGCGGCGGGCTCCACGCCCATCTTCGCGCAGGCTAGCAGGATCATCTCCGGGTCGGGTTTGCTGCGGCTGACGTGATCCGGACAGACCAACACCGCCGAGCGCTGCGCCAAGCCGAGCTGTTGCATGATCGGTTCGGCGTAGCGCACCGGCTTGTTGGTCGCCACACCCCAGATCAGCTTGGCCTGTTCGATGTCATCAAGCAGTTCATTCATGCCGTCGAAGGGCCGGGTAAGTACCGCACAGTGGCTCTGATAACGTTCGAGAAACTCTAGGCGCAGGGCTTCGAAACCTGCGGCCTCGGGGTCCATGGCAAAGTTGGCGGCGACCATGGCACGCGCACCGCCGGAGACCTGATCACGAATCAACTTGTCGTTAATCGGCGGCAGACCGCGCTCGGCGCGCATGGCCTGGCTGATGGCGACAAAGTCCGGCGCGCTGTCGAGCAGGGTGCCGTCCATATCGAATAGAACTGCGCGTAAACGCATGCGCCTCACTCCTCGCGCAGGGTCTGGATCATATAGTTGACGTCGACATCGGCTTCCAGCTTGTAGCGTTTGCTCAGCGGGTTGTAGGTCAGGCCGATGATGTCCTTGACCTCAAGGCCCGCCTCGCGGCTCCAGGCGCCCAGCTCTGACGGACGGATAAATTTCTTGAAGTCATGGGTGCCGCGCGGCAGCAGGCGCATCACGTACTCAGCACCGATGATGGCGAACAGGTAGGCCTTGGGGTTGCGGTTGATGGTGGAGAAGAACACCTGACCGCCGGGTTTGACCATGCGGTAACAGGCGCGGATCACCGACGCCGGGTCCGGCACGTGCTCAAGCATTTCCAGGCAGGTGACCACATCGAACTGCTCGGGCATCTCGATGGCCAGGGCTTCGGCAGTGATCTGCCGGTACTCGACGCTTACGCCTGATTCCAGCTGGTGCAGTTGGGCCACGGCCAGCGGCGCTTCACCCATATCGATGCCGGTGACGCTGGCGCCGCGCTGAGCCATGGATTCGCTGAGGATGCCGCCGCCGCAGCCGACGTCGAGCACCTTTTTGCCGGCCAGGCCGACGCGCTCGTCGATCCAGTTGACCCGCAATGGGTTGATGTCGTGCAGCGGCTTGAATTCGCTTTCGCGGTCCCACCAGCGATGGGCGAGGGCTTCGAATTTGGCGATTTCGGCGTGGTCGACGTTGCTCATATAAATCCCTGAGTCAGGCTGCGGCGAGAGTGGGAGCGCAAGGCGCTTATGTTGCCAGTTTCGCCGGGTGGATTGGACGCCTGTTGTGCGTCCAATGTATGTCAGTTTGTCGCAGTTCCCGCATTCTCTGGGCTTGCGGTTATTTAGCGGCGATTTTCGCCCCCCAGGCGCGTGCATTGGCGACGATCCGCGCCTCGTCCAGGCGCGTCAGTTGGCCGCCGTCGAGCAAAAGCTTGCCGCTGACCCACAGGTGTTCGACGCAGGCGCGGCCGCCGGCGTAGATCAGTTGCGATACCGGGTCGTAGACCGGCTGCTGGGCCAGGCCGGAGAGGTTGAATACCGCCATGTCCGCTGCCTTGCCCAGTTCCAGTGAGCCGATCTGCTCATCCAGGCCAAGGGCGCGGGCGCCGTTCAGTGTGGCCATACGCAGCGCGCGGTGGGCATCCAGCGCAGTGGCAGAGCCGGCAATCGCCTTGGCCAGCAGGGCAGCGGTACGGGTTTCGCCGAGTAGGTCGAGGTCGTTGTTGCTCGCCGCGCCATCGGTGCCGATGGCCACATTGACCCCGGCCTGCCAGAGTTTTTCCACCGGGCAGAAGCCGCAGGCCAACTTGAGGTTGGACTCCGGGCAGTGGATCACGCTGCTGTTGCTTTCCACCAGCAGGGCCAGGTCTTCATCATTAATCTGGGTCATATGCACGGCCTGGAAGCGCGGGCCGAGCAGGTCGAGGCGCGCCAGGCGGGCCAGTGGCCGCTCGCCACGCTGCTCCAGGCTCTGCTGCACTTCGAAGGCGGTTTCGTGCACGTGCATATGAATGCCAGCGTCCAGCTCTTCGGCGAGCACGCGGATGTTCTCCAGCTTGTCGTCGCTCACTGTATAGGGCGCGTGCGGGCCAAAGGCCACGCTTAGACGTGGGTGATGCTTGAGGTCGTCGAACAGCGCCAGGCCCTTGCGCAGCGCTTCGTCCGCATCACGCGCGCCGGGAATCGGGAAATCCAGCACGGGAATGGTGATTTGTGCGCGGATGCCGCTGCTGTGCACCAGCTGGCTGGCGGTTTCCGGGTAGAAGTACATGTCGGAGAAGCAAGTGATGCCGCCCTTGAGCTGTTCGGCGATGGCCAGCTCGGTGCCATCCTGCACAAACTGCTCGTTGACCCACTTGGCCTCGGCCGGCCAAATGTGCTTCTCCAGCCAGGTCATCAGCGGCAGATCATCGGCCAGGCCGCGGAACAGGGTCATTGCCGCATGCCCGTGGGCGTTGACCAGGCCTGGCGTGAGCAGTCGCCCGGGTAGTTCAAGCACCTGCAGGGCCGCGTGTTTGAGTGCTTCAGCGCGCGGGGCTATCAGCGCGATACGTCCGTCACGGATGCCCAGGCCGTGTTCCAGCAGCACCACGCCAGCAGGTTCGACCGGGACCAGCCAGGTGGGCAGGAGCAGGAGGTCGAGCGGGGCTTGGGGCATGGGGAGCGCTTCCGGCAGTCAGTAAAGTGGCGAGTTTATAGGGGAACGCCCTAGGCTTGAAGCTGCATGCAGCTGATCTGGCGCGATGTGCGGAGTGCTGTGCGTATAATGGTCGGCTTTTTCCGGCGGAGGTGTGTCATGCGCGAGCAATTGCTAGCGGCAGAGAAGGTCAGGGCCATCGAGTGGCGTGACGGCGCTCTGCACCTGCTCGATCAGCGCGCGCTGCCTTTCGAGGAAACCTGGCTGAGCTACCACTCGGCGGCGGATGTCGCCGAGGCGATCCGCAGCATGGTGGTGCGCGGCGCGCCGGCCATCGGCATCAGTGCGGCCTATGCAATCGTTCTGGCTGTACGGGCTCGTCTGCAGGCAGGCGGTGACTGGCGCGCGGCACTGCAGGCGGATTTCGACCTGCTGGCGGCTTCGCGGCCGACCGCGGTCAACCTGTTCTGGGCGCTCGAACGCATGCGTGATCGGCTGGGTCGGCTGAAAAGCCATGACGACCCGCTGGCGCTGCTGGAGGCCGAAGCCATCGGCATCCATCAGAGTGATCGCGAAGCCAACCTGACCATGGCCCAGCTGGGCGTCGATCTGATCCGCAAGCATCAAGGCAATCAGCAGAACCTGCTGACCCACTGCAATGCCGGCGCTCTGGCCACGGGCGGCTTTGGTACGGCACTGGGGGTGATTCGCGCAGCCTTCCACGATGGTTTGCTTGAGCGGGTATACGCCGACGAAACCCGGCCCTGGCTGCAGGGCTCGCGCCTGACAGCCTGGGAGCTGGCCGCTGACGGCATTCCGGTGACTGTCAATGTCGATTCGGCTGCCGCGCACCTGATGAAAACCCGTGGCATCACCTGGGTCATCGTCGGGGCGGACCGCATTGCTGCAAACGGCGATGTGGCGAACAAGATCGGCACCTATCAGCTGGCCGTGAATGCCATGCACCATGGCGTGCGCTTTATGGTGGTCGCGCCCAGCTCAACTATTGATATGGCCATGGAGCACGGTGACGACATCGTGCTGGAAGAGCGTGATGCCAGTGAGCTGCTCGAGCTGGGCGGCAAGCGCATTGCTGGCGGGATCGAAGCGCTCAATCCGGTATTCGATGTGACCCCGGCGGACCTGATCGACTTTATCGTCACCGAGAAGGGCGTGGTGGATCGTCCAGATACGGAAAAAATGGCGCAATTGATGTGCCGCAAGCGCCTGCACTGAGTTTTTCTGCGGGTGCGCGCACCTAGTCGGTAGGGTGGCGCTGGGGATAGGTGCGCCGCGGTGATTGTGGTAAGCTCCGGCGGTTTTCGGGGGTGCCCGTTATGGGCCTCTTACCTGCGCAGATACATGGCATAACTTATTGATTTGTCGTGAGTCGCTATGAGCCTCAAGGCACGGCGACAGGCTCCACACCACTCAGGACGAGCGGCGCGGAGTTTCACCAGAAAAAGGAACAAGGCTACTCATGGGCGAACTGGCCAAAGAAATCCTCCCGGTCAATATTGAAGACGAACTCAAGCAGTCCTACCTCGATTACGCGATGAGCGTAATTGTCGGGCGAGCGCTGCCGGATGCACGTGATGGCTTGAAGCCCGTGCACCGCCGTGTGCTGTTTGCCATGAGTGAGTTGGGCAACGACTGGAACAAGGCATACAAGAAGTCCGCCCGTGTGGTCGGTGACGTAATCGGTAAGTACCACCCGCACGGTGATACCGCGGTGTACGACACCATCGTCCGCATGGCGCAGCCATTCTCGCTGCGTTACCTGCTGGTCGACGGCCAGGGCAACTTCGGTTCGGTGGACGGCGATAACGCCGCCGCCATGCGATACACCGAAGTGCGCATGACCAAGCTGGCCCATGAGCTGCTGGCTGACCTGCACAAAGAAACCGTGGATTGGGTGCCGAACTACGACGGCACCGAGATGATCCCAGCGGTTATGCCGACCAAGGTCCCCAACCTGTTGGTCAACGGCTCCAGCGGTATCGCCGTGGGCATGGCCACCAATATTCCGCCGCACAACCTCACTGAAGTGATCAATGGTTGTCTGGCGCTGATCGACAACGGCGAGCTGACTGTCGATGAGCTGATGCAGTACATCCCCGGTCCGGACTTCCCGACTGCGGCGATCATTAACGGTCGCGCTGGCATCATCGAGGCTTACCGCACCGGCCGTGGCCGCATTTACATGCGCGCTCGGGCGATTATTGAAGACATCGACAAGGTCGGTGGCCGTCAGCAGATCATCGTCAGCGAGCTGCCGTATCAGCTGAACAAGGCGCGTCTGATCGAGAAGATCGCCGAGCTGGTTAAAGAGAAGAAGCTCGAAGGCATCACCGAGCTGCGCGATGAGTCCGACAAGGACGGCATGCGCATCGTGATCGAGCTGCGTCGCGGCGAAGTGCCGGAAGTGGTGCTCAACAACCTCTACGCCCAGACCCAGATGCAGTGTGTGTTCGGCATCAACGTGGTGGCGCTGATCGACGGCCAGCCGAAGGTCCTTAACCTCAAGGACATGCTCGAAGCCTTTATTCTGCACCGCCGTGAAGTGGTCACCCGCCGCACCGTATTCGAGCTGCGCAAGGCCCGTGAACGTGGGCATATCCTTGAAGGCCAGGCGGTTGCCCTGTCCAACATCGACCCGGTTATCGCCCTGATCAAGGCCTCGCCGACCCCGGCCGAAGCCAAGCTGGCGCTGATCGCCACGCCCTGGGAATCCAGTGCGGTGGAAACCATGGTCGAGCGCGCCGGTGCCGATGCCTGCCGCCCGGACGATCTTGATCCGCAGTACGGTCTGCGTGATGGCAAGTACTTCCTCTCGCCGGAACAGGCCCAGGCCATCCTTGAGCTGCGTCTGCACCGCCTGACCGGTCTTGAGCATGAAAAACTGCTGGCCGAATACCAGGAAATTCTCACCCAGATCGGCGAGCTGATCCGCATCCTCACCAGCGCTACGCGCCTGATGGAAGTGATTCGCGAGGAACTGGAAGCGGTCAAGGCCGAGTTTGGCGACAAGCGCCGCACCGAGATTCTCGACAA
This sequence comes from Pseudomonas sp., assembly GCF_030690725.1. Taxonomy (GTDB): domain Bacteria; phylum Pseudomonadota; class Gammaproteobacteria; order Pseudomonadales; family Pseudomonadaceae; genus Aquipseudomonas. The sequence continues at coordinate 2,693 of NZ_JAUYGD010000007.1, read as the reverse complement.
TCGTCTGGACCTGAGCCTGGCTGACCTGATCACCGAAGAAGAGCGTGTGGTCACCATCTCCCACAGTGGCTATGCCAAGAGCCAGCCGCTGCATGCTTACCAGGCGCAGCGTCGCGGCGGTAAGGGCAAGTCGGCCACCGGCGTGAAGGATGAGGATTACATCGAGCATCTGCTGGTCGCCAACAGTCACGCCACGCTGCTGCTGTTCTCCAGCAAGGGCAAGGTGTACTGGCTGAAGACCTACGAAATTCCGGAGGCCTCGCGCGCTGCCCGTGGTCGTCCGCTGGTCAACTTGTTGCCGCTGGACGAAGGCGAGCGCATCACCGCCATGCTTCAGGTCGATCTCGAGGCCCTGCGTCAGCAAGCGCCAGAAGGCGATGAGCAGGACGATATCGAAGGCGTAGTGGTCGAGGCTGAAGAAGTCGAAGATCTGACCGAAGGCGATGACGCCGACGACGAGACCCCGGATGAACCGACCGGTGCCTACATCTTTATGGCTACGGCCAAAGGCACTGTGAAGAAGACTCCGCTGGTGCAGTTCAGCCGTCCGCGCAGCTCGGGCCTGATCGCCCTCAAGCTGGATGAAGATGACACCCTGATCTCCGCCGCCGTAACTGACGGCGCCCGCGAAGTGATGATGTTCTCCGACGGCGGCAAGGTCATTCGCTTCAAGGAAAGCAAGGTGCGCACCATGGGCCGTACCGCTCGTGGTGTGCGTGGTATGCGTCTGCCGGAAGGCCAGGAAATCATCTCCATGCTGATTCCTGAAGCCGATGCGCAGATTCTCACTGCTTCCGAGCGTGGCTACGGCAAGCGCACGGCTATGGCCGAGTTCCCGCGTCGCGGTCGTGGCGGCCAGGGCGTAATCGCCATGGTCAGCAACGAGCGTAACGGCAAGCTGGTCGGCGCCGTGCAGGTGCTGGAAGGCGAGGAAATCATGCTGATTTCCGACCAGGGCACATTGGTGCGTACCCGCGTCAGCGAAGTCTCCAGCCTCGGTCGTAACACCCAGGGTGTGACCCTGATCAAACTGGCCAAGGATGAAACCCTGGTGGGTCTTGAGCGCGTACAGGAGCCTTCGGCGGAAGACGACGAAGAGCTGCTGGAAGGCGAAGAGGGTTTTGACGGCGCAGTTGCGGATGAAGGTGATGCACCCGAAGCCGCAGCTGACGAAAGCCCGATCAGCGAAGAGTGATCTGTCGGGGCGAGTGCGCTCGCCCCTGACGGCGTAGGATTTGGCGGCTGCTGGCACGCACCAGCCCGCCCACTATTTTGAGCGAGAGTGGATGTGAGCAAGCGAGCCTTTAACTTCTGCGCCGGCCCGGCCGCGCTTCCTGAAGCTGTTCTGCAACGCGCCCAGGCGGAGCTCCTCGATTGGCAGGGTAAAGGCCTGTCGGTGATGGAGATGAGCCACCGCAGTGACGAGTACACCGCCATCGCGGAAAAGGCCGAGCAGGACCTGCGCGACCTGATGGAAATTCCGTCCGACTACAAGGTGCTGTTCCTGCAGGGCGGTGCGATCGCCGAGAACGCGATCGTGCCGATGAACCTGCTGCGTGGCAGGACCGTGGCGGATTACGTCAATACGGGCGAGTGGTCGAAGAAATCCATCAAGGAAGCGAAGAAATACTGCGCCGTGAATGTGGCGGCCTCGGGCGAGGACCGCGGTTTCACCTACATTCCGGCGCGCGAGACCTGGAAGCTCAGCAAGGATGCGGGTTACGTGCACATCTGCTCCAACGAGACCATCGGCGGCATCGAGTACCACTGGACGCCCGATACGGGTGACGTGCCGCTGGTTGCAGACATGTCCTCGCACATCCTCTCCCGAGCGGTCGATGTGGCCAGGTACGGCCTGATCTACGCCGGCGCCCAGAAGAACATCGGCCCGGCGGGGCTCACCATCGTGATCGTGCGCGATGATCTCATCGGCCAGGCGCTGCCGATCACGCCCTCGGCGTTCGACTACAAGCAGCAGGCCGACAGCGATTCGATGCTGAACACGCCTCCGACCTATGCCGTGTACATCGCCGGGCTCGTGTTCAAGTGGCTGAAGGAACAGGGCGGGCTCGCGCAGATCGAGAAACACAACATCGGCAAGGCGAAGCTGCTGTACGACTATCTGGATCAGAGCCGGTTCTTTGTCAGCCCGGTGGACAGGCAGGACCGTTCGCGGATGAACGTGCCGTTCAAACTGACGAACGAGGCGCTGGACGAGGAGTTCCTCAAGGGCGCGAAGCAGCGCGCCATGGTGCAGCTGAAAGGGCACCGGTCTGTGGGCGGCATGCGCGCCTCGATTTACAACGCGATGCCGATCGAGGGCGTGAAGGCGCTGGTCGAGTACATGCGGGAGTTCGAGGCGAAGCACGGTTGAATCCGGCCCCGGCCCGGTTTGTTCGGCCGCGCAGCTCAGCGCACGCGGGAATCTGAGAGGAATCCGGCACCCGGCGCAGGCCGCGGTGGGTTATGATTTTGCCGATGACAACGAAAAAATTCCAAATACAGGTACTCAACCAGATCTCGCAGATCGGGCTGCGGCGCTTTCCTCAGGAGCACTATCACGTCTCCAAGGACGTGGCGAAGCCCGATGCGATCCTCGTGCGTTCGCAGGACATGCACGGCACGACCATTGCCGAAAGCGTGCGGGCGATCGGCCGTGCGGGCGCGGGGACGAACAACATTCCGGTGAAGGC
>NZ_JAUYGD010000003.1 GCF_030690725.1 Pseudomonas sp. | reverse complement strand
AGCGGATGCAGCGGTTCAGCCAGCTGCGGCTCCAGTCGCTCAAGCTCCCGCGCCTGTTCAGCCGGTAGTTCAAGAGCCTGTTGCAGCAGCACCTGTGGCCGAACCCGTAGCTGAGCCTGAGCCAGCCCTGAAGTCGGATGAAGTGACTGTCACGCTGAAGCCGGGCGAAGCCAGTGAAATCAAGCTGGAAATGCTGGACAAGGCCACTGTCAGCTACGAGTGGACGACCAATGGTATTCCGGTCAACCACGACACCCACGGCGAGCCCTACAACGGCCCAAAGGGCTACTACCACAGCTACAGCAAGGGTAAACAGATCAAGGGGGATAAAGGCGAGTTCACCGCCATCTTTGACGGCACCCACGGCTGGTTCTGGCGCAACCGCAGCAACAGCGACGTGACCATCACGCTGAAGACCAAGGGCGAGTACCTGAGCGTCAAACGCGTGATTTAAGGTTTTTGCCTCTTCCGTCAGCTGGCGGAAGAGGCAACTCTCAGCCAATGGCACCACGCCCTGCACATCCACGGCACTATTTATCGACGCTGAAGCAGTCCCTCACCGACCCACTGCTTCAGCCAGGTAGCCGCTCGCAGAGGTGCCTGTTCACCGTGTTGACCCACGAGGTTCTCGCACATTGAAGCAAACGAGCCTCCATCGCTAAGTAACCGCAAAGCCGAAGCTTCATCCGGCTCCAGAGTACGGTACTGACAGACCAACTCATGTCGCCAAACCAAGCAATCCAGGGGCGCGGATAACGTAACGACAGCAGGAATATCGGCCTCGGCCTTGGCAGCCACCCACATGCCCACGGTGTTGTACTGTAGCTGCAACCAACGAACCGAGGGTGTGAGGTATACCCGCAGATTGACCCAGTCATCAGCCGAAAAACGACTCATCACACCCAGCGACAGTGGCACTGCATCCGGGGCGTCGAAGGCCAGGGTAAAGGCCCACTCAAGTGTCGCGAGTTCTATCATCGGGGAACGTTGCGGCTCGGCAATATAGCCGCGGATGAACTCCGGCAGCTTCTCGCCTAACCAGCGCAAACTGAAATGTCTCGATGGCCACGTGCTGATATAAGCCATGGCCAACTGTGCAAATGACTCATCACCCATCCAGCGATGCAACGCTGGGAAGTCTTCCCTCATGACGGAAAGAAGCCTGGCGCGATAAGCGTTTTGGTAAATCATCAGGCCATCTGCGGCAGGCAGCGTATTGCTACCTTGAATCTGCTCCAACAGCTCAGGAGGGATAACGGTATCGCCTGTGGTCAGGTAACGCTCCAGCGCTTCCTGCTGAGCACTCAGGCGCATGGTGCGGCAGCCCTTAGAGCATTGGCGGAGATAGAGCGCGCCTTGGACAGCTCCGCTAATAGCTCGTCAAAGGGCGGGAAATGATCATCTCGCTCAATCAAGGTGGCAGTAGCACCCAGATAGCTCAACGTTTTGCTGTACAGAGCCCAAACCGGATCGGCAATCGGCTGATCATGGGTATCAATGAGGTAGTGGCCGTAGTCGCTATGGCCGGCCAGGTGGATCTGGCGAATCCGATCTTGGGGCAACTCCATGATGAACTGCCAAGGGTCGAACCCTTGGTTTTTCGAACTGACGTAGACGTTGTTTACATCGAGCAGTAGCTCGCAGCCGGTAAGGCTGCTCAGTTCGGCCAGAAACTGAGACTCGCTCATGCAGGACGTTTTCCACTGCACGTAGGCCGATACGTTCTCAAGCACCAAGGGCCGCTGCAACACATCCTGAACCAGCCGAACCCTTGATGCCACATGCAGCAGGCTCTTCTGGGTGAATGGCAGTGGAAGTAGATCATGCAGCTGGTGAGCACTACCTCGGCTCCAACACAGATGGTCAGCGACCCAGCGGGGCTGAACTCGGTCGGCTAGATTTTTCAATTGGCGCAAGTAATCAGCGTCGATCTCATGAGAACCGCCAATCGACAGGGAAACCCCGTGCATGACCAGCGGATATTGCTCTTTGATCGCATCGAGGAAGTAGAGGGCTTTTCCCCCTCCGACCATGTAGTTCTCTGAGATGATCTCGAACCAGTCGACTGCGGGGCGTTGCTCCAGAATCTGCTGGTAGTACTCGCTACGCAAGCCGAGGCCAAAACCCAGTGAATCGCTTTTACTCATTAGGACTCCGGGTCAAGGGAGCGACTTGCACTCCCTTGGATGGGCTTACTCGCTGGTTTTACCGCCGGCCTCATCGCATTTTTCTTGGGTCATCAAGTTGAACCCCTGACCCTTACATTCCCCCTGGCCTTTGCAGGCGTTCTTTGCAGTCATGCAATCGTTTTGGCCTTTGCAGCCATTCACACCAAAGCATTTTACTTCAGCAGTTTTTGCATCCTGAGCCGCTTGCGCAGGCAGGGTAGCAAATAGGCTGGCGGCAACGAGTGCCAATGCAGCACCAGTAGCAACAGTATTTTTGGTCGACATAGTGGCAATCTCTCTTGAACGTTATGTGGAGGTCAGGACTATTTAGTGCCACTGACCCGAAGAAGCTTAGGCATCGCTGCCAGGCATGCCAGCAACGAATCCGCACAGGTTCAGTAGCGGGCATAAACAGACACTACAGAGCCCTGCAGAGTCTCCACAAGAAAGAAGTAGCAACCTGACAGAACTGTAATGTTCAGCTCAGGTTTATGACAGGGCACCCTGGTTAAGGTTACTTCGAGCCTGAAGCTCAATGCCTGATGACGACCCACTCAGGGTCACTTGGCTAACTGAACTGAATCGAGGAACGTCCAGATGAACTCAATCAAAACCCTGTTCGTGGTTATCGCGCTTACCGCTTCTTCTTTGGCGATGGCCGAAGGCGGTGCTGACCGTACTTTTGCTCGCATGGAACAGGCTAGCAAGGTATCGATGGAAGCCTATCAACTGGCCCAGCAACAGAATAAAGAGTCGCCGGTTGCAGGTAATAAAAGCAAAACAGCCGATCACGCCAACTGCTAGTCGCGGTCAACCTGACAGAAATGTAATCACTTAGCCGGTTGAGATATGGCAATTTCTCAAGCTCGCTGTCGGAACGATTTGAAAAATCACGACAGTGGGCAAGGCTGATAGGGAAAACCTCCCAGGATGAAGCTGGAAATAACCAAATGTCATGGTTGTTCCGCCCTGGCTCCTCTGACTGATTGGACATAACGGCATGCACTGCAAAACCTCAAGACGAACCTTCGTTAAAGGCCTGGCCGCTACCGGCATTCTCGGAGGCCTTGGCTTGTGGCGCACACCCGTTTGGGCGGTGACCAGTCCCGGACAGCCCAACGTATTAACGGGTACAGATTTCGACTTATTCATTGGTGAAACGCCAGTGAATATTACCGGAGCAGCCCGGACCGCGATGGCTATTAATGGGTCCATTCCAGGGCCAATTTTGCGCTGGCGGGAAGGCGATACCGTCACACTGCGTGTGAAAAACCGCTTGGCCGAAGACACCTCGATTCACTGGCACGGCATCATTTTGCCCGCGAACATGGATGGTGTGCCTGGCTTGAGCTTCCACGGCATCGCGCCCGATGGCATGTACGAGTACAAGTTCAAGGTCAATCAAAATGGTACTTACTGGTACCACAGCCACTCTGGGTTGCAGGAGCAGATTGGCGTTTACGGTGCCCTGGTCATCGATGCCAAGGAGCCTGAGCCGTTTAGCTATGACCGTGACTACGTGGTGATGCTGACTGACTGGACTGATGAAGACCCAACACGGTTATTGGCCAAGCTTAAAAAGCAGTCGGACTACTACAACCAGCACAAGCGCACCGTTGGCGACTTCATCAATGACGTGAGCGAGCAAGGTTGGTCGGCAGCAGTTGCTGACCGCAAGATGTGGGCCGAGATGAAGATGAGCCCCACCGATCTTGCTGACGTCAGCGCCTATACCTACACCTACCTGATGAATGGCCAGGCACCTAATGGGAACTGGACAGGTATCTTCAAACCGGGTGAAAAACTCCGTTTGCGCTTCATCAACGGCTCGGCCATGACCTACTTCGACGTACGTATTCCAGGCCTGAAGATGACGGTGGTTGCGGCCGATGGTCTGCACGTCAAGCCAGTCAGCGTTGATGAGCTCCGTATCGCCGTGGCCGAGACTTATGACGTGATTGTCGAGCTCGCTGACCAAGAGGCTTACACGATTTTTGCACAGTCCATGGATCGTACCGGCTATGCCCGCGGCACTCTGGCTACACGTGAAGGGTTGAGCGCTCCAGTACCCGAAACCGATCCTCGCCCCCTGATCGCCATGGGCGACATGGGTATGGATCACGGCAGCATGGCGGGCATGGACCATGGCAGCATGCAAGGCGGCATGAGCGGCATGGATCACAGCAAGATGGCCGGGATGGACGCTGGCGGAATGCAAGGTGATATGGCCGGTATGGACCACAGCAAAATGGCCGGCATGGACCATTCGGGTATGGCAGGTATGGACGCAGCGATGCAATCGCATCCGGCCTCTGAAACCAATAATCCCCTGGTCGACATGCAAACCATGACCCCGACCCATAAACTGGACGATCCAGGTATCGGCCTGCGCGCTAATGGTCGTCGTGTACTGACCTATTCCGACTTGAAAAGCACCTTCCCTGATCCGGATGGCCGCGAACCCAGCCGAACCATCGAGCTACACCTCACCGGGCATATGGAAAAGTTTTCCTGGTCCTTCGACGGCATCAAGTTCTCTGATGCCGAGCCTCTGCGTCTCAAGTACGGCGAGCGTGTCCGCATCACGCTGGTCAACGACACCATGATGACTCATCCCATCCATCTTCACGGCATGTGGAGTGATCTGGAGGATGCGAACGGCAACTTCATGGTTCGCAAACACACCATCGACATGCCACCAGGTTCCAAACGCAGCTATCGAGTGACTGCCGATGCATTGGGTCGCTGGGCCTACCACTGCCACCTACTACTCCACATGGAAATGGGCATGTTCCGTGAAGTTCGTGTGGATGAGTAAAGGAGATATCTGATGAGCACTTTTATGAAGCGAAAGGCCCTGGCCGGCAGCGTTACTGTGTTGAGCCTTTTGGCTGTCCTGCATGCTCCGGTGTTGTTGGCCGGTGAAGATCACAGTGAGCACAAACAACATGCTACTGAGACACAGGCTCCCAAATCGGTACCTGACACGAAGGCCGCACAAGCGAAGGAAAAGTCTGCTAGTCAGCAGATGGATCACGGGGACATGAACCATGGCGGCATGGACCACGAAAGCATGATGGATAAGCATGGCGGCAACGAAGCCGAAGCAGGTTCGAACCATGACCACTAGGTTTTTACGTCCGTCCCTAACAGCACTGGCAGTGTCGCTGAGCATGCTTGGCAGCGGACTCACCATCGCTGCGGAAGAAATGGATCATTCGGCAATGGGCCACGGTTCCATGCCGATGGACCATAGCAAGATGAACCACGGTTCTGCCAAAGAGCCGATGAAGGGCATGGATCATAGCCAGATGGGCCATAGCCAGAGCCAAGAAAAGGCTCCGACTATGGACCACAGCAAGATGGGTCACGGCGCTATGCAGGGGCAGATGGGGGGTATGGATCATTCAAAGATGAACCATGGTTCCGCTGAAGCCCCAAGAACTACCAGTCGCACGCCTATCCCGGTGCTGACAGATGCGGATCGTGAAGCAGCGTTCCCGCCGTTGCCAGGCCACAAGGTTCACGACAGCGCCATCAACAGCTTTTTCCTGCTCGACCAACTCGAATACCAGGATGCCGATGAAGGCAGCACCTTGGCTTGGGATGCGTCCGGCTGGATTGGAGGAGACATCAATCGTCTCTGGCTTCGCTCCGAAGGTGAACGCACCAATGGCGTCACTGAGGATGCTGAATTGCAGGCCTTGTACGGGCGCTCGATTGGTCCTTGGTGGGATGTGGTCGCGGGTGTTCGCCAAGACTTCAAGCCAGAGTCGCCACAGACTTGGGCCGCATTCGGCATCCAGGGTATGGCGCTGTATGCCTTCGAGGCGGAGGCCACTGCCTTTGTCGGCGAGAACGGCCAGACGGCTGCGCGCTTAGAGGGCGAGTACGACATTCTGCTGACCAATCGCCTGATCCTTCAGCCGACCGCTGAAGTGAATTTCTACGGCAAGAACGATCCCGAGCGAGGCATCGGCTCCGGCCTGGCCAATGCCGAGGTCGGTCTACGGCTGCGTTACGAGATCATTCGCCAGTTCGCACCCTACATCGGCGTTTCCTGGAGTCGCTCCTTCGGCAACACGGCCGACCTGGTGCGAGATGAGGGTGAGGATGTTGAGGAGGCACGCTTAGTTGCCGGTATTCGGATGTGGTTTTGAGAGCCTGACATGAAAAGAACAATTAAAACCTTAGTGGCGGCGGGTGTCGTCGGAAGCGCTGCATTAGTTGGCGGTGCCTACTTGGGCTTGGTCAACGTGGGTGCCGATGACCCTCACTTCCCGGCAGTATATGCTTTCCTGACAATGGCCAGAGATCGCTCTATCGAAGTGCGCTCCAAAGATATAGAAGTACCCAACCTCAATGATGACGCGCTTATCAAAGCCGGGGCTGGTAACTACAACTCTATGTGCATCGGATGTCATTTGGCACCGGGTGTTGCTGAAACAGAACTTAGCCAATCGCTGTATCCCGCTCCGCCGAACCTGACCAAAGTTGGTATCGATGGCAATCCAGCTGCTGCATTTTGGGTGATCAAGCACGGTATCAAGGCCACAGGCATGCCGGCATGGGGCAAAAGCATGGGTGATCAGTACATCTGGGGCATGGTCGCGCTCCTAGATCAACTGCCGAAAATGGATGCCGGGCAGTATCAAGCCCTAGTTGCATCGAGCGGCGGTCACGATCATGGCGGCGGTGAGACCCAAATGCATAACCACGAAGGTCAACATGGAAGCGCCAAGGCGGATCACCACGCCGAGCCTGAGGCAGCGACAGATCATCATGCTTCGGATAGTTCAAAGGCGAACGCAGGTGCCGATCATCACGGTGATTCGTCGAGCAGTGCAGATCATCACGCAGCAGATATGACCCCATCAGGCAGCGGCGCAGACCACCATGCGACGGATGGCCAAACGGCGGAAGGTGGCGCTGGTCACCACGAAACAGAGCCAGCTCAAAAGGAGCAGACCCCGGCCGCCGCGCCCAACACTCACACTCATGCCGATGGCAAAGAGCACCTTCATGACAGCTAAATGTAAAGGAGCACGGGCGGCGATGCTGGCCGCCTTGTTTATGAGCTCTGCAGTTCAATCAGCTGATGCCCTGACAATCGACGTGCACCGTGATGCAAATTGTGGTTGCTGCAAGAAGTGGATCTCGCACTTGGAAGCGAACGGCTTCAACGTCATCGACCATGTCGAGCGCGAT
>NZ_JAUYGD010000002.1 GCF_030690725.1 Pseudomonas sp. | reverse complement strand
CCACCCCTTCCTCTGGGGCTCCAAGCGTACCGGGCCGGACCTGGCTCGGGTTGGCGGCCGCTACTCGGATGAATGGCACCGCGCGCACCTGTACAACCCGCGCAACGTGGTACCGGAGTCGAAGATGCCGGCCTACCCGTGGCTGGTGGAAAGCACCCTGGATGGCCAGGACACCGCCAAGAAGATGCAGGCCCTGCGCTTTCTCGGCGTGCCGTACAGCGAGGAAGACATCGCCGGCGCCTCCGCTGCCGTCAAAGGCAAGAGCGAGATGGACGCCATGGTCGCCTACCTGCAAGTGCTCGGCATTGCCGTGAAGAACAAGAGGTAGAGCCATGTCATTCGAATTTATTGATACCGGCACCCTGCGCGGCATTGGTACGGCACTGGTTCTGCTGTCGTTTGTCTGCGTGACCCTGTGGGCTTACAGCGGCAAGCGCCGCACGACGTTCGATGAGGCCGCCCTTCTGCCCTTTGCCGATGAACCCAAGCTGGCTGCACCTAGGAGCAACACCCCATGAGCACGTTCTGGAGCTGGTACATCACAGTGCTGACCGTCGGCACCCTGCTCGCCCTGTTCTGGCTGATTTTCGCCACCCGTAAAAGCGAAGTGCACAAGAACCCAACCGAGCAGACCATGGGTCATTCCTTCGACGGTATCGAGGAATATGACAACCCGCTGCCCAAGTGGTGGTTCATGCTGTTTATCGGCACCATCGTCTTCTCGATTGCCTACCTGGCGCTGTACCCCGGCCTGGGCAACTGGAAAGGCGTACTGCCGGGCTATGAAGACGGCTGGACCCAGGTCAAGCAATGGCAGCGTGAAGTGGACAAGGCGGACGAGCTGTATGGGCCGATCTTCGCCAAATACGCGGCCATGCCCCTGGAAGAGGTGGCCAAAGACGAGCAAGCCCTGAAAATGGGCGGGCGCATGTTCGCCACCTACTGCTCGGTCTGCCACGGCTCCGACGCCAAGGGCGCAGTGGGCTTCCCTAACCTCACCGACAGCCACTGGCGCTGGGGCGGCGAGCCTAATGTGATCAAGACCAGCATCCTCAATGGTCGCATGGGCGCCATGCCGGCCTGGGCTGCAATTATTGGTGAAGACGGCGTGCAACAGGTCGCAGCATTTGTGCGCAAGGATCTGGCCGGCCTGCCGCTGCCAGCCGACAAGAGCGTCGATCTGGAAAAAGGCGCCGCCATTTATGCCGCCAACTGCCTGGCCTGCCACGGTGCAGAAGGCAAAGGCATGGCCATGCTCGGCGCGCCCGACCTGACCAGCCCGGCTGGCTGGATCTACGGCAGCAGCCTGGTGCAGTTGCAACAGACCATCCGTCACGGCCGCAATGGCCAGATGCCGGCGCAAGAGCAGTATCTGGGCAACGACAAGGTGCATCTGCTGGCCGCTTATGTACTGAGCCTGAGCCAGAAACAACAGAACGCCGCCGCACAGTAATCGCTAAAACCGCAGCAGCCGGCTGGCGACCCCAGGTCGCCAGCCACTCAAGCAAGCCTCTTCCGCGCCCGGACAGCCGTCCGAGCCATGCGACCCAAGGTCGCACCCTTCCGACCAAGTGCATGCGCGACCTTTGACTTGAGCTAATCTTGTCGACAGTCGCCACCTGTCATAACTCCAAGGCGATTCCCATCTTTGCGCTACGCCTGTTTAAGGCGTTTTATGCTCGCGGCAATGCCCTGCATAAGCGGCCATGCATGCTTGCCAACAGCCCTGAAAGCCTTATTGCGCCGGCTTGTGTCGTTGCAATGAGCACATGCTTTCTACATACTTGCCGCCGATTTTTGCCCCTAAAAAATCCATTAACCGTGGAACCCATAATGAGCACAGCAATCAGTCCGACTGCTTATAACTACAAGGTGGTTCGCCAGTTCGCCGTAATGACGGTGATTTGGGGAGTCATTGGCATGAGCCTGGGTGTTTTCATCGCCGCGCAACTGGTGTGGCCTGAACTCAACCTGGGCATGGAATGGACGAGCTTCGGCCGTCTGCGTCCGCTACACACCAACGCGGTGATCTTCGCCTTCGGCGGCTGCGCGCTGATGGCCACCTCGTTCTATGTGGTGCAACGCACCAGCCAGGTACGCCTGATCTCCGATGGCCTTGCCGCATTCGTATTCTGGGGTTGGCAAGCCGTGATCGTCGCTGCGGTGATCACCCTGCCAATGGGTTTCACCGGTTCCAAGGAATACGCCGAGCTGGAGTGGCCAATCGATATCCTCCTGGGTATCGTCTGGGTCGCCTATGCAGTGGTGTTCTTCGGCACTATCGTCAAGCGCCAGACCAAGCACATCTATGTCGGCAACTGGTTCTACGGTGCCTTCATTCTGGTTACCGCGATGCTGCACATCGTCAACAGCGCGGCCGTTCCGGTGAGCCTGTTCAAGTCCTACTCGGCCTACGCCGGTGCGACTGACGCGATGATCCAGTGGTGGTACGGCCACAACGCCGTGGGCTTCTTCCTGACCACCGGCTTTTTTGGGGATGATGTACTACTTCGTACCCAAGCAGGCCGAGCGGCCTATCTACTCCTCTCGCCTGTCGATCGTGCACTTCTGGGCGCTGATTACTCTGTACATCTGGGCCGGCCCGCATCACCTGCACTACACC
>NZ_JAUYGD010000088.1 GCF_030690725.1 Pseudomonas sp. | reverse complement strand
GACTCGCCGTAAGGGCGAAAAGGGTAAGTAAGGTTGCCGATAAAACGTGGTCTGTCCCCTATTACCCCTGTATGCGGGCGCGGCGGTAGTTGGGCATGGTGGCTCATCCGTGAGCGGCTGGGTCGTTGAGCCATGGTGGACAAGCTTCGCGTTGTCCACCCTACGCCGGGCATGGCGATGATCCGTAGGGTGGATGACGCTTTATCCATCCACCGTTACGGTGGTTGTCCGGGTTACTTGCTTCAATCATCCTTAGATAACGATATTTGAATATAGATAGTAGGCCCCTAGAAGACATATTATTAGAATTAGAATTGCGCCGCCGCCGGGGTTTGTGGTGTTTATAATGTTTTTAATAGTTGTTGTTAGTTCTGTGACGTTCCTTTCGCTCAGAAATTCGCCGTCTCGCAAAGCCATTTCTAAAAGAGGCTTTCTTCTGTTTTTTGCGAGAAAACTCAATTCGTTTTCAATGTAGGCTACTGCTGTGCTTGAATGGTCTCCGGGCGCGAAAGGAATCTCGCCTCTTGCAAGAAGAGTCTTTTGTTTATTCCGTTTTGGTGCCTGGCCTAATAGTGCGAAGAATAGGAGTATGAAGATGATTAAAAAAAATCCAACGATATATGTTGATACGCTAAATGAGCTTCTTATTTTTATTTGATCTTTTTCGTCTAGTACGTTTATTTTGCTGATGTTCTTTATTCTTGATTCAACCTTGAATGTTAGATCTTGGCCAGAGATTAGTGCGCTGAGGTTGATGATATCGCCCGGGTTTAGAAGTGGGAATTTTATTATTATATTACTACTGTTTTGCGTTATTTCTGCCCCAAGGTTGTCTGGAGACATAGAATCAATTGTTGCTTTGAGTAGCTCGCCTTGAGTGATGATTAAAGTCGGTGGCGATACTAAATCTGATCCTTCAATAGGGGTTCGTCCAGTGTTCTTGAGGGTGAATTTTATTTTGCTTAAGGTTTCAATTTCATGACCTAGATATGAAATTGAGAGTCCGTCAACTGAGGTTTTTTTCTCTATTATGTTCGTGCCTTGCTCTTTTGTTATTGTTAGTTCTGATTTGGTGCTCCACCAGTCCCAAAGTATAGGTGTGATAATGCCGGTCGCTGCTAATAGTAGTGCGATAGCCGTGCGTGAAAATCCTAGGCGTGTGTTTTTTGTTGGCATTCTTGTCTCGTTAATAAAAAGCCCCGCACTAGGCGGGGCTCTTAATCTAACTCGCCACCCCAAACATCCATTTCAGGTAAAGCGCTCTTAATCTCTCAGTGAGTGACTGGAATCAATCCCAGCTCAACGCCCCACCAGTCTGATACTCAATAACCCGCGTCTCGAAGAAGTTCTTCTCTTTCTTCAGGTCCATGATTTCCGACATCCATGGGAACGGGTTAGAGGTACCTGGGTACTCTTCCTTCAAACCGATCTGGGTCAGACGACGGTTGGCGATAAATTTGAGGTAGTCCTCCATCATCGCGGCGTTCATGCCCAGTACGCCGCGCGGCATGGTGTCGCGTGCGTATTCGATTTCCAGTTGGGTGCCCTGGAGGATCATCTGGGTGGCTTCGTCTTTGAGCTGGGCATCCCACAGGTGTGGGTTTTCGATCTTGATCTGGTTGATCACGTCGATGCCGAAGTTCAAGTGCATGGACTCGTCACGCAGGATGTACTGGAACTGCTCGGCGACGCCGGTCATCTTGTTGCGGCGACCCATGGAGAGGATCTGGGTAAAGCCGCAATAGAAGAAGATGCCTTCCAGAACGCAGTAGTAGGCGATCAGGTTGCGCAGCAGTTCTTTGTCGGTCTCGACGGTGCCGGTGTTGAAGGTCGGGTCGGAGATCGAACGGGTGTACTTGAGGCCCCAGCTGGCTTTCTTCGCGACCGATGGAATCTCGTGGTACATGTTGAAGATCGCGCCTTCGTCCATGCCCAGCGATTCGATGCAGTACTGGTAGGCGTGGGTGTGGA
>NZ_JAUYGD010000083.1 GCF_030690725.1 Pseudomonas sp. | reverse complement strand
GGCTGTTCGGCGACATCGACAAAGGTCACCAGCTGCTCGGTTTCGGTGATCGAAATCACCCGCGACGTCGCGCCTGCAGCGGCTTCACCGACCAGCCGCAGCGGCAGGGCCTGGCCCTGCGCGCCGAGCAGGCCCAGCTCCACGGGAATCACGAAGGGCTGCTTGTCGCGCTGCCCTGGCGTGGCCGGGCAGCTCTGACGGAAGGTCAGGCTGTAGGTCTTGGCGGCGGCATCGTAAGCCTCGCTGACGACCAGACGCGGTGTGCCGCCCTGGCTGTACCAACGCTTGAACTGGCTCAGGTCGACGCCGTTGGCGTCTTCCATGGCCTTGATGAAATCGTCGCAGGTAACCGCCTGCCCATCGTGACGCTCGAAGTACAGGTCACTGCCCTGACGGAAACCCGCGTCGCCGACCAGGGTGCGGATCATGCGCACCACTTCCGAACCCTTCTCATAGACGGTCAGGGTGTAGAAGTTGGAAATCTCCATAAAGGACTCGGGGCGCACCGGATGAGCCATCGGGCCGGCATCTTCGGCGAACTGATGGGTGCGCAGGTAGGCCACATCCTCGATGCGCTTGACCGTGGCCGAGTTCATATCCGCCGAGAACTGGGAATCGCGAAACACGGTGAAGCCTTCTTTCAGCGACAGCTGGAACCAGTCGCGGCAGGTCACCCGGTTGCCCGACCAATTGTGGAAGTACTCGTGGGCAACCACTGCTTCGACCCGCTGGTGGGCGGCATCGGTAGCGGTCTCGGCGCGGGCCAGCACACAGCTGGAGTTGAAGATATTCAGGCCCTTGTTTTCCATGGCGCCCATATTGAAGTCGTTGACTGCAACAATCATAAAGATGTCCAGGTCGTACTCACGGCCGTACACCTCTTCGTCCCACGTCATCGACTTCTTCAGGCTGTCCATGGCGTGCTGGCATTTGTCGATGTTTTCCGGCTCGACATAAATGCGCAGTGCCACTTCGCGCGAACTCATGGTGGTGAAGCTGTCTTCCACGCACCAGAGGTCTCCGGCGACCAGGGCGAACAGGTAAGCCGGCTTCATAAAGGGGTCTTCCCAGGTCGCCCAGTGACGACCGCCTTCCTCACTGCCGCTGGCAATCGGATTGCCGTTGGACAGCAGCACCGGGTAGCTGTGCTGCTCGGCGCTCAGGGTGGTGGTGAACTTGCTCATCACGTCCGGGCGGTCGAGGTAGTAGGTGATCTTGCGGAAACCCTCGGCCTCGCACTGGGTGCAGAACATGCCGCTGGATTTGTACAAGCCCTCCAGTGCGGTGTTGCTCTCCGGATGAATCCGCACGCTGCTGTCGATAACAAAGCTGGCCGCCGTTGGCTGCAGGGTCAGATGGCTGTCGCTCAGCTGGTAATCGCCGGCACTCAGTTCGCGGTCGTCAAGCGCCACGCTGAGCAGTTCCAGCTGCTGACCGTCCAGCACCAGCGGTGGCATGCGGGCGTCCGACAGACCGCTGCCGGCAGCCGGGTTGCGGCGCATTACCAGTTGCGCGTGCACCAGGGTGTGGTCGTCGAACAACTCGAAGGTCAGGTGCGTTTCATCGATCAGATAATCCGGGGCCTGGTAGTCCTTGAGGTAGATCATCTTCGGCTGTTCGGTGCGCATGGCTTGTGGCCCTTTGTCTGCGGCGCGCGGGCGCCGGGTTCGCGAATAAGTAACTTAGGCGGCCAGTTCGTGAACGGCCAGCTGGTAAGCGGTGTACTTGCGGATATTGATCACGCCGGTGTCGAACATCAGGTACTGGCCCTTGATGCCCAGCAACGTACCTTCGGCCAGCGGATTCTTGTCCAGATTGAAGCTGGTGATCTTGGCCGGATAGGCCTCAATCGGATAGCTGATCTGCACCACCGGCTGATCGCTGAGCGGCTGAATGGCCTGGATGCCAAAGCGCTGCTGCAATTCGGTCAGCCCGCTGCTGCACGTGGCAAACAGCTGCTCGCGTACGGCAAGCAGATCCACCGGCGCAGCGTCGCCCTTGAGCAGCGCGCGCCAGTTGGTTTTGTCCGCCACCTGGCTGCGCAGCAAGTCTTCGACAAAGCCGGACTGCTGACGGGTGGCGACGCGCAGAATCGGCAGCGCCTGGGTCGCGCCCTGGTCGATCCAGCGGGTGGGAATCTGCGTGGCGCGGGTGATGCCGACTTTCACGCCACTGGAGTTGGCCAGGTAGACCACATGATCAG
Source organism: Pseudomonas sp. (assembly GCF_030690725.1). GTDB lineage: Bacteria > Pseudomonadota > Gammaproteobacteria > Pseudomonadales > Pseudomonadaceae > Aquipseudomonas. The sequence goes on along the minus strand of NZ_JAUYGD010000083.1, from coordinate 17,409 downwards.
TCATGCAGAACTGCTCGCCCCAACTCGGCTCGCGGCAGGTGCCGGCCTCATAGTGGCAGCGCTCCGGACTCATGATGCAGATATCGCACTGCGCCAGCTTCTGCATGCAGGGGTAGCAGTAACCCTGGCTAAAGCTGCTCTTGGTTTTGCGTCCGCAATGGGTGCAGTGGATCGCGCCGAGGAACTCCAGACGCAGGCTTTTGCCGATCAGCGGATTAACCGGCAGCAACTCATCGCCCAGGCGAAAGCTGTACTGCACCGGCGCATCCAGCTGCGCCGTCATTTTGCTCAGGGCACCACGGGCCAACTCGCTCATCAGTGCAGGGTATCCGAGGACTTGAACAACAGATTGGGCACAGGCTCGGATTTGCTGCTGCACTCCTGTGGGCCCATATAACCGATGCGCTCGTCTTCCGGCAGGTTATGGATTTCCCAGGCGATCAGCGCCTGCAGGGTCAGCTCCTTCTGCTCCTGGCTCAGCTTGCGGCCATCGGGCCATTTGCCGATTTCCACAGCCAGCTTGAGGCTCTGGTAGATCTCAGGGGTGATGTTTTCAATCGCTTCGAGAAAGGACGACATGGCGCCTCCAAATGCAAAGTGGCAGTTTACCAGCCTGAAGAACAACTAACTGTGTCGCCGACGCGCCAGCGCACCACCGACCAGCCCGGTCAGACAACCGGCGAGCAGGCCGCCGACATGCGCCGCGTTGGCAATTGCGCCGAATTGCAGCAGCTCGAAAATGCCAGTCATGCAGATCAGCAGCCAGGCCAGCATCATCACCAATACGCCCGGTGGCAGCCGATAGGCGGGCGTCGGCGCCAGGCGCTGGAAAATCCAGCAATGCCCAAGCAAGCCATACAGCACCCCGGACAGGCCACCGAACAGCGATGGGCCGGCATGCAGGTACTGGGCGAAATTGGCCGCAAGACTAAACAGCAGGGTCAGCCCCAACAGCATCACGGCGCCCTGACGCGCTTCGATCCGCCTGCCCAGCTCCCAATACCACAGGGTATTCATCGCCAGATGGAGGATGCCGAAGTGAATCAGCATCGGCGTCAACAGCCGCCACCACTGACCGCTGGCCAGTGTGTCGTTCAGGTAGCTGAAGTAGATGTAATCGCCCTGCACGCGGTAGTCGACAAAGCTTAGCCAGCTGACCGTCGCCAGGTTATCGCCGAGCAAGGTGATAGCGGCTGCAATAAAGGTCAGCAATAGAACAACAGCCGTCATGCGACTGGCTTTCAGCTGCTGAACAAAACTCGGCGCGGCCTCTGCAGAAGCCGGTGACGGCTCAAGCAACACCTCAGCATCGCCCTCTGGGTAGCGCCCATAGAGTTCACGCACTTGCTCGGCCAGTTGCTCGCCAGGCACCCAGAGCACCTGCTCGCCCGCCTCTTCAGCGACGCGGTGCGGTACCTGCAAGCGCTGCAGCAAGCTGATAAAGCCGCTCAAGTCGACCTGCTCAGGCAGGCGCATTGCCGCTACTGCACTCATGGCCGCGCCTCCGGGCTTTCGACATCGACCCAGACGAACTTGCTGGCATCCAGGCGCATTTCCTGGTCGAGGCGATAAGCCACCAGTTTGCCGTTGAGCACGGCGCTGTAATCCAGGCAGGCCAGGTTGCTGCGAATCGGTGCAGGCTTGCCGCTGCGCCAGTAGTGGCCGACAAACAGCAAGGGCTGATCGGCCGGGTATTTGAGCAATTCGGTTTTCTGCATCTCGCTGAGCGGCATCTGCGCCGCCAGTTCCGGCAAGGCATCGGGCTGGAAGACGATATCGCCGTAGGTTTGCGGATCTTCCTCCCAGAATTTGGTTCGGAAATGCGCGCGGGTAAAGCCGTCATCGCTGGTCAGGGTCATGCCGTGTGGCAGACGCATATCAGTGCCGCGCAGCAGGCGATCCAGCGCGGTATTGGCAAAGCTGCCATGCACGGCCGCTGCCTGGAGAAAATGCTCATCGATGCAGCCATCGGCAAACTGCGCACGCAGCGGCTCGATCAGGCTGTCGTCCCAACAGGCATGGACCACGCGGAAATGCCCGGCATCGATAAACAGCGGCAACTCGTAGAACCAGTCGAGAAATGCCTGCCACTCCGCCGGATAGGCGTCGAACTGCTGCAGGGTTTCCTTGATCAGGCGCGCATGCCGTGGCGTGTGCTCACGGACAAACTGCCGACCGCTACCGGGCGCAGCCGGCGTGCTCCAGGCCAGGGCATTGAACTCATGATTGCCCATGATGCACAGCGCCTGACCGGCCACGACCATATCGCGCACCAGGTGCAGCGCCTCACGGATACGCGGGCCCCGGTCGACAAGGTCGCCAAGGAAAATCGCCATACGCTGCGGATGACGCCACACACCGCCCTGCTGGCGATAGCCCAGGGTGCTCAGCAGATGCTCCAGGGTTTTCGCGCAGCCATGGATATCGCCGATCAGGTCGTAACCGCGAGCTGGATCGAGGCGCATCAAGCCCCCCCGCCGAGCCGGCTACCCCAGCCCAGCTTGTTGCGACAGACTTCGTAATAGTTGTGGTCCAGCGGGTGAATCAGGCGCAGCTTCTGCGGCCGCTTGGCCACGGTGACGGTGTCGCCAGGGGCGCAGGTGAAGTGATTCTGCCCGTCGCAGGACACCTGCGGGTACAGCTGCAGATCCTTGGACACGACAATTTTCAGCTCGCTGTTGCCATCCACCACAATCGGTCGACTGGACAGCGTATGCGGGTACATCGGCACGATCACGATGGCATCCAGCTTGGGGTGCATGATCGGCCCGCCGGCGGACAGCGCATAGGCCGTGGAGCCGGTCGGTGTGGCGACAATCAGGCCATCAGCCTTCTGGCTGCAGACGAACTGGCCATCGATAAACAGCTCGAACTCGATCATCCGCGTGGATTTACCCGGATGCAGCACCACATCGTTGAGCGCATCGCCCTGACCGATGGCCTCGCCATTACGCCGTACCTCGGCCTCCAGCAGAAAGCGGTTCTCGGTCAGATAATGTCCTTCGAGCACCTGCGCCACCTTCACTTCCAGCTCATCAGGGCGAATATCGGTGAGAAAGCCCAGGCTGCCACGGTTGACGCCCAGCACCGGCACCTTGTGTCGCGCCAGAGCGCGGGCTGCGCCGAGCATGCTGCCGTCACCACCGACGACGATCACCAGATCGCAGACTTCGCCGAGAATTTTGCGTGACGAGGTCTGCAAGCCATGGCCCGGTAGCACTTCGGCAATGGTGTCTTCGAGGATCACATGCAGGTGACGAGCGAGCAGAAATTTCTTCAGCCGGCGAATGGTGTCGAGTACCTGGGTGCTGCCCAGCCGACCGATGATGCCGATATTACGAAACTGCTCCATGGTGCTCCCGCCAGGCTCTGGATCTAATGGGTCGGATTATGGGCGAAAGCCCATGGCAGCAGCAAACCGCTGACCGGCTATGACAGCGGTTAAGCACTTGCTGAAGTGTTCGCGAGGTTGCTTTTAAGTCAGCAAGGCCGACGCACAGCAGGTCGTAAACAGCCGCAAAGCGCTATGCTCGCAACATGACGCCCTTCCCTTCACTCAGCGATCTGCCCTCGCAGCTGCGCCAGCCTGCTGTACGCGACCTGGCCTGGGCGCTGCTCTCGCCGCCACTGCTGGCGCAGACGCCCTGGCCACAGCGTCACCCGCTCAAGGCCAGCCGCTGGAGCCAGCAACCCGACGCCCTGGCGGACTGGTTGCTGAGCCTGGATGCCGACAGCCATACCCTTCTCCACTGGCTGAGCCAGAGTTCGGTGCGCCGCCTGGGGCTGTACTACGAACGGCTCTGGCAGTTCGCCCTGCATGCCGCACCCGGTATCGAAGTGCTGGCCGCCAACCTGCCCATCCGCCAGCAGGGCCATACCCTGGGTGAGCTGGATATGCTGCTGCGCGATGACGAGGGTGTGCACCACCTGGAGCTGGCGATCAAGTTGTACCTCGGCCAGCCGCCGTGCAGCGGCGCAGAGCTGGCGCACTGGTTAGGCCCCGGCAGCCACGACCGCCTGGATATCAAGCTGACGCATCTGGGCCAGCACCAGCTGCCGCTGTCGGCCCGCGCCGAAGCCCAACAGCGCTTAACCGAGCTGGATATTCAGCGGCCTCAGGCGGCGTTGTGGCTGGGCGGTTATCTGTTCTATCCCTGGCAGCAACCTTCCTACGCCGCGCCAGCGGATGGCAACCCAACACACCTGCGTGGGCGCTGGCTGCATCGCGCTGACTGGACACCTTTTGCCGCGCACAACCCAGGTCACTGGCAGCCGCTAGCCCGGCACGCCTGGCTGGCGTCCGCACGTATCGAGGAAGAACATCTGTGGTCGCGCGAGCAGTTCAATCAATGGCTCACGGCGCTGCCGAGCGACGCTAACGCGCAGTTGCTCGTACGCCTGATTGCAGGCCCACAGAATGAATGGCTGGAAGCCGAGCGAGTGTTTCTGGTGAATGATCATTGGCCGGCGCAAACGGCCGACTAGTTCAGAGACTGCGCTCGGTGCGCCCGCCCGAGCGCGCCAGATAGCCCGAGCCACTTTCACAGAGCAGCGCATCACGCTGGATCGCCGGCAAGGCATCCACCCCATCACGCAGGGCATAAGCGCGGTAGCCAAGCTGCGAGAGCAGAAACACCGCACTGCTGCTGCGCTTGCCGCTGTCGCAATAACACAGGTAGGTGCGCGTCTTATCCAGCAGGCGCGCTTTCAGACGCAGCAGTTGCAGCGGCATATTCAGTGATTGCAACGCATGGGCCCGCTCGTATTCTTCCTGCAGGCGCACATCCAGCCACTGCGCGCCCGCAGCGAGCAAACGCGATGCTTCGCCAAGCGACACTTCATCGACCACCGGGGCTTTCAGCAGGGCGAAGAAGTCCTGGCGATCCAAACGCAGCACTACGCCGTCTTCCAGCATGGTCACCGTGGCGTTGCGCGGGCTGTCAGCCAGCAAGGCCTCCTCACCAAAACAGGCGCCAATTTCCAGCTCGGCCAACACCTGCTGCGCACTGTCCGCTCCGCGAATCACTTCGGCCCGGCCATTTTTCAGAAAGTAGCAGCTGTCACCGACATCGCCTTCCTGCAACACGGTACTGCCAGCGGCCAGTTCGATACGCTGCAAACGCTCCAGCATGGCGCGCACGTTGGACGGCGGCACCTTGGCAAACAGCGGATTTTCCAGCAGGCGCTCCAGCCACTCGACTTCGGCATGGTTCTGCCCCAGCTCGAGCAGCAAATCCTGGTAGGCCAGGCGCCAAGTCAGCAGACGATTAAGGGTCGCGGTGTCCAGCGCCAGCACGCTGGCATCGGTCAGCGCCCGCGCTTCATGCAAGCGCGGCAGGCTCGGTGACAGCGGGTGACAACTGGCCTCGCTGCCGGCTTGCAAGCGTTGCTCCTGACCGTCGACCGATTGCAGCAGCAACTCGCCCGCCAGCAGGTAGTAGGTCAAGCGCGCCTGATCCCCCGGGCGAAACAACAGCTGCCCCGCCAGCAACGGCTGCGGTACCAATTGCGTACGCAACTCGCGCCACTGCTGCTCGGACAACACGTTAAGTGGCGTCAGGCTGCGTAACTGTTCGGGGTTAAGGGGTTCGCTCATGGAATATCCAGGCTCCGCTGGTGAAATTCAGTGTAGCCGGGTTAATCGGCCGAGCATGCTTTCGCCGCCTGCAACATGGCCGCAGCGCGACCCTGCAAGCCCCCTGTGTGGACAAACACCAGACGGCTGCCGCGAGCAAAGTAACCGGCCTCGACCTGCTGGCGCAACGCCATTAATGCCTTGGCGGTATACAGCGGCTCCAGCGGCACGCCACTTTGCGCTTCCGCAGTTCGCATAAAGTCGAGCAACTCAGCATCCACCTTGGCAAATCCGCCTCGGCTGGCCTCATGCAACTGATAACGTCCAACAGGCATATCTGCAGCCTGGACAATCGCCTGCACCTGTTGCTCGACGCCATGATCGGCCGGTACGGCCAACGCCGCATGCAGCGGATGCGCGGCGGCTTCGCCTAACAGCAAACCGGCCAGGGTGGTGCCCGTGCCTGCCGCCAGCCACCAGGCGTCGTAATCAGCCCAACCGAGGCTTGGCAGCTGCTCACGAACTTGCTGCACCAAGTTCATGCAGCCCAGCGCACCCGGCAGACCACCGCCACCCTCCGGCAGCGGATAAAAGCCCGGATAGTGCGCCTGCCAAGGTAACCAGAAGTCGGCCGCATGCCGCGCGCGATAACCCGCATAACCCAGCCAGTGCAGCTGCATACCGAAAGCCTGCAGATCAGCCACAGTCGGCGTCTGCTGCGGGTGGCCGCGCAAAAGCCCGACGGTTTGGAAATGGAAGCGTTTACCGGCAGCGGCCAGGGCGTGCAGATGATTGGAGTGCGCGCCGCCCAGGCTGATCACGCCAGTGGCACCACCGGCTTCTGCGGCGCGTAGATGATGGGAGAGCTTGAACCATTTATTGCCGCTGATCAGTGGATCAAGCAGATCCAGGCGTAGCACCGCCAGCTCAACCCCGGCGGCGACTGACCAATGCAGCACAAAATGCTGCAAAGGGGCGCGGGGCGCCCAGTCAGGTAGGACAACTGGCAAGGTTAACTGACAGTACGCAAACGGCTACTGGCCTTGTGCCGTGCACAGCAATTGGACTCACCCAGGGCAAAACGGCTGGGGGTATCAATACGGTCGATAGGGATGGCGCAGCGCTCGCCACTGGGCAGCGAGGCTTCGCAACTCGGTTGCTGATAATGCGCCAGCCAATGGCGGTATTGCTCTTCGCTGACAAAACATTTGGCCGCTGCATAGGCCAGCGGGTTGTCCTGGTACGAGGCGATATCCTGCAGCGGAATGGTCAGGTGGCCAGCACCTGGGTGATAAACCACAAAGACCACACCAAGCTTGGCCAGGCGCTCAAGAATCTGGTCACCACCCTGGCTGGCCAGGTCGGCATAGGCGCGCTTGAGGCGATTGATCTCCTGTAGCGCCTGGGTGTCCTGCTCGCCGCGATAAGCCAGCTCGACATCGCGAATGGCAATCTGCTCTTTGTATTCGGCAACCGCTGAGGCGATCTTGGCCTGCATCTCGCTTTCAAATTGCGCGCGCAGGCTGTCGCCCTCACTGCGGCCATCACGCTCCAGCGCACGCAGTTGCTCGGTCATCTCTTCACGTGCGGTCTGGAAACTCGCCGCCTGAGCAGCCAGCTGAGTCTTCAGCGCAGCGTTGTGTTCTTCCTGCTGACGCAAGGCCTGGTGCAACCCGTGGATTTGCGCCTGCAGGTTCTTGCTCTGCTCATCGCTGAGCAACTTGAACTTGGCCAGCTCTTCTTCGTGTTGCTGGGTCAGGCTGCTGATGCGCAAACGCTGCTGCTTGATAAGCTGCGCTGCTTTCAGGCGCTGTTCCTGATCAAGCTTTTCGGTGGCCTTGGCGGCCTCTTCCTGGGCTGGGTCCGCTGCGTACCACTTATCCTCCGAGGCCATTTGCAACCGCTCGGGGGCAACCGCCTGGGGATTTTCGTCTTCGGCCAGCAAACCGAGGCTGTTGCGCTTGACCACATCACGCAGCAGCGCCAGATCGTTATTGCCAGGGGTCAGGCTAGGGTCCCAGAGGTGCATCTGATGCCAGGACACCGGGCACTGGCTGCGGCAAGCCAGACGAATTGGCCCGGCGCCTAGGTCAGGGCCACGCCCGGCACGCTCGGCCAAGGCTTGCAAAGGGATATTCCAACCGGAGTCAGGCGCGCCCTTTTCGTCGAAATCCAGGTAGAAAAACACCAGCGCCTTGATCAGCAAACGCGGGTTGATCAGCACGTACGCTACACGCATCTGCTGATCGGCAAACTCCGGCATATTTACCACGCCGTCGAGCAAGGCTTCGAATTCGGGGAAAAACATTTGCTTGCAGATGCCGCCGCGCTCACTGAAGAACAGTACGGCCTCAATCATCTGCGGCTTGTTCTGCATGCTCATCGCTTTTCCTCTAGGCCGAAACGGGTGCTCCGCTCAGCGGTGACTCATCTTGCCTATGCTGTGCAAAAAATGGCGCACATGGCAAGACTGCCAACATTCTGACGGGTTAAGCAAGCCCCACGTCGCAGGCGCTATACCCTTGTTCAGGCAAGTCTAGGGGAAAAACCAAGCCCAGCAATGTGACTGGGTTGGCAGTCACCCTGCCAGCCAGGCGCTAAAAACCGGCTAACAGGGTGAAACTGTGATGGGTTTGGTGCAACGACTCAGGCTTTGGCGGCAGCCAGAAATGGCGCCAGGCGCCGACCCATTTCCTCGCCCAAGGCCTGCAGGCCACTCATGGGGCGAACCATTACTTCAAAATCGACAATCTTGCCGGCTTCATCGAAGCGAATCATGTCGATGCCCTTGAGCTCGCGCTCACCCACTTTGGCACTGAATTCCAGCACCACGTTAAGCCCATCGGCGCTGGCCAGCTCGCGGTGATAGGCAAAGTCGACAAACACCTTGCTCACGGTATTGAGGATCAGCGACACCATGGGCGCACCGGCATAGGGCTTGTGCGCCATGGGTGAACGGAACACCGCCTGCGGGTGCAGCAACTCCGGCAGGCTGCGCAGGTCGTTGTTCTGCATCAAACCATGCCACTGCGCAAGCGTGGCGGCGGCAGCCGGTTGTAATTGAGGATTATCGGACACGGGCTTCTCCTTATTGTTGTGAGCCACATACAAAACGCCCCGCACTAGGCGGGGCGTCGGCTGCGTTAGAGTTCGGCGGCGAGGCGCGAGCCCTGGTTGATCGCGCGCTTGGCGTCCAGCTCGCTGGCCACATCGGCGCCACCAATCAGGTGCACATTCTGCCCGGCATTTTCCAGACCCTCCTGCAGCTCGCGCAGCGGGTCTTGCCCAGCACAGATAATCACCGTGTCCACTGGCAATACCTGCGGTTCACCACCGGCGATGCTGATATGCAGGCCGGCGTCGTCGACCTTGAGGTACTCGACCGAGTTGAGCATCTGCACATTCTTGTTCTTCAGGCCGGTACGGTGAATCCAGCCAGTGGTCTTGCCCAAGCCGTCGCCGACTTTGGATTTCTTGCGCTGCAGCAGGAACACTTCACGCGCCGCCGGGTGCGGATGGGCCTGAATACCCGCTACACCACCACGGGCCTCCAGGGCGGTGTCGATGCCCCACTCTTTCCAGAACTCCTCACGGTTGAGGCTGGTGGCCTCACCCTGGTGAGTGATGAACTCGGATACGTCGAAGCCAATGCCGCCGGCACCGATCACCGCAACCTTCTGGCCAACCGGCTTGCGCTGCAGGATGGCGTCCAGGTAACTGATCACCTTGGCGTGCTCAATGCCCGGAATGGCCGGCGTGCGCGGGGCGATACCTGTGGCGAGGATGATTTCGTCATAACCGCCCTTGGCCAGGTCATCGGCCGATACGCGGGTATTCAGGCGCAGGTCGACACCTGTGGTTTCCAGCTTGCGCTTGAAGTAGCGCAGGGTTTCAAAGAACTCTTCCTTGCCCGGCACGCGCTTGGCCACGTTGAACTGGCCGCCAATTTCGCTGGCCGAATCGAACAGGGTCACGCTATGGCCACGCTCGGCGGCCACGGTGGCAGCTGACAGGCCAGCAGGGCCAGCACCGACCACGGCGATCTTCTTCACAGCGGTGGTCGGAATGTAGTTCAGCTCAGTCTCGTGGCAGGCGCGCGGGTTGACCAGGCAGCTGGTCAGCTTGCCACCAAAGGTGTGATCCAGGCAGGCCTGGTTACAGCCGATGCAGGTGTTGATTTCATCGCTGCGGCCTTCTGCGGCCTTGTTGACGAAATCCGGATCAGCGAGGAATGGACGGGCCATGGACACCATATCGGCGTCGCCTTCGGCCAGCACTTGCTCGGCCACTTCCGGGGTATTGATGCGGTTAGTGGTGATCAGCGGAATGCTGACCTCGCCCTTGAGCTTGGCAGTGACCTTGGTGAACGCGGCGCGCGGCACCTTAGTGGCGATGGTCGGGATACGTGCTTCGTGCCAGCCGATACCGGTGTTGATGATGGTAGCGCCGGCCTTCTCGATGGCCTTGGCCAGCAGGACGATCTCGTCCCAAGTACTGCCGCCTTCCACCAGGTCGAGCATCGACAGGCGGTAGATGATAATAAAGTTCGGGCCAACGGCCTCACGCACACGGCGGACGATTTCCACCGGCAGGCGCATACGGTTCTCGTAGCTACCACCCCAACGGTCGGTACGATGGTTGGTGTGGGCTGCGAGGAACTGGTTAATGAAATAGCCTTCCGAACCCATGATCTCCACACCGTCGTACTCGGCCTGCTGGGCCAGCACGGAGCAGTTGATGAAGTCCTGGATCTGCTTCTCGATGCCCTCCTCGTCCAGCTCTTTCGGCTTGAACGGGTTGATCGGCGCCTGGATCGCGCTTGGCGCTACCGACTTCGGACTGTAGGCATAACGGCCAGCGTGGAGGATCTGCATGCAAATCTTACCGTCCGCTGCGTGCACCGCACGGGTGACGATCTTGTGCTTTTCCGCTTCTTCCGCAGTGGTCAGCTTGGCAGCGCCGGAATACACGCCGCCCTCATCGTTCGGACCGATACCACCAGTAACCATCAGGCCAACGCCACCACGGGCACGCTCAGCAAAATAGGCCGCCATGCGCTCAAAACCATTGGGCTTCTCTTCCAACCCGGTGTGCATCGAACCCATCAGGGTGCGGTTCTTCAGGGTGGTGAAACCCAGATCAAGCGGGGCCAGCAGGTGGGGGTACTGAGCAGTCATGGACATCTCCACATCGGGTGTTGGCTTTCACGGATGCCGCAACCTCTTAGCGGGTCGCGGTCGAATATGGTCTAGACGATAATCAGCCGCGCCGAACAGCTCAATGACCTAAAGTAACAACCTAATGATCAAAAAGAGCAGCAGCTCTTGGCAAAGCCCAAGCACCTGCCTACCCTGGCGCCTTATCTAAATGCCCAGCACTGAATGGGCGCAGACGGAATAACGCTGCAATGCTGAAAAGCACACGGGTGAAACTCGGTGATCTATCGGTGGGTTTTGTCGACAGCCTGGCCGACGCCATGCGCCATTGCGCCCAGGACCCGCAACCACTGCTCGCCAGTTACGGCCTGGATGCCGCGCGCCTGGCCGAACCGCGCGCGCGACTGTCGATTCCACGCTATATGCGCCTGGGACATAGCGCCATCCAGCAATGCGGTGAACCCGGCCTAGGCCTGCTGATGGGGCAAACCAGCCGCCTGAGCCAACTTGGCCTGGCCGGCGTGACGGCTATGCAGGCACCGACAGTGCGGGAGGCGGCGCGCGCGCTGATTCGCTTTGAACCGCTGTATGCCAGCAACTACCGCGGCCAATCCAGCCTGCACGAAGACAACCGGGGCGCCTGGCTGCGCTTCTATTCGATCAGCCCGTACAACGCCTATAACCGCTTCGTGGTCGACTCGGTACTGGCCAGCTGGGCGCAACAACTGAGCAAGCTGGCGCAACAGGCCCTGCCCGTGGAGAAAGTGCAGATAGAATTTCCCGCACCCGTCTATGCGGCGCAGTACGGCGAACTGTTTAACTGTCCGGTGGAATTTGCCAGTGAGCATAACCAGCTGCGCCTGAGTCAGCAGAGCCTGAATATGCGCAACCAGGAGCACTGCCCAAGCACCTGGCGGCACCTGCTGGAAATTTGTGAACGGGAACTGACGCAGCTGACCCGCACCCGCAACCTGCGCGAGCGCATTACTCAGCTGCTCGGCCCACTACTGCACGGCCGCGAGCCGGACCTCGCCGAAGTGGCGGCGCGCTTGCAGCTGCCCACCTGGACCCTGCGGCGCAAGCTGGCCGAGGAAGGCACACAGTTTCGCAGCATCCTCAACGACACCCGCCGCGACCTAGCCACGGCCTATATCCGCGACACCGAACTGGCATTCGGCGAAATCGCCTACCTGCTCGGCTTTGCCTCAGCCGAAGCCTTCCAGCGCGCATTCAAACGCTGGAACCAGCAAACCCCAGGCGAATATCGCCGCGAACAGCGCCGGGCGCTCTAGCAGCGCTAAAACAAATCAGAGCTCGGTGGCGTCTTCGTCGCGCTCCGGCACATCCTGCTCGGTGGCGCGCGCTTCCAGCAGCTCTTCTTGATAATCGTCCATTGCCTGTTCCTCCTACTCGATAAGTCAGCAACCGCTCATTGCATAAACAAAGAGCATGCCAATCAAGCTAGAGCAGACAGATGAACGCAAGATGACAGGTTGTCGCGCGGCGTGCCTTCGGACTGAGACCTGGAAAACAGAAAATAAAAAACCCGCTGATATCGCTATCAGCGGGCTTTCTAATATGGCGCAGCGGACGGGACTCGAACCCGCGACCCCCGGCGTGACAGGCCGGTATTCTAACCGACTGAACTACCGCTGCGCGTCGGTGGACTTTCGTCCGGTTTCACAAGAGTGGTGGGTGATGACGGGATCGAACCGCCGACCCTCTGCTTGTAAGGCAGATGCTCTCCCAGCTGAGCTAATCACCCGCTGCTTGCGAGGCGCGAAATTTACGCAAGGGCCGCACCTAAGTCAACACCCTGCTTCAAGTTTTTCTAAAAAAGTGCAAAAAACGCTGCCCTTGCAAGGTGCCATCACAGGGCACGCCGCACCATTATTGCGCTACCCGCAGACTGAGCCGAGCAGCAACCTTATTGTCTTCGGCACGGTCCAGCCCGGCTTCGGCGATTTGCACGCCCTGCTCCTGCAGCACCGTGAACCAACGCAGCAACTGGGCAAAAGGTGCCGGTTGCAGGTTGAGCTGCACGGCGCCGTCGCCGGCGTTGTCCAAACGCTCGATAGTCAGCCCCTGGGTCGCAGCCGTGGCCGTGACCATGCCTTGCAGTCGCGCCGGATCAATCGCCTGCTGCGGGGTGCTGGCCACATTGCGCGCCGCCGGCGCCTGGCTATGCAGGTAAGCATTCAACTCGCGCTGCGTTTCAAATGCGCTGCGCGCTGCGGCCAGGCGCTCCTGCGCGGGTTGCCAGAGCGTCAGATAAAGCAGCACCAGCAGCAGAAAGGCTCCTAGGCTGCCGAGCGAAAACTGCTCACGCGGCGCCAGAGCACGCCAGCGCTGCAGCAACAGCGAATTATCCAGCTGCGCGGTAAAACCTTTGTCTTGCGAGACCATACTCATCCTCCGATCACCACGCGCGCGCTGACGCCTGCACCTTCCCGGCTGGCCGAGCCCAGCTGCACCGCCAAGCCACTTTCCTGCAAGCGTTCACGCAAACGCTCCAGCTCGGCAAAGCCGGCGGCCTGCACCTGCATGGCCAGATCGCCGCGCACCTCACTGAAATCCACCTGACTGATCTGCACCTGGCCGCCTTCGGCAGCCAGCGCGCCGCTGACCTGGGCGAGCAAGCCGAGCAAGCGGGTTTGCCCGCTACCCGCGCCAGCCTGCAGATGCTGATCAAACTGCGCACGCAGGTTGACCAGCTTGCTGTCCTGGGGGAACAGCTCCTTGTACAACGCGGCGCTGGCGGCGGCGTATTGATCGGCCTGACGCTGCAGGTGCCAGCCCTGCGCCAGATTGAAACCCCACTGCAGCACCAGCCACATGCCGACCAGCCCCAGCAAGGGCCGCCAGCGTTGCCACTGGCCGTTACTGCTTTGCACGGCGAACTCGCCCTGGGCCAAGTTATTGCGCAGCGGCTGCTGAGCCAGCCAAACAAAGGGCTCGGCCACCGCCATGCTTTCATCCACCGGTTGCGGCGCCTGGTGCTGCGGGTCACACCAGGCAACCTGCGGCTGCACGCACAGGGGGCTCAGCTGCGGCCAGTCCTGCGCTTGCAGCGCCATCCGCGTGACATTCTCACCGCCCAGCAACCAGCGACCATGCAGCGGCAAGAGCGCAGTGCCGGGCCCTGGCAACAGATCGGCATCCACGGCAATCGCCTGCGGCGCTGTGGAACACAACGCCAGCCAGCCTGCCAGCCAGCTGCGACGCACGGCAAACACCCGGTGACGGCCATCGGCCAATTGCTCGCCCAGCGCCAGGTGCATCAGCTCGACTTCTTCAGCGAGCAGCTCTTCCACCGCAAACGGCAGCGCCTGACGCAACCAGCGCGCCTTGCGCGTCGGCAGGTTGACCGCGCATGACGTTACCGCCTCAACGGGCAGGACCAGGGTCCAACTGCCGCCAAGCTGCGCCTGCACCTCACCGAACTCCAGGGTTTCGCTTACCCCGTCGGCCACCCACTGCACGGAGATATCCGCCTGCGCGCCGGTACAGGCGGCGGGTGGCAGAAATACATAGGTCTGACTCATGGTTCGACTTCCTCAACGGGCACCGGCGGCATACCGCCCTGCCCCAAATCACGGGCTAGAACATACAGCTGACCATCGCTGGCGCGCTGCAAAGTGCTGCGTAAAACCTGACGACGCTCACCAACAGTGACTTCGCTGAGCACCTGAAAATACTGACTGCCTACCGCCAGGCCCTGGCTCTGCACCTGCAAGCCGCTGAGCTGCGCGGTAAAGCTCGGTAAATCACGATAGCCCTCACTGCCCCGCGCGGCGACCAGGCCCTGGGCGGTGCTCAGCGGCAATCCTTCAGCCACGCTGGCCAGCACCCGCGCGCTGGCGGTATTGACGTTAAGCGTGGCATCCGCCGGCAAGGCGCTGACATAGGGCGACAGGCGCTGGTAGTCCGCCTCGGTCATTTCCAGCAACAGGCGCAGCTCGGAGACATCCTTCAACTCTCGGTTACCCGCGCGATAAGGCGGCTGCGCCAGCAGGTATTGATTGTCTTCCGCGCCGTAGCCCCCGCTGGGTTGATCGTCGGCATCCAGCCAATCGAGCAGGCGTTCGGCGTAGGGCGCTTCGATCTGCAGCCCCAGCAGCAGACGGCGCAACTGCGCCACGGCGGCCTCGTTGGGCTGGCCCTGACGCAGCAGGCTGTTGAGGTTGAAACGCGCGGTCAGATCGGTGATCTGCACACGCAAGGCGCCACCCTCATCCAGGGCAAAGGGCGCACGGGCTTTGGCCCAGGCCTCGCCCGGATGATCCACCGGAGCACGCGGGTCACCCTCACGCAGATCGCGCTGCAGAATAGCCTTGGCCAGGGTCTCGCCGCCCAGGGCGTAATGCCAGGCCTGGCGCACATGCAGCTGATTGGCGCTGCTACGGATCGACAGCTGCTGGCGGGCGATAATCCCGGCGCTGACCACAGTCACCACCGCCACTACAAGCAAGACGGTGATCAGCGCCATGCCGCGCTGCCGACTCATGAGCGCGGCTCCTCAGGAATATCGCCACCGGGCTCGGCGGGGTCGTCAGGGCTCGGCTCGGGCGCCTGCTGCAGACGCTCCGGCAAGCCTTCGGGCAGACGCAGCACACGGCGCAGCTCACCATAACGGCGATGCTCCAGCACCAGTTCAACGGCCTGCGGCAACAACTTGAGCGCATCGTCCGGGTTGTTGCCCAGCGGCGGCCAACTGGTCTGCCAGGTGCCTTCCTGATCCAGATAACGCAACTGCAGTCGGGTCACCCCATCCAGCGCCTGCTGCACCTGCGGCTGGCTGTCCTGCGCCTGATCCAGCACCGTCCAGTAGTGGCGCTGCCACTGCTCGCCACTGAGTTGCCAGCGCACCCGCTGCAAGCCGGAGCGTGACTGCCCCAGGGGATTGCGCCAGCCGTTGCGGGTCAGCTCCAGCGCCGGATTATCGAGGTCTTCGCCGAGCAAAGCGGCGCGTGGATCACCAAAGGGATCGCGCGTGGGCCTGGCCTGTACCTGCAACACATCGCGCTCGAATGCGGCCATGGCGCGCACCAGCTCGCGCAGCTGCATTTCATGGGCGCGGGTGACCTTGTCGGTTTGCAGCACGCTGTCGAGCATGCGGTAGGTGCCCAGCCCCAGCAGCGCAAAGATGGCGATGGCGATCAGCAACTCGAGTAGGGTAAAGCCACGCGCCGCCCTCATTGCAGCACCCCGAGAAAACCATTCAGGCTGACCACCGCGCGCTCACGTACATCGCCGCCCGAACGCCCCTGCTCTGCGGGCGCGACCCACAGGGTGACGCGGCGCATATCTGCCTCGCTGGTGGCCAGCACCTCGCTTTGCCACTGCCAGCGCCGCCCGGCGAAATCCACCTCGCCCTGGTCGCGGCCATCGGCGACCGGGGTCTTCGACAATTGCAATTCAGCCAGGCGGTTGTCGGCGATCCACATGGCCAGGGTCTTGTCTTCCAAACGCGAGGCGGTTTGCAGGCTGCGCGCGGTCGCGGTCAGCACGCTGGCGGCAACCAGTGCGAAGATTGCCAGGGCGACCAGCACCTCAAGCAGGGTAAAACCGCCCGTGCGCCTCATCGCTTACGCCCTGCTGGCTGCTCGTTCTCGACCTTAGGCAACTGAAAACCATCGCTGACCAACTGCAGGCGCAGCCCATCGGCGCGGCGCTCGGCCAAGCGCAAACGAAACGGGCTGATTTCCCCGCTCGACAGCAGCAACAACTGCGGCGTCAGTGCGCCCTTGCTCGATTCCTCACCCTCTGGCAGCGGCAACTCCAGAGCAGCGCCTTCCAGCTCGACGCTCAACTCGGCCCAGCCCGGCAGCTTATGGGGTTTGGCCGACAAGGCCTGCCAACTCTGCTTCGCTGAGTCGTAGCGCAGCACTTGGTAGGCCTCACGACTGAGCAGCAGGCCGTACTCCTGGTTATCCAGCACCGCTTCCTCAGCCAGCACGCCAATCAATCCGGCCAGCCGTTCGGCTTCGTTATGCAACTCGCGCCCAGGACCGGCGATGCCCACGCTGAGCACCGCAATACCGATCAGGCTGCCAAGAATCACCAGCACCACCAGCAGTTCGATCAGGGTAAAGCCCCCGGCCTGGCTCGGTTGCTGGCGCATGAGAATCAGAGGTCCCAGTTACCGATATCGGCATCCTGATCGCTACCGCCTTCCTTGCCGTCGGCGCCCAGGGAATACAGGTCGAAAGCGCCCTTGGTGCCCGGTGCCAGGTATTGGTAGACGTTGCCCCACGGATCGACCGGCAGACGCTTGAGGTAACCGTCGCGGTTCCAGTTCTTCGGCTGCGGATTGCCGGAAGGTTTCTTCACCAGCGCTTCCAGACCCTGCTGGGTGCTCGGGTAGGCATGGTTATCCAGCTTGTACATATCCAGCGCGGCCGCCACGGCCTTGATATCACCCTTGGCCACGGTGACCTTGGCCTGATCGGGGCGGCTCATTACCTGCGGCACCACCATCGCGGCGAGAATGCCGAGGATCACCACCACCACCATAATTTCGATCAGCGTAAAACCGGATTGACGCTTGTTCACTGCTTACCCCACCAACTGATTGAGAGACAGAATCGGCAGCAGAATGGCCAGTACGATCACCAGCACCACCGCCCCCATAAAGACCAGCATAAAGGGCTCGAACAGCCCCACCAGCAGCGCCAC
>NZ_JAUYGD010000089.1 GCF_030690725.1 Pseudomonas sp. | reverse complement strand
CTGATAATCTTGCGACTAGCAGTCTTACCTCACAAGCACCCACACGAATTGCTTGATTCAGTTGTTAAAGAGCGGTGGTTAAGTCTTTCGTCTCAACCGAGGCGCGCATTCTACAGCAGCCTCATTCTCTGTCAAGTGGTTTTTCTTACCGAGAGTGAAAATTTCTTTTCAATCTCAACCACTTGCGCCTCCGATCAACATCTAGCTTCTCGTCAGCGGGTGGCGAATTCTACAGCGTTTCAAACTGCTGTCAACCGCCTCTTTTACCGCCTTCGATCATCTCGACCGAACCCCTTCAGACTCAAACACTACCTCCTGAAGAGGAGGCGCATTCTACGCAGCTTTCGCTGCTTTGCAACCCCCTTTTAAAATCTAACTTCTTGTTTTATAAGAAGTTTAAGGAGCAGCTTACGCCTGAAGAGCTGCGCATTATAGGGACTGCCGAACGAAGGTCAATCGATTGTTATGCTTTTGTTTCAATAGCACGAAATCAAGGGCCGCAGCCACACAGCCACCTGCGCGCCGCCTGCAGAAACGACAAAGCCGTTGAAGCTGACGCTTCAACGGCTTTGTCGAACCAACCGCGCAGTAACTAGGCGCTTTTACCGCGACGCAGGCGCAGCAGGTACTGAATCGGCCCCGAGGCCGCGTAAGCCAGGAAGATGATCAGCAGAATACGCGGCGGATCACTGAACACCACGGCAAACACCAGCACCACCGCCAGGATCGCCACAAACGGCACACGCCCCTTGAGATCGAGATCCTTGAAGCTGTTGTACTTGATATTGCTGACCATCAGCATGCCGGCAGCTGCTACCAGGATCGCAACCACAAAGGCCATATTCGAACCCTTGATACCGAAATCACTGAAGGCCCACACCGTACCCGCCACAACACCCGCAGCAGCAGGGCTGGCCAGGCCGATAAAGTAGCGCTTGTCGACGCTGCCGATCTGCGTATTGAAGCGCGCCAGACGCAATGCCGCGCCCGCTACATAGATGAAGGCAACCATCCAGCCAACCTTACCCATACTGCCAAGCGCCCACTCAAACGCCAGCAAGGCAGGCGCCACACCAAAGGCGACCATATCGGATAGCGAATCGTACTCGGCACCAAAGGCGCTCTGGGTATTGGTCAGACGCGCTACACGACCATCGAGGCCATCAAGCACCATGGCAACAAACACTGCGGCGGCGGCCACATAGAAGTTGCCGTTCATAGCATTGATGATGGCGTAGAACCCGGCAAACAAGTTGGCCGTGGTAAACAGGTTGGGCAGCAGATAAATACCGCGATGACGGACCTTGCGCCCTTCGGCGTCATGCCCCTCTTCTATATGCTCATCGATTGGCAGCAAACTTTCGGCGTCGACGGGAGACTGCGGCTCATCTGGACGTTCATTCATGAACAACACCTTGCAACGGATTTGGAGAATTTCGACAGGCGCTGACGAACAGGGTTCACGCCAGCGCCCATGCAACACTCAGGCTTTATACCAGAAGCCTTGCCGCACCATGAAAAAACGCGGCCTTGGCCGCGTCTTTTCTTACGTCATAAAACCTTAGTTCTTGGCTTTGTCGACGATTTTGTTGGCACCGATCCACGGCATCATGGAACGCAGTTGCTCACCGATGATTTCGATACCGTGGGCAGCGTTGTTACGACGCTTGGCGGTCATCGAAGGGTAGCCGGTAGCACCTTCGCTGATGAACATCTTGGCGTATTCGCCGTCCTGAATGCGCTTCAGAGCATTGCGCATAGCCTGACGGGATTCGGCGTTGATCACTTCCGGGCCGGTCACGTACTCGCCGTACTCGGCGTTGTTGGAGATCGAGTAGTTCATGTTGGCGATACCGCCTTCGTACATGAGATCAACGATCAGCTTCAGCTCGTGCAAGCATTCGAAGTAGGCCATTTCCGGCGCGTAGCCCGCTTCAACCAGGGTTTCGAAACCGGCTTTGACCAGCTCAACGGTACCGCCACACAGAACAGCCTGCTCGCCGAACAGGTCGGTTTCGGTTTCGTCCTTGAAGGTGGTTTCGATGATGCCGGTACGACCACCACCCACGCCAGCGGCGTAGGACAGGGCAACATTCTTGGCGTTGCCGGAAGCGTCCTGATAGATCGCGATCAGGTCAGGGATACCGCCGCCTTTGACGAATTCGGAACGTACGGTGTGACCCGGCGCTTTTGGCGCGATCATGATCACGTCGAGGTCAGCGCGCGGTACAACCTGGTTGTAGTGGATCGCGAAGCCGTGGGAGAAGGCAAGGGTGGCGCCTTTCTTGATGTTCGGTTCGATTTCGTTTTTGTACAGCGAGGATTGGAACTCGTCCGGGGTCAGGATCATGACCAGATCGGCAGCAGCAACGGCGGAAGCAACGTCAGTCACTTTCAGGCCATGGGCTTCAGCCTTGGCAACAGTGGCCGAGCCTTTGCGCAGGCCAACAGTCACGTCAACGCCGGAATCTTTCAGGTTGCACGCCTGAGCGTGGCCCTGGGAACCGTAGCCGATGATGGCAACTTTCTTACCCTGGATGATCGAGAGGTCACAGTCTTTGTCGTAATAAACTTTCATGTTCTTGTCTCTTTTAATCGGAAAGGGATGGGGTGCATGCACCGCGACGAAGACACCTTAAGTGATCCGCACCATTGCGTAAAATGATATATTTGCAACACAACATGCCGATAATTGAAACAATCATGGATAGTAACGCACTCAGGCTCTTTCTCTCTCTGGCCGATAACCTGCACTTCGGCAAAACCAGCCGCGAGCAGCACGTCAGCCCTTCCGCACTCAGCCGCAGCATCAAACAACTTGAGGACGAGCTCGGCGCGCCACTGTTTCTGCGCGACAACCGCTCAGTGCGCCTGACCCGCGAGGGACAACAGTTCCGCGAGTATGCGAGTGAGGTCATGAACGGCTGGCAGGCCATCCGCCAGACCTTTAAGCAGGACCAGTTGATCCTGCACGGCGAGCTCTCCCTGTATTGCTCGGTAACGGCCAGCTACAGCTTCCTCTATGACATCTTGAGCAGCTTTCGCCAGGACTACCCACGCATTGAAATGAAGCTGCACACCGGCGACCCGGCCAAAGCCGTAGAGCGCGTGCAAGAAGAACTGGAAGACCTGGCCATCGGCGCCCGCCCCGACAGCTTGCCCGCTGGCGTCGCGTTTCAATCCATTGCTCGCTCCGCACTGTGCTTTATCGGCCCGCTGTCACCCCAGCTGTTAACCGAGGAACAACTGAAACACCCCGGTACGGACACTTGGAAAGACGTGCCAATGATTCTCTCAGAAGAAGGCCTTGCCAGGACCCGTACCGATCGATGGTTAAAAAACCACAACATCAAACCGCGCATTTACGCCCAAGTGAGCGGTAATGAAGCCATCGTCAGCATGGTGAGCCTGGGTTTTGGCATTGGCGTGGTTCCGCAAATCGTCCTCGACAACAGCCCACTGACAGCACGCATCCGCATCTACGATATTCAGCCGCCGTTAACCGCCTACGATATCGGCCTGTTCGCGCTGGAGAAACGCCTTAAAGATCCGCTGATTAATGCCTTCTGGAATCGCCAACGCTAAGAGGCATTTACCCCAAAATGCAAAAAGCCCTCAGGAGATATCCTCCCGAGGGCTTTTGGTTTTATCAGTACAACGTAATCAGATGCTCAGCACCTTGTCGCCACGGGCAATGCCGGTCACACCACTGCGTACTGTTTCCAGAATCGACGCAGTGCCGATGGCCTGGATAAAGCTGTCCAGCTTGTCGCTCGTGCCGGCCAGTTGAATGGTGTAAACGCTGCTGGTCACATCGACGATCTGCCCACGGAAGATGTCGGTGGTACGTTTAACTTCAGCACGTTGGGCGCCAGTGGCCTTGACCTTGACCAACATCAGCTCGCGCTCGACGTGAGCGCTTTCCGACAGATCAACCAGCTTGACCACCTCGACCAGCTTGTTGAGGTTTTTGGTGATCTGCTCGATCACTTCATCATGGCCAACAGTGGTCAGGGTCAGACGCGACAGGGTCGGGTCTTCAGTCGGCGCCACGGTCAGGCTTTCGATGTTGTAGTTGCGCTGCGAGAACAGACCCACCACGCGGGACAATGCGCCGGGCTCGTTTTCCAGCAGCAGGGAAATAATGTGTCGCATGATTAGGTACGCTCCGTCTTGCTCAGCCACATATCGCGCATTGCACCGTCTTTGATCTGCATCGGATAGACGTGCTCACTGGTATCAACCTGGATGTCGAGGAACACCAGGCGATCTTTCATCGCGAAGGCTTCCTCCATCATCGGTTTTAGATCCTTCAGATCAGTGATGCGCATGCCGACATGGCCATAGGCCTCGGCCAGCTTGACGAAATCCGGCAACGATTCCATATAGGAATGCGAGTGACGGCTACCGTAGTTCATGTCCTGCCACTGGCGCACCATACCCAGCGCACCGTTGTTAAGGTTGACGATCTTCACCGGCAAACCGTACTGCAGGCAGGTCGACAGCTCCTGGATGTTCATCTGGATGCTGCCTTCACCGGTTACGCAGGCGACTTCGTCATCCGGGAAGCTCAACTTGACGCCCATAGCTGCTGGGAAACCAAAGCCCATGGTGCCCAGGCCGCCGGAGTTGATCCAACGGTTCGGCTTGTTGAAGCGGTAGTACTGAGCAGCAAACATCTGGTGCTGACCAACATCAGAGGTCACGAACGCGTCGCCACCGGTGACTTCGGACAGCGTCTCGATCACGGTTTGCGGCTTGATGATGCTGCCGTCGCCCTTGTCGTAAGGGAACATGATGCGACCACCGCGCCACTCTTCGATCTGCTTCCACCAGCTCGCCAGGGCATCCTTGTTCAGTTGCTCGCCGATCTCTTTAAGGATCGCGACCATCTCGGTCATCACGCTATCAACCGGGCCGACGATAGGGATATCGGCCTTGATGGTCTTGGAGATGGAGGCCGGATCGATATCAACGTGGATGATCTTGGCATTCGGGCAGAACTTGCTTGCGCCGTTGATCACGCGGTCATCGAAGCGTGCGCCCACCGCCAGGATCACATCCGCGTGGTGCATTGCCAGGTTGGCGGTGTAGCTGCCGTGCATACCGAGCATGCCGAGGAACTGGCGATCGGTCCCTGGATAGCCACCCAAGCCCATGAGGGTGTTGGTGACTGGCAGGTTGAGCATCTGCGCCAGCTCGGTCAGCGGCGCTGCTGCACCGCCCATAATCACACCACCACCGGAGTAGATGACTGGACGCTTGGCCGTCAGCAGCAGTTCAGCCGCCTTACGGATCTGCCCGGAATGACCGCGCAGAGCCGGGCTGTAGGAGCGCAGCTTGACCTTCTTCGGATAGACGTACTCGAACTTCTCAGCCGGGTTGGTCATGTCCTTCGGAATATCCACGACCACCGGGCCTGGACGGCCGGATTGCGCCAGATAGAAGGCTTTCTTCAGGACTTCCGGGATCTCCGAGGCGTGCTTGATCATAAAGCTGTGCTTCACAATTGGCCGCGAGATACCGATCATGTCGGTTTCCTGGAAGGCATCGGTGCCGACCATGGTGCTTGGCACCTGGCCAGACAACACCACCATCGGAATGGAGTCCATATAGGCAGTGGCAATACCGGTGATGGCATTGGTTGCGCCAGGGCCAGAGGTTACCAGTACCACACCGGCTTTACCGGTGGCACGGGCATAACCGTCAGCCATATGGGTTGCCGCTTGTTCGTGACGAACCAGGATGTGCTGCACTTCCGGCTCTTTGAACAGGGCATCGTAGATGTGTAGAAGAGCACCGCCAGGGTACCCATAGATGTTCTTAACGCCTTCGTCACGCAAAAAGCGGACGACCATTTCAGCGCCGGATAAAAGCTCCACGTTGTTCACCTCTAAAACGCCAGAAAACCGCCCAACAAGGAGGACGGCCTAAGATAGGTTTACTGTCAGCAGAGCATGAGCGACGGTGGTCGCCGACTACGTCAGCTACAACTGAGCAAGTATTGGGAATACCCCAAAGTGTTGCGGGGTCTTCCCACCCAGCGCGAGGTAACGCGTTGCGGGTGTAACAGGTCGGCGCGGGTGTGCACCTCATGTCTACTGAGCTAAAGCCTGCTTGCGGCGGACTCCACTACAGCGAGCGTGGAATTGTTGGGATTCGGCGCTGCCAAGTCAAGCAATCCGTGATTGAATCTGCAATCTTCTGCTGTGACGCAGCGCAGGATGACGATTCGAACATTTTGGTTATAGTAGTCAGCAGGCACCGCAGCTCAATATAAGGAAACCGCATGCGCCGCATGATGATCACCAGCAGCTTGCTGCTCGCCATGAGCGCCACCGCCATGGCCAGCCAGGTTTACAAGTGGGTCGACGCCCAAGGCGTAACGCACTTCAGCGCACAACCGCCACAAGGCCAAGACGCCACCAGCATCAATACCGCAACACCGCCGCCAAAACCTGTCGCAGCAGAAGAGAAAAAAGCGGCACCGACCTTCGAAAGCATCGCAGACCCCGAGCAGGCGGCCATCGATGAAAAGGTCAAACAGGACGTCGCGGCCAAAGAAGTGGAGCGCAAGAAGTACTGTGAAGATGTGCGCACTAACCTCGCACAACTGCAGAACAATCCGCGCCTGCGCATGGAAGTAGAGGGTGAAGTGCGCCGCCTAAGCGAAGAAGAGCGCCAAAGCCGTATCAGCGAAGCGCAGAAGGCGATTGCCGAAAACTGCAAATAAACCGATTGGCGCGACTCAGCTCGCGCCAACAATTAGCTGATCGAATTCACCCAGCAGCTTGATCAGCGTCCTGGCTTTTTTGGCCTGACTGCCATACACCTGCTCGGCCATCGGCTGAATCCCGGACACACTGGGCAATGTGGCCCCTGCTTCCAGCATCTGCTTCATCCTCGGTAGAAATATCCACTGCAGCCACTGCTCGAACGCCAGCGTATCGACACAGAACGGCTGCTGACTGGATAGCGCCTGCGCACTGGGCGCCTGCGCATCCCACCAGCCTTGCACGCGCAGCTCCCGCTCGATCAGCAGCAGCTGCTCCGCCACCATAGGTACGCGCGCATCCATCAGAGGCTGACTCGCGCCTGTTCACGGGCCTGGGCGGCACCCGCAGCATCACCTTGACGCTCGCGCGCCTGGGCGATCAGGTTCCACAGACTGGCCTGCAAGGCCGGGCGACCGTTGGCATAGCTCAGACCACGACGGGCGAACTGCTCGGCCTGCGCTGCATCACCTTGGGCTAAACGTACTTCGGCAAGTTTATAGAGCACCTGCGGTTCACGCGGCGCAATACGCTGGGCGCGCTCCAGACTGGAGGCGGCACCATTCAGATCACCACCACCCTGCTGTTGCTGCGCCGTAGTCAGCAAGGCCAGGACCGGGCCATCCAGCTGCTCATCCATGGCCAAACCACCGCTTGGGATGCCACTGGGTGCCGGCGCGACATAGCCGCCTTGAGTGGTGGCAGGCGGCGTAGCACTCCACGGCTGGGTAGTGCTGCCGATATCCAGCGGGGCATTGCTTGCCGGGAACGACTGAATCGGCGCGGAACTCCCGCCACCACCCGGCACCATCACTACCACACCGGAGTCTTCCGGCAGGGCCTGAGGCTGTGCGGCGGGGGCACCATAACCGCCTGGCGTACCCGACTGCGCGCCGGCTACCGAAGTACCGCCTTCAACTACCGGGATCGAGCCGCGCGGCACGCTGCTACAGCCGGCCAACAACAACGAAGCCGTTACAGCTGGGATCAACCACTTATTCACGTCACGCCCTCTTTAACTTAATCCAACCAGCCGCGTACCCAATCCATCACCTCGTTGACCGGTGCCTGAATACCACAGGCCGGCCCGGCGACGGGTTGGCTGCCGCGAATATACGGCATCTGTACTGCATTCGGACAACTCGGGTCAGTGCCCTGGCCGCTGCTGGCATCCACCCAGGCCTGCACCACGTTATCCGGCACGGGCATATCCAGCGGCAGTGGGTCGGCCTTGCGCATAAAGTCCGTCCACACCTGCAGTGCGCCCGTCGCCCCGGTCAGTGGCGTTGGGCCGTTGTCATCACGGCCCAGCCAGACTACAGCCAGGACATCCTGGCTGAAGCCGGCAAACCAGCTGTCGCGCGAATCGTTACTGGTGCCGGTCTTGCCGGCCAGGGCCAGGGAGCGCGGCAGCTGACTGTAGACCGAGCGCCCTGTGCCTTCTGACATCGTGCGCTGCATGGCGTTCTGCAGCAGGTAGATGGCGCCGCTGTCAAAACGCTGCTGAATCTGGAATGGATAACGTTTGAGCGGCTCGCCCTCGGCCGTCAATACCGCACGAATACCGCGCAAGGGCGTATTGAAACCGCCATTGGCCAAGGTCTGGTACATATTCGCCACGTTCATCGGGCTCAGCCCACCAGCGCCCAGCAGCATCGACGGATACGCCGGCCACTGCTGCTCGACACCCAATCGATTGAGGGTCTTCAACACCTCCGGCACGCCGAGTTCCAGGCCGAGCTTGGCAGTCGACAGGTTGTAGGAATTGACCAACCCCTGGTACAGATAAATCGTGCCATGGGCTTTGCGGTCATAGTTCTGCGGGCTCCAGACCTGACCGTCCTGGCCCTTGATGGAGAACGGCTGATCTTCCAGCAGACTGGTCAAGGTGTACTGGCTGGGCCGCTCCAACGCGGTCAAGTAAATCGCCGGCTTGATCAGCGAACCAATCGGCCGTACTGCATCCAGCGCGCGATTGAAGCCGGCAAAGCGCGGCTGGCGGCTACCAATAATGGCCTGCACCTCACCACTTTCCGGACTGGTCACCACCATCCCGGCTTCGACCTGATCAACCCCTTTGCGCCCGGACAAGCGTTTCAGGGTGTCGGCCAAGGCGCTTTCGGCCTTGAGCTGCATGATCGGATCGAAGCTGGTGAAGATGCGCAGGCCCTCTTCGGTCAGGTCCTGCTCCTGGTAGTCCTCGCGCAGCTGGCGCTTGACCAGATCAAGGAAGGCTGGGAACGAGCTGTCCGCCAAAGTACCGCGCTGGGTAATGCCCAACGGTTTTTGCTTCGCCGCTTCCACTTCTTCAGTGCTGGCCACGCCCTGGGCGGCCAGTACATCGAGCACCAGGTTGCGCCGCTCCAGCGCGCGCTCGGGGTTGCGCCGCGGGTTGTAGTAGGTCGGCCCCTTGACCATGCCCACCAGCAGCGCCACCTGATCGAGCTTCAGCTCGGACAGCGGCTGACTGAAGAAATACTGACTGGCCAGACCAAAGCCGTGCACCGCACGCTGACCGTCCTGGCCGAGGAAGACTTCATTGAGGTACGCCTCAAGAATGTCCTTCTTCTCGTAATGCAGCTCCAGCAGCACCGCCATCATGGCTTCGGTTGCTTTACGGGCCAGGGTGCGCTCGTTGGTCAGGTAGAAGTTCTTCACCAACTGCTGAGTCAAGGTACTGCCGCCCTGGCGCAGCTGACCGGCAGTGGCGTTGATCCACACCGCGCGGGCTACGCCCTTGGGCGAAACGCCAAAGTGGTTGAAAAACTCGCGGTCCTCAATCGCCACCAGGGTTTCAACCAGATACGGCGGCACCTGCTCCAGCTTGATCAGCACGCGGTCTTCCTGATGCGCGGGGTACAAGCCGCCAATCAGTAACGGCTCAAGCCGCGCCACGGCCAGGTTGCCACCACCTGCCTGAGTCAGTCCTGCAACGTAATCGCCAGAAAAACGCACACGTACGCGTTGCGATGGCTCAACACTTTCGTAGAACTGAAAACCGCGTGAATGCAGCTCGATATTGTTGCCGGCGACCGAAACACCGCCTGGGCCGGCCACCGCGCTTTCACGGCGATAACCCAGGGCATCCAGCTCCTTGAGGAAGTCATCCTTGGCCAGTTTCTGCCCAACAAACAGCTCCAGCGGCCTGGCATAGACCTTGGCGGGCACAGTCCAGCGCTTGCCGGAGAACTTCTCCTGCACCACAGCATCGAGGTAAACCGCAAACACGGCGAGCACCACCAAACCAACCAGGCCGAGCTTGATAGCCCAGCCCAACCAGGGGCGCATACCGCCGGAACGGCGTTTAGAACGGGGACGGGAAGATCGGGTACGAGTCATGGCGCGGCATTATACGCACTTTGCCCACTTGCCAGCAGACCAGCGCAGCGGTTTGCAGACTGCCGTTGAGCGGCCATAATGGCCGCCTCTTATTCAGTACAACGCCAAGGATCGCCCGTGAGCCAAGCTCTGATCGCCGCACTGCAGAACCCGGCCCTCTACCCTCATCCCGTAGAGCAGTTCCAGGTCATCGAAACCCATATTTCCTGGGTGGTGCTCACCGGCCCCTTCGCCTACAAGCTCAAGAAGCCGGTGAATTTCGGCTTTCTCGACTTCACCGAGCTGAGCGCCCGCGAACACTTCTGCAAGGAAGAACTGCGCCTCAACCAGCGCCTGACCCAGGGCCTTTACCTGGACGTGCTGCCGATCAGCGGCAGCGTCGACGCCCCGCAACTCGGCGGCAGCGGCCCGGCCATCGAATACGCACTGAAAATGCGCCAATTCCCGCAAAGCCAGCTGCTCAGTGACGTGCAGGCACGCGGCGAACTGAGCGAAGCGCATATCGATGCCCTGGCCAAACAGATTGCCGACTTCCACGGTTCGACCCCTGCGGTCGCGGCCAGCCATGAATTGTGCACACCCGAGGCAATTGTCGCGCCGATGCGGCAGAACTTCGAACAGATCCGCCCGATGCTCAGTGACGCGGCCGACCTGCAGCAGCTGGAAGCCCTGGAGGCCTGGACCGAAGCCAACTGCACGCGCCTTGAACCGCTGCTGGCCACGCGCGCGGCCAATGGCTCGATCCGCGAATGCCACGGCGACATCCACCTGGGCAACGCCACCCTGCTGGATGATCAGGTGGTGCTGTTCGACTGCATCGAGTTCAACGAGCCGTTCCGCCTGATCGATATCGCCTCGGACGCCGCCTTCCTCGCCATGGACCTGGAAGACCGCGGTCTCAAGGCCCATGCCTGGCGCTTCGTCAATGCTTGGCTGGAGCACACCGGTGATTACGCCGCTCTGGAGCTGCTGAATTTCTACAAAGCCTATCGTGCGCTGGTACGCGCCAAGGTCGCGCTGTTCAGCCTGGCCCATCAGACCGATGCAGTGCAAAAGGCGGTAACCCTGCGCCAATACCGCAACTACGCCAACCTGGCGGAAAGCTACAGCGCCATCCCGTCGAACTTCCTGGTCATTACCCACGGCGTTTCCGCTGTAGGCAAAAGCCATGTGGCCATGCGCCTGGTCGAGGCACTGGGCGCTATTCGTCTGCGTTCGGATGTAGAGCGCAAGCGCCTGTTCGGCGAGCAGAAGGATGCTGACCTCGGCAAACTCAGCGCCGGGATCTACACCCAAGACGCCAGCGCCGCCACATACCAGCGCCTGCACCAGCTCGCCGAAGCGGCCCTGCATGCCGGCTTCCCGGTAGTCATCGACGCCACCTACCTCAAGCAGGCGCAGCGCGAAGCGGCCAGCCAGGTTGCCGAAGCCTGCGGCGCGCCCTTCCTGATTCTGGAATGCAGCGCCCCGGACGAAGTGATCGCCAGCTGGCTGGAACAACGCAAAGTCGCCGGCAGCGACCCGTCGGACGCCACCATGGACGTCGTACACGCCCAACAAGCCAGCCGCGAAGCCTTAAGTGACGATGAACTGCTGCACAGCAAGCGCGTCGACACCCACGAAAGCGCCAGCCTGGACACCTTGATCGCACGCATTCGCCAGCGCCTGACGGGTCTGTAATACGTAAACGGGTAACAGAGTTGCGGCGCGAGCAGAGCGCGCCGCGGCTTCTATACTGGCGGTGAGCCCATAAGGAGATGCACCATGAGCCAGCCCCGACAACTGGATAGCCCGCTGTATAGCCTGATCCACAACGAACAAATTTCTGCCTTCAATGCGCAAAAGCCCAAAGACACGGTCGTTGACCTAAGCGGCGGCGACTTTCGCGGCATTGACCTGCGCGCCCTGAATGCCGAGGGCATTAACTTCACCAACGCCTACTTTCGCGGCACCGACCTGCGCGGCCTTGACCTGCGCAATGCCCAGCTCGAAGGGGCCAGCCTGGCCCACGCGCAGATTTCCGGGGCCTACTTCCCGGTCGAGCTGACGGCAGACGAGATTCTGATGTCGGTGAATTTCGGCACCCGCCTGCGCTACAACACCCGTTGAGCGGTAACCACGTCAGCCAACTGTTCGGCGCCCGAGCAGATGCCTACGCCAGCTTCCGCCCGCATTACCCAGAGAGCCTGTTTGCCTGGCTGGCCGCGCAATGCGCGGAACGCCAGCGGGCGCTGGATATTGCCTGTGGCAATGGCCAGGCCAGCCGTCCGCTGCGCGAGCACTTCAAACAGGTGCTGGCCTGCGATGCCAGCCTGGAACAATTGCAGGCCGGCGTGGATCAACCTGGCCTGCAGTTGTTCGTCGCCGAGGCGCAAACGCAGCCCCTGCCCAGCCAGAGCCTGGACCTGATCGTGGTAGCGCAGGCCCTGCACTGGTTTGCCACACCGGCGTTCTTTGCCGAAGTACGTCGCCTGCTCAAGCCTGGCGGGGTGTTCTGTGCCTGGTGTTACAGCTTGATGCGCATCGACGATGAGCTGGACGCGCTGATCGACGAGTTTTACTGGAATACCCTCGGCGGTTACTGGCCGCTGGGCCGCGCCAGTGTCGATGCCGGCTACCGTGATATCGACAATCCCTTTACCCCACTCGCCCCGCCCGCCTCGGCTATGGAAATCAGCTGGTCGCTGGAACAGCTACTGGGCTACCTGCGCACCTGGTCAGCGGTGCAGCGCTACGAGCAGCAAAACGGCGTCGATCCACTGCGGCAACTGCAGCCAAAACTGCGCCAGGCCTGGGGTGATGCCAAACAGCCACGCTTTGTCCGCTGGCCGCTACACTTTCTGGCAGGCACGCCAAACTGACTCCATCCGCACGACTGCCCAGCAGCGCAAGGAGGCTTGATGAACGATGAACTGCAACACCTGAAGAACCTCGGCAAAACCTCGGCCCAGTGGCTCCACGCAGTCGGTATCCACAGCGCCAATGACCTGCGCCGACTGGGCGCGGTCAGTGCTTATCGCGCGGTACGCGCACGGGGCTTCAGGGCATCCAAGGTGTTGCTGTATGCAATTGAAGGCGCACTACTGGACGTGCACTGGAACGAGCTACCACCCGGGCATAAAGCCGAACTGAACGGCCAGCTCGATGAAAGTTCACCCCACAACAAGAGCTAGCTCACAACCTCTCAGGCTTTTGATTTACCTGAAGCGCGCTGGCAACTATTGTTTTAGGGACGTTCGTGCGGTTTAGTATGCCCAGCCAGTTCAAGGAAATTCGCTCATGTATTTACTCGGGGAGCAACCGGCTTACGCCGATCAGCTAATCAACCGACTACAAAGCATCCCCACTCAATTGCTCGATGGGCTTGCACCTGCTGGATCGCCACTACAGCTTGAACGTGCAGAAGACCTGGCCAAGGTGCTGCCGGGCAATCAGCTATTCATCATTGAAAATGGCCTGCTGCATGCCGTAGTCGATGAACGTCCGCTGTTTTATCTACAGGAAGGCGACCTGGTTGGCCTGCGCCAGGGCCTGGACATGCCCAGCTGCCGTTACAGCAGCGAAGAGCAACTGAGCCTGATCCCCTATTCGCGCAGTGATGTGTTCAAGCACATCTATGCCAGCGAACAGCGCCAGGAACTGTTTATCCAGTACCTGATCGGCCATACCGCCCTGCTGTCCGACGCCCTGGCGCGTTTGAAACAGCCAGAAATTCGCCCCTCCACCGGCTTCCAGCACTTTGCTGCGGGTGAAGAGCTGATCCATCAGGGTGATGTCGCCGACAACGTCTTTATCATTATCGAAGGCCATGCCGAGGCCTATGTCGATGGGCACAAGGTCGGCGATGTGCAAAAGGATGAAATCTTCGGCGCCATGGCCGTGTTCACCCGCGAGAAGCGCAGCGCCACCGTGCTGGCGAGCGAGCCGTGCACCGTAATGGTCATCCCCAAGGAGCAGTTCCTCAGTCTGATGCAGAGCAACCCGCGGATTGCCCACAGCCTGATTGAAAGCATGGCCAAGCGCATCGACCTGCTGAACAAGGAAGTCACCCAGCTGCGCTTGCCGGCCGAAGCGTCCTGAAACCGGCTTGCGGCCTCAACAACCCGACCTTGTGTCGGGTTGTTTGTTTATGGGCCGAACAGGTCGCCAGCAGATCGATAAAAAAGTTTGCTTGGAGGTGTTGACTTGAAAATGAGAATTGTTATTATTACCACAACTGATCGCGAGATCAGCCGATAAGCTTAAGAGACCTTCAGTCGGCCTCTTCAGATTATCTCCTCATCAGGCTAATCACGGTTATTGACCCGGCTCTTGCCGGGTCTTTTTTTGCCTGTCAAAAAGTACGCTCAGCAGCCTTTAGAAATCGACCTGCGCCAACCACTCCGGCAGATTGAAGTGTTGGCTGACCCGGCAGATCTTGCCGTCACGAATCTCGAAGAAACTCGCTGCCGTCAGTTGATAGCTCTGGCCACAGGCATCCGGCAGACCATCATCGGTGCTCAGGTATTCACCGCTCAGGGTGAATTCGCAGGCGGCGCGCTGCCCGCTTGGCTCGGTGAGGATCTGCAGGTTATCGATGCTTTCGCGGTAGCAGCGCTGGGTGCGTTCCAGGTAGTCGGCAAAAGCTTGTACGCCCTGCTCGCGCGGGCCCTGGTTGATATCCAGCAGCACATCAGCGCTGAGCAGGGCCAGGCAGGCGCGGCTGTCACGTTCGTTAAGGGCGTTGAAGTAGCGGGTAAGCAGGGCGTGGGCAGCGGCTGGCATCAGCAGTCTCCGGTAAAAACCGCAGACTACCCGCTCAGCCGCAGACAAATCGGGCTAGGGTCGCAGTTTTGCGCAGTGGTCCTGCTCAGGTTGCGCTGGCGTGTACCAGACGTAATCGGCCGATTCCGCAGCGACCTGGCTACCAACCTCCGCCAGAATCAGCACCTGCACACCTTCAGCTGCACCTAAATCCTGCAGATGCAACGGCACGCCCAGTTCACGGCGCACATGGAAGGCACCGGCAAACAGCAGGCTCGGCTCGGGCGCGGCCAAGAGAGCTTCGGCCATGCGCCGATCACGCTGTTGCTGCACGGCGAGCATGGCGGGCAGCTGACTGTCCGGCAGCAGATTGCAATGCGACTGGCGAATCTGCTGGAACAACGCCTCACGCACCGGCTGCGCCATGGAGGCCTGGCCTTGCAGCTGCGGCACTTCGGCGTATATCTGCATGATCTCGCGACGCTCAAGGTTGGCCGCCAGTAACGGATAAGGCTGACGCAGCGCATGCTGCACCAGCGGCCCGTACAGCGACCAGGCCCAGCCCGGCTGCCAGGCCAGGGCGCTGAGCATGTCCTGCGGCGCCTGTCCGGCCGCGATGGCAGCGCGCACCTGATCGACCTTGGCCTGCTGATCCGGCGTCAGCATTTCCAGCAGCAGACTGCCCTGCGGCCGCTGCGCTGCCAGCGCGCGCAACAGCCAGAGCTGCAGCGCATGGTGATCGGGATTGTCATGCCGCTCGCCGACCAGCACTTTGGGTGCCGCGGCCAAGTGCTCCAGCAGTTGCTCAGGCGTCAGCAGTGCACCGGTGCGCAACTCGACAATCTGCCCCAGCTCAGGATGCTGCAAACCTTCAGGGCTTTGCCAGGCGGGCAAAGCCAGTAACGAGGCATGACAGGCACTCAACAGCGCAGCGACCATCAATAACGCAATACGCATAAACACAACCTTAACGAGCAACGATTAATGGATGACCCCGTTCCGGATGCCGCTGCACCAGCACTTCGAGACCGAACACGGCCTGTAGCGGCTCGGCGCGCAATACTTCCTCTGGACTACCGAGCGCATGGGGCCGGCCGCGCTCCAGCAGCAACAGGCGGTCGCAGTAACGCGCGGCCAGATTAAGATCGTGGAGGATCACCAGCACTGCGGCGCCCTGCTCGACAAAGGCGCGGGTGGCCTGCAGCGTGGTGTGCTGATGCAGTGGATCGAGCATCGAGGTGGGCTCATCGAGCAACAGCATCTGCCCCTCACCACCGGGCCAGAGCTGTGCCAGCACCCGCGCCAAGTGCACTCGTTGGCGCTCGCCGCCGGATAACGCCAGGTAACTGCGTCCGGCCAGGTGCAAGGCATCGGCCGCCTCCAACGCCTGCTTGATAATCTGCGCATCGCGCACACGCCCACTCGCATGGGGCAAACGACCCATGCCGACCACTTCTTCTACGCGAAAGGCGAAGTTCAGCGTCGAGGTTTGCGGCAACACCGCCAGGCGTTGCGCACGCTCGCTGCCGGGCCAGTCCTGCAGCCGCCGCTGATCCAGCCACACGTCGCCGTGGCTCGGCTGCAACTCGCCACACAAGGCACCGAGCAAGGTGCTCTTGCCGGCGCCATTGGGCCCCAGCACACCTAGCACTTCACCCGGACGCAGCTCCAGATTGATATCCGCCAACACCGTGCACGGGCCGCGCTGTACCGCCAGATTTTCCGCGCGCAGCATCAGGTACGCCCCCGCAGCAGCAGATAAAGGAAGAACGGCGCGCCAATCAGCGCCGTGACAATACCAATCGGCAATTCGGCCGGCGCCAATGCCAGCCGCGCCACCAGATCGGCCAGCAGTAACAGACTGGCACCTGCCAGGGCCGAGGCAGGCAATAGCACGCGATGATCCGGCCCCACCAGCAGACGCACCAGATGCGGCACCACCAAGCCGATAAAGCCGATCATCCCCGCCGCTGCCACGGCCGCGCCGACACCGAGGGCGGTGCAGAACACCAGCTCGGCCTTGACCCGTTCCACGGCAAAACCCAGGTGACGCGCCTCGGACTCGCCCAGCAGCATGGCATTCAGCGCCTTGGCACGCCTTGGCAACCACAGCGCCACGGCTGCCGTCACCAGCAGCAGCGGCCACAGGCGCGCGTAACTGGCGCCATTCAGGCTGCCCAGGTTCCAGAACGTCAGGGTACGCAAGGTGGCGTCGTCGGCCAGGTAGGTGAACAGGCCGATGGCCGCACCGGCCAATGCCGTCAGCGCAATACCGGCCAGCAGCATGGTTGCCACATTGGTTTCACCGTCACGCCGACCCAGGCGATAGACCAGCGCTGTTACCCCCAGGCCGCCGATAAAGGCGAACAACGACAACAGATAAGGTGCAAAGGCTTCCGGCAAGCCACCCAGTGCCGCGCCACCAACAATTGCAATCGACGCGCCGAGCGCCGCCCCGCTGGATACCCCGATCAGCCCTGGATCGGCCAGCGGGTTACGAAACAAACCCTGCATCGCCACCCCGCACAGCGCCAGCACCGCGCCGACCAGCAACCCGAGCAAGGTGCGCGGCAAGCGGATCTGCCCGAGGATCAGTTCCGCCTGGGCCAGATCATCACCCGGTTGTGCCAGGCCCAGCAGGCGCAATGCCGCTTTAAGGGTATCGAGCAGCGGCAGGCTGACCGGCCCCAGCGCCAGGGATAACCAGAGCGCGAGCGCCAGCAACAGGCTCAGTGCGATAAACAGTGAGCGCGGACGAATAACAGGATTCATGGCGTGGGCTTAGCTTCGGCGACCAGAGGTTGGCTGGCAGGATAAAAGGCTGCGGACAAGGCCGCCAGCCCATCCGGCAAACGCGGGCCAAGGCCACCAACCAGCAGTGTCGGGTCGAGCATCAGCAAACGCTGGTTACGCGCTGCTCGGGTAGCCGCCAGCGCCGGGTTCTGCTGCAGCAATGCCTCACGCGCGGCATCACCGGCCAGGCTGCGGTCGGCGATGATCACCACCTCCGGGTCAAGCGCCAGCAGGGCTTCGGTGGACAGCGCCTTGTAACCGCTATGGCTGGCCAAATTGCGCCCACCGGCACGCTCGATCAGCCAGTCCGCCGAGGTGTCCTTGCCGCCCGCCATCGGGCTACTACCGGCATGGCCGAGCAACAGCAACACACCCGGCGCCGCCTGCCGACGCTGTGCAGTTACCAGCCAGTCGGCCTGCTGCTGCAAGCGCTGTTGATAAGCCGCAAAGGCCTGATCGGCACGTTGCGGCTCGCCCAACAGCGTGCCGATACGTTGCAAGCTGGCCTGCAGGCTAGTCAGATCCGCTTTGGAGGAGAGCATTTCCACCCGCACACCGGCGCCGCGCAATTGCGCCAGCACCGGCGGCGGGCCCATCTCCTCGCTACCGATCAGTACATCCGGGCGCAGCGCCAGCATGCCCTCGGCGGCCAGTTGGCGCTGATAACCAATGCTCGGCAACGCGCGCAGCGACTCTGGATGCTGGCTGGTGCTGTCCACTCCCACCAGGCGGCTTTCACCACCCAGCGCCACCACCCATTCACTGAGCGAGCCGCCGGAACTGATCCAGCGTTGCGGCAAGGGTTCGGCGGCCATCACTGAGGCACAAGACAACAGGCTCGCGCCCAGGGCGAGCAGAGTATTAAGGCGTTTCATGATTGGCCTCTAGAAGAATGCGACTGTCCTGAATGCC
Organism: Pseudomonas sp.; assembly: GCF_030690725.1. GTDB lineage: Bacteria > Pseudomonadota > Gammaproteobacteria > Pseudomonadales > Pseudomonadaceae > Aquipseudomonas. Next base: position 181,544 of record NZ_JAUYGD010000089.1, on the reverse strand, counting down.
CTGCTGTTGCAGCAGCGCCATCAGGTCGAGAAATGCCGACAGCGGCGCCTGGCGATCCAGCGCCAGATCCAGGCCCGCTGCGTTATCGGCGGCAAAGGCTGCAGTCAGTTCAGTGCGCAGCGTGTTGAAGTCCGCCTGCTGCACGCCGTTAAAGCGCCAAGTCCCGTCCGCGGAGAGTTGTAGTTGCATGCGCTCGCCGCTGCCGGCGCTCGCTGTAGGCAGCGCTTCACGGCTCTGCGGCAACTGCAGGGGCAGTTCCAGCAACGGCGTTTGCGCGGTCAGCAGAAAGAACACCAGCACGATAAAAATCACGTCGAGCAGCGGCGTCAAATCGGGCAACAGATTGCCCTGGGAGCTACTGGCAGCCGGCAGACGAATCACGACAACACCCACTGCGCGGCTGGCGGATTACTCGGCAGTTCCAGCTCCAGGCCATCCAATGCCAGCTGGCAGCGATTGAGCAACGCCTGCACGCCCTCCAGATAATGCTCGGCCCACAAGGCAAAGCCCTGCCCCGCCGCCAGCGCCGGGATGGCGACCAGCAAGCCCCACACCGTGGTGTACAGGGCCTGCCACAAACCATCGGCGAGCAACGCCGGGGTGACCGGGCTGTTCTGCCCGGCGATATTGGCAAACATTTCCAGCATGCCCAGCACCGTGCCGAGCAAGCCGAGCATGGGTGCCAGCATGCCGATCAGCTGCAGCAAGCGCAGCTGGCGATTGAGGCGCTGACGCTCTTCCAGCAACCAGCAGCCGAGCAGCTCTTCGCGCTGCACCGCCGGCAAGGCGCTGTGTTTGAGCAACAACGCCAGGCCATAGCGCCAACCACGCGCACGGCCTTTGCAGTGCTCGCGCTCACAGGTGCGACAGGCGCTGACTGCCGCACGCCCGGCGGCAGTGCTCAGCGGCTGCAAACGCAAAAATACGCTAAGTCGCTCCAGAATCAGTGCCAGCGCCAGCAGCGAACACAGCGCCAGCGGCCAGCCCAGCGGCCCCATCGCACTCCACCACTGGCTCATCTCAGCACTCCAGCGCTGGTGCGCTTTCGGCTAGGGCGCGCCAGTCTTCAAGCTCCGGGATGCCTGGTTTGCGCGCACCAAATAGCTGCACTACCAGCTCGCCATTGGCATCGAAGGCTTCCCAACTGGTGATCACGCCATCGCTGCTCGGCTTGCGCACCCGCCATAGCTCGGTCACGCCAGTGGTCTGCAGATGTAGGTTGAACTCGGGGTCGAGCACGTTGAACCAGGTGTCCATCCAACGCAGGTTGCGCACCGGGCCGGAGTGAATCTGGATGCAGTGGCGATTGCCGACAAACACCATGACCGGCACTTCACGCGCACCAGCCTGCTCCAGCAGTTTCGGCAGCTCGCGCACGTCCAGCTGCTCGGCCCACTCACCCCCGGCCAGACGCAGGGCCTGGGTGCGTGTGGTGCCGTGTTTTTTCAGCAGGGCAAAGAAGTGGTGAGTGTCTTTGAGGGTCGACCAACCCACGCGCAGGGCATTCACATCCACCAGGGCATCGGCTTGCGCCGGCTGCGCCTGGGGCAAAGGCATCAGCTCCAGTTCGGCGCTCTGCTCAGCCATACGGAAACGCTCCAGCAGCGGCGCCCAGGCATTTAGCTGGCTGTCAGCGGTAAGAAACACCTTATGCACCGCAGTGCCCTGGCGGTCGAACACCTGAATGCTGCGCTGGGTGCCTTTGCCGGTTTGCTCCTCGATGGCAAACACACTGGCCCAGCCACCGAGGAACAGGCGCAGGTCGATATCGGCCGACACCACCAGGCCCATCTGGCCATTACCGGTAACCGTTACTTCACGGTAATAACCTTTGCGCTCATGCACGCAATGCTCATTGCGGGTCAGCGCCATCACATAGCCCAGCTCGCCCAGCGCCGGCAGCAGCTGCGCCCAGTCTGGCTGCAAGCGCACAGCGTCGACACCGAGGCGGCTGGCCACCAGTTCGGCCTCGCTAACGGCCAGGCGTTCGGCGGCATCGCGGGCACGCAGGCGTGGCTGCTCGCTGCGCAGCACCTGCCAGGCCAGATACAGATCATTGGTGGGCGCGACGGATTGGGCGTGTGTGCTCATGGAAAACTCCTCACTGATTAATCAACGGCTCGCCGTCAAAGCGAACTGAATAGGGATCTGTACGCGGCTAGGCACGGCCTGGCCGCCGCTGGTTTCAGGGCGAAAACGCCACTTGGCAACCGCCTCCAGGGCGGCTCGATCAAGGCTGTCCACGCCCGAAGAGCGCAGTACGTTCAAGCTGCGCTGCTGGCCGCGCTCATCCAGGCGCACCTCGACCAGCACCACGCCCTGCTGATTACGCCGCCGCGCCTGGGACGGGTAATTCGGCTGGCGGGGCGGCTCACGGAAACTCGGTTTGCTGCTAAGCACTTCAGCGGCCGGCGTTGCGGCAACCGGCTTTGCGGGCGCGGCTTGAGCCGCTGCAACCAACGCTGCCGACTGATTGGTTGTCTCGGTTGGCTGCGCTTGCACGGGCTGGTTTTGAGTTGGCTGTGCCGCTACCGCTGGCTTTGGCTTGGCCACGGGCGCCTGCACTGCCGGCTTAGGTGTCGGTGCCTGCGCCTTTCTCGGCACGACCGCCTGGCGTTGCGGTTGCGGTTGCGGTTGCGGTTGCGGTTGCTCTGGCAGCTTGGTCGGTGCCGGCGCGGCCTGCTGCAAAACGGCAGACAGGCGCAACACCTGCGGGGCTTCACGGGTTTGCGCGGCGCTCAAAACAGGCGGCTGTTCGTCGCCATGCAGCAGCCAGCCGGCGGCATGCAGCGCCAGCGACAGCAGCAGAAATAGCGACAAACGCAACATGCAATTACCCAGTCAAATCGAATTAAATCTATTTGATAATTATTTGCATTAGCATGTCAATGTCGTTTAGCTTTGCCGCCGATGCCAACCCGGTGGCCAGAGAAGCCACCTGTACGACCCTGGAGTCCCCATGCACAGAAGTCCTCCATTCGCCCGCCGCCCCTGGCTTGCCCTGCTATTACTCAGCCCATCACTGGCACTTGGCGCCGAGAAAGCGCCGAACCAGTTCGATACGGTGACCGTCACGGCAACCCGCACCGAACAGACCCTCGACCAAGTGCCGAGCACGGTGTCGGTACAAACCGAACGGCAGATCGACCAGCAGAACATCAAGAACATCAAGGATCTGGTGCGTTACGAGCCCGGCGTGTCGGTCGGTGGTAGCGGTGATCGTTTCGGCCTTTCCGGCTTTACCATTCGCGGTATCGGCGGCAACCGCGTACTGACCCAAGTGGATGGTGTCGGTATGCCAGACGCCTTCTCCTTCGGTGGCTTCCTTAACGCCAAGCGCGATTACGTCGACCTCGACACCGTCAAACAGGTGGAAATCATCCGTGGCCCAGCCAGTTCGCTGTACGGCAGCGATGCGATTGGCGGCGCGGTGAGCTTCCTGACCAAGGATGCCGGCGACTATCTGGGCGAAGGCGATGACGCTTACGCACGCTTGAAAACCGGCTATGACGGCAGCGATGACAGCTGGCAGCGCAGCGCCACCTTCGCCGCACGCCTAGGCCAGGTCGACGGCCTGCTGCACCTGGGCCGGCGCAGCGGCCAGGCCACGGATACCCACAGCGGCCAGGGCGGCATCGGCGCAACCCGCGAACAGGCCAATCCGCTGGATTACAGTACCGACAACCTGCTGAGCAAATTCGGCTGGGATTACAGCGACAGCGGCCGCCTGCAGCTGACCTACGAGCGTTACCAGGACGACACCGACACCCGCGTGCTGAGCAACTACAGCAACACCGCGACCATCCGTACCCAGGATGCTGAAGACCGCGTCGACCGTGAGCGCTATTCCCTCGCCCATACCCAGCAACTCGACACCCTGTTGGTTGACCAGATTCACAGCCAGCTCAGCTACCAGGACAGCCAGACGCGTCAGCAAACGTTCGAGGACCGCGTGGTCGGCGCACAGCCACGCTACCGCACACGTGATTCGTACTACGAAGAAAAGCTCTGGGCGTTCAACACCAAGCTGGACAAGGCCTTCAGCATCGGCAGCACGGAACATGCGCTGGTCTATGGTCTGGACGTCAAACACCTGAAGAACGCGGACCTGCGCGAAGGCGGCGAGACCGTACTGGCCACCGGCGTCACCACGCCTGTTCTGCCCACCAGCGATTTCCCCGATCCGACCACCAAGGAATACGCCCTGTTTGCTCAGGACAGCATCAGCATCGGCCGTTGGACCCTGCTACCGGGCCTGCGCTACGACCACTATGAGATGAGCCCACACGTCACCAATAAGTACCTCAACAGCCAGGCCACCGAGCGCAACCCAAGCGACTTCAAGGATTCGGCGCTGTCGCCCAAGTTTGGCGCGACCTACCAGCTCGACGACGCCCACAGCGTCTACGGTCAGTACGCTGCAGGCTTCCGCGCGCCCCAGGCAATCGAGATCTTCGGCGAATTCGCCAATCCGGGCATGTACCGCACCCTGGCCAATACCAACCTGAAGGCGGAAACCAGCGACAGCTTCGAACTGGGCCTACGCGGCCAGTACGCCATCGGCAGCTTTGGCGCGGCGCTGTTCTACAACCAGTACGACGACTTTATTGAGCAGGTCAGCCGGCCCTCCAGCGTGCCGGGTTTCCCCTTCGGCGAGTTCCAATACGTCAACCGTGATCGCGTGACCATTCGCGGTGCGGAAGCCAAAGGTGAGCTGTTCCTCGACCAACTGGGCCTGCCGGCTGGCTGGAAAGCACGCGGCAGCGTGGCTTACGCCCGCGGCAAGGATGAAGGCACAGGTCAGCCGATCAACAGCGTCGACCCACTCAAGGGTGTATTCGGCCTGGGCTACAGCGAGCCGAGCGGCACGTTTGGTGGCGAGCTGAGCTGGACCCTGGTGGCGGCGAAAACCCGCGTCGACATGACCCAAACCGCTAACCATGAGCAGACCTCGGGTTACGGCGTGCTCGACCTCAATGGCTGGTGGCAGATGACTGATGCCTTCGCCGTGAATGCCGGCCTGTTCAACCTGACCGACAAAGAGTACTGGCAATGGGGCGACGTACGCGGCCTGACCGAAAACAGCCCAAGCATGGGCCGCTTCAGCCAGCCGGGCCGCCATGCCGCCGTCAATCTGGTCTGGGAAATCTGACCCAGCAACACGTCTAGCGCGCGATCAACTAGTCGCGAAACAGAGTTCCACTTGGCGCAAGGATGCGCCCTCCTCTTTCACTTCCACGCCAGGGCGGCATAATGCCGGCCTGTCGGGGAGGTTCCTATGTTGCGTTTGTGTGCACCGGATGAAGTGGCCGAAGGCCAGAGCCGGGGCTTTGAGATAGCGGGAGAGAAGCTGTTTGCCGTGCGCAAGGACGGCCAGCTGTATGCCTATCGCAATCGCTGCCCGCACCGTGGCATCCCCCTGGAATGGCTGCCCGACCAGTTTCTCGATGTCAGTGCCAGCCTGATCCAATGCGCCACCCACGGCGCACTGTTTCTCATCGAATCCGGCGAATGCGTCGCCGGCCCCTGCGCCGGGCAATCGCTGCAGGAGCTTGTCATCCGCGAAGACGATCAGGGCATCTGGGTCGAGCTAAACGAACTCTAGAGTCCGGCAGCCGCCAAACGCTGTGCGTGCTCGACAAACAGCTTTACCGGCTCGGCGCCTTTACCGACCAGGCCGAAGGTCTGATTGATGATGTCGAAGTGATCCATCGGGTACTGATCACCAATCACCGTGCCTAGATGTGAGCTGTAGCGCCCGACCATGCCATCGCACTGCCCCGGCTCACGCTGAAAGGTTTTGGCAAACATCCGACAGGCAACATTCGGCCCGTCGAAGCGGTTACCGCCTTTATCGGTGATACCCGGCTGAATGGTGCCGGACCAGGAGTAGTAGCGCACGCCGTTAACCTCAGCCGCGCCCTCACCGCCCCAGACTTCGGGCAAGCCCTGCGGATACTGCACATTAAAGGCAGCCACGCCGTCGCTGGTCAGCGATTGCTGCGCTGCTGCTACATCCATCGGCAGTGGCTCGCCTTTGTAACCGCGCTCCAGCCAGGCCATGCACCGTGCTACGCCACGCAGCAGACGCGCCAACAAACGCTCGCGCCAGCTGCCGTGCGGGGCTTTGCGTTTGAGAAAATCCGCCAACTCAGAGCCATGATTAGGCCCGGCGACCGAGGTAACGGACGCTACCCACTCGGGCTTTAGCGCGGCCGCGTAACGCGCCGTCAGGGCGCCCTGGCTATGACCGATCAGATGGACCTTTTCTGCGCCGGTCTGCTGCAACACATCGGCGATGCGCAGCAGCAATTGCTCGCCGCGCACCTCCGTGGAATGCACCGACGACACCAGCACCGGGAAGACTGTTGCACCGATGCGGCGCAGCGCCGTGACGATACCGTACCAATAGGGATAACCGAGCAGGCTGATAAAGCCGAGTAAACCTGGCACCAGGACCAGGGGATAACGGGGTGCAGAAGATGTCGACATTGCAAACCATCCTTGTGTCATACCGCCGAGAAAGAAAGTACTGAACCACGAAGCATGCCAATACAGCGCGTGGGAATAGTGGGCCACCTGGCCTATAGTCCTGGCTTCTCTTTGCGCTGCCATGACCATGCATACCATCGAACGGATTTACCCGAAGGATCTCAACCCGCTGAACCCGGACGACCAGGCCAGCCTGCAGATTCATATGCAGCGCTATGAGTTCGCAGCCCTGCACCTAAGTGGCCAGCGCGTGCTGGATATGGCCTGTGGCTGCGGCTATGGCACGGCCCTGCTGGCCGAGCGCAACCCGGACAAACAGGTTACCGGCGTGGACATCGACCCGGCGGCCATTGCCTACGCCCGCGAGCATTACCACCTGCCCAACCTGCGTTATGAATGTGCCGATGCCGAACAGTTCAGCAGCGAGCAGGGCTTTGATTGCATCGTCAGCCTGGAAACCATCGAGCACCTGCCGCGTCCGCAGGTGCTGCTGGCTAACTATGCGCGTTTATTAGTCGAGGGCGGCAAGGTTATCGCCTCGGTGCCGATTACCCCGACCCTCGACGGTAACCCACACCACCTGCATGACTTCAGCAAACGCAGCTTTTATGCACTGTTCAGCCAGCAAGGGCTGCATGCCAGCCAGCACTTGGAACAGATTCAGTGGTGGCAGTTCAAAGGTTTATTCTCGAAACAGGTCGATCAACAGAAACAGCACCGCAGCGAAGGGGTCGGCAATGCCGTACTGCTGTATTACCGCAAGCGCCCGCTGTACCTGTTTAGCCGGCTGTATTCGATGCTGCGCTACGGCTTTAGCAACCGCTATCTGACCTGCGTGTTTACGCGCTGATCGTGTAGCCCGGATGTAATCCGGGAATGCCCATAAAGCGTCCCGGATTGCATCCGGGCTACGGCGCACGGTCATCCTCGCGGGGTGAATCGGGGCGCGTAGCTGACGCTTCAGCCAGCCACCAACGGCAGTGGTGGATGAAAACAGCGTCATCCACCCTACGGAGTTGGGTCGCGGTTAAGCGCCTGCCGGCAGCGCCTCGATCGGGCGCCGGCGGTAGATCCAGATCCGCTTAAGCACTGTCGCGAACTGGCTCCACAAACTTCCGTTGTTATAGACCTGACCGTAACGCTCGGCGATTTCACGGACTTCCACGGCCAGCGCCGCATAGCGCCGCGCCGGCAGATCGGGGAACAGGTGGTGTTCGATCTGGTGGCTCAGGTTGCCCGTCAAAATATGAAAAAGCGGCCCACCATTCAGGTTGCTGGACCCGCGCAGCTGGCGCAGGTACCAGTGCCCCCGGCTCTCGCCGACCACTGACTCCTTGCTAAACACCGCCGCCTGCTCGGTAAAGTGACCACAGAAGATCACCGTAAAGGTCCACAGATTGCGGATCAGGTTGGCCACAGCATTACCGGCCAGCACCGCCACGGCATTGGCGCCGATCAGCAGCGCCAGCAACGGGAAGAACAGGTAATCCTTGCCCCACTGCCGCAGGATCTTGGTGCTGAACTGTTTGATCAGCGGGCGCACTTCGGCCTTGCTCAGCTTGCCCTTGTAGACCTTGTCCAGACGCAGATGCTGGATCGCCACCGAGTACTGGAACAGCAGCGCCTGAATCATCACCCACAGCGGCTGCCAACGGTAGAACGGCTTCCAGCGTTGTTCGGGAAACAGCCGCACAACGCCATAACCAACGTCATCATCCATGCCCAGCACATTGGTCCAGGTGTGGTGCACATGGTTGTGGGTGTGCCGCCAGAAGTCGCTCGGTCCGGCGATATCCCACTCGTAGCTGCGCCCAGCAAACTCGGGGTCATTCATCCAGTCGTACTGACCGTGCATGACGTTATGGCCCAGCTCCATATTCTCCAGAATCTTGCCCAGGCCCAGCAGCAAGGTGCCGAGCAGCCAGGTCGGCGGAAACCAACCGAACATCAGCAGGCCGCGCCCACTCCAACAACAGAACCGCACCGCTGCGCGAATGCGGCGGATATAGCGCGCATCCACCTCGCCCAGATCGGCCAGGGTGCGTTGACGCAGGGCGTCCAGCTCGTTGCCGAAGGCGTTCATTTCATCCGTGGAGAGTTCGCGATCACGACGCATGGGGATTCCCTCGCAAGTTAAAGATCAATTTCTACGTCGCTGTGCGGCGCGCTAACACATAGCCGGATCGGCTGACCCGGCTCGCTAAACAACAGCCCGCTGCGCAAATCACGCACCGTGCCGCTAAGCAAGGTGCAGGTGCAGCTGGCGCAGATACCCTGGCGACAGCCATGCACCGGCTGCAGGCCATGGGCCTCGGCCTGTTCCAGCAGGCTGTGCTGATTATTGGCCGTCGCCTGCTGATGGCTGCGGGCAAAGCCCAAACGCACCTGACGCAGGCTGACATCGGCGCGCAGCACGGGCGCAGTGAAGGCCTCAACCTGCAGCGCGCCAGGCACTCTGGCGGCCTGCCACCACTGCTGCACCTGGGCGACAAACCCCGCCGGGCCGCAGGCCAGCACACGGCGCTGATCCAGCTGCGTGACCTCGGCCAGATGCTCGCCAGCAAAACGCCCAGTCAGGACTCCCGACTCAACCCCGGCAGCGGTCAGCGACCAGCGCACCTGCAAATTACTGTGCTGCGCCTGCAGGGCCTGCAACTCGGCAACAAAACCGCGCTGGCCCTGCTCACGCACGTAATGCAGCAGCGTGATCGGCGCACTGAAACCCTGAGCCAGAGCAGCGCGCAGCATGCCCAGCAGCGGCGTGATGCCACTGCCGGCGGCGAGCAGCAACACGCCCTGTTGCGCCTCGGGCCAACTCAGCTCGCCATACACCGGACCCAGTTCCAGCACATCGCCCACCGCCAGATGCTCCAGCAGGTAGGGCGAAACGCGGCCAGCCGCCTGATGCTTGATCGCGATCTGCAGGCGGCCTTTCGCCTGCACCGAAGTCAGGCTGTAACTGCGGCTCAGGCGTACGCCATCACGTTCGAGATACAGCTGCAGATGCTGCCCCGGCTGCGCGCCGCGCCAGTTGCCGTTGGCCTGCAGGGTCAGTTCGAGCATGTCGTCGGCCACCCAGTGGCGCTGGGTAACCCGGGCAAACACCCGGTTCAGCCGCAGCGCCGGATGCAACAGCGCCAGCCCGGCATCAACATCACTTTCGCGCAACCAGCCGTGGACGACCAGCACGCGCAGCGGATAGAGCAGGCTTGCGAGCCCGCGCACCCAGGCAAAAGGGAAAAGGGCCATGGCAAGACTCCAGTGAACAATTGTTCACTAGACTGGCAGAGCATATTTATTCAGTCAACACTCGTTCACTCAAAATCAATTGAGCAACCGCGGTTCGACGTAAACAACGGCCATTTGTTAGAGTGCGGCGCTGATTTCGCAATGCAGAGCCATGCCCGCTTGAAACCACTACAACCGCGCGCCGAACAAAAACTGCAGACCCGCCACGCCCTGATGGACGCCGCGCGCAGCCTGATGGACAGCGGCCGTGGTTTTGGCAGCCTGAGCCTGCGCGAAGTGGCGCGCTGCGCGGGCATCGTGCCGACTGGTTTCTACCGGCATTTCGAGGATATGGACGCCCTAGGCCTGGCGCTGATCGCTGAAGTGGGCGAGACCTTCCGCGAAACCATTCGCCAGGTACGCCACCACGAGTTCGAACTGGGCGGCGTGATTGATGCCTCGGTGCGCATCTTCCTCGACGCCGTGGCGGCCAACCGCTCGCAGTTTCTGTTTCTCGCCCGCGAGCAATACGGCGGCTCGCTACTGGTACGCCAGGCCGTGGGCGCATTGCGCGAACGCATCACCGCCGACCTGGTGGCGGATCTCGCGGCCATGCCGAAACTGCAACACTTTGACGCCCCGGCGCAAAACGTGATCGCCGACCTGGTGGTAAAAACCGTATTCGCCACCCTGCCCGAACTGATCGACCCACCAGCACCAACCTTGCCGATGCACGCCTCGCCCGAGGTCAAGATGATCGAGCAGCTGCGCTTTATCTTTATCGGGGCTAAGCACTGGCAGGGTCTGGGCCAGACCCGCGATTGATTGCTGGACGCACCAAAAACGCACACAAACCCCGCGCGCGCACCAAACCAAACCCCATCACGCTCCAATCTCAGCCACACCATCACCCACGCGCCCCGCTCTGCGTGGCGCAACGGCAGCTTGGCAAGGCACTTGCTCTATAACCGGCATTGACCTGCCGGAAACTGCCCCATGTTGGTGATCCACCGTCGTATTGCCGCCCAGCCGCACTGGGACGCCGAACTCGAACTTAGCTTCGAGGCCCGCAGCAAAAGCCGCCTGCGCTGTTTCAGCCGCACCGGCGAGGATGTCGGCCTGTTTCTTGAGCGCGGCCAACCCGCCCTGCACGACGGCGAATACCTGCAAGCCGAAGACGGCCGTATCGTCCGCGTAATCGCCCGCCCCGAGCCGCTGCTGCACGTCACCTGCGCCAACCCTTTCGAATTGATGCGCGCCGCCTATCACCTGGGTAACCGCCATGTCGCCCTGCAACTCGGCGATGGCTGGCTGCGCCTGCCGGATGACTATGTGCTCAAGGCCATGCTCGAACAGCTCGGCGCGACGGTAGAACTGATCGAAGCGCCCTACCAGCCCGAGCAAGGCGCTTACGGCGGCGGCCATCACCACTCGCATGCTGGCGATGCTGAATTCAGCTACGCGCCGCGCCTGCATCAATTCGGTGCGCGCAAGTGAATAAATCCTGGCAGCTGTTGAGGCTCGCCAGCCCGCAACTGCCGATTGGCGGTTATAGCTATTCCCAGGGCCTGGAAATGGCCGTGGAACAGGGCCTGGTCGATAACGCAGAAAGCGCCGAACACTGGATTGCCGATCAATTGCTGCTGAATCTCGCGCGTTTTGAAGCGCCGTTGCTGCTTGCCCATTGCCAGGCCGCCGCACGCGAGGACTGGGCGCAGCTGCGCCACCTCGCCGAACAACAACGCGCCAGCCGCGAAACCCGCGAGCTGCGCCTGGAAAGCCGTCAGATGGGTTACTCCCTGCAGCAGCTGCTGAGCGGCCTGCCGGAGCTGGATCAGCCGGCGCAGCAGCTGTTTAACGAGCTGGACGAACCCGGCCTGGCCGTCGGCTGGGCCTTGGCAGCGCGTGCCTGGCAGATAGAGCCAGAGGATGCCCTCGCCGCCTGGCTTTGGGGTTGGCTGGAAAACCAGCTGGCGGTGCTGATGAAAACCCTGCCGCTGGGCCAGCAAGCCGCCCAACGCCTGACCTCGCAACTACTGCCGCTGCTCGATCAGGCGCAGCGTCAGGCCAGTGAACTGCAACCACAACACTGGGGCAGCGCCGCCTTTGGCCTGGCCCTGGCGAGCATGGCGCACGAGCGCCAGTACAGCCGTTTATTCCGTTCTTGATGACGCTCTTGATAATAAGGAAGGCCCAAACATGAACAGCCAACCCCTGCGTATCGGCATCGGTGGCCCGGTCGGCTCCGGCAAGACCGCACTGACTCTGGCCCTGTGCCTGGCCCTGCGCGAGCGCTACAACCTGGCGGTGGTGACCAACGATATCTACACCCAGGAAGACGCGCAGTTTCTGGTGCGCAACGAGGCCCTGGCCCCGGAACGGATCATCGGTGTGGAAACCGGCGGCTGCCCGCACACGGCGATTCGCGAGGACGCCTCGATCAACCTGGAGGCGGTCGACCAGCTCAACCGACGCTTTCCGGGGCTGGACCTGATCATCGTCGAATCCGGCGGCGACAACCTCTCGGCCACCTTCAGTCCAGAACTGTCGGACCTGACCATCTACGTGATCGACGTGTCGGCCGGCGACAAGCTGCCGCGCAAAGGCGGCCCGGGCATCTGCAAGTCCGACCTGCTGGTGATCAACAAGGTCGACCTGGCTCCACTGGTCGGCGCATCGCTGGAAGTGATGGAACGCGACACCCTGAAGATGCGCGGCGACAAGCCATTCGTCTTCAGCAACCAGAAGATCGGCCAGGGTCTGGAACAGATCATCGCCTTTATCGAACAACACGGCATGCTCACCGCAGCCTGATTACGCCTCACATTCAGTCAAGGAGACACCCCATGAACCTGCGTAAAACCCTGTTCGCCATTGCCCTGTTTCTCAGCCCAGCGGTGGCCTTTGCCCACGCTGGCCACGACCACTCCGGGCTAATGGCCGGCCTGGCGCACCCGGTGTTCGGCCTCGATCACCTGCTGGCGATGCTCGCCGTCGGCCTGTGGGCCGCACAGCAATCCGGCGCGGCGCGCTGGGCGCTGCCGCTGACCTTTGTCGGCACCATGCTGATCGGCGGCCTACTGGGCTTTAACGGCCTGCAGATTCCACTGATGGAAACCGGCATCGCCGCCTCGGTACTGGCTTTCGGCCTGCTGGTGGCCGTGGCTATTCGCCTGCCAATGGTTATCTCCATCGCCCTGACCGCGCTGTTCGCCCTGACCCACGGCGTCGCCCACGGCCTAGAGCTGCCGGAACTGGCCAGTCCATGGGGTTATGCCACAGGTTTCGTGGTCGCCACAGCTGCCCTGCACGCCAGCGGCTACGCCCTGGTGCGTCTGCTGCCACAAGCCGCTGCACCGGTGGTGCGCGTACTCGGCGCGGCCTCGGCCGTAACCGGCGCCTGGTTGTTGGCGGGCTGACAGGGGGGACGTCCACTCGTCCATCGCTGAACGCAACATCGTGTAACCCGGATGCAATCCGGGGCTGGTTTGCCGAAGTCAGATCTGCCCCGGACTTCATCCGGGCTACTAATAAAGTGTTTTCCACTTGGCGTAGATGGCCCTAGGGCTGGCGCATTTCGCCTCTCGCCCAGCCGCCATGGCTTTGTCATAGTCGAGGCGTATTAAAGCCCCTCCCCCATTGACTGCACTGGACCCTGCCCATGCTGCGCGTTGCCCGCTTTCTCTCTGTTCCACTGTTGTTGCTGGCCATCGCCCTCGGCGTGCTGGCCCTGACCAGCAAACCCGCCCAACCGGCGGCGGTGCTCAGCCGCTTTGCCGAGCAACCGCTGGTGATTGCCCACCGGGGCGGCAAAGGCCTGTGGCCGGAGAACAGCCTGTTTGCCTTCGAACGTGCCAGCGCGCTAGGCGTGGACATGCTGGAGATGGACCTGCACCTGTCCAGTGACGGCGAACTGGTGGTGATCCACGACCGCACCCTGGACCGCACCACCGATGGCGAAGGCCCAGTTGCCGCGCTCAGCCTGGCGCAGCTGCAAGCGCTGGACGCCGGTTACCGCTGGAGTGCCGACGGCGGCCAGAGTTTCCCCTACCGTGGCCAGGGCGTGCGTATCCCAACCTTTACCGAGGTGCTGGAACGTTTCCCCAGCATCCCCAAGGTGATTGAAATCAAGGTGCCGGATGTCGGCATGGAAGCCCAGCTGTGTGATGCCCTGGAAGCGCACCAGCAACGTGATCGGGTGATTGTCGGCAGCTTCTATGACCGCAGCCTGCAGCTGTTCCGCGAGCAGTGCCCAGGCGTGGCCACCTCCGCCGGGCCTGGCTCGGTACGCCTGCTGGTGGCGCTCAACTGGGTCGGCCTGGGCAGCCTGCTGTCGCCCTCCTACCAGGCGCTGCAGATTCCCGAAGCCCATGGCGGCCTGCGCGTCGCCAGCCCGAGCCTGCTCAAGACGGCTGCACAACGCGGGCTGAACGTGCAGCTATGGACCATCAACGAACAGCCGGACATGCGCCGCCTGCTCGACCAGGGCGCCCATGCGTTGATCACCGACTACCCGGACCGCGCCCTGCAAGTGCTCGGGCGTTCGACACAAATCAGCGCCCTGGAAACCGAATAGCCCGCTGTATAAAAAATCGCCGGGAGCGATTTTTCACGTCGCTCCGCAACGGCCCCGAAGGGGTGACCGCCAGGGATGGTGGTGTACAAAAAACAACCTACCGCGCTCAGGCCACGCCCACTGTGGCCTGAACGCAAGCGTGCGCAGCTTATCCACAGATCACTCCACAGCAACCTGGGATAAGTTATCCACCGAGCGCCGCAGCACTGCGGCAAAGCCTTGAAATAGCGCGATTATTGCTTGACTCGGCAGAGCGTAAATGACGTATTTCGAGACCTCGGCAAGCTGCTCAAAAATCGATCAAATGGCGCAAAACCAGGCCTTATAAGCCTCTCAGCCAGGCATACCAGAGTTATCAACAGCTCTACCCACAGTAGCCGTGGACAACTTCAGCGCTACCCTACAACGCCCTGAATAACCAGGCTAACTTGTTGTTTCTACAATAAATAACGTGCTGATCAAAAAGCGTACAAACACCGCAAACAACCACGCGACTAAGCCTGCAAGCGCCTACGCCCACCTTATCCACAGTTCGCTCCACAGTCTTTGTGCACAACTACCCGCATGCAGCGGCAAGGGCTGTGCATAACGCCAACACGGCGGCTGGCTATGAGCCCTATCGAGACAATCAACAGCCCAGCCGCCGAGCACAGGCGTAACGTCACTCCACTCATTCAGGAGATACGCCCATGCCGCTCAATGACCTGTTACGCAGCATGCTCGCCGCCTATGCCAGTGGCGCCAGCGGCAGCAGTAACGATTAGTCTCACGACACAAAAGCTGCCGCTTCCGTGGGAGGGGCCGGGCGGCGTTCCGCTTCAGCCGCGACGCTTTCAGCGTTCTATGGGATCAATCGCGGCTAAAGCCCCTCCCACATCGCCAGCCTATCTACCGACAGATCAGGGGCGGTGCCGCTATAGCAGTGCCGTCGCGCCCGCATGGCATTCGCGGGCGATTTTTTCGTGCACTGCGGCAAACCTGGCTTTGCCGCCTATGGCTGATGCGTGCTGACTCACGTATAAATCTGCGCCATATCACCCGCAGTTCTGCCGGGTGATTTGCCCCAGAAACCGTAGAAAGGAATCCGACCCATGGCCGGCGCTAGCCTGTTAACCCTGCTCGATGATATTGCCGCCGTCCTCGACGATGTGGCGGTGATGACCAAAATCGCCGCCAAGAAAACCGCTGGGGTGCTCGGCGACGACCTGGCGCTGAATGCCCAGCAGGTCAGCGGCGTACGCGCCGACCGTGAGCTGCCGGTGGTCTGGGCGGTCGCCAAGGGCTCGTTCAAGAACAAGCTGATTCTGGTGCCGGCCGCCCTGCTGATCAGCGCCTTTGCGCCCTGGGCGGTAACGCCGCTGCTGATGTTTGGCGGCGCCTTCCTTTGCTACGAGGGCTTCGAGAAGCTGGCGCACAAGTTCCTCCACAGTAAGGCCGATACCCAGGTGCAGCACGTCGAACGCCTGCACGCCGTGGCCGACCCCGAAGTGGACATGCTGGCGTTCGAAAAGGACAAGATCAAAGGCGCAATCCGCACCGACTTTATTCTCTCGGCGGAAATCATCGCCATCACCCTCGGCACCGTGGCCCTGGCCAGTTTCGGCAAACAGGTGGCGGTGCTCTCGGGTATCGCCCTGCTGATGACGGTCGGGGTTTATGGCCTGGTGGCGGGTATCGTCAAGCTGGATGACGCCGGCCTCTATCTCAACCAGCGCGCCGGCGACGGTCTGGGCAGCCGCCTGCAACGCAGCATCGGTCGCGGCATTCTGTTTACCGCGCCGTATATGATGAAAACCCTGTCGGTTCTCGGCACCGCGGCGATGTTTATGGTCGGCGGCGGCATCCTCACCCACGGCGTACATGCCGCGCAGGAGTGGATCGACCAGTTGGCGCACAGCGTGGCAGCCAGCAGTGGCCTACTCGCAGCCTTGCTGCCAACCCTGCTGAATGCCATCGCCGGGATCATCGCCGGGGCCCTAGCTCTGCTGCTGGTCAGCCTGGCGACCCGCATCTGGAAAGCCGTGAAACCGAGCAGGGCGCACGCCTGATCCAGCGCCGGCCGCCATCCCCTGGCGGCCGGAACTCTCTGTTACCCCGCCTGCTGCATGATCACCGTCTGCGCCGGCATCGGCGCCGGGAAGCCGCCTTCGCCGAGGGCATCCTTGATCATCTTGTTGGTGTCGAAATACACCTGCCAGTAATGATCGGTGTGGCAATACGGGCGCACCGCCAGCACCGGGCCGACCAGATTGAACTCGATAATCTCCACATCCACTGCCGGTTCCTTGAGCACGTTGGCAATGCCGGCGATGCGCTCTTTGAGCAGCGCCGCAGCGGCTTTGTAGTCCGCCGCGCCGGACAGCTGCGCCTGCAGATCAACCCGACGAAACGCGTTGTGGCTGAAGTTCTGAATGTTGTCGGAAAATATCTTGTTGTTACCCACAAGGGTCATCACGTTGTCCGGGGTGTTAATCGCGGTGACGAACAGGCCGATTTCGGTGACGGTGCCGACCACGCCGCCGGCGCTGATAAAGTCGCCGACCTTGAACGGCCGCAGCACGATGATAAAACCACCGGCCGCGAGGTTGGCCAACAGCCCCGACCAGGCCATGCCGATGGCCAGACCGACCGCCGCAATCAACGCCGCCAGGCTGGTGGTCTGCACGCCGAAGTAGCCGAGAATGCCGATGACCAGAATGATGTTGAGGGTCACCGAGATAAAGTTTCCGACATAGCGCAGCACCGTCGGGTCAACCCGCTGCTGGCCCAACGCGCGCTGCACCATGCCGACGGCAAAGCCGATCAGCCAGCGGCCGATCACCCAGAAGGCAATCGCTGAGAGAATTTTGATGGCAAACGCCGCGCCGTACTGCGCGACCAGGTTGTAGAGATCGGCAACTTTCTCGGTGCCGAGATTGATCAGATTGGTTTCTTCCATGGCGCAGCTCCAGTGAGTGTTCACTGGAAAAACGCTAGCACGCCGTTACATAAGCGCTAGCCCTCTATAGCGGGGATCGGCAGCACCGTCACCTGCACCTCGGGGTCATGGCTGCCGCCGCCGAGAATCACCCCACGCAGCGGCGAAACATCGGCAAAATCGCGCCCCCAGGCCAGGGTGATATGTTCCAGCGCCGGGCGGATATTGTTGGTCGGATCGAAATCCACCCAACCCTGCTGCGGGCAGAACACCGAGACCCAGGCATGCGAGGCATCGGCGCCGATCAGCCGGGGCTGGCCTGGCGGAGGCTGAGTCAGCAGATAACCGCTGATATAACGCGCCGAAAGGCCCATAGAGCGTAGGCAGGCAAGCATCAGGTGGGCAAAGTCCTGGCACACGCCGCGGCGCTCCTCCAGCACCTGCAACAGCGGCGTGGCCACCTGGGTGGCGGCGGCATCGAAGCTGAACTCGGCAAAGATCTTCTGCATCAGCCCGTCCACCGCCGCCAGCAACGGCCGGCCGGGGCTGAAGCAATCCGCCGCGTAGGCGGCGAACACCTGCTTGAGGTGCACATAGGGCGACTCGAAACGAAAGCGCGTGGCCTCCAGCACCCCAGGCAATAGTGCCTGACCGCTGTAGCGCAGCGCCGTGCAGGCCTCCTCCCAGGGCGGCGACGCCTGCAGATCCAACGTTGGCCGCGCCAGCACTTCGACCTGCAGGCGCGCACTGACTTTGAGCTCATCATGCGGGCGCTCGAATACCAGGCGGGTCAGCGGGTTGCCGAACACATCCAGGGCGTCCTGGCGCTGACACGGCTGCGGGCTGACCTGCAACTGCTGGTTGTGATTGCGCTGCCAGGGGCAGGCGCGCGGCCACAGATGCGCCAGCTGCTGGGCCAGCGACACCGGACTGGCGTAGCGGTAATGGGTGTCGTGAAGAATCTGGTAGCAGGCGCTGCTCATGAGGATTGCGTCCGCTGGCTGGCGTCGACATGCACAAAGAAACGCAAGCCTAAACGGTCGGAGATTTCCGCACTGGCCTGGCTGATGCTTTCCAGCAGCGCGGACAGGCCGTCGAGCACTTCCTGCACGCTGGCCGCGCCAAACAGCGGATTCTCCAGGCTGGCCAGGCTAAAGCGTGCCAGTTGCCCTTCCAGGTGTTTCAGCCGGCGCTCACTGGGCAGCTCGAAACGCTCGCCCAGGCGCGACAACGAACGCAGCAGGGTGCGCACCTGGAATAGCACGGCATGCGGGTTCTGCTCATCCAGTAGCAACAGGTCGAGCACCGGAATCAGCTGCGCCGAAGCCAGGTAACGGGTGCGGTAGGTGATGCTGCTGTTGCCCAGCTCCAGCAGCCACTCCAGCGCCGATTGATCCTGCGCCGCGCTGCTGGTGAGGAAGTTGGCCAGGCTGTCGCAGAGAAACTGCAGGCGTTCGATACAGCGGCCGATCATCAGAAAACGCCAGCCGTCGTCACGGGTCATGTCATCTAGGGCAAAGCCCGATAGCGCCGCCAGCGACAGCAGCAGGCGGTCGAGAAAATCCAGTAATTCGCCAAAGTCGGCCTGCTCAGCATCCAGGCCCTGGGCCTCGCGCTGCAGTTCGAGCAAGGCTTGCCAGTTGGCCTGGGACAGCTTGCCGCGCACGCTGCCGGCCACCCACTGCAGGCGTTGCAGATTGCCACGCAGGCTATCTGGCCAGTCCTCACCAAGCAGCGCTTCGAGCAGACGCGCGTGCAGTTCGCCGCTGTCGGCATCCGGCAGCAGGCCCAGGCTCTCAGCCAGACTCAGGGCCGTTTGCAATGCCTGGGGGTCATCGTCGTCATCCACATAGCGCGCCAGCATGATGCGCAGCAGCCGCGCACCGTCCTCGCAGCGTTCGCTGTAGCGGCCAAACCAGTAGAGGTTTTCCACCACCCGCGAAGGCAGATAGGGGTCACTGCGCACCAGATCGGCCACGCCCAGCGGGCGCAACCATTGCCAGGGTTCGCCGCCGGCATGCCGTTCGCCGAGCACCCAGGTGTCCTTGCTGGCACCGCCGCGTTGCATCGACACCACTTCGGCGTCGGCTTCGGCGGCTACCCGGGTCAGGCCGCCGGGCATTACCCGGTAACCCTCGGCGCTGGCCACGGCAAACACCCGCATACCAATCGCACGCGGCGCCAGCTGGCCCTCTTCCGGCTGCCAGACCGGCGCCTGCGACAGTTGCGCCAAAGCCTGAGCGACATAGGCATAAGGTCGCGCCTTGAGCCGTTCAGCCAGCTCGGCGCGCTGCGCTTCATCCAGATCACGGCCAAACACCGGGGCAAAGCTCTGCGAGGGAAAGCTGGCGCGCACCAGCAGCTCGTCGAGCTGCTCCAGGGCCTTGTCCAGCACTGGTGGCTCGCCGCACCACCAGCTGGCGATGCTCGGCAGCAGCAGTTCTTCGCCCAATAATTTTTCCGCGATGGCCGGAAGAAAGCCCGGCAAACCGGGGGATTCCAACACGCCACTGCCGAGAGCGTTGGCCACCAGCACATTGCCCTGGCGCACCGCTTCGAGCAGGCCGGACACGCCGAGGGCCGAGTCGGTACGCAGTTCCAGCGGGTCGCAAAAGTCATCATCCAGACGGCGCAGCACCGCATGCACGCGGCGCAGGCCGGCCAGGGTTTTCAGGTAGACCTTGGCGTTACGCACGGTCAGGTCGCTGCCTTCCACCAAGGGGTAGCCGAGCTGACGCGCCAGGTACAGGTGCTCGAAATAGCTCTCGTTAAAACGCCCAGGGGTGAGCAGCACCACCAGCGGCGTTTCACTGCCGGCCGGGGCCTGACGCGCCAGGGTGTCTTGCAGGGTGCGGAAGAAACCGGCCAGGTATTGCACGCGCAGATCGCGGTACAGCTCGGGAAAGGCGCGCGAGACGATCTGCCGATTTTCCAGGGCATAACCGGCGCCAGACGGCGCCTGGGTGCGGTCGGCGGTGACCCACCAGCGGCCATCCGGCGCACGGGCCAGGTCCACTGCATACAGATGCAAATAGGTGCCACCGGGCGGCTGCACACCCTGACAAGGCCACAGGTAATTGTTGTGGCCAAACACCAGCTCGGCCGGCAACAGCCCTTCGGCTAGCAGCTGCTGCGGGCCATACAGATCGGCCAGCACGGCATTCAGTAAACTGGCCCGCTGGGCCACGCCGGCGGCGATCTGCTGCCATTCTTCCGCCGGAATCAGATTAGGCAGCAGGTCCAGCTCCCACGGCCGGTCGGCGCCATCGGGGTCGGCGTAGACGTTGTAGGTCACGCCGTTTTCCTGAATCTGCCGCGCCAGCAGGGCCTGGCGCTGGGCCAACTGCGCCGGGCTGCTGCGCTGCAAACGCTCCAGCAGCAGGCGCCAGTGCGGGCGCACCTGACCGTCGGCGTCGAACAGTTCGTGATAAGCCCCGGACGTCAGGGGGTAGTCGGCAAGCAGGTCGGGCATGGCAGGCTCGGCAGTGGCAAGGCAATACGGCTTTACGCTCCCCTCTCCCATTTATGGGAGAGGGGCCGGGGGAGAGGGTAATCCATCACCCTCTCCCCAACCCTCTCCCGCAAGCGGGAGAGGGAGTTAAACGAGGCGCAGGTCCAGGGTCATGGGCATTTCATTATTATTGATCGGGGCCAGTGCCGGGCGTTTGCCTGGGCTGTGGCCCAGACGGAAGAAGCGCGCCAAGCGCCGACTCTCGGCCTCATAGGCGTTTACCGGCAGGCTGTCGTAATTGCGTCCGCCGGGGTGGGCGACATGATACTGGCAACCGCCGAGGGAGCGGCTCATCCAGCTGTCCACCAGATCGAATACCAGCGGCGCGTGTACTTCGATGGTCGGATGCAGGCAGTTGGCCGGCTGCCAGGCGCGGAAACGCACGCCGCCGACAAACTCGCCGACCTTGCCGGTAGGCCGCAGCGGCACCGGCACGCCATTGCAGGTCAGCACATAGCGGTCACTCGGCAGGCCGCTGAGTTTGACCTGCATGCGCTCCAGCGAGGAATCGACATAGCGCACCGTACCGCCGCCACCGCCCTCCTCCCCCAGCACATGCCAGGGCTCCAGGGCCTGGCGCAGCTCCAGCTCGATGCCCTTGACGTTGAAGTCGCCGGACTTGGGAAAGCGGAACTCGAAGTGCGGAGCAAACCACTCGCTGTGCAGGCGGTAGCCGCAGCCGTCCAGCTCCTGCAGCACGTCGGCAAAGTCCTGCTCGATAAAGTGCGGCAGCAGGTAGCGGTCATGCAGTTCGGTGCCCCAGCGTACCAATCGCGCGGGCTTGTAGGGCTCGCGCCAGAAACGCGCGATCAGCGCGCGAATCAACAGCTGCTGGGCCAGGCTCATCTGCGCATGGGGCGGCATCTCGAAAGCGCGCAGCTCCAGCAGGCCGAGACGCCCGGAGGCCGAATCCGGCGAGTACAGTTTGTCGATACAGAATTCGGAGCGATGGGTGTTACCGGTCACGTCCACCAGCAGGTTGCGCAGCAGCCGGTCGACCAGCCAGGGCTGGCAGTCGCGACCCACTTCGGGCATCTGCGCGAAGGCGATTTCCAGTTCGTACAGCGCATCGTTACGCGCCTCATCGATACGCGGCGCCTGGGAGGTCGGGCCGATAAACAGGCCGCTGAACAGGTAGGACAGCGACGGGTGGTTGTGCCAGTAGCTGATCAGGCTGCGCAGCAGATCCGGACGTCGCAAAAACGGCGAGTCCGCCGGTGTCGCACCGCCGAGAACAAAGTGGTTACCGCCACCCGTGCCGGTGTGGCGGCCGTCGATCATAAATTTCTCGCTGGAAAGGCGACACTCACGGGCCTGCTCGTAAAGAAATTCGGTGCGTTCGACCAGCTCATCCCAACTGGCGGCCGGGTGGATATTCACCTCGATCACGCCGGGGTCCGGAGTCACCCGGAAGAACTGCAGACGCGGGTCCAGCGGCGGCTCATAACCTTCCAGTAGCACCGGGCATTTCAGTTCGGCGGCGGTGGCTTCGATGGCGGCCACCAGTTCCAGGTAATCCTCCAGGCGCACCAGCGGCGGCATAAACAGATAGAGCTTGCCCTCGCGCGGTTCGGCGCACAGCGCGGTACGTACCACACCAGCGGCCGACTGGCCGAGCAGTGGACGCTTGCCCGCACCGTTCTGGCTGCCCGGCCAAACGCCGCGCAGCTGCGGCTTGATCTGCGCCGCAGCCGGTAGCGGGGCGAACACCTGGCTGGGGTCTTCCGGGGTCACGTAGGGGTAATCGGCCTCGCTGACCCAGGGCTGGGAGTCCAGCGGCAGGCGGTAGCCCATCGCCGAATCGCCCGGTATCAGCCGGCAATGCTGGTCACGCAAGAACCAGCTGCCGCTCTGCCAGCCCAGCTGCTTGGCATGCCGAGCCAGCGGCAGGATATGCCCGACTACCTTATCCAGCCCCTGCTCGAACACCTTACGCAGGCGCTCGCGCTCAAGTGGGTCGGCCAAGCGCGGGTCTTCAGCGCTGACGTTGATCGGCAGCTTGCGCTCGCGCCACAGGTAGTAGAAACGGTCCTCATAAGCCGGCACGCAGTATTTACCATCCACGCCCAAGCGCTCGGCGAGCAAGCCAAGGAAGTCGGCGGCCTTGGCCGCATCGACGCCGTAGTCCTGCTGCTCATCGGCATACAGCGCCGAGTTGTGCCAGATTGGCTCGCCATCACGCCGCCAGTAGGCATTCAGCGACCAGCGCGGCAGCTGTTCGCCGGGGTACCACTTGCCCTGGCCAAAATGCACCAGCGCTTCTGGCGCGTAATGCTCACGCAGACGATGAAACAGCTCGGTGGCCAGGCGGCGCTTGTTCGGCCCCAAGGCGGCGGTGTTCCACTCGGGATCATCGGGGTAATCAAGGGCAACAAAGGTTGGCTCGCCGCCCATGGTCAGGCGGACGTCCTGGGCCTGCAGATCGTCATCTATTCTCTGGCCGAGGCCGACAATCGCCTGCCACTGCTCGTCGCTGTAAGGCTTGCTGACGCGCGGCGCTTCCCAGATGCGCTCGACCCACATTTCATGGCTGAACTCGCATTCACTTTCATCCACGCCACCGCTGATCGGCGCGGCCGAAGACGGCTCAGGGCTGCAGGCCAGCGGGATATGACCTTCGCCAGCGAACAGGCCGCTGGTCGGGTCCAGGCCAATCCAGCCGGCGCCCGGCAGGTAAACCTCGCACCAGGCGTGCAGGTCGGTGAAATCCACCTCGGTGCCGGAGGGACCATCGAGGGATTTCACATCGGCTTTCAGTTGGATCAGGTAGCCGGAAACAAAGCGCGCCGCCAGGCCCAGGTGGCGGAATAACTGCACCAGCAGCCAGGCCGAATCGCGACAGGAGCCGGAGCCTTTTTCCAGGCTTTCTTCCGGGGTTTGTACGCCCGGTTCCAGGCGGATCAGGTAGCCGATGTCAGTGGACAGGCGCTGATTCAGCGCTACCAGAAAGTCCACGCTCGGCAGTGGCGTGCGCTCAATGCTGGCCAGGTACTTGGCAAACAGCTTGCCGGCCGGCAGCTTGACCAGATAGGGCGCCAGCTCCAGCTGCTCGCCCTCGGTGTAGGCGAAAGGAATTTTTTCGGCGTAGGGTTCAAGGAAGAAATCGAAGGGGTTGAAGACTGCCATTTCGGCGACCAGATCAACCTCGATTTTCAGTTCACGGGTCTTTTCCGGAAACACCAGGCGCGCCAGGTAGTTGCCCTGGGGGTCCTGCTGCCAGTTGATAAAGTGCTCGCCTGGCTCGACCTTCAACGCGTAGGACAGAACCCGGGTACGGCTGTGCGGTGCAGGACGCAGGCGCACGACCTGTGGGCCAAGGTTGACGGCGCGGTCGTAGCGATAGTGGCTGACATGGTGCAAGGCGATATGAATCGACACAGCGGGCCTCCTGCGAGCCTGGGCGATAACCAGGCAGCGCAAGACTTATGCCAGTGGCCCAAGCCAGAGCTGGCGTGGCCTGGCGCATTCACCCGCTACAGGCACGCACCACAACAGGGCCCGGCATGCCCCATGCCTGCCTCGGCGCACGAAAACAGGTCGCGCCTTGATCGCATGGCATCTGCAAAACCGTGGGAGGAGCTTTAGCGGCGAGCTGCTGTCGCGGCTAAAGCGGATCGCCGCCCGGCCCCTCCCACAACCCCTATGCCAAGTCATATAGCCAAAGGTGATTCAGCAATCCCCTTGCAGACTGGCGATCCAGCGCTGCAGCACCTCAACCCCTTCGACATGCACAGTGGAACGGCCCAGCTCCGGCATCATGATGCTCGGGTCGACACTTTCCACACGGAACAGCAGCACCGATTTATCTGGCTGGCCAGGGTGAATATCCACCAGCCGATCACCCGAGCCTTTACCCGCAGCCACCGGCTGTTTGCACAGGCCATAGCTGATGCCAATTGCGGTGGCCGGGTCGAGCAACAGCCCCGAGGTACGCCCCGGCCCCTTGGGGTTGTGGCAGTGGCTGCAGTTGGCATCCAGATAACTGCGCGCCTGCTGCTCCAGGCTTTCGCCAGCGCGCGGCGTCGGCCATAAGGCGTTCTGCGGCACGCCCTGCAACTCGGCCGGCACGCCCTGCAGACGGCCCTGCTGCTGCCAGTGCTGCAACTGGTTATAGCTGCCATCGGCGTAGGCAAAATCCTTGTTCAAGTGCCGCGCCTTGGGCCCCAGCGGGTTGACGCCCTGCCCTGCCGTTTCCTCATGGCAACCGGCGCACTGGTTGGCGTCCGGCACCTGATAGGCCACCGCCTGAGTCTTGCCCTCTGCATTCAGCAAGCTCAACTGGCGGCTGTCGCCAGCCCACTCCAGGTGCGCCTCCTGTTGCTGTTCATCCCACACATAGGGCAATGCGACCCAGCCGTCTTGCTGCTTCAGCAGGATGCGCGTCTCGATCAACTGTACCCGCGCCAGCTCCAGGCCGCGCTGCGTGTCGCGGTCATCCTGCTCATTAAGCAACAGGCGGCCCTGGGCGTCCTTGGGGTAGTAGAAGGTCTTACTCAGAACCGTGCCGACCGGGTAGTCGAAGTGCGCCTCACCGTAGGTCGCCGGCGTGCCTGCCGGCATCCACACGCTGCGCAGCTTGTGCGCATAGTCAGTGAATAACGGGGTATTCAGGTCATAGGGCAGCGCCTCGGCAATCGGCGCGATAAAGCCATCGGCACGCTGCAACATGCCCCACTCGCTGAGTTTTTCCGGGTAGTTCTCACCTTGCGGCAGGTACAGCGGGGCCGGCTGCTGCTCGCAGCCAGCGAGGAGCAACAGCACCCCCAGTAACAGACGACGCATCAGGCCCCCTGGTCGGCGTCAGCCGAAGCCAGTTTGACCGCCGGCAGCGCTGGCAGGCTGCAACGGTAGTCGGCCATTTCGGTGCTGATGTTCTTGAAGTTGTTCGGCCCGTCGACGTTGATCATCCCCGCCTCGCCGTTATTGATGCAGATCGCCCGATCAGCCGGCAGCTTGCCGTCAACCAGGATGTCGAGGTTGACGTAACCGTCCCAGAGAATATCCGGCAGGCGGCCATTCAAGCCGAACTGGCTGACCTTCAGGGCTTTCAGCTCCAGGTGATCCGGGCTTTCGCCACCCGGGCCAAAACGGTTGCCGTGGATATGGATGCCTTCTGGATAGGGGTCGAAGTTCTCGGCGGTGGAGAGGTCGGTGTAACCGGTGCTGAAGTAGCTGCTGATGATCACGTTGGCGGTCTTGTGGTCGCCGATATCGTTGTCGAACACCTCAACATCGTCATTGGAGTTGATCACCACCCCCGAGCCGGCCGGCACGCTGGCCACCGGTGTGCCTTTGTGGCCAAAGTTCTTGTGGTTGTTGCCTTCGATCTTGTTGCGGAACACTCGCGTCACCCGGCCGGCCTGCGGCAGGTTGGGCATGTTGAACACCAGAATGCCGCCGGTGTTGCCAGTGGCGACGTTGTCGTATACGTCGGCGTCGATGGTGTTTTCGATCTCGATGCCGGCGACGTTGCGCTCGGCGCGGCTGTTACGCACCACCACGTTGCGCGACTGGCCGACATAGATACCGGCATCAGAGGCGCCAATGGCCACCGCGCCGTCGATCAGGGTGTTCTCGGTCTGCACCGGGTAGATGCCATAAGCGCCGTTCTCGGTGGCCGGCCCATTGGTCCACTCGGTGCGCACACGGCGGATGATGATGTTCTTGCCGCCCACCACTTTCAGCGAATCACCCAAGGTGTCCTCGAAAGCGATGTCTTCGATGGTGAAATCCGAGGCATCCACCAGCAGGCCTTCGGCGCCGGACTTCTGCCCCTTGAAGCTCAAGATGGTCTTGTCCATACCCGCGCCCTTGATGGTCACGCCGCTGACTTTCAGGCTCAGGCTGCGGTCGAGCTGATAGGTGCCTGCAGGAATCTCGATCACGCTGCCGGGCTTGGCCTTGATCAGCTGGGTTTGCAGGTCTTTCTGGAAATCCAGATCGGCCACCGGGGCCGGTTCTTCGCTGCAGGCAGCCAGCAACACGGACAGGGCAAGCACGGAAAGCGGGGCAAGGCGCATGGCAATCTCCAGCGTTTTTCTTATTAAGTGGAACGATAGTACCAATTAATAAGAAAAAGCCAAGCCCCGCGCCAGCACAGCGCAACCCTCCCGACCAACAGCCAGCCTACGCAGAGCGCGATGCATCCGTTACCATCGCCGGCAATTAAGCGAAGAGATGCGGCATGTATATCTATCGATTGGTGCTGATCCTGGTGGTGGGGATCTACCTGTTCTCACCGGCCATCATGGACTGGTGGATCGACCCCAATGGGGCCTGGTACCGCCCCTACCTGCTGTGGCTGATCCTGATAGTCGTGACCTTTATTCTGCAGAGTCAGCGTGATGCCGATGAGCTCTGACCCGCTGCGGCGCGACGTACGTGACCGTTCCTTACCTTTATTCGCTGCAGAGCCAACGTGATGCTGACGAGCTTTAGCCTGAGCCAGCTGATTTTGATCAGCGCTGCCTACCTTCTTATTCTGTTCGGCGTGGCCTGGATCAGTGAACACGGCCTGATTCCACGCTGGGTGATCCGCCATCCACTGACCTACACCCTGTCGCTCGGCGTCTACGCCAGCGCCTGGGCCTTCTACGGCACAGTGGGGTTGGCCTATCAATACGGTTACGGTTTCCTCGCCAGTTACCTAGGGGTGTCCGGGGCGTTTCTGCTGGCGCCGGTGCTGCTCTACCCGATCCTGCGTATCACCCGCACCTACCAGCTGTCATCCCTGGCCGACCTGTTCGCCTTCCGCTTTCGCAGCACCTGGGCCGGCGCGCTGACCACGGTGTTTATGCTGATCGGTGTGCTGCCGCTGCTGGCCCTGCAGATTCAGGCGGTCGCGGACTCCATTGGCATCCTCACCCGCGAGCCGGTGCAGGAGCGCGTGGCACTGGCCTATTGCGGGCTGATTATTCTGTTCACCATCCTGTTCGGCGCGCGGCATATCGCCACCCGCGAAAAACATGAAGGCCTGGTGTTCGCCATCGCCTTCGAGTCGGTGGTCAAGCTGGTGGCGATCAGCGTGATTGGCCTGTACGCCCTGTACGGCGTATTCGATGGCCCGCAGGACCTGCAATCCTGGCTGGTGCAGAACCAGTCTTCGCTGACCAGCCTGCACACACCGCTGCAGGAAGGCCCATGGCGCACCCTGCTGCTGGTGTTTTTCGCCTCGGCCATCGTTATGCCGCACATGTACCACATGACCTTTACCGAGAACCTCAACCCGCGCGCCATGGTCAGCGCCAGCTGGGGTCTGCCGCTATTTCTGCTGCTGATGAGCCTGGCAGTGCCGCTGATTCTCTGGGCCGGGCTCAAGCTCGGCGCGACCACCAACCCGGAATATTTCACCCTCGGCGTGGGGATCGCGGTCAATAGCCAAACCCTGGCGTTGATCGCCTACGTCGGCGGCCTGTCGGCCTCCAGCGGCTTGATCATCGTCACCACCCTGGCGCTGTCGGGCATGGTGCTCAACCATGTGGTGTTGCCGCTGTACCAGCCGCCGTCGGAAGGCAATATCTACCGCTGGCTGAAGTGGACCCGCCGCGCGCTGATCCTGCTGATCATCATGGCCGGCTACGGCTTCTATCTATTGCTCGGCGCGGAACAGGACCTGGCCAACTTGGGCATTGTCGCCTTCGTCGCCACCCTGCAGTTCCTTCCCGGCGTGCTTTCGGTGCTGTACTGGCCGACCGCCAACCGCAAAGGCTTTATCGCCGGGCTGCTGGCGGGTATCGGCGTTTGGGTGGTGAGCATGCTGTTGCCGATGCTCGGCAACCTGCAGGGGCTTTACCTGCCCTGGTTCAACGTCATTTATGTGCTGGATGACAGCAGCTGGCACCTGGCGGCCATCGGTTCGCTGGCGGCCAACGTACTGGTGTTCACCCTGGTGTCGCTGTTCACCGAAGCCAGCCCGGAAGAGAAAAGCGCCGCCGAAGCCTGCGCCGTGGATAACGTGCGCCGCCCGCAGCGCCGTGAACTGCTGGCCGCCTCGCCGCAGGAGTTTGCCGCGCAACTGGCCAAACCCCTGGGCGCCAAGACTGCCCAGCATGAAGTCGAGCAAGCCCTGCGCGACCTGCATCTGCCGTTCGATGAAGGTCGGCCCTATGCCCTGCGCCGCCTGCGTGACCGCATCGAGGCCAACCTCTCCGGCCTGATGGGCCCCAGCGTCGCCCAGGACATCGTCGAAACCTTCCTGCCTTATAAAGCCGGCAGCGAAACCTATGTCACCGAGGACATCCACTTTATCGAGAACCGCCTGGAGGACTACCACTCGCGCCTCACGGGCCTGGCCGCCGAACTCGACACCCTGCGCCGCTACCACCGCCAGACCCTGCAGGAGCTGCCCATGGGCGTCTGCTCGCTGGCCAAGGATCAGGAGATCCTGATGTGGAACAAGGCCATGGAAGAACTCACCGAAATCCCCGCCCAGCGCGTGGTCGGCTCGCGCCTGAACACTCTCGGCGAACCCTGGCGCGGCCTGCTGCAGAACTTTATCGAACTGCCCGACGAGCACTTGCACAAACAGCGCCTGGCCCTCGACGGCCAGACTCGCTGGCTCAACCTGCACAAGGCGGCCATCGACGAGCCCCTGGCGCCCGGTAACAGTGGCTTGGTGTTACTGGTTGAAGACCTCACGGAAACGCAGATGCTCGAAGACAAGCTGGTGCATTCCGAACGACTGGCCTCCATCGGTCGCCTGGCCGCCGGCGTGGCGCATGAGATCGGCAACCCGATCACCGGCATCGCCTGCCTGGCGCAGAACCTGCGCGAAGAGCGTGAAGGCGACAGCGAGCTGACCGAGATCAGCGAACAGATCATCGAACAGACCAAGCGCGTGTCGCGCATCGTCCAGTCGCTGATGAGCTTTGCCCATTCCGGCAGCCATCAGAACAGCGAAGAACCAGTCTGCCTGGCCCAGGTCGCGCAGGACGCCATCGCCCTGCTGGCCCTCAACCGACGCAGCGTCGAGGTGCAGTTCTTCAACCTCTGCGATTCCGACCACTGGGTGGTCGGTGATCCGCAGCGCCTGGCCCAGGTGCTGATCAACCTGCTGTCGAACGCCCGCGATGCGTCACCGCCGGGTAGCGCGATCCGGGTCAAGAGCGAACGTTTCGAGCACACCGTCGACCTGATCGTAGAAGACGAAGGCAGCGGTATTCCCAAGGCAATCATCGACCGTTTGTTCGAACCCTTCTTCACCACCAAGGACCCGGGCAAAGGTACGGGACTGGGCCTTGCACTGGTCTATTCGATCGTGGAAGAGCATTATGGACAGATAACAATCGACAGCCCGGCCGACCCCGAGCTTCAACGCGGCACCCGCATTAGGGTCAGCCTGCCGAGGCATGTCGAGGCGACGTCCATAGCGACTTAAACCAGCTACCAGCGAGCATGCCTGCCAGGCCCCTTAGTCCAGCGGCATGCCCCGAGACCGTCGAGAGACCGAATTGATGCCTCATATTTTGATCGTCGAAGACGAAACCATTATCCGCTCTGCCTTGCGTCGCCTGCTGGAACGTAACCAATACGAAGTCAGCGAAGCCGGCTCGGTGCAGGAAGCGCAAGAGCGCTTCAGCATCCCCAGCTTCGACCTGATCGTCAGCGACCTGCGCCTGCCAGGCGCACCCGGCACCGAGCTGATCAAGCTCGGCCAGGGCACCCCGGTGCTGATCATGACCAGCTACGCCAGCCTGCGCTCGGCGGTCGACTCGATGAAGATGGGCGCGGTCGATTACATCGCCAAACCCTTCGACCACGACGAAATGCTCCAGGCCGTGGCGCGCATCCTGCGCGATCACCAGCAGGCCAAGAGTACCCCGGCGCCGACCACCGGCACGGCGAAAGCCAGCGCCGACAAGGTGGTGGACAACAGCAACGGCGAAATCGGCATCATCGGCTCCTGCCCAGCCATGCAGGAGATGTACAGCAAGATCCGCAAGGTCGCGCCCACTGACTCCAACGTGCTGATTCAAGGCGAGTCCGGCACCGGTAAAGAACTGGTCGCCCGCGCCCTGCACAACCTCTCGCGCCGCGCCAAGGCGCCGCTGATTTCGGTGAACTGCGCCGCCATCCCGGAATCGCTGATCGAATCCGAACTGTTCGGCCATGAGAAAGGCGCCTTTACTGGCGCCAGCGCCGGGCGTGCGGGCCTGGTGGAAGCCGCCGACGGTGGCACCCTGTTCCTCGACGAAATAGGTGAACTGCCCCTGGAAGCTCAAGCGCGTCTGCTGCGTGTGCTGCAGGAAGGCGAGATTCGCCGGGTTGGCTCGGTGCAATCGCAGAAGGTCGATGTGCGCCTGATCGCCGCGACCCACCGCGACCTGAAAACCCTGTCGAAGATCGGCCAGTTCCGTGAAGACCTGTATTACCGCCTGCACGTAATCGCCCTGAAACTGCCGCCGCTGCGTGAACGCGGTGCGGATGTGATCGAAATCGCCCGCGCCTTCCTGATTCGCCAGAGCACCCGCCAGGGCCGTCTCGACCTGAGTTTTGCTGCCGATGCCGAACAGGCCATTCGTCATTACCCCTGGCCGGGTAACGTGCGCGAGCTGGAGAACGCCATCGAGCGCGCGGTGATTCTCTGCGAAGGCAGCAGCATTTCCGCCGAGCTGCTGGGCATCGATATCGAACTGGACGACCTGGAAGACGACTTCACCGGCCTGCCCGCGCAAAGCGGCGGCCTGGGCCATGAGCCGAGCGAACCAACCGAAGACCTGTCACTGGAAGACTACTTCCAGCACTTCGTGCTGGAACACCAGGACCATATGACCGAGACCGAACTGGCACGCAAACTCGGCATCAGTCGCAAATGTTTGTGGGAGCGCCGCCAGCGCCTGGGCATTCCACGGCGCAAATCTTCGGGGGCAACCGCAGGCTAGAGGCCTGCGCCAAGGTGACAGACACGCACACACAAGGTTCCACAGTCTGTTACCCATTCAACACTTAGTAACAAAAGCCGGGTCTTATGGTAACGAGAACCCGGCTTTTTTATGCCACCCCAGCACCCTCATCACAGCTCAAACCCTTGTTTTTAAAGGGATTGCAAAAACTGGCACGGGTTCTGCTTTATTGCTGGCACAACAACAATAACAAGCACGCTCCAAACCTAATAAAAATAAGACGTACCGACTCCAGCACAATAAAAACAACAACGCGGAGGCGCAGCTAACTGATTCTTTTGGAAAGGAATTGCCTTTGGGGTTCGCCCCAAAACCAGGCTGAGAATAATAAAACTGCCCTAAGGCAGCGCCAGAACTGGTTGGGTCACTGTGTGATCATGGCAGCATCAGCATCCAAAGCAATCCGTTTGCTCTTGATTCCCAGCTTGGGAAGTTTTCCAAAAGTCCTTGACTGGATGGAACGGGTAAATCAACAAAAACAACAAGCCCGCCATAATAATAAAAAAAGAGCACGCACCAATTTGGGGGGGAGCTTCGGCTCCCCCAGTAGCTTCAAACTCCCCGCCTGCAGTAGTCTCCCGCCGTTTCCTGCATCAACCCCCGACTCAATGCTAGAATCCGCGCCATTCCTGCGGCCGGCATATACTCTGGCCAGTCATTTAGTCAAACAGTGCCTCCCATGCTGAAAAAGCTGTTCAAGTCCTTTCGTACCCCCATCCGCCGTGGCAAACACTCGCACAGCACGCCTGAAGTGCTGAGCAGCAGCCAGCACCCGATCGAGCGCGGGGAAATCAGCCGCTACGCCATCAGCGTGGTCGAACGCCTGCAACAGGCCGGCTACCAGGCGTATCTGGTCGGTGGTTGCGTGCGCGACCTGCTGCTGGACATCGACCCCAAGGATTTCGACGTGGCCACCAGCGCCACGCCCGAGCAAGTGCGTGCCGAGTTCCGCAACGCCCGGGTAATCGGTCGGCGCTTCAAGCTGGTCCACGTGCATTTCGGCCGCGAGATCATCGAAGTCGCCACCTTCCGCGCCAACCATCCCGAAGGTGATGAGGAAGAGAACAGCAACCTGTCCTCACGCAACGAGAGCGGACGCATCCTGCGCGACAACGTCTATGGCAGCCTGGAAGACGACGCCCAGCGCCGCGACTTCACCATCAATGCGCTGTATTACGATCCAAGCACCGAGCGCATTCTCGATTACGCCAATGGCGTGCACGACATCCGCAATCACCTGATCCGCCTGATCGGTGACCCGACCCAGCGCTACCAGGAAGATCCGGTGCGCATGCTGCGCGCGGTGCGTTTTGCCGCCAAGCTGGATTTCGACATCGAGAAACACAGCGCCGCGCCAATCTACAAACTGGCTCCGCTGCTCGGCGGCATCCCCGCCGCGCGCCTGTTCGATGAAGTGCTCAAGCTGTTTCTCGCCGGCTATGCGGTGTACACCTACGAGCTGCTGGTGGATTACGGCCTGTTCGGCCAGCTGTTCCCGGCCAGTGCCGAGGCACTGAAACTCAACCCGGACTACACCGACCAGTTGATCCGAAATGCGCTGGACAACACCGACCTGCGCATCCATCAGGGCAAGACGGTGACTCCGGCCTTCCTCCTTGCAGCATTGCTTTGGCCGGCCCTGCCAGCCCGCGTGATCAAACTGCAGGACCGCGGCATGCCGCCGATCCCGGCCATGCAGGAAGCCGCTCACGAGCTGATCAGCGAGCAATGCCAGCGCATCGCCGTGCCCAAGCGCTTCACCATGCCGATCCGTGAAATCTGGGATATGCAGGAACGCCTGCCACGCCGCAGCGGCAAACGCGCCGACATGCTGCTGGAAAACCCACGCTTCCGCGCCGGTTACGATTTCCTGCTGCTGCGTGAAAGTGCCGGTGAGGAAACCGGTGGCCTCGGCGACTGGTGGACCCGCTATCAGGATGTTAGCGACAGCGAGCGGCGCAATATGATCCGCGACCTCAGCAGCAAGGACGATGGCCCCGCCGGCCCGCGCAAGCGCAAACGCAGCAACAGCAAGCGCAAACGCGGCCCGGCCAGTGACGCCGCCAGCCCCGCCGCGAGTGAATGATGGAGCGTGTGTATATCGGCCTGGGCAGTAACCTGGCCACCCCGCTCGAACAACTGCGCAGCGCCCTGGCCGCCCTGGCCGCGCTGCCGCACACCCGCCTAATCGCCCAGTCGTCCTTCTATGCCAGCGACCCGCTCGGTCCGGCGGATCAGCCACGCTACGTCAATGCCGTGGCCGCGCTGGATAGCGAACTCAGCCCACTAGCCCTGCTTGATGCGCTGCAAACCATCGAGCTGGAACAGGGCCGCACGCGCAAGGCCGAACGCTGGGGGCCGCGCACCCTCGACCTGGATATCCTGCTGTTCGGCGAACGCCAGCTGGATGAGCCACGCCTGACCGTGCCGCACTACCATATGCACGCCCGCGCCTTTGTCCTCTACCCGCTGGCCGAGATCGCACCCGACCTGCAGCTGCCGGATGGCCGCACGCTGGCCGAGCTGCTTGATGCATGCCCCTTTGTCGGGCTGGAACGGCTCAACACATTTGAAACCGTCACGAGCGAAGGTTAGGCAAGGCAAAAGCAGGCGAAAAAGCGGAGTGTACGTCTGTACATGAGCATTTTGAGTCTGCTTTTAACGCTGCATAACCGAGCGCAGTAGGTTTCATTGGCGGTAACGCCAGTAACAGGCCGGTAACACCTGCAATTGACTTCGAGCCCCCCCATCAGGACTATAGGCGTCCCGTTGCCCCGCACCGGTGCAATTCGAGGCCAATGCAGGCCAACTTGAAGCAGCACAACTGCTGACTGAACGCCTGAGTGAGGACAGTTTTCATGCCTGATGTAACCCTGACCACCCTGCAAAGCCTCAAGCAGAGCGGCGAGAAAATCGCCATGCTGACCTGCTATGACGCCACGTTCGCCCAGACGGCCTGCCAGGCCGGTGTCGATGTGTTGCTGGTGGGCGATTCCCTCGGCATGGTCTTGCAAGGCCATGACAGCACGCTGCCCGTCACTGTCGCCGAGATGGCGTACCACACTGCCAGCGTTAAACGCGGCAACCAGGGCGCGCTGATCCTCGCCGACCTGCCGTTTATGGCCTATGCCACCATTGAGCAGACCCTGAATAACAGTGCCGCGCTGATGCAGGCTGGCGCGCATATGGTCAAGCTCGAAGGCGCGGCCTGGCTGGCCGAGCCGATTCGCCAACTGGCCGAGCGTGGTGTACCGGTTTGCGCCCACCTGGGTTTGACCCCGCAGGCGGTCAACATCCTTGGTGGTTATAAGGTGCAGGGCCGTCAGGAATCCCAGGCGCGGCAGATGCGTGCCGACGCCATGGCGCTGGAGCAAGCCGGCGCCGCCATGCTGCTGCTCGAATGCGTACCCAGCGAGCTCGCTGCTGAAATTAGCCAAGCCGTAAAAATCCCGGTGATCGGCATTGGCGCCGGCGGCGCAACCGACGGCCAGGTACTGGTACTGCACGACATGCTCGGGCTGTCGCTGAGCGGTCGCACGCCGAAGTTCGTGAAGAACTTTATGGCCGGCCAGAGCAGCATCCAGCACGCCATCAGCGCCTACGTCAAAGCCGTCAAAGACCAGAGCTTCCCAGCAGCCGAACACGGATTTTCTGCATGAACACAGTTAAAAGCGTGCGCGAATTGCGCGCCGCTGTCGCCCAGGCACGCGCCGAAGGCAAACAGATCGCCTTCGTCCCGACCATGGGCAACCTGCACGCCGGCCACGCCGCACTGGTGGAGAAAGCCGCCCAGCGCGCGGACTTCGTGGTCGCCAGCATCTTCGTCAATCCGTTGCAGTTCGGCCCCAGCGAAGACCTCGACAAGTACCCACGCACCCTGCTCGCCGACCAGGAAAAACTGGTCGAAGCCGGCTGCCACCTGCTGTTTACCCCGGATGTTGAAGAAATCTACCCGCACGGCATGGACGGCCAAACTCGCGTTAGCGTGCCGGAGGTTTCCGAAGGCCTGTGCGGCGCCAGTCGCCCAGGGCACTTCGAAGGCGTCGCCACCGTAGTGAGCAAGCTGTTCAATATGGTGCAGCCGGACCTGGCAATTTTTGGCCAGAAGGATTTCCAGCAACTGGCCGTAATCCGCACCCTGGTGCGCGACCTGAACATGCCGATCCAGATTATCGGCGAGCCCACCGTACGCGCCGAAGATGGCCTGGCGCTGTCCTCGCGCAACGGTTACCTGAACGCCGAACAGCGTGAAGCCGCACCCGTGCTCTACCGTTCACTGCAGGAGATGGCCGCAGCGATTCGCGATGGCAACCGCGACTACGCCACGCTGGTTGCGGCAGCGCAGCAGCAACAGAGCGCCGCCGGTTTTCGTCCGGACTATTTGGAAGTACGCGAATCGAACAGCCTGCGCCCGGCCACCGCCGATGATCGTCAGCTGGTGATTCTGGTGGCCGCCTTTATTGGCAGCACCCGGCTGATCGACAACCTGGCCTTCGACCTCGATACTCCAGCCTGATCAACAGGCACTGACAGACCACTGCAAACACCGTCGCGGCAACCCAGACGGTTTTCAGGGGTCTACTTGGGCAGGTTCGCCAGCCGCACCTGCCAGCTACACTCCAGGCCCGGATCACTCCGGGCCTTTTTGCATGATTGATTGGACGCACACAGGAAAGGAACACGCACCGATGGCCTATTACCAGCAACCGCATGACGTCACCACCCTGCCCGCCTGGCAGGCGCTGCGCGCGCAGCGCGAGCAGATGAACGACTTCAGCATGCGTGAGGCCTTTGCCAGCGATCCGCAACGCTTTAACCGTTTCTCCCTGAGCAGCTGCGGCCTGTTGCTGGATTACTCGAAGAACCTGATCGACGAAAAGGCCCTGAACCTGCTGGTGCAACTGGCCGAACAGGCCGGCCTGCCGGAGTCCATCAACGCCCTGTTCAGCGGCGAGCAGGTCAATGCTTCCGAAGGCCGCGCGGCCCTGCACACCGCCCTGCGCAGCCCGATTGGCCGGCGCCTGGAGCTCGATGGCGTCGACCTGATCCCGCAAGTCCATCGCGTGCTCAATCAGATGACCGAGCTGGTCAGCCGCATTCACAGCGGCCTATGGCGCGGTTACAGCGACAAACCGATAACCGAGGTGGTGAATATCGGTATCGGCGGTTCGTTCCTCGGCCCGCAACTGGTTTCCGAAGCGCTACGGCCCTTCACCCAACGCGGCGTGCGCTGTCACTACCTGGCCAATATCGACGGCAGCGAGTTCCGTGAGCTGACTGCGCGCCTGAACCCGCAGACCACACTGTTTATCGTCTCGTCAAAATCCTTTGGCACCCTGGAAACCCTGAAGAACGCCCTGGCCGCACGCGACTGGTACCTGGCCCTGGGCGGCCCGGAAGCCGAACTGCACAAGCACTTTATTGCGGTGACCAGCAATCCGACTGCCGCCATCGACTTCGGCATCAAGGCGGAAAACATCTTCCCGATGTGGGACTGGGTCGGCGGGCGTTATTCGCTGTGGTCGGCCATTGGCTTGCCAATCGCCCTGGCCATCGGCATCTCCAACTTCAAGGAACTGTTGGCCGGCGCCTACGCCATGGACCAGCACTTTACCCAGGCGCCGCTGGCCGAAAACATGCCGGTATTAATGGCCCTGCTGGGCATCTGGTACGGCAACTTCTGGGGCGCGAAAAGCCAGGCGATCCTGCCCTACGACCACTACCTGCGTAACTTCACCAAACACCTGCAACAGCTGGATATGGAGTCCAACGGCAAGTCGGTGCGCCAGGATGGCAGCCCGGTAACGTTCAACACCGGTCCGGTGATCTGGGGCGGCGTTGGCTGCAACGGTCAGCATGCCTACCACCAGTTGTTGCACCAGGGCACCGAGCTGATCCCAGCGGACTTTATCGTGCCGGTGAACAGCTTCAGCCCGCTGGCCGACCATCACCAGTGGCTGTTTGCCAACTGCCTGTCGCAGAGCCAGGCGCTGATGCACGGCAAGACCCGCGCTGAGGCTGAGGCCGAGCTACGCGGCAAAGGTCTGGATGAGGCAGAAGTACAGCGCCTGGCGCCGCACAAGATGATTCCCGGCAATCGTCCGAGTAATATCCTCGCGCTTAACCGCATCGACCCATTCGGCCTCGGCGCGCTGGTCGCGCTGTACGAACACAAGGTGTTTGTGCAGAGCGCCATCTGGGGCATCAACGCCTTCGATCAGTGGGGCGTCGAACTGGGTAAGGAACTAGGCCAGGGCGTCTACCAGCGCCTGACCGGCCAGCTCGACACACCGGCCAGCGATGCTTCGACCCAAGGTCTGATCCAGCACTTCCGCGAGCGTCATCGCGGCTGATCCACGGCGACTGAGCACAAGGCCAGCACTTGAACCAAGCACCCGCTTGGGTGCACCCTTACGGGCATTGCGGAACACAACAACAAGGACCCGCCATGTTCGAAATTACCCGCCATCCCGTGCCCGACGCCGTGCGCCAACGCGCCCACCTGAACAACGACGACTACCTGCGCCTGTACCAACAGTCGATTGAGCAGCCGGAAACCTTTTGGGCCGAGCAGGCCAAGGCCTTCCTTGACTGGAGCAAACCCTGGACCAGCGTGCAGCAAGGCGACCTGCTCAGCGGTTCGGGCTCCTGGTTCAAGGGCGGGCAACTGAACGTCAGCTACAACTGCATCGACCGCCACCTGGAAAAGCGCGGCGAACAGATCGCGCTGATCTGGGAAGGCGACAACCCCAGCGAATCCGCCCATATCACCTACAACAAGTTGCACCACAACGTCAGCCGCCTGGCCAACGTGCTGAAAAGCCGTGGGGTGAAAAAGGGCGACCGGGTGTGCATCTATATGCCGATGATCCCCGAGGCCACCTACGCCATGCTCGCCTGCACGCGTATCGGCGCGGTGCATTCGGTGGTGTTCGGCGGCTTCTCCCCAGATGCCTTGCGTGACCGCATCCTGGACTCCGACTGCCACACTGTGATTACTGCCGATGAAGGTGTGCGCGGTGGCAAGTACGTGGCGCTCAAGGCCAATGTCGACAAAGCCCTGCAAAGCTGCCCGGCAGTCAGCACGGTGGTGGTGGTTGAGCGCACCCAGGGCGAGATCGATTGGGTCGATGGCCGCGATATCTGGTACCACCAGGCCCTGCGCGACGCCGACGGCGATTGCCCGCCGGAGCCGATGGACGCCGAAGACCCGCTGTTTATCCTCTACACCTCGGGCAGCACAGGCAAACCCAAGGGCGTGCTGCACAGCACCGGCGGCTACTTGCTGATGGCGGCCATGACCCACAAGTACGTGTTCGACTACCACGAAGGCGATATTTACTGGTGCACCGCCGACGTCGGCTGGGTCACCGGGCACAGCTACATCGTCTACGGCCCGCTGGCCAACGGCGCCACCAGCCTGATCTTCGAAGGCGTACCCAATTACCCCACCGCCTCGCGCTTCTGGCAGGTGATCGACAAACATCAGGTGAACATCTTCTACACCGCGCCCACCGCTCTGCGCGCGCTGATGCGTGAAGGCAGCGGCCCGGTCGAATGCACCGAACGCACCAGTCTGCGCCTGCTCGGCAGCGTCGGCGAGCCGATCAATCCGGAAGCCTGGGAGTGGTATTACAACGTGGTCGGCGAACGCCGCTGCCCCATCGTCGACACCTGGTGGCAGACCGAAACCGGTGCCATCCTGATCACCCCACTGCCCGGCGCCACCGACCTCAAACCTGGCTCGGCGACCCGGCCGTTCTTCGGCGTACAGCCGGTGCTATTGGATGAACAGGGCAAAGAGATTGATGGCGCAGGCAGCGGCGTACTGGCAATCAAGGACAGCTGGCCAAGCCAGATTCGCAGTGTCTACGGTGACCATCAGCGGATGATCGACACCTACCTCAAGCCTTACCCCGGTTACTACTTCAGCGGTGACGGCGCGCGCCGCGACGAGGACGGTTACTACTGGATCACCGGGCGCGTGGACGACGTGATCAACGTCTCCGGCCACCGCATCGGCACCGCCGAGGTGGAAAGCGCCCTGGTGCTGCATGATGCCGTCGCCGAAGCCGCGGTGGTCGGCTACCCGCATGACATCAAGGGCCAGGGCATCTACGCCTTCGTTACGCCGATGAACGGCGTGGAGCTCAACGACGCATTGAAGAAGGAACTGCTGGCCCTGGTCGGCAAGGAAATCGGCAGCTTCGCCAAACCCGAGCTGATCCAGTGGGCACCCGGCCTACCGAAAACCCGTTCGGGCAAGATCATGCGGCGCATCCTGCGCAAGATCGCCTGCAACGAGCTGGAAAACATGGGCGACACCTCGACCCTGGCTGACCCCACGGTGGTTGACGGGCTGATCGAGCAACGCCTGAACCGCTGAACCCAGAGGTAGGGCGGCCATGCACACAACATGGCCGTCCTGCAGAGCCGCTATGGAATTTCTTCGCCGCCGTATCGAAAGCCAAGTCCTTAGCCTGAGCGGTATCGCCCTCGGCCAGATCGACTTCGAAAACCCCAAGGGCGACCCCGGCCTATTCGGCCCGGAC
Source organism: Pseudomonas sp. (assembly GCF_030690725.1). Lineage (GTDB taxonomy): Bacteria > Pseudomonadota > Gammaproteobacteria > Pseudomonadales > Pseudomonadaceae > Aquipseudomonas. Next base: position 141,367 of record NZ_JAUYGD010000089.1, on the reverse strand, counting down.
TCGGTGAGCTGGCAGGTGCATGGCGACTTCACCAGTATGCTGATCGGCGGCATCAGTGCCCTGCTCCTGCAAGCCCTGCACCCACTGGCATTGGCCGGCGTGTGGGACCACTCGAATTTCCGTGATGACCTGCTCGGCCGCCTGCGCCGCACCGGGCAGTTTATTTCCGGCACCACCTATGGCTCACGCGCCGATGCCGACTGGCTAATCGACAAGGTCAAAACCATTCACCTCAAGGTCAGCGGCACCGCCCCGGATGGCCGCGCCTATGCCGCCAGTGATCCAGCGCTGCTGACCTGGGTGCATGTGGCTGAGGTGAACAGCTTTCTCCAGGCCCACCTGCGTTACCGCAACCCGCAGCTGAGCGAAGCCGATCAGGACCGCTATTACGCGGAAATCGCGCTGATCGCCGAACGCCTGGGCGCCACCCAAGTGCCGCGTTCGCGCGCAGAAGTCGCCGCCTACCTGACGGCTGTGCGCCCTGAACTGCTCTGTGATGAACGCTCGCTGGAGATTCTGCGCATCCTGCTCAACGCACCAGCCCCGAGCGCCCTCGCCGCCCCGGCGGCCAAGCTGTTGATGCAGGCCGGTATCGACCTGCTGCCGGATTGGGCACAAGAGATGCTCGGCCAGCAGATCAGCCCGGCACGCAGCCGGGTAATCCACGTCGGCGTGCACAGCCTGGCCCCGGTGCTGCGCTGGGCGGTACGCGGCGGCGCCATCCACCGCGCGCGCAAACGTTTGCAGTTGCCATCGCGCGGCTGACCGGTCGGTTCGCACGCTGGCCGTAAACAAAGCCGCTGTGCCACCATAGCGACCTTTCGCGGCCCGCCGCGCCTGTCACTTGTGAGGATCGCGTTATGCAAGACGTCGTCATCGTTGCCGCCACCCGCACCGCCATCGGCAGCTTTCAGGGTGCGCTGGCGAATATCCCGGCACCGGAACTGGGTGCTGCGGTAATCCGCCGCCTGCTGGAACAAACCGGCCTGGACGGCGCGCAGGTCGACGAAGTGATCCTTGGCCAGGTGCTGACCGCCGGCAGTGGGCAGAACCCGGCGCGTCAGGCGGCAATTCTCGCCGGCCTGCCGCACGCCGTGCCAGCGCTGACCCTGAACAAGGTCTGCGGCTCGGGCCTGAAAGCCCTGCACCTCGGTGCCCAGGCGATCCGCTGCGGCGATGCCGAGGTGATCATCGCCGGCGGTATGGAAAACATGAGCCTGGCCCCCTACGTCATGCCTGGTGCGCGCACCGGCCTGCGCATGGGTCATGCCAAACTGATCGACAGCATGATCACCGACGGCCTGTGGGATGCCTTTAACGACTACCACATGGGCATCACCGCCGAGAATCTGGTCGACAAGTACGGCATCAGCCGCGAAGCCCAGGACGCCTTCGCCGCCGCCTCGCAGCAGAAAGCCGTCGCTGCTATCGAGGCCGGCCGCTTTGTCGATGAAATCACCCCGATCATGATTCCGCAGCGCAAAGGCGACCCGGTTGCCTTCGCTACCGATGAGCAGCCGCGCGCCGGGACCACCGCCGAATCGTTAGGCAAACTTAAGCCGGCGTTCAAGAAGGACGGCAGCGTCACCGCCGGCAACGCCTCCAGCCTCAACGACGGCGCTTCCGCCGTGCTGCTGATGAGCGCCGCCAAAGCCCAGGCACTCGGCCTGCCGGTACTGGCGAAGATCGCCAGCTACGCCAACGCCGGCGTAGACCCGGCGATCATGGGCATAGGCCCGGTCAGCGCCACCCAGCGTTGCCTGGCCAAGGCCGGCTGGAACCTGGCTGACCTGGACCTGATCGAAGCCAACGAAGCCTTCGCCGCACAAGCCTTGGCAGTCGGCAAAGAGCTGAATTGGGACGCGAGTAAAGTCAACGTCAACGGCGGCGCCATCGCCCTCGGCCACCCCATTGGCGGCTCCGGCTGCCGCGTGCTGGTGACACTGCTGCACGAGATGATCAAGCGCGACGCCAAGAAAGGCCTCGCCACCCTGTGTATCGGCGGCGGTCAGGGCGTAGCACTGGCGATCGAACGGGCCTGATAACACCGCTCAGCTATAGCGACAAAAAAGCCGGCTCCCATCAATCAAGGGACCGGCTTTTTTATTTACCATCGACAGCAATGATGATTGCTATTGACCGCCTGCGTTTCTCAAGAGTCGGGCTGCGGCGCAACATTAGCCCCGTAGCCACTTACCCCACTCTTCCGAGGACACCCAGATGAACAAGTACCTGATCGCTTCCCTGCTTGCCGCCAGCCTGACCAGCAACGTTTTCGCCGCAGACGGCGCAGAACGCACCCTGAGCAACCGTATCGCCGCTGATGGTTTTGACCGTACCAGCATCAACCGCATCGCCGAAGATGGTGCAGATCGCACTGGCGGCAACCGCGTAGCTGCTGACGGCGCTGACCGCACTGGCGCTAACCGTATCGCCGAAGATGGTGCTGATCGTACTGGTGGTAACCGCGTAGCTGCTGACGGCGCTGACCGTACTGGCCGCAACCGCATCGCTGCTGATGGTGCAGACCGCACTGGCGTTAACCGCATCGCTGCTGATGGCGCTGACCGCACTGGCGGTAACCGCATCGTCTGATCGAATAACACTCGCAAATTAAAGGGCACCTTAGGGTGCCCTTGCTGTTTTTGCCGAGCCTGCGTCCCGGCAGGTGAATCTTGATAAACTGCGCGCCCTCCTTTTTCGAGTCGCCGCGCATGCCCTCTCTCGATCAGGCGCTGCGCGCCGCACTGCATAACCGTCAAGACCTGCTGGCCGAGCTACATCAGCAAGGCACCGACTGTTATCGCCTGTTTCATGGCAGCCAGGAAGGTGCCGGCGGCCTGACCATCGATCGTTACGGCCCGCAATTGCTGGTACAGAGTTTCCACCAGAGCCTGAGTCGTGACGAACTGCTGCAACTGGCCGAGCAGTGCCAGACCAGCCTTGGGACGCAACTGCTACTGGTCTACAACGACCGCTCCGAGGGCAACTCGCGGATCGACCGCACTGACGCGGTCTACCAAGCCGAGTCGGCCGCCCTAGAAGACCTGATCGGTCATGAATGGGGCCTCAATTACCGCGTGCGCGGTCGCCATGCAGGGCAAGATCCGCTGCTGTTTCTCGACCTGCGTAACGCCCGCTGCTGGGTCAAAGCGCACAGTGCCGGCAAGTCAGTGCTCAACCTATTCGCCTACACCTGTGGCGTCGGCTTGAGCGCGGCTGCAGGTGGGGCCAGCGAAGTGCTCAACCTGGACTTTGCCGAGGGCAACCTGGCGGTCGGTCGCGAGAATGGCCAGCTCAATCCGCAGCTTCTGCCCATGCAGTTTGTGCAATCGGATTACTTCCCGGCGATTCGCCAACTGGCCGGCCTGCCGATCAATGCGCGGCGCGGGCAGAAACTGCCGCACTATCCGCGCCTTGAGCAACGTCAGTTCGACCTGGTGCTGCTCGACCCGCCGGCCTGGGCCAAGAGCGCTTTCGGCACCGTCGATCTGCTGCGCGATTACCAGAGCCTACTCAAACCCGCAATTCTCGCCACCGCCGATGATGGCGTGCTGATCTGCTGCAACAACCTGGCAAAAGTCGCCATGGCCGACTGGCGCGAACAAGTGCTGCGCTGCGCGGAAAAGCTTGGCCGCCCGGTACGTGATTGGCAGGTGCTGCCGCCGGCTGCGGACTTCCCCTCACAGGATGGCCAGCCACCGCTGAAAACCCTGATCCTGCAGTTCTGATCCACGCGCAAGTTCGCAGAAAATCCCCGCGCAGAGCCTCTGCGGAACTGCACACGCGTGCCATACTCCAAGGCACTTCTCGTCGGGATAGATGACGTTTTTATGCTTAAAGGAATAAAGCGCGCTGCCAGCGCCATTGTTATCGCTGTTGCCCTCTACAGCCTGCTGGGCTTTCTGATTCTGCCCGGTATCGGTTTGCGCATCGCCAACCAGCAGCTGGCGCAATACGCCGAAGTACCCGCCACGCTGCAACGCTTGCAACTCAACCCGTTTAGCCTGGAGCTCAGCCTCTGGGGCCTGCAGATTGGCGAAGCCGACCAGCAGCAGATCGCCTTCGAACGCCTGTATGCCAATCTGCAACTCGACAGCCTGTGGAGCGGCGTATTGCATCTGGCTGATATCGAGCTGGACAAGCCGCACAGCGAAGTGCTGTTCGGCAAGGACGGTCGGCTTAACCTGACCCAACTGTTCAAAGTGCCGGCCAGCCCGCAGCCCGCCGTCGAAGAACCGGCCGGCGAGCCGTTCCCGCTGCGTATAGCGCGGATCAAACTGAGCGGCGGTAACGTGCACTTCCAGGATCTGCGCCCCAGCGAGCCGATCGAGTTTGTCTACGACGACCTCAGCTTCGAACTGCACAACCTCAGCACCCTGCCCGACGACAATGCCGACATGAGCCTGGTCGCCACCGGCCCCAATGGCGGACGCCTTGACTGGACCGGGCGCATCAGCCTGGTGCCGATCAGCTCCAGCGGCAATCTGAAACTCACTGACGGCAAGCTGAAAGGCGTCTGGCCTTATGTGCGCGATGCTGTGCCGCTGGTTCTGGAAGACGGCATCGTTAACCTCAACAGCGACTACAGCCTGAACCTCGCCAAAGGCACCGAACTGCTACTGAGCAACACCCAGCTCAGCGTCAGCAGCTTTGCCATCAAGAGCCCGGAGGACAAACCGCTGCTGCGCCTGGAAAGCCTGGATATCAGCGAAACCAGCGTGGACCTGGCCAAGCAACAGGTCATAGTCGGCAAGATTCGGAGCCAGAAGCTGGAAACCTGGGCCGCACGCGAGGCCGATGGCCAGCTCGACTGGCAGAAATTGCTGGCCAGCCAACCCGCCAAACCGGCTCCAGCTCCAGCTCCAGCTCCAGCTCCAGCTCCAAATGAGGGTGGCGCAGGCTCTGCGGCAACAGAAGCCGAACCGGTAAAAGAGCCAAGCGAACCGACCACCGCAGAGCAATCCGCCGACCTGGAAACCGCAACTGCAGGCCAGCCGGAAGAGCCCAGCAAACCTTGGCAGGTGGTCCTGCGTGATGTGCAATTGCGCGACTATCAGGTGCATCTGGCCGACCGCGCCGGTGGTGCGGAAGTCAAAATCGACCTGGCGCCACTCAACCTCGATCTGAACGACTTCGACAGCCTGGGCACGTCGCCCTTCGGCCTCAAGCTCGACACGGGAGTGAACAAGACTGGGCAGATCAAAGCCGATGGCCAGGTACAACTGACCCCAACTACGGCCAAGCTGCAGGTGGCCACCCGCGATATCGACCTGCGCCTGGCGCAGACTTACCTGAGCCCCTTCGTGCGTCTGGAACTGCGCAGCGGCAAACTCGGCAGCGACCTTGCGGTTGACCTGCAGAGCGTCGAACCACTGGCCTTCAGCATTGGCGGGCAAGCCGAGATCAACCAGCTGCATACTCTCGACACACTCAAGGACCGCGACTTCCTCAAGTGGCAGCAAGTGCTGGTGGAAGGGATCGACTATCAACACGGCAAGGGCCTGGTGATTGGCCAGGTCAAACTGCAGCAGCCCTATGTGCGCTTTATCATCAACGAAGACCTCACCACCAATATCAACGACCTGATGATTCCACAGCCGGAAGAGGCCAACGCCAAGCCCGCAGCGGCGAGTAAACCGTTACCGATGCGCATCGGCGGTATCAGCATCAAGGATGGCTCGGCGAACTTTGCCGACTTCAGCCTGACGCCCAACTTCGCCACGGCCATCCAGCAACTCAACGGCCAGATCGGCACACTCGACAACCAGAGTCCGAAAACCGCCAGCGTCGATATTCAGGGCAAGGTCGACAAGTACGCGCCCGTCAGCATCAAGGGCAAGCTGACGCCGTTCGACCCGATGAACAGCCTGGATATCGCCACCAGCTTCAAGAATGTCGAGCTGACCACCCTCACGCCTTATTCCGGCAAGTTCGCCGGCTTCCGCATCCGCAAGGGCCGCCTCAACCTCGACCTGCATTACCAGATCGAGAAAGGCCAGCTCAACGCCGAGAACAAACTGCTACTGGAAGACCTGCAGCTGGGCGAAAAAGTCGACAGCAAAGACGCCATGGACTTGCCAATTCGCCTGGCCATTGCCCTGCTCAAAGACACCGACGGCAATATCAGCATCCAGCTGCCCGTGCAGGGCGACCTCAACAGCCCGCAGTTCAGCGTTATGCCCATCGTCTGGCAGACCCTGCGCAACCTGGTACTACGCGCCGCGCAGGCACCGTTCAAATTTATCGGCGGCCTGGTCAGCGGTGGCAGTGACGTTGACCTCAGCACCGTGCGCTTCAATGCCGGCGACAGCGAACTCGACGGCGATGCACAGAAGGCCCTGGACACCCTGGCCAGCGCCTTGAAGGAGCGTCCAACCCTGCGCCTAGAAGTCGAAGGCATGAGCGCGCAGAGCAGCGACGGCCCGCCGCTAGCCGCCGCGCGCCTGGAGCGCGAATACCAGAACACCTGGTACAAGATGCTGCAACGCCGCGGCGATGATGTGCCCGCCGAAGCCAGTGAGCTGGTGGTGGATGAGGACGATAAGGCGGTGCTGCTCGAAGGCATCTACCGCACCCGCCTCAAGCAGCAACCACCGGCCGAATGGGCCGAACTTGAAGACGAAGAGCGCAGTGCGAAAATGCGTGAAGGCGTGCTGCAGTTCTGGGCGCAGAGCGAACTGCTGCAGCGGCAGCTGGCCCAGGCGCGGGCGGCAGAAATAAAGAGTTATCTGGTCGAGCGCGGCGGCCTAGCCGACGAACGCATCTACCTGCTGGATGTCAATATTGCACAGGCTGACGCCGATGGCCGCGTCGCCACCACCCTGCATCTCGGCAGCGAGTAAGGTCTTCGTAATATGCGTGCATTGGCTACAACGCTGCTCCTTGCCCTGACGGGCGCATCGTCTCTGGCTCAGGCTGAGACCTTGCGCTGCGGCAGCCAATTGATAAGCCTGGATGACCGGCGCTTCGAGGTGCTGCAGAAATGCGGCGAACCAGCCTTCCGTGATTTGGTCGGCTACTCCCTCGGCCCAAACGAGCGCCGCGAATACCAGATCGAGGAATGGGTCTACGGCCCGGATAACGGCATGCTGAGCATCCTCACCTTCGAAGGCACGCGCCTGCGTGCCATCGAACGACGTCGTAGTCGCTAACCCATGAAACGCCTGATTACCGCTCTGCTGGTGTTTGCGCCCTTCTGCGTACAGGCCTCTTCGACCCTGCGCTGCGACAGCGGGCTGGTCAGCCTTGATGACACCACCAGCGAAGTCAGCAGCAAATGCGGCGAACCACTCAGCCGTGACTTTCTCGGTTATCGCGAAGTGCTGGATGAATACGGTTTCTACAATGAAGTCGCGGTCGAAGAATGGTCATACGGACCGCGCAACGGCATGTACCAATTTCTGCGTTTCCAAGGCAACCGACTAATCAAGATCGACAGCAAACGCCGTAATTAGCAACACCCAGCACTCATCCAAACCAACGATAAGGACATTGCACCATGCAACGGATAGCACTCAGCCTCTCCCTGCTGCTTCTGGCAACCAGCGCCCAGGCCAGCACCCTGCGCTGCGAGAAAGGCATCGCCAGCACCGGCGACCGCACCACAGAGGTCGCCAGCAAATGTGGCGAACCAATTGCCCGCGACATGCTGGGCTACACCCTGGATGCCCACGGCAATAACGAATTCCTCGTCGAGGAGTGGGTCTATGGACCGCGCAACGGCATGAACTACTACCTGCGATTCGAAGGCGGCCGCCTGAAGAGCGTGGAAAGTAAACGCGGCAGCTAAGCCCTTCCAGAAGAGCCATAAAAAAGCCCCGCAGGTTATGCCTGCGGGGCTTTTTTACGCCTGATTACAGCTTGCTGCTGAAATCACGCAGCTCGTCCTGAGCCTTTTCCTTGGTCCAGCCGTAGCGCTCTTGCAGCTTGCCGGCCAAGTACTCGCTATGGCCTTCAGCGACGTCCAGGTCATCGTCGGTCAGGTTGCCCCAACGCTCCTTGATGCGGCCATTGATTTGCTTCCACTTGCCTTTGATTACGTCAGCATTCATCTGTTTGTCCTCGTCGTTGAGTGGCGGCCAGGCCCATGAAAGCGCCTGGCACGCAGCCATGGATTACTGAGCGGTTTTCAGCGCTTCAGCGGCTACTGCTTTCACACCTTTGATCTCGCCGGCCTTGGCAATCGCCAAGTCACGCTCGACCGAGCTGGCCACAACCCCGGACAGTGCCACCACACCCTGGTTGGTTTCGACCTTGATATCGATGCCGCTCAGGTTGCTGTCAGCCAGAAAGGTCGACTTCACTTTGCTGGTAATCCAGGTATCGGTTACCGCATCTTCTGCCTTATCCATGGTTTCACTGGCAGCCAGCATGACCGGTTGCACGGTCGGAGTGCCAGCAGCCAGAACCGGCCCGGCGAGCAGCACACTCAGGGCGGTAGCGGTCATGGCGGTTACGGCGAAATGCTTGATTGGCTTTTTCATAAATAATGCCTCCTGCGTGTACTGAACAATCTGCAAGCCAGTACGAGCTGCAGTCTCCCCAGTACTATCGCAAGTGCTGTGCCAACCCATTAAAAGTAATTTTATATCTAAATATCAATAACTTAGATAAATACAAAAACAGCCTGAGTCGTGCAATCTGCATGTTGGGACTATCTGCACAAGGCATATTGCACGACAGCTGTTGCCCCACTGACGGCTCGGCTTTTCGCAGGCAAAAAAAGAGGGCCCCGAAGGGCCCTCTGTTCTGCGCTTAAGCAATCCGGCGATTAAACGCCCGACGCCTTGGCAGCAGCTACATCCTTGATCGACAGCTTGATACGGCCGCGGTTGTCTACGTCCAGTACCAGTACTTCAACTTCCTGACCTTCTTTGAGAATGTCAGTCACCTTCTCAACGCGAGCATCGCTCAGCATGGAGATGTGCACCAGGCCGTCTTTGCCCGGCAGGATGTTGACGAAGGCGCCGAAGTCGACGATGCGCTCAACCTTGCCGACGTAGATCTTGCCGATTTCAGCTTCAGCGGTAATACCCAGAACGCGCTGACGCGCAGCCTCGGCCGCTTCCTTGGTTTCGCCGAAGATCTTGATCGAACCGTCGTCTTCGATATCGATCGACGCCTTGGTTTCTTCGCAGATCGCGCGGATGGTTGCACCACCTTTGCCGATCACGTCGCGAATCTTGTCCTGGTCGATCTTCATCGCGATCATGGTCGGTGCGTTGGCCGACAGCTCGGTACGCGATTGCGCGATCACCTGGTTCATCTGACCGAGAATGTTCAGGCGTGCTTCCAGTGCCTGATTCAGGGCGATTTCCATGATTTCTTCGGTGATGCCCTGGATCTTGATGTCCATCTGCAGCGCAGTGACGCCATTGGCGGTACCGGCTACTTTGAAGTCCATGTCGCCCAGGTGGTCTTCGTCGCCGAGGATGTCGGTCAGAACGGCGAACTTCTCGCCTTCCTTAACCAGACCCATGGCGATACCGGCAACCGGTGCCTTCATCGGTACACCGGCGTCCATCAGGGCCAGGGATGCACCGCAAACCGAAGCCATGGAGCTGGAACCGTTGGACTCGGTGATTTCCGAAACCACGCGGATGGTGTACGGGAACACGTCGGCAGCTGGCAGCATGGCCTGAACCGAACGACGGGCCAGGCGGCCGTGACCGATTTCGCGGCGGCCAGTAGCGCCCATACGACCACACTCGCCCACCGAGTACGGCGGGAAGTTGTAGTGCAGCATGAAGGGGTCTTTGCGCTCGCCTTCGAGGGTGTCGAGCAGCTGAGCGTCACGCGCGGTACCGAGGGTGGCAACTACCAGCGCCTGGGTTTCGCCACGGGTGAACAACGCCGAACCGTGGGTCTTGGCCAGTACACCGACTTCGATGTTCAAGCCACGTACGGTACGGGTGTCACGGCCATCGATACGCGGCTTGCCGTTAACGATGTTCTCGCGCACGGTGCGGTATTCGATTTCGCCAAAGGCGTCTTTGACTTCACCGGCAGACGGCTGGCCTTCTTCACCGGAGAACTTGGCAACGATTTCATTGCGCAGTTCGCCCAGACGGGCATAGCGCTCGTGCTTGACGGTGATGGTGTAAGCCTGGGAGATCGCCTCGCCGAATTCGCTACGGATAGCGCTCAGCAGTGCAGTGTTCTCAGCTTTTGGCTGCCAGTCCCAGGTCGGCTTGGCGGCTTCGGCGGCCAGCTCGGCAACCGCGTTGATCACAACCTGGAATTCGTCGTGGGCGAACAGTACGGCGCCCAGCATCTGGTCTTCGGTCAGCTCTTTGGCTTCCGATTCAACCATCAGCACGGCGTCTTTGGTACCGGCTACGACCATGTCCAGGCTGGAAGCCTTGAGCTGCTCGTAAGTCGGGTTCAGCAGGTAGCCGGTTTCCGGGTGGAAAGCTACGCGCGCGGCACCGATAGGGCCGTTGAACGGAATGCCGGAGATGGCCAGAGCAGCCGAGGTACCGATCATCGCAGCGATGTCCGGATCGGTCTTCTTGCTGGTGGAGATCACGGTGCAGATGACCTGCACTTCGTTCTGGAAACCTTCAGGGAACAGCGGACGGATCGGGCGGTCGATCAGACGCGAGGTCAGGGTTTCTTTCTCGGAAGGACGGGCTTCACGCTTGAAGAAACCGCCTGGGATCTTGCCGGCTGCGTAGGTTTTTTCCTGGTAGTGCACGGACAGCGGGAAAAAGCCTTTGCTTGGGTCGGCAGTCTTGGCGCCGGTTACGGCAACCAGTACAGCGACGTCGTCGTCAACGGTGACCAGCACTGCGCCGGAGGCTTGACGGGCGATACGGCCTGTCTCGAGGGTAACGGTCGATTGACCGAACTGGAACTTCTTGATTACCGGGTTCACGGTGTTTTCCTTCTCTTTGTTGCCCTTGGGGAAAGCGTTTCTTGCAACCGTTCTATCACGTCAACGTGAACAAACGGGTCTTGCAGAATGTGTGGGCGGTTACGGGAATCGGACCCGCTATCGTCCAAAACAGCTAAAGCAGAAAAGCAAAAGCTGGAAGCAGGGGCGAACCCCACTTCCAGCTTCGGCAGTCAGCTACGCGTAAGCATTGCTTAGCGACGCAGACCCAGGCGACCGATCAGGGCGCTGTAACGACTAACATCCTTGCCCTTCAGGTAATCCAGCAGCTTACGACGCTGGTTAACCATACGGATCAGGCCACGACGCGAGTGGTGGTCTTTACCGTTGGCCTTGAAGTGGCCTTGCAGCTTGTTGATGTTGGCGGACAGCAGTGCAACTTGCACTTCCGGGCTACCGGTGTCGCCAGCAGCTTGCTGGTAGTCAGTTACGATCTGGGCTTTTTCTTCAACGCTGAGTGCCATGTGGGCAATCCTCTCAGTTAGGCAACTGCCGAAACAGTCGCAATAGGCCGGGAATCGCTTCCCGTGTTTTTAAGTGAGGTATGACCGCGCCTATTAACAGCCACCCTCGATACACGCAGACCAGAGCCGAAACCCCCTGCCTGCGCTACGGTCATGCTGACCGAATCAAACGACGCGGCGCTATGCGCCCGTCTTCGCTCACTTCACCGATACCGATAAAGCGACCGTTGTGATCTTGCACCCGAACCATGCCGAACTTCGGCGCTTCCGGGGCGCGTACCGGCTGCCCTTGCAGCCAGTAAAACGAACTGTGCTCAGAGAACTGCAGCAGCGGCCAGTGTTGCAGACCGCTATCGACCGGTTGCAAGAACTGGTCAACGGCCTCGTTGCCACCTTCGCCATGTACCCGCTCCAGCTCTTCGAGCGTTACGGTGCGGCTCAAATCGAAGGGACCGGCTTTGGTTCTGCGCAGCTCTGCAACGTGTGCACCGCAACCCAGCAGGTGGCCGATGTCTTCGACCAGGGTACGGATATAGGTGCCTTTGCTGCAATCGACCGCCAGGCGCGCTTGCTCCGCCTCGCAGCCCAGCAATTCCAGGCGCGCAATAGTAACAGAACGCGGCTCGCGCTCCACTACTTCACCGGCACGAGCCAGCTTGTAAAGTGGCTGACCATCGCGCTTGAGCGCCGAGTACATCGGCGGTATCTGGCTGATTTCACCACGAAAACCCGGCAGAACCGCTTCGATATCGGCGCGACCAACGGTCACCGGGCGACGCTCCAGCACTTCACCTTCAGCATCGGCGGTGGTAGTGGTGACACCCAGCTGCATCAGGGTTTCGTAGCCTTTGTCAGCATCCAGCAGGTACTGGGAGAACTTGGTCGCCTCACCGAAGCACAGCGGCAGTACGCCAGTGGCCAGAGGGTCGAGGCTACCGGTGTGCCCGGCCTTCTCGGCATTCAGCAACCAACGCACCTTCTGCAAGGCGGCGTTGGAGCTAAAGCCCTTGGGCTTATCCAGCAAGATGATGCCATCGACGGCACGACGAATACGTTTGACCTGGGCCACGTGCTTACTCCTTGGCCTCGTGTTCATCACCGTGCTGACGGTCTTCGCTGACTGCACGCTCGATCAGTGCCGACAGCTGCGCACCGCGAATCACGCTTTCGTCATAGTGGAAACGCAGGTTCGGCACGCTGCGCAGCTTCATTGCCTTGCCCAGCTGCATACGCAGGAAGCCGCTGGCATCGTTGAGCACCTTGATGCTCTGCACGACGGGATCGACACCCTCTTCAGGCTCCCCACCCATGATGGTGACGAACACCTTGGCATGACTGGAGTCACGGCTGACTTCCACCGCGGTGATGGTCACCAGGCCGCCAAGACGCGGGTCCTTGATTTCCAAGCGGATCAACTGCGCCAGTTCGCGCTGTATCTGGTCGCCGATGCGCTGGGCCCGGCTAAATTCTTTGGCCATTTCTACTACCTTCACTCGTCACGCTGCTCGAAAAAGCAGCGGACCTAAAAGCGGCAAACGCCCGGCCGCGCAAAAGCGGGGCCGGGCGCTGCGTGTTGCGACTCGTGCTTACAGGCTACGAGCCACTTGGACTTTCTCGAACACTTCGATCTTGTCGCCGACCTTGACGTCGTTGTAGCTCTTCACGCCGATACCGCACTCCATGCCGTTACGCACTTCGGAGGCATCGTCTTTGAAGCGACGCAGGGATTCCAGCTCGCCTTCGAAGATCACTACGTCGTCGCGCAGTACGCGGATCGGACGGTTACGGAAGACCGTACCCTCGACCACCATACAACCGGCAATCGCACCGAACTTAGGCGAACGGAATACGTCACGCACTTCGGCGATACCCAGGATGTTCTCGCGAACATCGCTGCCGAGCATGCCGGTCAGGGCTTTCTTGACGTCTTCGATAATGTCGTAGATCACGTTGTAGTAACGCATATCCAGACCTTCCTGCTCGACGATCTTGCGCGCGCCGGCATCGGCACGCACGTTGAAGCCGAACAGTACAGCGTTGGAGGCCAGCGCCAGGTTGGCATCGGATTCGGTGATACCACCGACGCCGCCACCGACCACACGCACTTGCACTTCATCGTTACCCAGGCCGCTAAGCGAGCCTTGCAGCGCTTCCAGCGAACCACGGACGTCGGATTTGAGGACGATGTTGAGCGTCTTCTTCTCTTCCTGGCCCATGTTCTCGAAGATATTTTCCAGCTTGCCGGCGTGAGCACGGGCCAGTTTCACTTCGCGGAACTTGCCTTGGCGGAACAGGGCCACTTCGCGGGCTTTCTTCTCGTCAGCCAGCACGCTCATGTCGTCGCCAGCATCCGGGGTGCCGTCCAGGCCGAGAATCTCGACCGGAATCGACGGGCCTGCTTCTTTAATCGGCTTGCCGTTCTCATCGAGCATGGCGCGGATACGACCGTAGTTGGAACCGATCAGCACCATGTCGCCTTGACGCAGAGTACCGTCCTGAACCAGCACGGTCGCAACCGGACCGCGGCCTTTATCAAGACGCGATTCAACCACCACACCACGGCCCGGGGCCGATGGAGTAGCTTTCAGTTCGAGGATCTCGGCCTGCAGCAGCACAGCTTCGAGCAGTTCGTCGACACCAGTACCGACTTTCGCCGACACCGAGACGAATGGCGTATCACCGCCCCACTCTTCAGAGGTCACGCCGTGTACCGACAGTTCGCTACGAATGCGATCAAGGTCAGCGCCCGGCTTGTCGATCTTGTTCACCGCAACCACCAGCGGCACGCCAGCAGCCTGAGCATGCTGAACGGCTTCAATGGTCTGCGGCATCACGCCGTCGTCCGCGGCAACCACCAGGATCACGATATCGGTCGCCTTGGCACCACGAGCACGCATCGCGGTAAACGCAGCGTGGCCTGGGGTGTCGAGGAAGGTAACCATGCCGCGTTCGGTTTCTACGTGGTAGGCACCGATGTGCTGGGTGATACCACCGGCTTCGCCAGCAGCAACCTTGGCGCGACGGATGTAGTCGAGCAGCGAGGTCTTACCGTGGTCAACGTGACCCATAACGGTAACAACCGGCGCACGAGCAAAGGTCTCACCTTCAAACTTCAGCGATTCAGCCAGGGAGTCTTCCAGAGCCGTGTCGCTGACCAGGATGACCTTGTGGCCCAGCTCCTCAGCAACCAGCTGGGCAGTTTCCTGATCCAGCACCTGGTTGATGGTCGCCGGGGTACCCAGCTTGAACATGAACTTGATGATTTCAGCGGCTTTGACCGACATCTGCTGAGCCAGATCGCCCACAGTGATGGTCTCGCCAATCTTCACTTCACGCACGATCGGACCGGTCGGGCTCTGGAAGCCGTGAGCATTACGCTTCTTCAGCTTGGCCTTGCCACGACCACCACGACGGAAGCTGTCGCTTTCCTCGTCGATGGAACGCGGCGCAACACGTGGTGCCGGAGCCTTTTCCTTGACGGTCGGACGATGTTGGGTGGTCTTGCGCTCACCACCACGACGGTCGGCATCATCATTGCGCGCTTTGTCTGGACGGCGCGGTTCATCTTTCTTGCGCTCGTCGGCCGCAGGAGCCGCCATTACTGGCAGCTCAACCGCAACAACCGGAGCCGCTTCAACTACCGCTTCGCCAGCAGCAGGTGCAGGGCGCTGCGCTTCTTCTGCGGCGCGACGCTTGGCTTCTTCGTCAGCTTTCGCCTTGGCCGCTTCAGCTACAGCGCGCTGCTCAGCCAGCTCACGCTGCTTTTCAGCTTCGATTTCTTCAGCGCTGCGCTTGACGAAGGTTTTCTTCTTGCGCACTTCGACGCTGATGGTCTTGCTGCCGGCAACCCGCAGGGTGCTGGTAGTTTTGCGCTGCAAGGTAATCTTGCGCGGTTCTTCTGTCTTGCTATCGCCGTGACTGCTCTTGAGATGGGCCAACAGGGCCTGCTTCTCACTGTCGGTCACCGCTTGCTCAGCACTTTTGTGCGGCAAACCTGCCTCACTCATTTGCTGCAGCAGGCGTTCAACCGGCGTATTGACCACTTGGGCCAGTTCTTTAACCGTGACTTGCGTCATGCATTTCTCTCCTCAGGCCGCAACTGCTTACTCGAACCAATGGGCTCGGGCGGCCATGATCAACTTGCCGGCTCGCTCAGCGTCGATACCGTCGATGTCGAGCAGGTCATCAATCGACTGCTCGGCCAGGTCTTCGCGGTTAACAACGCCGCGCACTGCCAGTTCATGCGCAAGCGCCTTATCCATCCCCTCAAGCGAGAGCAAGTCTTCGGCTGGGTGGGCATCTGCCAGCTTTTCCTCGTTGGCGATGGCTTTAGTCAGCAAGCGATCTTTGGCACGGGCGCGGAGCTCGTTGACGATATCCTCGTCAAAGCCATCAATGCTGAGCATTTCTTCCATCGGTACGTAGGCAATTTCTTCAAGGCTGGTGAAGCCCTCTTCGACCAACACCTGGGCCAGTTCTTCGTCGACTTCCAGCTCGTCGATAAAGCGCTGCAGGATGTCGCCTGTTTCAGCTTGCTGCTTGGCCTGGATGTCCGCTTCGGTCATCACGTTCAAGGTCCAGCCAGTCAACTGACTGGCCAAACGCACGTTCTGACCGCCACGACCAATGGCCTGAGCAAGGTTGTCTGCGCCAACGGCGATGTCCATGGCATGGGCATCTTCGTCAACGATGATGGCTGCAACTTCGGCCGGCGACATGGCGTTGATTACGAACTGCGCGGGATTGTCATCCCACAGCACGATATCCACACGCTCGCCCGCCAACTCGCCGGAAACTGCTTGCACGCGCGAACCGCGCATGCCGATACAGGCACCCTGCGGGTCGATGCGTTTGTCTTTGGAACGCACGGCCAGCTTGGCGCGCGAACCAGGATCACGGGACGCGCCCATGACTTCGATCAGCTCTTCGGCGATCTCTGGCACTTCGATGCGGAACAGCTCGATAAGCATTTCCGGTGCGGTGCGCGAGAGGATCAGCTGCGGGCCGCGGTTCTCGGTGCGAATTTCCTTGAGCAGGGCGCGCAGGCGCACACCGACACGGAAAGTTTCGCGGGAGATGATGTCTTCGCGAGCCAGCATGGCTTCTGCGTTGTTACCCAGATCAACGATCACGCTGTCACGGGTAACTTTCTTCACGGTGCCGGAGATGATTTCACCCAGACGCTCGCGATAAGCCTCGACCACCTGAGCACGCTCAGCTTCGCGGACTTTCTGCACAATCACTTGCTTGGCAGTTTGCGCGGCAATACGACCGAACTCGATGGAGTCGATCTTCTCTTCCAGCACTTCACCAACTTTTGCATTGGCTTCAACTGCGCGCGGCATGTCAGTGGTGACCTGGTGCGCAGGATCATCAAAGTCAGCTTCTTCAACCACTGTCCAGCAGCGGAATGTTTCGTAGTTGCCGGTCTGACGATTGATCGCCACACGCAACTCGACTTCATCTTCAAAACGCTTCTTGGTAGCCGTGGCCAAAGCCAGCTCCAGCGCCTCAAAAATTACGCTCGCCGGTACGCCCTTTTCGTTGGATACCGACTCAACAACCAGCAGTACTTCTTTGCTCATCGTACGCCTCGCCTTTCGCAATCCATTGGATCCGCGCTATCCGCGCCACTTGCGGGGGATCCGCGTCTCAATCAAACCTGGGGATAATGTTGGCCTTGTCGATCATGTCGATCGGCAACAGGAATTCATGGTCATCCACCTGCACTACCACGTCCTGCTCTTCCACACCGCGCAGAAGGCCCTGGAAGTTGCGTCGACCTTCAAAAGGCGAGCGCAGCTTGATCTTCACTTGCTCACCGGCATGGCTGGCGAACTGTTCAATGGTGAACAGCGGCCGATCCATACCTGGCGAGGACACCTCAAGGGTGTACTCGGCGCTGATCGGGTCCTCGACATCGAGCACACCACTGATCTGCCGACTGACAATTTCACAGTCTTCGATCAGTACGCCGTCAGGCTGTTTATCAATATAAATTCGCAGCAGAGAATGCCGCCCTTGTGACAGGAACTCGACACCCCAACATTGGTAGCCAAGAGCCTCGACTACCGGGGCCACCAAGGCCTGCAACTGTTCTAGCTTGCTCGACACCTGAACCCCTCGCGCATGCTGTAAAAATAAAAAATGGGCGAATCGCCCATCATCAAACCGCCCTCTAAAGGCCGGCAAAGCTGTCGCCCAGCTAGCAAAAAGCCCCTTAAAAGGGGCTCCTCTGCAACTCAATGCGGGGGCTGGTTTTACCCAGCCAGCTTCGGATTAAACACCCGAGGAGCGACCTTGCTGCTCAATCCCACATCAAAGCTGGGGCCGGATTATACGACTGAACCCCAAGCAGGGTCAATCGACACTCCAGCAACAAAAAGGCCCGCATCGAGCGGGCCTTCCTGAAAATTGGTACCGAGGAGGGGACTCGAACCCCTACAGCCTATGGCCACTACCACCTCAAGGTAGCGTGTCTACCAATTCCACCACCTCGGCAAAATCGTTTGTTGCGTACAACCTACTGCGTATTACTGCTGCTCAGGAGCCTGAGGTACGTCCGCCGCTTCGGTAGCCGGCTTAGCTGCATCAAGAACAGGTACATCTTCAACAGCTGGCTTAGCCTGTTGTACTTCCAGGACTGCCGGATCAGGCAAACCGACCTGAGCCATACCATCAGCTTTGTCTTTAGCAAAGAACGCTAAACCCAAGCTAGTCATGAAAAAAGCGGTGGCGAGTATAGCAGTAACGCGACTCAAAAAGGTAGTGGTTCCTTGACTACCGAATACGGTAGAAGAAGCACCCGCACCAAAAGAAGCACCTGCGTCCGCACCTTTACCCTGCTGCAGCAAAACCAGCACAACAACACCGATAGCACCCAGCAGATGAAGAACAACGATAACTGTTTCCAGCATTTCTTTAGCTTCCTGCGGCGCGACAGATCGCACCGAACTCATCCGCATTCAGAGAGGCTCCACCCACAAGCCCCCCATCGATATCCGGCATACCGAACAACTCGGCTGCACTGGCGGCCTTGACACTGCCGCCATAAAGAATTCTTACCTTGCCCGCCAACTCAGGGCTTTTCACCGCCAACTGTGCGCGAATTGCCGCATGCACTTCCTGCGCCTGCGCAGGCGATGCTGTCAGACCAGTGCCAATGGCCCAAACTGGCTCATAGGCAATAACTGCACGCGCAAACACCTCAACACCCAACGCATCGGTTACCGCAGACAGCTGCGCAGCAACCACATCAAGCGTTTGCCCCGCTTCACGCTGAGCCAGGGTTTCGCCGACACACAGCACTGGAAGCAAACCTGAAGACTGCGCCGCCGCAAATTTGCGCGTCACAACCTCATCACTTTCACCCAGCAGCGATCTACGCTCGGAGTGACCAACCAGCACCAATGAACAGCTCGCGTCATGCAACTGACTTGCAGCTACTTCGCCACTCAAAGCACCTTGCTGCGCTTCGGTCGCACAATCTTGCGCACCCACCGCAACAGCATTGCCTGCCAGACCATCAACCACCTGACCAAGATGCAAACAAGACGGGAAAACCGCTACATCCACATCAGCAGGCAACACCTGCTGATTGAGACCGTTGATCAGCTCTGCGACGCTGGCGCGGGTACCGTGCATTTTCCAGTTACCAGCAACCATTGGGCGACGCATGCTTTACCTCGTCGGTCAAAGAGGGCGCAGATGTTACCCAACAGCTACCCGACTGGCAAGCCGAATCAAGCACATACATCCGCAACAACTTTAGCCAATTCATCGGCATAGCCGCGCACCTGGCCTTCATCGTCACCCTCGACCATCACACGCACCAATGGCTCGGTGCCGGATTTGCGCAGCAGCACCCGCCCACGCCCAGCCATTTGCTCAGTTACCCGCGCGCTAGCCTGCTGCACAGCTGGATGCTCCAGCGGGTCAACACCACCGGCAAAGCGTACGTTAACCAGCACTTGTGGGCACTTCTGCATACCCAACCGCGCCTCACCCAGAGTTTGCCCACGACGCTTGAGCGCCATCAGCACCTGCAGTGCAGCGATGATCGCATCACCGGTTGTAGTGTGCTGGAAACACACCAGATGGCCGGAGTTCTCCCCGCCCAGCTGCCAGTTGCGCGACAGCAACTCGGCAATCACGTAACGGTCGCCAACCTTGGCGCGGACAAACGGAATGCCCAGATCAGCCAGAGCCAGCTCCAACCCGAGGTTGCTCATCAGCGTACCGACGACGCCACCTTGCAGCTTGCCGCGCTCCAGCAGGTCACGGGCGATGATAAACAGCAGCTCATCACCATCCACTACGGCGCCGGAGTGATCGACCATCAACACCCGATCCGCATCACCGTCGAAGGCGATACCCAGATCAGCCTGCTGCGCCAGCACTTCAGCCTGCAGCGCTTCGACGTGGGTCGAGCCGCAGTTGTCATTGATATTCAGCCCATTGGGCTGCGCTGAAAGCACAGTGACCTGCGCACCCAACTCGCGGAATACGCTAGGGGCAACCTTGTACGCGGCGCCATGGGCGCAATCGACGACGATCTTCAGCCCGGCAAAGTCGGTGCTGCTCGGCACACTGCTCTTGCAGAATTCGATATAGCGCCCGGCAGCGTCATTAATTCGCGAGACTTTGCCCAACTGCTCGGACTCGACCACGGTCATCGGCTGATCGAGCAACTCTTCGATCATCAGCTCGATTTCGTCCGGCAGCTTGGTGCCCTGCCCGGAAAAGAACTTGATGCCGTTGTCATGATGCGGATTGTGCGAGGCACTGATAACGATCCCGGCCTCGGCATGAAAGGTACGGGTCAGGTAGGCGATGGCCGGTGTCGGCATCGGGCCGAGCAGCATCACATCCGCCCCGGCCGCAGACAGGCCAGCCTCCAGGGCAGACTCGAACATATAACCGGAGATGCGCGTGTCCTTGCCGATCAGAATGCGGCACTTGCCCTGCTTGCGAAACGCCATCCCGGCCGCCCAGCCGAGCTTAAGCATGAATTCCGGGGTAATAGGGAAGTCACCGACACGCCCACGAATACCGTCAGTACCAAAATATTTTCTACCCATCCCACAATTCCTTCTAACTTATTCGGCCGCTTCAACCGCGGCGATCATCCGTACTACATCAACCGTTTGCGCCACATCGTGGACCCGCAGGATATGTGCGCCTTTGCTCAGCGCCAACGCGGCCAAGGCCAGGCTGCCATACAGGCGCTCGCCCACTTCATGCCCCAACACTTTGCCGATCATACTCTTGCGCGACACCCCGACCAGTAAAGGCCGACCCAACGCATGCAGCGCCTGTAAATGCTTGAACAGCGAAAGATTGTGCTCCAGGGTTTTCGCAAAACCGAAACCTGGGTCAAGAATGACTCGCTCAGCGCCAATCCCTGCCGCCGCACAGGCCGCCAGCCGCTCAAACAGAAACTCGCGCACTTCCGCCACGACATCAGGGTATTGAGGGCTCTGTTGCATGGTGCTTGGCTCACCGCGCATATGCATCAAGCACACCGGCAGGCCGCTATCCGCTGCCGCGTCCACAGCGCCGTCGCGCTGCAATGAACGCACGTCATTGATCAAACCAGCGCCCAGCCGCGCAGTTTCGCGGATGACCGCCGGCGTTGAGGTATCCACCGAGATGATCACATCCAACTCGGCGGCAATGGCCTCGACTATGGGCGCAACCCGCTCCAGTTCCTCAACCGGAGAAACCGCACGAGCGCCAGGGCGCGTCGACTCACCACCAACATCAATCAGTGTTGCCCCGGCCTGCAGCATCGCCTCGGCATGACGCAAAGCCGCATCACGCTGGCCATAGCGCCCACCATCGGAGAAGGAGTCGGGGGTAACGTTGAGGATGCCCATCACTTGCGGACGGCTTAAATCAAGAAACCGGCTGCCACAGGGCAGCCGGTCAAAGGTTGGCGTAACAGACATGGAAAACCTTAAAGCTCGGCGGCTGGGCCACCAATTGGTTTTTCTGTGGACTCAGCGACTTCAACTGGCGCAGTCGGCGTACCGTTGCTGTCGTCACCGCCCTGCCAGCCTTTCGGCTCACGCGGCGCGAGGCCATTCATGATGTCTTCGATCTGCTCAGCGTCGATGGTTTCGTACTTCATCAGCGCTTGCGCCATGGCGTCCAGCTTGTCGCGGTTCTCTTCCAGCAGACGACGAGCCGTGCTGTAGCAGCCATCAATAATGCTGCGCACTTCCTGATCGATCACCTTGGCGGTGTCGGCAGAAACATTGCTCTGATTGCTGCCCATGCTGCGCCCAAGGAAGACTTCGCCCTCTTCTTCGGCATACATCATCGGGCCAAGCTTCTCCGACAAGCCCCACTTGGTGACCATGTTTTTAGCCAACTGGGTGGCACGCATGATGTCGTTGGACGCGCCGGTGGTGACGCCGTCGAAGCCCAGGGTCATTTCTTCGGCGATACGACCGCCGAACAACGAGCAGATCTGGCTGGTCAGCGCACGCTTGCTCAGGCTGTAACGATCTTCCTCAGGGAGGAACATGGTCACGCCCAGGGCACGACCGCGCGGAATGATCGACACCTTGTAGACCGGGTCATGCTCAGGCACCAGGCGCCCGACAATCGCGTGGCCGGCTTCGTGGAATGCGGTGTTGAGCTTTTCCTTGTCCGACATGACCATGGTCTTGCGCTCGGCGCCCATCATGATCTTGTCTTTGGCCAGCTCGAACTCTTTCATCTCGACCACACGCTTACCGGCGCGAGCAGCGAAAAGCGAGGCCTCGTTAACCAGGTTGGCCAGGTCGGCACCGGAGAAGCCCGGCGTGCCACGCGCGATTACGGCTGGTGCAACGTCTTCACCCATTGGCACTTTGCGCATATGCACTTTGAGGATCTGTTCGCGACCACGGATGTCTGGCAGACCCACCACGACCTGACGGTCGAAACGACCCGGACGCAGCAAAGCAGGGTCGAGCACGTCAGGACGGTTGGTGGCAGCAATGACGATGATGCCGTCATTCATTTCAAAGCCGTCCATCTCTACCAGCAACTGGTTGAGAGTCTGCTCACGCTCGTCGTGACCACCACCCATACCAGCGCCACGATGGCGACCCACAGCGTCGATCTCGTCGATAAAGATGATGCAAGGCGCGTGCTTTTTGGCCTGTTCGAACATGTCACGCACGCGGGATGCACCGACACCGACGAACATCTCGACGAAGTCCGAACCGGAGATGGTGAAGAACGGCACCTTGGCTTCGCCAGCAACTGCCTTGGCCAGCAAGGTTTTACCGGTACCCGGCGAACCCACCATCAGCACGCCGCGCGGGATACGCCCGCCTAGACGCTGGAATTTGCCCGGATCACGCAGGAACTCAACCAGCTCGCTGACTTCTTCCTTGGCCTCGTCGCAACCGGCGACGTCAGCGAAGGTGGTTTTGACCTGATCTTCCGAGAGCAGGCGCGCCTTGCTCTTGCCGAAGCTCATCGGCCCGCCCTTGCCGCCCGCGCCACCTTGCATCTGGCGCATAAAGAACATGAACACGGCGATGATCACCAGAATCGGGAAGCTGGCTACCAGCAACTGAGTCCAGATGCTCTGCTGCTCAGGCTGCTTGCCGACGATCTCGACGTTGTTGTCCATCAGATCCTTGATCAGGCCGTTGTCCTGAATCGCCGGACGCACGGTCTCGAACGAGGAACCATCGGTACGGGTACCACTGATGATGAAACCATCCACCGTCACCCGTTTAACGCCGCCATCCTGAACCTGCTGGATAAACTGCGAATAGTTGAGTTTGTTCGACTCAGTGGGGCTGGAAAAATTGTTCATCACCGTCACCAAGACGGCGGCGATGATCAGCCACAGGACCAGATTCTTTGCCATGTCGTTCAATTAGCTACCCTCTGAAGCAGGCCCCGTGTCGAAGCGCGCTTCGCATGACGACCAGTTATGTACCGATCTAACTTACTACACAACGCCCACCCCTGGCAGACGCCGTCTGTAACCCTTTATTTGTTGTGAGACCGCAAAGCCCCACCACAATTCGCCGCAAAGCCTGCAGCCATCAGAGGCCGCGAAAGCCCCGCGCCAGCATATATTGCTCGCGGGAGCGGTCACGCGAGGACAGCGGCTTGCGCATCTGCACCTTGTCGAACAGCTGACGCACCTGTTTGTGGTACAGATCAAAACCTTCGCCCTGGAAGATCTTGATCAGAAAATCCCCACCCGGACGCAACACTCGGGTCGACAAATCCAACGCCAGCTCGCACAGGTACATCGCACGCGGCTGATCCGACTCCCTTACCCCACTCATATTGGGGGCCATATCGGAAATCACAAGGTCTACCGGGTGTTCGCCGATAGCCTCAAGAATCTGCGCGAACACCGCGTCGTCGGTGAAGTCGCCCTGGATAAAGGTGACATCAGGGATGCTGTCCATCTCGAGAATATCTGAAGCGATCAAACGCCCCTTGTCACCGATCACCCGACTGGTGACCTGCGACCAACCGCCCGGCGCTGCGCCCAGATCGACTACAGTGATGCCAGGCCTGAGGATGCGATCCTTCTCCTGAATCTCCAGCAGTTTGTAGCTGGCGCGCGAACGATAGCCATCCTTCTGCGCCATTTTGACGTAGGGGTCGTTGAAATGCTCTTTCAGCCAACCTTGACTGGTCTTGGAACGGGCCACGCAATACCTCGAATGTGCAACGCATGAATATCTGGGCGGTCCCGAAGGCGCTCGGGTAAACTAACCGCCGTTTTTTACCAGATTAAATGCAGGAATCAGATTATGCCGCTCACTCAAGAGCAGAAGAAACAATTCAAATCTATCGGTCACCATTTGAAGCCTGTATTGATCGTGGCTGACAACGGTCTGACCGAAGGTGTGCTGACAGAACTGGAACGCGCACTGGGCGATCATGAACTGATTAAAGTGCAAATACGCATCACCGAGCGTGAAGACCGCCTAACGGCCATCAACGAACTGTGCAAGGCCAGCAAAGCTGACCTGGTTCAGGTGATTGGCAAAATGGCGCTGATCTACCGCAAGAACCCGAAAGTGAACAAGAACCTGTCCAACGTTCACCGTCATCACGGCTGATCTATCAGCCGTTGCAAGGCGCGCTCAGCGCCTTTGCAACCACCTACCCTGCCCACTCTTACCGCTTAGAGCTTGTGCCTGAGCTTTTGTGGCAGCGGCTGCAACACCAGCAACAGGCCGCAAAAGGCCATGACCAGGTAACTGAACATCAACCACAGTTCAGCTTCTGGCAGCAGTTGGCGCACAGCAAAGTAACTGCCCGCCATCGCCACCACGACCAATAGCAATTGCCCACGGGCATCACGCCACAGGCTTGCCAGGCGTTCGGCACGAATCAGCACCAGCACCTGCAATCCGGCGCAAACCGCCGCCAGACCAACCAGTAATGGCCGCAGGGTATTGCCGATTTCTTCGACCAGCAATGAGGCCAGGCCGATCTTGGCAATCGCCGGTATCAGCAGAAAATGCAACAACCAGAGGCCGCCAACCCAGAGCGTCTGAGCCAGCAGCCAGCTGATTACGCCGGCATCACGCGTACCCGGCTTAGAGATGGCGAACCTCGACAATCTCATACTCAAGCGCACCGCTCGGGGTCTGCACCACCACCACGTCACCTTCGTTCTTGCCGATCAGGGCACGGGCGATAGGTGAACCGACGGAGATCTTGCGCTGCCGGATGTCCGCCTCGTCCTCACCAACGATCTGGTAAACCACGCTTTCATCGGTTTCGCAGTTGGCGATCTCAACGGTGGTGCCGAAAATCACCTTGCCGGTGTGTTCGATACTGGTGACATCGATGATCACCGCATTCTGCAGACGGCCCTCGATATCGCGGATACGCGCCTCAACCATGCCCTGCTGCTCGCGCGCGGCATGGTATTCGGCGTTTTCCTTGAGGTCACCGAGCTCGCGCGCGGTGCCGATATCCTGACTGAGCTTGGGGCGTACCACCTTGGTCAGATGAGCGTGTTCTTCCTCCAGGGCGCGCGCGCCCTGGACGGTCATCGGGTATTTGGTCATGCCTTGATTCCTGCATGTAGATCCTGCAGCCGGCGCACGGTCTTCTCGGGACCGAACTTCAGCGCTTCACAGATCGCCTGACCCGCCGCAATGGTGGTGGTGCAGTAGATCTTGTGCTGCAGAGCGTTACGACGAATGGAGTAGGAGTCGGCGATGGACTGGCGACCCTCGGTGGTGTTGATGATCAGGGTGACTTCGTCATTCTTGATCATGTCGACCACGTGTGGACGGCCTTCGGTCACCTTGTTCACGCGACGCACTGGCAAGCCAGCAGCCTCGATCAGCTTGGCGGTACCGGCAGTTGCCACCACTTCAAAACCCAGGCCGATCAGGTCGCGGGCAACGCCTTCCACCAACGGTTTGTCGTCATCACGCACACTGATAAACGCAACGCCTGCGTTTGGCAGAATCTCGCTGGCACCCGACTGCGCCTTGGCAAAGGCTTCGCCGAAGGTATCGCCCACGCCCATCACTTCACCGGTGGACTTCATTTCTGGGCCGAGGATCGGGTCGACGCCTGGGAACTTGGCGAACGGGAATACCGCTTCCTTGACGCTGAAGTACGGCGGGATGATTTCCTTGGTATAACCAGCCTCAGCCAGCGACCTGCCTGCCATGACGCGCGCTGCCACCTTGGCCAGCGAGACACCGACGCACTTGGAGACAAACGGTACGGTACGCGAAGCACGCGGGTTCACTTCGATTACGAAGATGTCCTCGCCCTGCACGGCCATCTGCACGTTCATCAGGCCAACCACATTCAGCTCCAGGGCCATTTTCTTGACTTGGTCACGAATCTCATCCTGGATGTGCATCGGCAGCGAGTAAGGCGGCAGCGAGCAAGCGGAGTCACCAGAGTGCACGCCAGCCTGTTCGATGTGCTGCATGATCGCGCCAATCACCACGGTTTCACCGTCGCACACCGCGTCCACGTCCACTTCAATGGCGCAGTTGAGGAAATGATCGAGCAGCACCGGGCTGTCGTTGGAGACTTTTACCGCTTCGCGCATATAACGCTTGAGCTCGTCTTCCTGGTAGACGATTTCCATCGCCCGGCCGCCCAGTACATAGGACGGACGCACCACCAGCGGATAACCGATGGTCTTGGAGTGAGCCAGGGCTTCATCTTCGCTGCGCGCGGTGGCATTGGCCGGCTGACGCAGACCGAGACGCTGAACCATCTGCTGGAAGCGCTCGCGGTCTTCGGCACGGTCGATGGCATCAGGGCTGGTGCCGATGATCGGCACGCCGGCTTCTTCCAAGGCGCGACAGATTTACAGCGGGGTCTGGCCGCCGTACTGCACGATCACACCTTTCGGCTGCTCGACGCGGACGATTTCCAGCACGTCTTCCAGGGTTACCGGCTCGAAGTACAGACGGTCGGAGGTGTCGTAGTCGGTGGAGACGGTCTCCGGGTTGCAGTTGACCATGATGGTCTCGTAACCGTCTTCACGCAGTGCCAGTGCGGCGTGCACGCAGCAGTAGTCGAACTCAATACCCTGGCCAATACGGTTCGGCCCGCCACCGAGGATCATGATCTTGTCGCGGCTCGACGGATTGGCTTCGCACTCTTCCTCATAGGTCGAGTACATGTAAGCGGTGTCGGTGGCGAATTCGGCGGCGCAGGTGTCGACGCGCTTGTACACCGGCAGCACTTTCAACTTGTGGCGCTGGCTACGCAGGGTCTTCTCGGTCACGCCCAGCAGCTTGGCCAGGCGAATATCGGAGAAGCCTTTACGCTTGAGCTTGTACATCGAGTCACGGTCGATGCTGGACAGAGCCAGCGTTTTGATCCGCTCCTCGTCCTTGATCAGATCTTCGATCTGCACCAGGAACCATTCATCGATATTGGTCAGCTCGAAGACTTCGGCCACGGTCTTGCCCGCACGGAAGGCATCGCCGATGTACCAGATACGGTCAGCGCTTGGCACGGTCAGTTCGCGACGCAGGGTGCTTTCGGCTTCAGGATCGGCCAGATCAAGCATCGGATCGAGGCCCGAAACGCCTACTTCCAGACCGCGCAGGGCTTTCTGCAGGGATTCCTGGAAGGTGCGACCGATGGCCATGACTTCACCGACAGATTTCATCTGGGTAGTCAGGCGGGCGTCGGCCTTGGGGAATTTCTCGAAGGCAAAACGCGGGATCTTGGTGACGACGTAGTCGATGGCCGGCTCGAACGAGGCCGGAGTACGACCGCCGGTGATGTCGTTGCTCAGCTCGTCAAGGGTGTAACCCACGGCCAGCTTGGCGGCGATCTTGGCAATCGGGAAGCCGGTGGCCTTGGAGGCCAGCGCCGAGGAACGCGATACGCGCGGGTTCATCTCGATCACGACCATGCGGCCAGTGTTCGGGCAGATACCGAACTGCACGTTGGAGCCGCCAGTTTCCACGCCGATCTCGCGCAGCACCGCCAGAGAGGCGTTACGCAGGATCTGGTATTCCTTGTCGGTCAGGGTTTGTGCCGGGGCCACGGTGATCGAGTCACCGGTGTGCACGCCCATCGGGTCGAAGTTTTCGATGGCGCAGACGATGATGCAGTTGTCCTTTTTATCGCGGACCACCTCCATCTCGTACTCTTTCCAGCCGATCAGCGATTCGTCGATCAGCAGTTCGCTGGTTGGCGACAGATCGATACCGCGGGCGCAGATTTCTTCGAACTCTTCGCGGTTGTAGGCAATACCGCCACCGGTGCCGCCCATGGTGAAGGACGGACGGATGATGCACGGGAAGCCAACCTTCTCCAGCACGCCGTAGGCTTCTTCCATGTTGTGCGCGATGCCAGAAACCGGGCAGGCCAGGCCGATGTCTTTCATCGCCTTGTCGAAGCGCGAGCGGTCTTCAGCCTTGTCGATGGTGTCGGCGTTGGCGCCGATCATCTCGACGCCGAATTTTTCCAGGATGCCGTGCTTTTCCAGGTCCAGCGCGCAGTTCAGCGCGGTCTGGCCACCCATGGTTGGCAGCAGCGCATCAGGGCGCTCCTTCTCGATGATCTTGGCCACGGTGGACCACTTGATCGGTTCGATATAGGTGGCGTCCGCCATGGCCGGGTCGGTCATGATGGTGGCCGGGTTGGAGTTCACCAGAATGACGCGGTAACCCTCTTCTTTCAGCGCTTTACACGCCTGGGCACCGGAATAGTCGAACTCGCAGGCCTGGCCGATAACAATCGGGCCAGCGCCGAGGATCAGGATGCTTTTAATGTCTGTACGCTTTGGCATGTTCTCTCTCTCGAATCCTTGGGTCAGTCGGCTGGCTTAACGGCGCTTGGCCATGGCTTCGATAAAACGGTCGAACAGCGGCGCCACATCGGCTGGGCCGGGGCTCGCTTCGGGGTGACCCTGGAAGCTGAAGGCGTCCTTGTCGGTCCGCTCGATACCCTGCAGGGAACCGTCGAACAGCGACTTGTGGATGGCGCGCAGGTTGCTTGGCAGCGTGGCCTCGTCCACGGCAAAACCGTGGTTCTGGCTGGTGATCATCACCACACCAGTTTTCAGGTCCTGCACTGGGTGGTTGGCACCGTGGTGACCGTGACCCATTTTCAGGGTCTTGGCGCCGGAGGCCAGGGCCAGCAGCTGGTGACCGAGGCAGATGCCGAATACAGGGATATCGGTTTCCAGCACGTCCTTGATCGCAGCAATGGCGTAATCGCACGGTTCGGGATCGCCCGGGCCGTTGGACAGGAATACGCCATCGGGATTCAGCGCCAGTACATCGCTAGCTGGAGTCTGCGCCGGCACCACAGTCACACGGCAACCGCGCTCGACCAGCATGCGCAGAATGTTCAACTTAACGCCGTAGTCGTAGGCAACCACGTGATACGGCAGCTCGCTGGCCGGGATTTCCGGGTGGCTGTCGTTTTCCAGGTTCCACACGCTGGAGCGCCATTCATAGCGCTCGGTGCAGCTGACCACTTTGGCCAGGTCCATGCCTTTCAGGCCGGGGAAGCTGCGTGCCAGCTCCAGGGCTTTTTCGTCGGTGGCGTCATCGCCGACCAGAATGCAGCCGTTTTGCGAGCCTTTCTCACGCAGGATGCGTGTCAGGCGGCGGGTATCGATACCGGCGATGGCGACGGTGCCGTTTTCCTTGAGGTATTCATCCAGTGGCTGCTTATTGCGCCAGTTGCTGGAGGTCAGCGGCAGGTCACGGATAATCAGGCCAGCTGCCCATACGCGGTTGGACTCGGCGTCTTCCGGCGTGGTGCCGGTGTTGCCGATGTGCGGATAGGTCAAGGTGACAATCTGCTGGGCATAGGAAGGATCGGTAAGGATTTCCTGATAGCCGGTCATGGCGGTGTTAAAAACCACCTCTCCAATAGTCTGGCCATCGGCACCGATGGCCTCGCCGCGAAAAATACTGCCATCAGCAAGAGCCAAAATGGCAGGTTTAAGGGCTGGCTTACTCAAGAAAACCTCCGAAAATTAAATCGTGAAGCAAACGCAGATTGTAAAAAAGCGGGATGACGTATCGACCGTCACCCCGCTTTTTTATCTGATTCATTCTGCGCAACTTTAGTGGACACACTAAAGCAGAAAGCTTACAGGAAAGTGCCTTTTTGGTCCACCGCCAGTTGCGCTTAAGACCCAGGCAAAAAGCACTCCTGCGACAGAATGCCCCAACTCAACATCAATTCAGCCCCAGAACGTCCTGCATGTCGTACAGACCAGGCTTGCGCTCCTGCAGCCACAAAGCCGCGCGCACCGCGCCTTTGGCGAAGGTCATGCGGCTGGATGCCTTGTGGGTGATTTCCACGCGTTCGCCATCGGCGGCGAACAGCACAGTGTGATCGCCGACCACATCACCGGCGCGCACCGTGGCAAAACCGATGGTTTCGCGCTCGCGAGCGCCGGTCTGGCCTTCGCGACCATAAACGGCGACTTTCTGCAGATCACGCCCCAGGGCATTAGCCACGACTTCACCCATGCGCAAGGCGGTGCCGGACGGCGCATCAACCTTGTGGCGGTGATGGGCTTCGATGATTTCGATATCCACATCACCACCCAGCACCCGCGCCGCAGTGTCGAGCAGTTTCAGGCAGAGGTTGACGCCGACACTGAAGTTGGCGGCAAACACGATGGAAATCTGCTTGCCCGCTTCAGCCAGCAGCTGCTTTTCTTCCGGGGAAAAACCGGTGGTGCCGATCACCATGGACTTACCGGCCTGACGGCAGATTTCCAGGTTTTTCAGGGTCACCGATGGATGGGTGAAGTCGATCAGCACATCGAACTGATCAAGCACCGCAGTCAGATCGCCGGACAGATTGACGCCAATCTTGCCCTGCGCCACCAGCTCACCGACATCCGCCCCGACCAGGCTGCTGTCAGCACGATCAATCGCCGCGCTCAGGCTTGCGCCATCGACTAGCTGCACGGCTTCGATCAGGGTCTTGCCCATGCGCCCGGCGGCGCCCATCACAGCAATACGTTGCATAGCTATCAGCTCCAAGCTGTCGCCACAGGCTGCAGCAGCCGCTCAGCGACCGCGCAGCCTGTCAGCGGGATTTACAGGTCGCCAAAGAAGCGCTTAACGCCTTCGAACCAGCCATTGGCTTTCGGCGAATGCGAGCTGTCGCCTTCCAGGGTCTTGCGGAACTCGTCGAGCAGTTCGCGCTGACGCTTATCCAGGTGCACCGGGGTTTCCACCGCCACCTTGCACATCAGATCGCCTGCACCGCCGCCACGCACGGGCGCCACGCCCTTGCCACGCAGGCGGAACATCTTGCCGGTCTGCGTACCTTCCGGAATTTTCAGCTTGACCCGACCATCCAGGGTCGGCACTTCCAGCTCGCCGCCCAGGGCCGCATCGGCAAAGCTGATTGGCACTTCGCAGTACAGGTGCTTGCCGTCGCGCTGGAAGATCGCGTGCTCGCGCACATTCACCACCACGTACAGGTCGCCCGCCGGGCCGCCCATGGCACCCGCCTCGCCTTCGCCAGACAGACGAATGCGGTCGCCGGTATCGACGCCAGCCGGCACTTTCACCGACAGAGTCTTGTGCTCCTCTACCCGGCCATGGCCGTGGCAGGAGCCGCACGGGTCGGTGATCATCTTGCCGCTGCCGTGGCAGCGCGGGCAGGTCTGCTGCACCGAGAAGAAGCCCTGCTGCATACGCACCTGGCCAATACCGCCACAAGTGGTACAGGTCACCGGCGTGGTGCCCTTCTTCGCGCCCGAGCCATCGCAAGGTTTGCAATTGACCAGCGTCGGTACGCGAATGGTCACCGTAGTGCCACGCACCGCTTCTTCCAGATCCAGCTCCAGGGTGTAGCGCAGGTCACTGCCGCGCTGCGCGCCGCCCCGTTGACCGCCACGACCACCGCCGCCGAAGAAATCACTGAATACATCGCCGAAGATATCGGAGAAGTTCGCCCCGCCCGGGCCGCCACCACCGCCACCCATTTGCGGGTCGACACCGGCGTGGCCGTACTGATCGTAAGCCGAACGTTTGGCCGCATCGGAAAGCACTTCGTAAGCCTCGTTGGCTTCCTTGAACTTCTCTTCGGCGGCTTTATCGTCCGGGTTACGGTCGGGGTGATACTTCATGGCCAGACGGCGGTAGGCTTTTTTCAGCTCCGCTTCGCTGGCGCCGCGCTCGACACCGAGCACCTCATAAAAATCGCGTTTAGCCATAAGTCTTCAACACCTTTAAATCGTCTACTCCAGACACGCCAACGCGGGAGCAAGCTCCCGCGCGGCGGATCATGCCGAACGCGACTCGCGTCACGCCCGGCCAGAGCGGCATAAGCTTGCGCCTATTTATTTGTTGTCTTTGACCTCTTCGAACTCAGCGTCGACCACGTCGTCGCCTGCGTCCTTGGCTTGCTCAGCACCCGGGGCTTGCGCACCTGGCTGCGGCTGCTCGGCGTACATCTTCTGCGCAAGCGGTGCGGTCACTTCAGACAGCGCGGTCATCTTGGCGTCGATTTCAGCCTTGTCGTCGCCCTTGATCGCCACTTCCAGCGCGCTCAATGCGGTTTCAATTGCAGTCTTCTCGTCAGCAGTGGCCTTGTCGCCAGCCTCGGTGATCATCTTGCGGGTGGCGTGCACCAGCTGATCGCCCTGATTGCGTGCGGTCGCCAGCTCTTCGAACTTGCGATCGTCCTCGGCATTGACTTCGGCATCACGCACCATCTGCTGAATTTCTTCTTCAGACAGACCGGAGTTGGCCTTGATCACGATCGACTGAGTCTTGCCGGTGGCCTTGTCTTTCGCGCCGACGTGCAGAATGCCGTTGGCATCGATATCGAAGGTTACTTCGATCTGCGGTACGCCACGCGGAGCTGGCGGAATCTCGGCCAGGTCGAATTTGCCCAGGGACTTGTTACCGCTGGCTTGCTTGCGCTCGCCCTGCAGCACGTGAATGGTCACGGCGCCTTGGTTGTCGTCAGCAGTCGAGAACACTTGCGATTTCTTGGTCGGAATCGTGGTGTTTTTCTCGATCAGCGCAGTCATCACGCCGCCCATGGTTTCGATACCCAAGGTCAGCGGGCTGACGTCGAGCAGCAGCACGTCTTTGACGTCGCCCGACAGTACCGCGCCCTGGATAGCAGCACCCATGGCTACAGCTTCGTCCGGGTTGACGTCTTTACGCGCTTCTTTACCAAAGAAATCGGTTACCAGCTTCTGCACCAGCGGCATGCGGGTCTGACCGCCGACCAGGATCACATCGTTGATCGCGCCGATGTCGATACCGGCGTCTTTCAGCGCGATACGGCAAGGCTCGATGGTGCGCTGCACCAGGTCTTCAACCAGCGACTCCAGCTTGGCGCGGGAAATCTTCACGTTCAGGTGCTTAGGACCGGTGGCGTCTGCAGTGATGTACGGCAGGTTGACGTCGGTCGACTGGCTCGAGGACAGTTCTATCTTGGCTTTCTCAGCGGCTTCTTTCAGGCGCTGCATGGCCAGCGGGTCACCCTTGAGGTTCATGCCGCTTTCTTTCTTGAATTCGTCAACGAGGTAGTCGATCAGACGAATATCGAAGTCTTCACCGCCGAGGAAGGTGTCACCGTTGGTGGCCAACACTTCGAACTGGTGCTCGCCGTCAACTTCAGCAATTTCGATCACGGATACGTCGAAGGTACCGCCACCCAGGTCATAAACGATCACGGTGTGGTCGCCCTTGGCCTTGTCCATGCCATAGGCCAGCGCAGCAGCGGTCGGCTCGTTGATGATGCGTTTTACATCCAGACCAGCAATACGGCCGGCGTCTTTGGTCGCCTGACGCTGGCTGTCGTTGAAGTAGGCCGGCACGGTGATCACCGCTTCGGTCACTGGCTCGCCGAGGTAGTCTTCGGCGGTCTTCTTCATCTTCTTCAGAATTTCAGCCGAGATTTGCGGCGGCGCCATCTTCTGGCCGTTCACTTCAACCCAGGCGTCACCGTTGTCCGCCTTGGCGATCTTGTACGGCACCATTTGGATGTCTTTCTGCACGACGTCTTCTTCAAAACGACGACCGATCAGACGCTTAACCGCATACAGGGTGTTGTGCGGATTGGTCACGGCCTGACGTTTGGCCGACTGGCCGACGAGGATTTCACCGTCGTTGGCATACGCGATGATCGACGGCGTAGTACGCGCGCCTTCAGCGTTTTCGATAACTTTAGCGACACCGTTTTCCAGAACCGAGACGCACGAGTTGGTGGTCCCCAGGTCGATACCAATAATTTTGCCCATCTTCACTCTCCCGAAACTTTGATAATCCCGCCGCTGATCGTTGCCAGCGGCGGTAGCACTAAAACGCTTGACTGTTTAATGGGGGCAGCTCGGCGAATTTCAAGCCTGCTCATCGATCGATGGCGGCGCTTCTACCGGCGCCTTGCTGACCACCACCATGGCGGGGCGCAGCAGACGACCATTGAGCATGTAGCCCTTCTGGAACACTTTAAACACGCTGTTAGGCTCGACGCTGGTGCTTTCCTGCATCGCCATCGCCTGATGGTGCTCGGCGTTGAACGGCGCGCCATGCGGGTCAATGGCTTCCAACTGGTGACGCTTGAGGGTGTCGCCGAACAGCTTGAGCGTCAGCTCCATGCCCTCACGCACTGCCTTGATCGCCTCATCATCCGGATTCGACAGCTCAAGGCCGCGCTCCAGGCTATCCACCACCGGCAACAAGTCGTTGGCGAATTTCTCCAGAGCGAATTTGTGCGCCTTCTCTACATCCTGCTCGGCGCGGCGGCGCACGTTCTGCAGATCGGCAGCCATGCGCAGCGACTGATCCTGCGCAGTAGCCAGTTGCTCTTCCAGCGCTTGCACGCGGGCAACCAGGTCATCGCCCGCAGCCGCTTCGGCAGCTGTTTGTACATCGGGGTTCTGCGTATCCAGGGTCTGTTCGTCAGCCATGCGTCTCTCCTCTTATAAATCCGACGCGAGCCTCAACTCACGTACCTGACCGCTATATGGGGTCAAAAAATCTGGTTTCAAGGACAGCAGACGGATTGTCAGCCCACAAAAAAACACTGTATAAATAACCAGACATGAACTTGGGAGGCCCTCGCCATGCTGGTGCACCTGTCCGTACACAACTACGCCATCGTTGAACACCTTGATCTAGAGCTGGACGCCGGCATGAGCGTAATCAGCGGGGAAACCGGTGCCGGCAAGTCGATCATGCTCGACGCCCTCGGCCTGACCCTGGGTGATCGCGCCGATAGCGGCGTGGTGCGCCCCGGCGCAGACAAGGCGGACATTCTCGCCAGCTTCGACCTGCACGACATCCCCGAAGCCCGCGCCTGGCTGGCCGAGCGTGATCTGGACAATGACGGCCCGTGCATCCTGCGCCGAGTAATCACCGCCGAAGGCCGCTCGCGTGGCTATATCAACGGTTCGCCCTGCCCACAAGGTGACCTCAAGGCCCTGGGCGAGCTGTTAATCGACATCCACAGCCAGCATGAGCACCAATCCCTGCTCAAACCCGACACCCACCGCCGCCTGCTCGACGAATACGCCGGCAGCCAGGAATTGGCGCGCCAGGTGCAGCTCGCCGCGCAGCGTTGGAAGCAGACCAAGAACGAGCTGGAGCGGGTCTCCAGCATCGGCGACGAACAGCGCGCGCGTCATCAACTGCTCAGCTACCAGCTGGAAGAGCTCGACAATCTGGCCCTAGGCGAAGACGAACTGGACAACCTGGAACAGGAACACAAGAACCTGACCAACGCTGAAAGCCTGCTCAGCGCCTGCCGCCTGGTGATTGAGCAATGCAGCGAGAATGACGCCGGCAACGTGCTGTCCGCCCTGACCAGCAGCCTGAATCGCCTCAGCGCTTTCCAGGGCCAACCCGGCGCACTGAGCGAAGCCACCAACCTGCTGGCCAGCGCGCAAATCCAGGTGGAAGAAGCGGTCGGCGAGCTGAACCGTTTTCTCGACCATTTCGACGCCGACCCCGAACGCTTGCAGCAGATGGAAGAACGCCTGGACGCGATCTACACACTGGCGCGCAAGCACCGCATCCAGCCAACAGAGCTGGGCGCCATGCAGCAACAACTGTTCGAGGAACTGGAAAGCCTCAACGCCGACGATCAGGCCGCCGAACGCCTGAGCGACGAACTCGCCGCCTTCGAACGGCACTACCAGGAAAAAGCCGCGGAGCTCAGCACCCTGCGCAACAACGCCGCCAGTCAGCTGGCCAGCGCGGTCGAGCAGGAAATGCAGACCCTGGGCATGCCTGGCGGCCGTTTCAACATCAAGCTCAGCGCCAACAGCAACAGCGAGCCGCACCCCAACGGCCTGGAACAGCTGGAGTTTCTGGTCAGCGCCAACCCTGGCCAACCGTTGAAAGCCCTGGCCAAAGTCGCCTCGGGCGGTGAGCTATCGCGCATCAGCCTGGCGATTCAGGTGATCACCGCACAAACCTCGCGGGTGCCGACGTTGGTATTCGATGAAGTCGACGTCGGCATCGGCGGCCCCACCGCCGAAGTGGTCGGCCAGCTACTGCGCCGCCTCGGTGAACGAGGCCAGGTACTCACCGTCACCCACCTGCCGCAAGTTGCCGCGCAAGGCCACCAGCACCTGTTCGTGCACAAGGTGCGCGAAAGCGATGCCACCCGCACCGCAGTCAGCAAACTGAGCCCGGCACAGCGGGTCGAGGAAATCGCGCGCATGCTCGGCGGCGTCGACCTCACCGAAGAATCCCTGGCCCACGCCCGGCAGATGGTTGGCAGCGCCCAGGCCTGATTGCCCAGGCCGTAGAAAGCACAAAGGCGACCCGAGGGTCGCCTTTGTTATGCCTGCTGCATCAATCAGGTTTTCTTGCGCACATACAGCACAAGATTGTGATCGACCAATTCGAAACCGTGTTCTTTGACGATTTCCTTCTGGCGTTTTTCGATCTCGGCGTCGAAGAACTCGATCACCTCACCAGAGTCGACACAGACCATATGGTCGTGATGGCCGCTGTCCGCCAATTCGAAGACCGCATGACCGCCATCGAAGTTGTGGCGAACCACCAGACCTGCCGCTTCGAACTGGGTCAGTACGCGGTACACGGTGGCCAGACCTACGTCGTCACCCGCCTCCATCAGTGCCTTGTAGACATCTTCAGCACTCATGTGACGCTGACCGGCAGAGTCGAGCATTTGCAGTATCTTGACCCGTGGCAGGGTCACTTTCAGGCCAGCCTTGCGTAGTTCGCTATTTTCAACCATGGTCTGCTTTCTCACGGAAGCGGCTTCGCAGCTTCCTTTATTGCGGGTATGATCCGGGGTTATATTGCCCAGCCAAGATAGTGGAAGTCGCCCACCGATGCAAAAAACCAAACTCCTGCTGACCAGCCTCACCCTTACGGGGCTACTCGCACTCGCCGGTTGTTCATTCCCCGGGGTTTATAAAATCGACATCCAACAGGGCAATGTCGTCACGCAGGACATGATAGACCAGTTGCGCCCGGGAATGACCCGCCGGCAAGTGCGGTTTATCATGGGTAACCCCCTGCTCACTGACACCTTTCACGCCAATCGTTGGGATTATCTGTACAGTATCCAGCCGGGCGGCGGTAAGCGCCTGCAGGAACGCGTCAGCGTGAACTTCAACGCCGATGATCAACTGGTCGGCCTGTCTGGCGACTTTATGCCCGGCGTCAGCCGCGACCAGGCCATCCTGGGCGAAGACAGCGGCGTTACCACCCCGCAAGCCACTCAGCAGCCGCAGGTTGAAGAGAAACCCGCTCCAGGCTCGCTGCTTGAACAGATTCAGCGCGAAGTGGACGATGTGAAAGTCGTACCCGTGCCGACCCCAGAGCCCCTGGAAAGCACACCGCAGTAACATTTGCTGATAAAAAAGCCCGGACATGTCCGGGCTTTTTTATGCCTGCATCTCTGCAAATCACGCTTTCAGCACTTACTGTCCGGCATCTTCTGCCTTGGCTTGCGCCGCTTTGGCCGCACGCTGCTTGCGTACTTCTTTCGGGTCGGCAATCAGCGGACGGTAGATCTCCACCCGTTCACCGTCTTCCAGCACACGCTCATCGGGCTTGCTCACCGCCTTGCCAAAGATCCCCAGCGGACTGTTGTGCAAATCCAGATCGGCAAAGTGCGCCTGCATTCCGGACTGCACCGCCGCCTGCCGCACCGTGGTGCCATAAGGCAGGCTCAGGCGCAGCAGCTTCTGCTTGTCGGCCAGGGCGTAGACCACCTCGACCACGATATTCGGCTTATCCATAGAGTTGTTTAGCCCTTTGGCAGAATGCATCGACCAGGGTATTGGTAGCCTGATTGAACAGTGGCCCGAGGGTCGCCCGCACCAGCGGCCCGGCG
This sequence comes from Pseudomonas sp., assembly GCF_030690725.1. Taxonomy (GTDB): domain Bacteria; phylum Pseudomonadota; class Gammaproteobacteria; order Pseudomonadales; family Pseudomonadaceae; genus Aquipseudomonas. The sequence goes on along the minus strand of NZ_JAUYGD010000089.1, from coordinate 103,207 downwards.
TAGTCAAAGGTTAGATCCAGACTGATCTTGCAGGCCTTGTCGCCCAGCGCCTTGAACTCCCAGTGCCCATACAGCTGAGTAAACGGCCCCTCGACCAGGGTCAGCTTGATCATCTCGCCCGGCACTAGCGTGTTGGCCGTGACAAAGCGCTGGCTCAAACCGCCTTTAGCCACCGCAAGGCTGGCGCGCATATGCGTATCGCTTGACTCAAGCACTTCGCTGGCCGAACACCAAGGCAGGAATTGCGGGTAACTGGCCACATCATTGACCAGATCAAACAGCGCCCGCGCCGGGTAAGGCAACAGCGCCGAACGCTGAATATGAGTACTCATAACGCAACCACTTGGCTAAACAGGAGGCAGGCGATCATTTGCTCAGCTCTGCGATAAACACGATCAGCACGCCAATCGGCGCGACCACACGAATCAACCAATACACCACGTTGAACAGCAGCGGGTTTTTCATCGCCAGCTCTTCACGCACCGCCTCACGCTTAAGCACCCAACCGGCGAATATGGCGAATGCCAGGCCGCCGAACGGCAACAGAATGCGACTGGTCAGGTAATCGATGGTGTCGAAGAAATTCCGCCCACCCTCTGCGCCCCACTGAAACAGGTGGAAACCATCCTCACCGAAGACAAAGAACTTCGCTTCAGCCCCCACATTAAAGGACAGCACCGTGCCCATGCCGACCGCCCAGCAGAGGAACGCCAGCACGCTGGTCACCAGCACACGGCTGCGCTTGCTGCGCTCAACCAGGTAGGCCACCGCCGGCTCCAGCATGGAGATCGACGAGGTCCAGGCCGCGATCAGCACCAGAATAAAGAACAGCGTGCCCATCACCTGGCCAAAGGCGATATTGCCGAACGCCACCGGCAGGGTGACAAACATCAGCCCCGGCCCTGCGCCAGGCTCCAGACCACCGGCGAAGACAATCGGAAACAGCGCCATCCCGGCTGTGAGAGCCACCAGAGTATCGAGAATGCCAACGGTCAGAATGGTGCCGCCAATCGAGGCGTTCTTCGGCATATACGAGCCATAAACCATGATCGCGCCCACACCGACACTCAGAGTAAAGAAGGCATGGCCCATGGCGGCCAGCACGCCATCAAGCACGCGGTCCGGCTGGAAATCAAAGAGGAAATGGAAGCCCTGCATAAAGTGCCCAGTGGTCATGCTGTAACCCAGCAGCACTAGTAGCAGCACGAACAGCAGCGGCATCATGATCCGCAGACTGCGCTCAAGGCCGGCCACCACGCCACGGGCGATAACAAAGCCGGTCAGCAGCATAAACAGCGTATGCCACAGGGTCAGCCGCCATGGGTCAGCCGTCAGCGCACTAAACGCCGCGCCAGCCCCTTCGGCACTCACGCCGGCAAACTGCCCGCCGCCCATGCTGAGGATGTAATCCAGCGACCAGCCGGCCACCACGCTATAGAAAGACAGGATCAGCAAGGCGGCAACCATCCCCACCAGCGCCGCCCAGGACCATTTCGGCGAAGCACCCGACTCGATAGCCAGGGTCTTGAGGGTATTCACCGGGCTCTGCCGGCCGCGCCGACCGATCAGGGTTTCGGCGAGCATGATCGGCAAGCCGACCATAAAGATGCACACCAGGTACATCATCACGAAAGCCCCGCCGCCGTACATGCCGGTCATATAGGGGAACTTCCAGATATTACCTAGCCCGACGGCCGAACCGGTCGCCGCCAGAATAAACACCCAACGGCTGGCCCAGGCACCGTGTATCGAAACCTTATCGTTCGCCATGCTCGGCTAGCCCGCTCTATTGAAAAAAGATCGCGCATTGTCGGGGATTCGCCAGGGCGGCTCAAGCGCAGCCGACGCCGCGCAGCACCAGACGCCTGGCAAAGCTGATTTTGCCCTGCCGCACACATAGCGCCCGCGCCAGTGACTCCCTATAATGCGCGCCCTATGGCTAAACAAAAGAAACACCCGCAAGGCACCATCGCGCAAAACAAGAAGGCGATGCACGACTACTTCGTCGAATCCAGGTTCGAGGCAGGCTTGGTCCTGGCTGGCTGGGAAGTAAAAAGTCTGCGCGCCGGCAAGGCCCAGTTGGTCGACAGCTATGTGCTGCTGAAGAACGACGAGGCCTGGCTGATGGGCTGCCACATCACCCCACTGACGGCGGCCAGCACCCATGTGATCGCTGACCCGACGCGCACCCGCAAACTGCTGCTGAATAAACGCGAGCTGGACAAGCTGTTCGGCGCCGTACAGCAGAAAGGCTATGCCTGTGTGGCCATGTCGATTTACTGGAAGGCGCACCTGATCAAGTGCGAGATTGCCCTGGCCAAGGGCAAGAAGGACTTCGACAAACGCCACACCGAGAAAGAACGCGACGCCGACCGCGAAGTGCAGCGCGCTATGCGCAGCAAAGGCAAAGACGAGTAAATCGACTCTGCACTAATGAAAACGCCCCGCAATGCGGGGCGTTTTTGTTACTGCGCTCGACTCAGCGCAACTCGCTAAACGCCAGCTTAACGCCCAAGCCCACCAGCACCGCGCCCATCAAGCGATCAAACCAGTGCCCCATCCGCGCAAAGCCGGCACGCACCCGCTGGTGGCTGAATAGCTGCGCGACCATGCAGAACCACAGCGCCGTGGCCACCGCCAGATAAACGCCGTAGCCCGCCTGCACCGGCAGCGGCGTATGCGGATTGATCACCACGGTAAACAGCGACAGGAAAAACAGCGTGGCCTTGGGGTTCAGACCATTGGTCACAAAACCGGCAACAAAGGCCGCACGCGGCGTGCGCGCACCCTCACCCAGGCTCAACTCGGCGTCGCTCGGGCTGGCCGGCTTGGCCCGCAGCGCCCGAATGCCGATATACAGCAGATAGCCCGCCGCGAGCCACTTCAGAGCGTTGAACAGCACAATCGACTGCGACACGATCAAGCCGATCCCCAGCAGCGAATAGGCCACATGGATAAAAATCCCACAGCCCACACCAATCGCACTGAAGATGCCGGCACGCCGCCCGTGCGCCACACTCTCGCGCACCACAATCGCGAAATCCGGGCCAGGGCTGGCCACAGCCAGCAAGTGGATCAGGGCCACAGCTAAAAACTCGGTCCAGTACATGGGGCGGCTCCGCGACGTCGAAATGATTCTGTTAGGCTCGCCACCTTACTCCCCGCCCAAACCCGCAGGATAGATACAGCTGATGAGTAACAGTCACCGCGCCGTCTTTCTCGACCACAGTTCACTCGACCTGGGCGACCTCGACCTGTCCAGCCTGAGCGGCTGCTTTGCTGACCTGCAGCTGTATCCACACAGCACCCAGGCGCAAACCATCGAACGCCTGCAGGGCGTGCAGGTCGCGATCAGCAACAAGGTGCCGCTGAATGCCGAGGTGTTCGCCGCCTGCCCGGAGCTGAAGCTGGTGTTGGTGGCCGCCACCGGCACCAACCCGATTGACCTGGCCGCCGCCCGCGCCCATGGCGTCAGTGTGAGCAACTGCCAGGGTTACGGCACACCCTCGGTGGCGCAACACACCCTAATGTTGCTTCTTGCCTTGGCCACGCGCCTACCCGATTACCAGCAGGATGTTCGCGCAGGCCGCTGGCAACAGGCGCAACAGTTCTGCCTGCTCGATTACCCGATCGTCGAGCTGCACGGCAAAACCCTCGGCCTTCTGGGTCATGGCGAGCTGGGTGGCGCAGTAGTAAAACTGGCCGAAGCCTTTGGCATGCACGTGCTGCTCGGCCAGCTGCCAGGCCGCCCTGCGCGTGAAGACCGCCTGTCACTGGATGAGTTGCTACCCCAGGTCGATGCACTGACCCTGCATTGCCCGCTGAACAGCGACACCCTGAACATGATTGATGCCCGCGAACTCAGCCTGATGAAGCCCAGCGCCTTTCTGATCAACACCGCCCGCGGCGGCCTGATCAACGAACAGGCCCTGGCCGACGCGCTGCGCGCCGGCCACCTGGGCGGCGCGGCAACCGACGTGCTGACTCAGGAGCCGCCAAAAGACGGCAACCCCTTGCTCGCTGCCGATATTCCAAGGCTGATCATTACCCCGCACAGCGCCTGGGGCAGCCGCGAAGCGCGGCAACGCATCGTCGGCCAGCTCAGTGAAAACGCTTTGGCATTCTTCAACGGCGCGCCTATGCGCGTTGTCAGCTAAGCTACGCGACTTTTTTCGAGGAGCGTTTATGGACCCGCGAAGCGAAGTACTGCTGCGCCAAGCCGATCTATTCAACGGCCCGCTGCTGCTTGCCGGTTTGCCGGCGGATGACCTGCTCGGTCGACTCCCTGAAGCCCACGGCTGGAGCTGGCATGCCGGCGAGCACGCGCTGCTGGACGCCCGTTTCAGCAATCGCTGCCACTTTGGCACCCAGCCTGGCGAACGCGACTTCCAGGCAGCCGTGCTGTTTCTGCCGAAATCCCGCGAGCTGACCGAATACCTGCTCAATGCCCTGGCGGCCCGCCTCGGCGGGCGCGAACTGTTTCTGGTCGGAGAGAAACGCGCCGGCATTGAACGCGCCGCCAAGCAGCTGGCGACCTTTGGCCAAGCACGCAAGCTCGACAGTGCACGGCACTGTCAGCTCTGGCAAGTACGGGTTGAGCACGCACCCGCCACGCCGGATCTGCACAGCCTGGCGCAACGCTATGAACTGGCCCTGGCCGACGGGCCGCTGCAGGTACTCAGCCTGCCAGGGGTATTCAGCCATGGCCGCCTGGACGTTGGCAGCGCGCTGCTGCTTGAACACCTCGATGGCTTGCCAAGCGGGCATATCCTGGATTTCGGCTGTGGAGCCGGCGTGCTTGGCGCGGCGCTGAAACGCCGCTATCCGGACAGCCAGATCACCCTGCTGGACGTGGACGCCTTTGCCGTCGAAAGCAGTCGCCTGACCCTGGCCGCCAATGGCTTGCACGCTGAGGTGATCAATGGCGACGGCATCGATGCCGCGCCCACCGGGCTGAGTGCGATCCTCAGCAACCCGCCCTTTCACCAGGGCGTACATACCCACTACCAGGCCACCGAGCACCTGCTGCGCCAAGCCAGCCAGCACTTGGCCAACAAAGGTGAACTGCGCCTGGTCGCCAACAGCTTTCTAAAATACCCGCCGCTGATCGAACAGCACCTCGGTCCCTGCCAGACCCTGGCCGACGCCAAAGGCTTTCGCATCTACCGCGCCAGCAACAGCTAAACGGGGCTTGCCCTATCACGGATGCGCGGGCAGAATGCGCGCGTCCTAGGGGAGTAGTCTCCCGCGAGCGCCAGCTCGCCCGGCACGCGTCAACATACTTGTTCAGCAGAGCATGGCGCGTGCGACCCAAGGCCCTCTCAGAGAGGCCTGCGGTTTGACAAGACCTATGACACGCACACCTTACCCGGGGCGGGAAGGCTGTACGTGTCATAGCCATGTCGACCCGCCCCTTTAGGAAAGCCTGATGCTCGAATCCCTGTTTGTCCCCACCTTTATCGTTGCCTTGGCCGAAATCGGCGACAAGACGCAGCTGCTCGCTTTGCTGTTGGCCGCGCGCTTTCGCAAACCCTGGCCGATCATCTGCGGCATTGTGGTCGCCACCCTGGCCAACCATTTCGCCGCCGGTGCGATTGGCAACTGGGTTGCCAGCTTCTTCTCCCCCGCCACACTGAGCTGGACGCTCGCCGCCAGCTTTGTTGCCGTAGCGCTGTGGACGTTGATCCCCGACAAACTGGATGACGATGAAAGCTCCAAGTTCAAGCGCTACGGGCCGTTCCTGACGACCTTGATTGCCTTCTTCCTTGCAGAAATGGGCGACAAGACCCAGGTCGCTACGGTGATGCTGGCCGCGCAATACCCGCACTTTATCCTGGTGGTGATCGGCACCACCCTGGGCATGCTGATCGCCAACGTACCAGTTGTTCTGGCGGGCAATTTTGCGGCTGAACGCTTGCCACTGACGCTGATTCGCCGCCTGGCCGCCTGCGCCTTTGCCGCACTGGCCGTGTATGCGGGGTATCAGGCGCTGAAATTCAGCGGGCTGATTTGACATCAAGTTGACGCCAGGGCACTGGCGTTTCGGCCAATACCTCGGCTTCCAGACGGCTGCTACAGTGCGCAACATCCTGCCCACTCAGCCGTCAGGGAGACACCTATGTCACTGGATGATCGGAAAAAACTGGTTCGTCACCATATCGACCTGTCGTGGAACAAAGGCCGCACAGCCCTTGCCGAGCAGCTGCATAGCAAAGACTTTCTCTACAAAAGTTCGTTTATCGGCAGGCCGCTAACCAGCCCGGCATTTGCCCAGATGGTGCAGGACATCCGTCACGCCATGCCGGATCTGCAGGTGGTGGTCGAAGAATGCATCGCTGAGGGCAACAAGGTCGTCACCTGGAGCACCCTGATCGGCACCATCCAGAAGCCAGCGCTCGGCTACCCGCCCAGCGACAAAGTACTGAGCATTTCGGCCATGGCCTTCTGGACCATTACCCCGAGCAATGAAATTCAGGAAATCTGTACCATGTTCGACATGGAAAGCTTCCGCTCGCAACTGGGCCTGGCCACCCAGCCCTTTGCTGCCAAGGCATTGCCCTGAACAAATCACGCTCAACAAAAAGCCCCCAATCGGGGGCTTTTTGTTTACCGCGCTTTAGCGCGCCTGTTCATACAACGGCATCACCTTGGGAATCGCCGCCTGCAGAGAAGCGATTCGGCTGCTCGACGAGGGGTGCGTGCTCATAAACTCAGGCGGTGCACCTTCGCTGGCGGCGGCCATTTTCTGCCACAGGCTGACTGCGGCATTAGGGTTGTAGCCGCCACGGGCGGCCAGTTCCAGGCCGATCAGATCAGCCTCGTTCTCATTGCCGCGACTGTTCGGCAGCATCATGCCGTACTGCACGGCTGCATCGGCCAGGGCCAAACTGTCGGAGCCCAGACCGAGCAAGGCACCCGCGCCTTGCTTCGCCAGCTCGACACCATAGGCCTTGGACATCGCCTCGCGGCTGTGCTCGCGCAGGGCGTGGGCCATTTCGTGGCCCATGATCGCGGCGATCTCATCGTCGGTGAGCTTGAGCTTTTCAATGATCCCGCTGTAGAAAATGATCTTGCCGCCTGGGCCGCAATTGGCGTTCAGCTCAGGGCTCTTGATCAGGTTGACCTCCCACTGCCACTGCGCCGAATCCGGACGGAACAGCGGGGCATGCTTGATCAGGCGATCCGCAATGGTGCGCAGGCGTTTGGCGTTATTGCTGGTTTTATCCAGCACGCCCTTGCTGGACGCCTCGCCGAGGGTCTGCTGATAAGACTGCGCATACATCTGATTGACCTCTTGGGTCGAGAGCATGCTGAACATGTATTGCTTGCGCTCAACACCTACGGCGCCGCCGCTGGTGGTGTTCACCGCCTGGCAAGCGGTCAGTAGGCTGCAGAGCGCCAGGCTGGCCAGACGAAATGGGATATTCATGTCAGTTCTCCTTCACGACAGGGACCGTATGCTAGGCCGTGCATCAGGGCAAAACAACCCGCACAACTTGCGCTATGTCGCACAAGGCTCTTTGCTAGATACAGCGGCGCGCTAATGCTTTGAAGCTACGCTGCCGATAAGCCAGGGACAGGCGCAACTAACACGTTGAGGAGTCCCTATGCGATTCAAGTCGATCCAGTCCTCCGTGGCACTTATGGCGGGGGCCAGCATCCTGGCAGTAGTCGTCGCCCTGGTGCTCTACGCCCTGTTCGCCGGAGCGCGCACCCAGACCCAGGTGCAAGAACGCACCCAAGGCCTCTTAGAGGATGTGATCGACCAACGTCTGAACGCCCTGGCCAAAGCCCAGGTTGGCCAGCTGCAGCGCCAATTTGAACATCCCATGACGGTGGCCAAAGCCCTGGCCACCCTCAACAGCCAGATGGGCAGCACTAATGGCAGCCCAGGCATCAGCCTGACCCGCGAGGAACTGAGCAATCTGGTCGGTGTGTACCTCAAGGCCAACCCAGAACTACTTGACCTCTACATCGGCTGGGAACCCAACGCCTTCGATCAGGACGACGACCTCTACGTCAACCAGAAGGAAAACGGCTATGACCACACCGGCCGCTTTATGGCCTGGTGGTACCGTGATGGCGACCAGCTGAAGCTCGACGCGCTGACCGTGGAGCAGATGGAAGGCCAGGACGTGCAGCCCACCGGAGTGCGCACGGGCGAGTACTACCTGTGCCCCAAGGAAACCGGCAAGCCCTGCGTGATCGACCCGGCCTCCTACGACTTCGGCGGCAAGCAGGTACTGGTCGCGGCCTTCAATGCGCCAATCATGGTCAATGGCCAGTTCCGCGGCGTTGCCGGCAACGACCTGGCCCTGGACTTTATCCAGGAGCGGCTGAACATCGCCAAAGGCGAGCTGTATGACGGCGCCGGCGAGCTTGCCCTGATCGCCTCCAACGGCACTTTGATTGCTGCAACCCAGGACGCGACCCTGGTTGGCCAGCCGGCGAGCAAGGCCATCGACCCCGAACTGTTGAATCAACTCAAACAAAGCAGCAACGACCAGCCGATCAACAAGCTCGACGAACAACGCCAGCTACTGCAATTGCTGCTGCCGTTCCAGGTCGCCGGCACCTCGACACGCTGGACCCTGGCCATTGTATTGCCGACCAGCGCAGTGTTCGCCGACCTGACGGAACTGCAGACCGGCCTCACCAAACAGGCCGAAGCGGACACCCTGGGCATGGCCATGGTCGGCCTGCTGGTTGCAGGCCTTGGCATGCTGGTGATCTGGTTTGTTGGCTACGGCATCGCCCGCCCACTGCGGCAGATGGTCACCATGCTCGACGATATCGCCCAGGGCGACGGCGATTTGACCCGCCGCCTGGAGGTAAACCGCAGCGATGAACTGGGTGATATCGCCAAGGGCTTCAATACCTTTCTCGGCAAGCTGCAAAGCATGATTACCCAGGTGGTCAGCTCGGTGCAGAAAGTCAGCGACTCCTCCGAACACACCGCCGACATCGCTATCCGCACTAACACGGGCGTGCAGAAACAGCTGGCGGAGATCGAACTGGTCGCCACCGCCGTGCATGAAATGACCGCCACCGCCCAGGACGTAGCGCGCAACGCTACCCATGCGGCCGAGGCCGCCAACCATGCGGATCGCGCCGCCAATCAGGGCAAGCAGACGGTGCAGCACACCGCCGAGGCGATTGCCGCCCTGGCGCAGGAAATTGGTCGCGCGGTCACCGTGGTGCAAACCCTGGCCAAGGACAGCGAGAACATCAATGCCATCCTGGTAGCCATTCGCGGGATTGCCGAGCAAACCAACCTGCTCGCGCTCAATGCTGCCATCGAGGCGGCCCGCGCCGGGGAACAGGGCCGTGGTTTTGCCGTGGTGGCCGACGAGGTGCGCAACCTGGCGCAGAAAACCCAGAAGGCCACCGAAGAAATCCAGACCATGATCCAGCAGCTGCAACAGGGCACGCGCGACGTGGTCAAGGTGATGGAGGACAGTCAGGGCAAGACCGAGGTCAGCGTGCAACAGGCCAGCCAAGCCGCCGAGGCACTGGAATCGATCACTCAGGCGGTATCGGTGATCAACGACATGAACACCCAAATCGCCAGCGCCGCCGAGGAGCAAAGTGCGGTGGCCGAGGACATCAACCGCAACGTCACCAATATCGGCCAGGTGGCCAATGAAGTGGCCGGCGGCGCTGACGAAGCCAGCCAGGCCAGTGCCGAACTGACCAAGCTGGCCGAACAGCAGCGTCGGCTGATCAACCAGTTCAGGGTCTGATCTAGTTGCAACAAAAAGGGCGGACTGCCATAACAGTCCGCCCTTTTTCTTGCGCCCTGTTAATGGCCTAGGCCGGCGTCAGGCACTCAGGGGCATCGAGCTTGGGATCATTGATCAGGTTGGCCAGCACCCGCTCGCGCAACGCCGGTTGCGGGCTCGCCAGCAAGGCCTGCAACTCGGCCGCTGGGGTGTCGGCAGCCAACCAGGCAGCCTGGCCCGCCTCATCGAGAATCAGTGGGCGACGCTGACTGGCCGCCGCCTGAGTTACCACCGCAGCACTCAGGTAGACACAACCCTCAACGGGATAGGCTTCCCACAAAGCGGCGAAATACAGCGGTGTGCTCTCACCGGTGAGCCAGTACGGGCGCTTGCGCGCCGTGCCCCGCCACTCGTAAAACCCGTTGGCTGGTAGCAGACCGCGACGCAGGCGAAACGCCTCACGAAACATCGGCTGCTCGGCCAGGGTTTCCGCACGAGCTTGAGCCGGAGTTTTGGTCAGATCAGTCAACCAGGGCGGGGTCAGCCCCCAGCGCGCACGCGTCAGCTGGCGCTCGCCCTCGACGTTGCGCAGCAGCAGCACCTGGCTATTGGGCGAAATGCTCCAGTGCGGTAACTGATCAGCGGGAAAACCGGGAATCGCCGCAAATGCAGGCGTCCAACGGAACAGGGCATAACGTCCACACATGGAAAACTCGATAGCGTTCAGCAGTAAATGCACCGACCAGACGGCCAGCAAGCAGTAAGTCAGGTGCGCCGCCAGACTAGATTTAACAGAGCAGCGAGCCTTGAAAGCTTTCAGGCTCATCCGTCGGCAGCGGCAGCGCGGCATTGTACGCGGCGATCAGCTGTTGTGCGCTGTGCGCCTGGTCATCCTCAACCATCACCCCGAGCAAGCCGCAGGCGGGCAACTCGCCCACAGCACCAGCCAGGTGTTGCCCAGTGAGATAGGCGTCGATCCCCTCACTGGCCAACATCCCCAGCAACAGTTCGCCTTCCATCAGGTCCTGCGGCTCGTAGATTCGCTGCATCAGTCATTCTCCCCGCGCACGTCCAGGCTCCAGTCCTCGCCATCGGTCTGCAGCGAAAACACGATCGGCCGGCAGCACACCGGACAGTCTTCAATGTACTGCTGATCGCCGGCCGACAGGTCCAGCAGCGCCTCAACCTGCTCACCACAATAGGGGCATTGGTAGTCCTGGCTTTCCAGCATCGCTGTCTCCTTGTGACTTGGCGTTATAATCGCCGGTCTATAGCTGGCCCTGCAGTCGCGCACTATCCATTGTCACGCGCAACGACCAGCGCAGTAAGCATCTCCACAGCCACCCACAACAAGAGAGCATGATGGGCGAATTCGATGCCATCCGACCTTACGCCGACGCCGAAGTCCCTGCCGTGCTGGCGCGCCTGCTGGCCGATGATGCGTTTCTCGGCATCCTCACCCAGTTCCGCTTCCCGCGCCTGGCGGCACCTTTAGGCTGGCTGCTTAAACCACTTATAGCCTATCGCCTGCGTCTTGAGTTTCGCGACGTGAGTTCGGTGGCGCAATTGCAGACGCGCATCGAGAGCTATGTCGACCGCACCATTGAGCAGGCGACCGATGGCGTGAGCTATTCCGGCATCGAACACCTGCAGGCCGGCAAGGCCTATCTGTTCCTCGCCAACCACCGCGATATCGTCATGGACCCAGCGTTCGTCAATTACGCGGTGTACCACGCAGGCCTACCAACGCCGCGCATCGCCATCGGCGACAATCTGCTGCAGAAGCCTTTTGTCAGCGACCTGATGCGCCTGAACAAGAGCTTTATCGTGCACCGTTCGATCAGCGGGCGACGCGAGAAGCTGGCGGCTTACCAGCTGCTCTCGGCCTATATCAATCACTCGATCCGCAATGATGGCGAGTCGATCTGGATCGCCCAGGCCGAAGGCCGCGCCAAGGATGGTGATGACCGCACCGATTCGGCGATCCTCAAGATGTTCCATATGAGCCGCAAGGGCGAGCCGTTCGCCGAGGTGATCAACGCCCTGCGCCTGACCCCTGTATCGATCAGCTACGAGTACGACCCCTGCGACCAGGCCAAGGCCCGCGAGCTGTTTATCCGCGCCAGCAGCGGCAGCTACACCAAGGCAGCGGGCGAGGATGACCAGAGCATTGCCCTCGGCATCACCGGTTACAAAGGCCGCGTGCATGTGCACTTCGGCGCGCCGGTCAGCCAGGGGCTGGAGGACAGCAAGCTGCTGGCGGCGGAAATGGATCGGCAGATTCTCACGGGTTATCGGCTGTTTCCCGTGCACTACCTGGCCTATGCCATGTGGGCTGACCGCGACCCGGAGCTGGCCGTGCCCAGCGCTGCCGAACTGTTTCCTGCGGCAGAGCTCAGCACGGCGCAAAGCGAATGGCAGCGACGCCTGGACAACTGCCCGAGCGAGCAGCGGCCCTACCTGATCCTGCAATACGCCAACCCGGTGCGTAACCAGTACCGGATCAAGGCCGGTCTGCCGCTGTAGGCAAAGCGCAGCCCAAAAAAACGGCAGCCATTGGCTGCCGTTTTTTATTGCCCGAGAAACCGAGTTACAGCTGTGTGCTAAGCCAGGACAGCAGCAAGGCCGCCGCCAGGCAGGCATGACCGAAGCGATAAAAGAAGCGGTTCAGGCGCAGCGTCGGCTCACCAAAGGCATAGGCCTCGTCCGCCAGTTCATTCAACTGATTACCGGCCAGCAACCGCGCCAGGGCGCGCTGCTCGCGCATGCGGGTGGCCAGCAACAGCCAGGAGCCGGCCAGTGCAAAGAACAGCGCCAGCCCATTAAGCCACTGCCCAGGCTGACCTTCGATCAGCAACCAGAGCGCTTGCAACGACATGCTCGACCTCAACTTCTATAAGGCTTGCGATCAACGTCGCGCCTGATTATCAGCACACCCGATGCAGTCTCGGGCAGTCCAAATACGGCCGCGGAGTCTACCGAAGGTTGCCGCACTCGCGGCTCGATTCCGACGAATCGCAGCTGCTATGACCAAGCGGTCTAAACACTGTCATCTACGTGAGCTATGGTCTAACACTCGTCCCAACGCCTTGGCCAAAAAGGCTTCGAGCACGGTGACAGGTTTTAATCATCCATGGAGGAACGCACCATGCTGCACGCCCAACCGCAAGACCGCGACTACCTGATCGATTCGCTGGATGACGTGGAAGCCGTCATCGACGGGCTGTCTTTCAATGTGCAAGACGACCACTGGCTGGTCTACTGCGCCATGGGCGGCCACGAGCATTACGCCCTGCCTGATGTCGATACGCTGACCGGCATGAGCATGCCCGAGTTCTATAGCGAAGCTGCCTGAACGGCCGCAAAATGCAGATGTAAAAAAGCCCGGAATAGTCCGGGCTTTTTCATAACTGCGCCGAGGTTTACTGCGCGAGCATTTGGCCGATGGTCGGGTCCTTGAAGGCGCGGGTCAGGGCATCGCTCAACACATCGCTGATCAGTTTGGTGTTGGTCGCCTGATTCGGCGCCATGCCGAAGCGCTGGTTCAGTGACGCGCCGTAACGGCCGCTGTAACGACGGCTGCTGTTTTGCACATCAACGCGGAAGGTCGCGGTCATGTCAGCCTCAGTCACATACAGGCCTTCTTTCGGCGACTGGTATTTCAGCTCAGCCAGAGTCAGGGTCAGCTGCGGCGCGTTGTAGGCGTTGGCGCTTGGGGTAAAGCCGAGCAGACGTACGGCCGCTTCAGCCTGGGCCTGCAGCTTGGGCAGAACGTCCTGGCCGGTCACGCTGATAGCGCTGGTTTCCGGGTAAAGACCACCACGGGTGCCCAGCACGGGCGAAGGACGACCATCGGCCACCCGCACCACCACCGGCTGGCCCTGGCCAACGGCGGTCAGCGGGCTATTGAGTTTGGGTTGTGGGCTGAGTTGTTGCGGGCTGTGGGCACAACCCACCAGAGTAAGGCTGGCAACAGCCACCAGACCAAACAGCAGACGATGCAGCATGCTCAACTCTCCATAAATAAGGGGTAGAAGTGGCGCGCAGTATAACCAGCGCAGTAAATGCCTGACAGCGCTAGGACGTTTATCGCGCCAACAGGTTCCCGTAACGCCCTTGTCATGCGCATCAGGCATAAGACTTTAGTCTTCCCTGTTAGTGAGTGACCCGCCATGTTTTCACTGCGCAGCCTGCTCGCCCCACGTCGTCCGATGCGCTCATTTGCCCTGGTTGATGGGCAAGGCATCTGCCGCGCCCTGCGCCAGTCAGCCCAGGCGCCACAAGGCTCTGGCTGGATTGAGGTGCAACACAGCTGCATGAGCTGGCTCAATCGGCCGCTGCCAGCCGGCGTCAGAACCGTCCAGGTCACGCCATGCCTGCGCGTGCGGCAAACGCTGGCGGCCTGACCAGCGGAAGAAGAAAAGTCACACCAGGCGATCAATTTTCCTGCTTTGCCCTTATAATCGCGCCCCGATTATAAGGACGCCTCCTGTTCGGGCCCTGCCGTCACGCTGATGCACCATTCATCGGCCGCGCCCCAGAGAGTCGCCCACTTCGCGCTGCCTTCCGGCTGCCGCTTTTTCCCACTGTGAAATGCCATGCAGTTGCTGCAATGGTCGCTTCACGTCGTGGAAAAAGTTGGCCCAGGCTGACGCGTTTTGAGGTTCACGACTCCAAAAGAGCGTGAAAAAACGGTTTGGAAAACTTCACAAGAGTGTGGCGAAAATGAACGATCTCGCGGTTGGCATCTGCACCCAGAAGCCTGCTTCCTTCAACCCTGAGCGTCTCGCCGACTGCTGATTGGCTGTGTGCATACATAAGCTGACTAACGTCTATTGAGTGCTGGTTTGCGGAGAAGTGGTAATGGCGCAAAACGATTACGAAACAATGGATGTGGTGCTGGTTGGTGCCGGCATCATGAGTGCGACCCTGGCCGTACTGCTGAAGGAACTCGACCCGGCGATCAAGCTGGAAGTGCTCGAGATGATGGCCTCCGGAGCGATTGAAAGCTCCAACCCGTGGAACAACGCGGGCACCGGCCACGCTGGCCTGTGCGAGCTGAACTACACGCCGGAGTCGGCGGACGGTTCGATCGACATCAAGAAGTCGGTGACCATCAACACCCAGTTCGAAGAATCCAAGCAGTTCTGGGCCTATCTGGTCGAGAAAGGCCGCTTCGGTTCGCCCAAGTCGTTTATCAACCCGGTTCCACACCTGAGCTTCGTTCGTGGCCAGAAAGGTATCGACTACCTGAAGAAGCGCTTTGACGCGCTGACCGTGCACCACGCCTTCGCCGAGATGGAATACACCGAAGACCGCGCCACTATGGCCGAGTGGATGCCGTTGATGCTGCCGGGTCGCGACCCGAACGAGCCGATTGCCGCCACCCGCGTCATGGCCGGTACCGACGTCAACTTCGGCACCCTGACCAAGCACCTGCTCGACCACCTCGGCCAGCAGGCAGACGCCAAAGTCACCTGCAGCCAGAAGGTCGTCGGCCTCAAGCGTAATGCCGATGGCTGGCGCGTCAGCGTCAAGGATCAGCAGAACGGCAGCAGCCGTGAGATCCAGGCCAAGTTTGTCTTCCTCGGCGCCGGTGGCGCGGCACTGCCGCTGCTGCAGATGTCCGGCATTCCGGAAGGTAAAGGCTTTGGCGGCTTCCCGGTCAGCGGCCAGTGGCTGCGTTGCGACAACCCGGAAGTGGTCAAGCAGCACCAGGCCAAGGTCTACAGCCAGGCTGCGGTCGGCTCGCCGCCGATGTCGGTCCCGCATCTGGATACCCGCGTAGTGGATGGCAAGACCTCGCTGCTGTTCGGCCCTTACGCCGGCTTCTCGACCAAGTTCCTGCGTCACGGCTCCTTCCTCGACCTGCCGCTGTCGGTACGCCCGAACAACATCGGGCCGATGCTGGCGGTGGCGCGCGACAACTTCGACCTGACCCGCTACCTGGTCAAGGAAGTGCTGCAGTCCGAAGAACAGCGCCTGGAAACCCTGCGCGGCTTCTACCCTGAAGCCAAAGCCGAAGACTGGCGCCTGGAGATGGCTGGCCAACGTGTGCAGATCATCAAAAAGGACGCGAAGAACGGCGGCATCCTGCAGTTCGGTACCGAACTGGTGGCTGCAGAAGACGGCTCAATCGCCGCCCTGCTCGGCGCCTCGCCAGGTGCCTCGGTCACCGTGTCGATCATGCTCGACCTGATCCAGCGCTGCTTCGGCGCGCAGGTCAAATCAGAGCAGTGGAGCAGCAAGCTGAACGAGATCTTCCCAGCCATGGGCGCCGTTCTCGCCAGCGATGCCGAGCGTTACCGCGAAGTGCAGTCGCGCTCCGATGCGCTCCTGCAGCTGGAACAGACCGTCAGCGCCTAAACCGCGCTGCAATAAAAAACCGCCTCTCTGGGCGGTTTTTTATTGCTTGCCGAACGTGGTCAAGTCAGGCCGATGCAGCCATAGGGCGGAAGCTGAAGTAATGGCGCAGCGCATCGACCATCTCGACATAGTCGCCGGGCGGAGCGACCAGGGCGAAGCCGGAGTCATAGCAGCCAGGGCTGACATCCTCGCGAGACCATTGGCAGGTGGCGGAGAAATCGATGTAGTGCGGCGCATCGTGCCCGGGGATCTTCAGGCGCATGTCAAAACGCGCGCCCACCAGCAGCGGCAGCTGGCTGATCAGCATCAGCCCGTCCAGGGAGACGTTACCGATATAGCCCATGGGCTTGTCGGTGATGCGGTTGAACACCTTCAGGTAGTAGGGCAGCTGATGGCGTTCGATGCTGCGCTGAATATGCTTGGGCATAGTGGCAAATCGCTATAGATGGCCATTGAGTATGGCCTCACTACTGCGCTTAAACCAGTTTCAGGAACAGCGTTCAGACACCCGGCTCTGCAGTTGCTGACGAGCGGTATCGACCTGTTCATCACTGTAATAACTACGCTGCCCATCCGCCTCAGTGCGGTAATAGCTGCGTCCTTCGGGAATCGAGGCCAGTTTTTTGCGCAATTCGCGACACTCCTCGGCACGCTTGGCCTGGTTTTCCGCAGCGACCGCCGAAGCCTGCGCCTGCTCCTCGCGGCGCGCGTCGTAGAAGCGATTGGTGCGTTCTTCGCGCTCACGGGTCAGTTGGTCACGCTCAACCACCTGCGGTTTGACTTCGACCTTTTCGGCCCCTGCCGCCGCAGGGCGCTGGCCGAAATGCACCTGGCCGTTGGCATCGGTCCAGCGATAGATTTCCGCAGCAGCCAACCCGGGCAATAACAACAGGCACAACAAAACGCGCATGGATTCCCTCCCGTAAAGTCTCAGCTTACTGCCGAGTAGAGCCTTCTATGGCCTGTAACGACCAGCGGTCAGGGCTTGACCGGATTGACCTTGACCGCCACATCGACACTGTCATGCCCCAACTGACGCAGGGTATCCATACGCGCGCGAGCGCGGTAGGCGTATTCGCTGGCCGGGTAATGGGTGGTGATGAACTGATAGGTCTGCATCGCATCAACGAACAGCGCCTGACGTTCCAGGCACTGGCCGCGCAACAGGGAGATTTCCGGCTGCATATAACGCCGCGAGCGGCTGTTGCGCTCAGCCTTGGACAGCGACAGGATGGCCGCCTCGCACTCACCACGGTCGTAGGCCTCGTAGGCACTATTGAGGTGATGATCAAAAGAGTAACGGTTGCACCCCGCTACACCCACCACCAGCAGAACAATAAACAGTATGCGCATAAGCCTCTCCTCCGATGAGCAGTGTATCGACTGCTGGGGAAAATTCTGCAGCAACATATCCTCTGATGGGTAATGCCGCCAGCCACTTGGCCAGCGCCCGCACGCCTGACTAGACTGGCGCGCAACGGCCATTGCGCCCAGGAGCTGTCATGTCGTCTTCCTCTCGCCTGCTAGTGCTGCTGTGTACCGCCCTCTTGAGCGCCTGCTCGCCCACCACGCCACTGTTTATTGCGCAGATCACCACCAACGAAGTGGTCGAATACAAGACCCTGAAGAACAACCGCATGCTCGCGGCCATCGAGGATGAAGGCGACCTGCTGACCTACAGCGCCCAGGCCATCCGCGACGCCAAAAGCGAGCAGGCCGAGCAGCTGTACCTCACCGGTTACCGTGACGAGAAGCTCAGCGACGAGGTGCGTGCGATCTCGCTTTATCAGATCGGCTTGCTCTATATGAACCGCTTCAACGAGCAGCGCGACGACAACAAGGCGCTCAACTACTTCTATCAGGTGCTCAACCAGTTCCCCGCCAGCCGCGCCGCCGAACGGGCCGAGGCACGGATTGTGATGATCCGCGAACGGGCAGACGAGCCGGTGCACAAAACCTCGCGCGAGCTGCTCGCGCACTGGAAGCCCAATCAGCAGCTCGACCTTTACAAGCCCAGCCTCGACCCGGACATGACCCTATTGTCGCGCCGCGCTGTGCTGAAAAACCGCGTCGGTGAAGCCGAAGAGTTGTACCTGCTGGCCTTGAGCGACCCCGGTATTACTGCCGATATCAAGGAAAAGGCCCTCTACCAGCTCGGCCTGATGTACCTGGCCCCGGACAACCCGCAGGCCAGCCGCGACAAGGCCATCACCTACCTGCGTCGCCTGCTGGTGCAATACCCCGGCAGCGAGCTGAACAACAAAGCCGCCCGTCATCTGGACCAGGCACTCAATCGCTAGCAGGCCTGCCAAGGTAGTGCAGAGGAACAATGACTACAGCGTTGCGGCATAGTAGCCTCGTGCTCAGATGCAACTCAGGAGTCTGTGCATGACCTTTCGCCGCACCAAAATCGTTGCCACCCTCGGCCCATCCAGCAACAGCCCCGAAGTGCTTGAACAGCTGATCATCGCTGGCCTGGATGTCGCCCGCCTGAACTTCTCCCACGGCTCGCCCGATGAGCACAAAGCCCGCGCCAAGCTGGTGCGCGAACTGGCCGCCAAGCATGGCCGCCACGTTGCCCTGCTCGGCGACCTGCAAGGCCCAAAAATCCGCATCGCCAAATTCGCCAACAAGCGCATCGAACTCAAACTCGGTGACCGCTTCACCTTCTCCACCAGCCACCCGCTGACTGCCGGTACGCAAGACATCGTCGGCATCGACTACCCGGATCTGGTCAAGGATTGCGGCGTCGGTGACGAGCTGCTGCTCGACGACGGCCGCGTGGTGATGCGCGTCGTCAGCGCTACCAGCGATGCCCTGCACTGCGAAGTGATCATCGGCGGCCCGCTGTCCGACCATAAAGGCATCAACCGCCGTGGCGGCGGCCTGACCGCGCCAGCACTGACCGAGAAAGACAAAGCCGATATCAAGCTTGCCGCCGAGATGGAGCTGGATTACCTGGCCGTGTCCTTCCCGCGCGATGCCGACGACATGCATTACGCGCGCAAGCTACGTGATGAAGCAGGCGGCACCGCCTGGCTGGTGGCCAAGATCGAACGCGCCGAAGCAGTAGCCGACGACGAAACCCTCGACGGTCTGATCCGCGCCAGTGACGCGGTGATGGTGGCCCGTGGTGACCTGGGTGTGGAGATCGGCGACGCCGAGCTGTGCGGCATCCAGAAGAAAATCATTCTGCACGCGCGCCGCCACAACAAGGCGGTGATCACAGCGACGCAGATGATGGAGTCGATGATCCAGAACCCGATGCCGACCCGCGCGGAAGTCTCCGACGTGGCCAACGCCGTGCTCGACTACACCGATGCGGTGATGCTCTCGGCGGAAAGCGCCGCCGGCGCCTACCCGCTGGAAGCGGTGCAGGCTATGGCGCGCATCTGCCTGGGCGCGGAAAAGCACCCGACCAGCAAGACCTCCAGCCACCGTATGGGCACCGAGTTCGAGCGCTGCGACGAAAGCATCGCCCTGGCGGCCATGTACACGGCCAACCACTTCCCCGGTGTGAAAGCGATTATCGCGCTGACCGAAAGTGGCTATACCCCGCTGATCATGTCGCGCATCCGTTCTTCTGTGCCTATCTTCGCCTTCTCTCCGCACCGCGAAACCCAGGCCCGCGCGGCCATGTTCCGCGGCGTCTACACCGTGCCGTTCGACCCAGCCGCCTTGCAACCGGCGGAAGTCAGCCAGGCCGCGGTGGACGAGCTGCTCAAGCGCGGCGTGGTGCAGGCCGGTGACTGGGTGATCCTGACCAAGGGCGACAGCTACCACACCATCGGCGGCACCAACACCATGAAGCTGCTGCATGTAGGTGAAGCACTGGTGTAAGAGCCTGTTTATGATCTGCTGCGCGTCGGCCCTGCTGCGTTAAAAACAGGCTCGGAATGCTCATGTACAAAAGTACACTCCGCTTCCTCGCCTGTTTTTGCCTTGCAGGTCTCTAGCTCGCGAGATCGTAAAAAGGCTCTAGGCTACCCAGCGCAACGAAAAAGGCCGCTCAATCGAGCGGCCTTTTTGTTTGCCTCAGGGCATCAGGCGAACTTGCTGAAATCCGGCGTGCGCCGCTGCATAAAGGCAGTCAGCGCTTCGATAGCTTCTGGCGAGCGCAAACGCTGGCCGAACAAGGCGCCCTCCTCCTCGATAACCCTACGCAGTTGCTCGCGATCCGGCGCACGCATCAGGCGTTTGCTGTCAGCCACTGCTGCCGGTGCCAGTTGGTGAAAGCGCATCGCCATTTCCCGAGCCTTGGCCAGGGTTGCCGCGCCGCTATCCAGCGCCTGATTGGCGATGCCCCAGATTGCGGCCTGCTCACCGGTAAAGCTCTGCCCGAGCAGCAGCAGTTCGGCAGCGCGGGCGTGGCCGAGCAAACGCGGCAGGATCAAGCTGGAACCGTATTCAGGACACAGGCCAAGGTTGACGAAGGGCATCTTCAAGGTGGCATCGCGGCTGACATACACCAGGTCGCAGTGCAGCAGCATGGTGGTGCCGATGCCCACCGCCGGTCCGTTGACCGCGGCCACCACTGGTTTGCTGAACTCGAACAGCGCCTGCATAAACTGGAACACTTCACTGTTCAGGCCAGTCGGCGGCGCCTTGATAAAGTCGGCGACATCATTGCCGCTGGTAAAGCAGCTCTCGCCGCCGCTGATCAGCACAGCGCGCACGCTTTTATCCTGATCAGCCTGCACCAGCACTTCAGCCATGCCGCTGTACATGGCGCGGGTCAGGGCATTCTTCTTGTCAGGGCGGTGCATGCGCAGGGTCAACAGCCCTTGTTCACGCTCAACCAGCAGGTGCTCGCTCATCATCAATCCTCACGGCAGGCCACCCGCGAGCTGAGAACCTGAACGGCTAGCGCGCGTGGGGCAAAAAGACGTCAGCGAAAACCTGGCTACGCGGTAAACCCGCCAGATACAGGCGGCGCGCAAAGGTTTCGACGCTGTCGGGGTGGCCGCAGAGTAAGGCGATGGTTTGCCGTGAAACAAGGCGCAGTTCGGCCAAAGCAGCCGGCAACTCGGCCGCAACCAGCAGCTCAACCTGCAGCTGAGGATGGCTGGCCGCCAAAGCCCACAAGGGCTCAGCCAGGTAATGCGCGGACGCATCATGGGCCAGGTGAATAACCCGGATCGCGCCTTGATGATCCTGCCGTAGTGCCTCGCGCAGCACCCCGTACAGCGGCGCCAGCCCGGTACCGGCGGCCATCAGCCAGAGCGGGCGGGTTTGCCAGTCCGGGTCATAGTGCAGCGCCGCACCGCGCAACTCGCCCAAGCGCAGACCGTCGCCGGGCTGAAATGCCCGCGCCGCCGTGGCAAACGCGCCGCCCTGACGGCAATCGATATGAAACTCCAACCAAGGATCATCGCCCGGCACGCTGGCCAAGGAATATGGCCGGGCAATGCCGTCCTCAATCCAGAGTTGCAGGTGCTGGCCGGCGCTGTAGCGCAGCGGCCGCTGTGGGGCCAGCCGCAGGCGCAGCACATCGCTGCTGAGCCAATCACAACTGTGAATAACGGCAGGGGCCGCATCGCGCAGCGGGTCGAACACCTCGATCTGCACATCCTCGACCACCCGACACTGGCAAGCTAAGCGCCAGCCCTGCTCACGCCGCGCAGCGTCCAGGGCTTCCGGTTTGCCATCGAGCAATTCGCCGCCCACGCAACGCACCAGGCAGGCATGGCAACTGCCGGCGCGGCAGCTGTAGGGCACGGCGATGCCGGCAGCCAGCAGGCTGTCCAGCAGGTTACTGGCGGGGGCGACCTCAAGGCAGCGATCAGCGGCCCGTAACTCAGGCATCCACATCCTCCCAGGTCGCCGCGCAACGGTTACGCCCGTCGCGTTTGGCCTGGTACAGCGCCTGGTCGGCACGTTGCAGGGCTTCGTCGAGATCATCGTGCACGGTCAGCAGGGTCATGCCGATGGACACGCTCAGGCTGGCTACTTTCACACCCAGCGGCTCGGCGCGGCTAAAGGCCTCACGCAGGCGCTCGCAACAGGCGGTGAACTGATCGGCTTCGGTATTGGGTAACAACAACACAAATTCCTCACCGCCGTAGCGGGCTACCACATCACCATCGCGCAGGCAGGCGCGGGCGACGGCGGCGAACGTCTGCAGAACCCGATCCCCGGCGGCGTGGCCATGGATATCGTTGATCCGCTTGAAATGATCGAGATCGAGCAGCGCCAAACCATGCTGGCGCCCGTTGCGCAGTCCTTCCAGCTCACGGCTGGCCAGGCGCAGGAAGTGCCGGCGATTACACAGACCGGTCAACTCATCGGTGGCGGCCAGGTCTTCGAGCTGACGCATCATGCCACGCAGCGTGTCCTGATGCGCCTGCAGGGCAAAACGCCGTTGGCGCATACGCTGACGCATGGCCTGGGCGTAACTGGCAAACAGACATAGCCAGACCAGCACCACCGCCAGCACGCACGCCTGCATCAGCGCCACACGCGGTTCGCTCAGCTGCAGGGTATAGGCTTCATACAGGTTCAAGCCGGCAAAGCCAAAGAAGGCAAACAGCGCACAGCGAGCGAACACCCGCGGCGGCAACTGGAACACGCCGAACAGCAGAATCAGCAGATAGATCACCAGCATGCTGCCGCGCCCTTCGCTGAACAGCGACAACAGCACGGTCAGCCAAGCCAATGCCACCAGCACCTGGGGTTCAGTCAGGCTGGGGTCGGCTAAACGCAGATTGAAGTGGGACAGAAACAGCCCGAGAAACACCAACTGGCTAAGTGCAGCCAAGGCGGTGATGCTCAGAGCCGTTAAAGGCGATGCATGAAACAGTCCGGCAAATACGCCAATCCAGCACAACAGCCCGGTCAGCGCATAGGTCGCCACTGCCATGCCGAAACGTTTCAGCAGCAGGCTTTGCAGAGATCGCTGGGTTACCCGCTGGCTACTTAGGCTCATGGGTTTATGGGCTCCGTCCCATGCTGGCATCTAGCCGCCACTGTACCCCTGTGCTCAGACAATGCCTAGGCCGCGCCCAGGTCATTAGTCGGCTCAAATGGCCGATCAGCGACCATGGTCTGGGGCCGTACAGGTGTCCGCCTGACAGCGTGCGCGGTATACTGCCGCGCCTTTTTATCTTGTGCTTTGGCCTTGTCCTTTGACCTTGATAGCCCTGCGCCGGGCCGTGACCCAGCGCTGTTCGAAGTTCCTGCCCTACTCCTACCCCTACAAAAAGGAGCGCCAAGCATGACCGTGATCAAGCAAGACGACCTGATCCAGAGCGTCGCCGACGCCCTGCAGTTCATCTCCTATTACCACCCCGTGGATTTTATCCAGGCCATGCATGAGGCCTACCTGCGCGAAGAGTCCCCCGCCGCGCGCGACTCCATGGCGCAGATCCTGATCAACTCGCGCATGTGCGCCACCGGTCATCGGCCGATCTGCCAGGACACCGGCATCGTCACCGTATTTATCCGCGTCGGCATGGACGTGCGCTGGACCGGCGCCACCATGAGCGTCGACGACATGATCAACGAAGGCGTGCGCCGCGCTTACAACCTGCCGGAAAACGTCCTGCGTGCCTCGATCCTCGCCGACCCAGCAGGCGCACGGAAGAACACCAAGGACAACACCCCGGCCGTAATCCACTACTCCATCGTCCCTGGCGACAAGGTGGAAGTGGACGTCGCCGCCAAAGGCGGCGGCTCCGAGAACAAATCGAAGATGGCCATGCTCAACCCGTCCGACTCGATCGTCGACTGGGTACTGAAAACCGTGCCGGAAATGGGCGCTGGCTGGTGCCCACCGGGCATGCTCGGCATCGGCATCGGCGGCACCGCCGAGAAGGCTGCGGTAATGGCCAAGGAAGTGCTGATGGAGCACATCGACATCCATGAGCTGAAAGCCCGCGGCCCGCAGAACAAGATCGAAGAGATGCGTTTGGAGCTGTTCGACAAGGTCAACCAACTGGGCATCGGCGCCCAGGGCCTGGGCGGCCTGACCACCGTGCTCGACGTGAAGATCATGGATTACCCGACCCACGCCGCTTCCCTGCCGGTGTGCATGATCCCCAACTGCGCCGCCACCCGTCACGCCCACTTCGTGCTGGACGGCAGCGGCCCGGCCGAGCTGGAAGCGCCGGATCTGTCCGCCTACCCGGAAATCGTCTGGGAAGCCGGCCCGAGCGCGCGCCGCGTCGACCTCGACACCCTGACTCCGGAAGACGTGCAGAGCTGGAAACCGGGCGAAACCGTGCTGCTCAACGGCAAGATGCTCACCGGCCGCGACGCCGCGCACAAGCGCATGGTCGATATGCTGAACAAGGGTGAAGAGCTACCGGTCGATCTCAAAGGCCGCTTTATCTATTACGTTGGCCCGGTCGATCCAGTGCGCGAAGAAGTGGTAGGCCCAGCCGGCCCGACCACCGCTACGCGGATGGACAAGTTCACCCGGCAGATCCTCGAAAGCACTGGCCTGCTGGGCATGATCGGTAAATCCGAGCGCGGCCCGATCGCCATCGAAGCGATCAAGGACAACAAGGCCGTGTACCTGATGGCCGTTGGCGGCGCTGCTTACCTGGTCGCCCAGGCGATCAAGAAGTCGCGCGTGGTGGCCTTCGCCGAACTGGGTATGGAAGCCATCTACGAGTTCGACGTGAAAGACATGCCAGTTACCGTGGCGGTCGACACCAAGGGCGAGTCGGTGCATATCACAGGTCCAGCAATCTGGAACAAAAAGATCCACGACAGCCTGGCCGTCGAGATCAAGTAAGCCCTGTGGCAACCCCAACAAACCCGGCCACGTGCCGGGTTTGTTGTTTTTAGCGCTAGCGAACGCAACCTCAGGTTGAGCGGCCAGCCAGGCTGTGAACCACCCGGCAAGCTGCGCATAAATACCAACCATCCATCCCGCAACCCGCCGCCGAGTGAACTCCCCGCGCTCGCCAAGTGTCTGTCTGCTGTCGGCCCGCCGGGTGGATTGCATGGCCATTTGCCCAGCGAGCAGCTGCATAGCGCCACTCCATCCAGAGCGCCTAACTGCTCACGGCAATGCGCCTGGCCGGCCTTTATCGCACCCGCCTGAGGGTTTCGTTTAATTGCCATATGAAGATTGCCCCATGCCCCTATTCCGTCATCGCCCCGCCACCTTTACCCCTTTGCATAACCTGGCTTTCGCGGCCTGCCTGCTGGCAAGCGCCAGCGCCCACGCCGAAGAAAATGCCAGCAGCAACCGTTGGGTCAGCGACAGCCTGAACACCTATGTACGCAGCGGCCCAACCGACGGCTACCGCATCGTCGGCACCCTGGCCTCCGGGCAAAAGGTCACCCTGCTGCGCAGCGATGGTGACTACAGCCAGGTGCGTGGCGAAAACGGCAGCGCCGTATGGATTGCCAACCGCGACCTGCAGGACGTTCCCGGCCAGGCCGAGCGTCTGCCGCAACTGGAACAGAAAGTGGCGGAACTCAGCGCCGAACTGGAAGGCATCAACGACACCTGGAAAACCCGCGTGCAAGGCATGCAAGAAACCCTCGACTCGCGCAAAACCCTGATCGACGAACTGCAAACCGCCCGCTCTTCGCTGGATATCGAACTGAGCCGAGCCAACTCTGAGTTGCGCGAACTGCAAGCGCAGCTAGGCGAGGAAAACCAGCAGGTACTGATGCGCTATATGGCCTACGGCGGCGGCATCGCCGGTGGCGGGCTGCTTGCTGGGTTGATTCTGCCGACCATGCTGCGGGTAAGGCGTAAACGCAATGATCAGTGGGTTTAGAGAAACCTGCGGATATCTGAGACAAGAAGGCTCACGACAGTCTGGCGGTCGAGATTATGTAAACATTGCAGCTAGAACAACCAACCCGGCCTAGTGCCGGGTTGGTTGTATTTCAAGACCGGGAAAGCTGCGCTATAGCTAGGGAGTGTCAGGTACGGCAATCATGCTGCGGGGATAATAAATCCGCTTTCTTAATCAAGAAGATATATCAATCGGTTAGCTCGTTATAAAAAGCAGACTATGCCAATGCGGCCAGATCTTTATTGCTCGCGGTGTGCGTAATGGCATGATGAGCGCATCACTGTGCGGGAAGGAACAATCATGGCGAGGAAGGCGACACCACCGACTGCTGTACAACCCAAGATTTATCTAGATGCAGGGCAGTTGACGCGGGGAATAGAGCGGCTTCAACAGCGAATCGTGGATCTTGATGCATTCGACCTGAATACGATGCGGGGTGGGACCTCACCTGAGCTGCAGGCTCTGGAGCGTAGCATTGAGGATACTTTAGAGCGTTGCTTCGGAAGCAACACAACTGCCGCAAATCGGTACTGCGAAGCGTACAACCTCCACCTTCGTATGCTCATGTGGGTTTCTGGTATGCCCGACCCTGACTACAAAGGAGGCACACAGAAAAAGATTGGTAATGCGAAGGCATTGCTTGGGCAGGCAATCAATGCGCTGAAGGCGGATCTAGAGGATCTTGAACCCAACTCGCCTGTTGCCGCTCCTTCGCGCTCAACCACTCCTGGGGACTCAACCCGAATATTCCTTGTACATGGGCATGACGAGGCCGTTCGTGAAACGGTTGCACGTTTCCTTGAGAAGCTAGGTATTGAGGTGATCATCCTTCATGAGCAGGCCAATGGCGGTCGAACGATAATCGAGAAAATCGAGCATCACTCTGATGTAGGAATGGCTGTGGTACTGCTAACTCCTGATGATGTAGGGGGCAAGGTCGGAGGAGAACTAGAACCCCGCGTTAGGCAGAATGTCCTGCTAGAGCTTGGATATTTCATCGGGGCGCTGGGGCGCAACAAAGTTTGCGCCCTAAAGTCAGGCAATGTGGAGATTCCAACGGACTTTGCAGGCGTGGTTTGGACTCCGATGTCCGGTGAGTGGAGGACAGCTCTCGCTCGTGAGCTAAAAATCGCGGGTTATGAGGTCGATTGGAACAAAGTGATGGGCTAACCCTCGAATCACCGCGAACAGCTCGTAGGTTGGAAATCGTCGCAATACCCATGCTACGAGCTGTTCCAAGCTGAATGTATTAGCCAAATACTAGGCAACCACTCAATCATCCCGCGTCAGCACTTCCAGCAGCTCAATTTCAAAGATCAGATTGGAGTGCGGCTTAATATGCGCGCCGAACTGGCGTTCGCCGTAGCCCAGATGCGACGGCACGAAGAGTTTGCGCTTGCCGCCGACTTTCATACCCATCAGGCCCTGGTCCCAGCCCTTGATCACGCGGCCGGTGCCGATTACGCACTGGAAGGCTTTGCCACGGTCATAGGAAGAGTCGAACTTGCTGCCATCTTCGAGAAATCCGTGGTACTGGGTGGTGATCAGCGCACCTTTGACCACTTCCTTGCCGTCACCCAGTTGAATATCTTCGATCACCAATTCGTTGCTCATTAATCACCTCTTCTAGCAGGCCTGCTCACGGCCGGGTTTGCAGAAAACTCACTCGCCAGCCGGTTCCAGCACCGCCAACAGTTCGGATAGCCGCGCTTCCAGTTGCGCCAGCTCGGTGGCGGCAATCGGCGCCAGCAGCCGCGCTTCGTTGGCCACATGCGCGGTTACCGCGCGGTCGATCAGTTCCAGCCCGGCGGGGGTCAGCTGCACCAGCATGCTGCGTGCGTCGCTGGGGTTGGCTATACGACTGACCCAGCCTGCGGCTTCCAGTTGCTGCAGCTGCCGGGTCATGGTGCCGGAGGTGACCATCAGGGTCGAGAACAGGGTAGTCGGGGCCAGGCGGTAGGGCTCGCCGGAGCGGCGCAAGGTGGCCAGCACGTCAAATTCCCAGGCGGTCAGGCCAAAGCTGCTGAACAGTTTGTCCAGCTCGCGCCGTAGCAGCGATGCACAGCGGCCAAGGCGGCCGATCACACCCATCGGGCTGACATCCAGGTCCGGTCGCTCGCGGTGCCACTGCTGAAGAATTGCATCGACCGCATCCATCTGTCGTTGGACT
The DNA here is from genome assembly GCF_030690725.1 of Pseudomonas sp. Lineage (GTDB taxonomy): Bacteria > Pseudomonadota > Gammaproteobacteria > Pseudomonadales > Pseudomonadaceae > Aquipseudomonas. The sequence goes on along the minus strand of NZ_JAUYGD010000089.1, from coordinate 75,191 downwards.
GCCATTGGCTTACCCCTGAAAATTTATCTTGAATCCAAGACAAGTTACTATTAGCCTCGCATTTTATCTTGAATGCGAGACAAATGCATGGGCCGCTCAGCATCGCGTAGCACCTGGCTGGATGTGTTGATCACCGCCCTGGCGCCGGCCATCTGGGGCTCGACCTATATCGTCACCACCGAGATTCTGCCGCCAGACCTGCCGTTTACCGCCGCGCTGCTGCGCGCCCTGCCCGCCGGCCTGCTGTTGGTGCTGTACAGCCGCTATCTGCCCCGGCGCAGCGAGTGGCCGCGCCTGTTGGTGTTGGCGGCGCTGAATATCGGCTTCTTTCAGGCGCTGCTGTTTGTCGCCGCGTACCGCTTGCCGGGCGGCTTGGCGGCGGTGGTCGGGGCGATTCAACCGCTGCTGGTGATGGGCCTGGTGTGGTCGATGGATCGCCAACGACCGGCGTCCGTGGCGGTCGCCGCCAGTGTGGTGGGTATCGCCGGGATGGCTGCCCTGTTGCTGGCGCCGGGAGCCAGTTGGGACCCGATAGGCATTGCCGCCGCCTCTGTCGGTACCGCTTGCATGGCCAGCGGCACTTACCTGACGCGGCGTTGGCGGCCGACTGTGCCGCTGCTGGCCTTTACCGGCTGGCAGTTGCTGATTGGCGGTCTGTTCCTGCTGCCAGTGGCCTGGCTGATCGACCCACCGCTGCCGCAGCTAAGCCCGTTGCAGTGGCTGGGCTACACCTACCTGTCGTTGTTCGGCGCGTTGCTGGCCTATGTGTTGTGGTTTCGCGGCATTGCCCGGCTGGCGCCGGTGGCGGTGTCGTCCCTGGGTTTGCTCAGCCCGCTGGTGGCGGTGCTGCTCGGCTGGGCATTGCTCGGGCAGAGCATCACTGGCGTGGCGCTGCTGGGGTTGATTGCGGTGCTGGGCAGCATCCTGGCGGTGCAATGGGCCGCAGCGGCGACGCCGGCTGTTGCCGCGCCCCATGTTAAAGTCGCGCGCTGCACAACCACGACGACCCAAGGCGACAACTAGCGATTATGCAAAACCCGGCATTTACTGGCGAACTGGAAGACTGGACCACCCTGAACAGCAGTATCGGCTTCCCCGAGCTGCTGATCGGCAACGGCGCGAGCCTGGCGGTATGGCGCAAGTTCGCCTACTTCTCGCTATTCGACGAGGCGCAGACCACCCGCAATCGCCCGCTTAGCGCGACCGAGCTCAGCGTGTTCCGCGCCCTGGACACCAGCAACTTCGAGCAGGTGCTCAGCGCGTTGAAGAACAGCATCCGGGTTAATGCCGCACTGACCATCAACTCGTCATCGCCGCGCCATCGCTACTTTGCCATCAAGGAAGCGCTGATCCACGCCGTGCGCTCGGTACATATTCCCTGGAGCCAGATGCAGGCCGCCAGCCTGGCGCGGATCAATAGCGCGCTTGGCCAATACCAGACGGTCTATTCCGGCAATTACGACCTGCTCAACTACTGGGCCGTGATGCAGGCCCCAGAGGCGTTTGAAGATATGTTCCGCGGCGCGGATTCAACCTTCGCCCCCGGCGACTGTCAGCGCTTGGGCAATGCCACGCGCATGCTCTACCTGCACGGCGGCATGCACCTGGTGAAGAACATCGACGGCAGCACGCGCATTCTCAACTCATCGGAAAGCACCCTGCTGGCCAGCTTCGCCATCAACCAGCTGGGCGATATTCCGCTGTTCGTCAATGAAGGCAGCAGCGCGGACAAGTTCAAGGCCATCCGCAGTTCTGACTACTTGTCGTTCTGCTACAGCCAGCTGGCGCAGCCCAAGGACAAGCTGTGCATCTTCGGCCACAGCCTGGCCGCGCAGGACCAGCACCTGATCCAGGCCTTGCAGCAAGCCGAACTGAAAACCCTGGCAATATCGATCTACCCGCACAACCCGCTGTTTATCGCCCAGCAGAAGCAGCACTACGCCAGCCTGTTCGCCGAGCAGAATGTCGAGCTGCGCTTCTTCGATGCGCTCAGCCACCCGCTGGGTGACCCTGCACTGCGCATCTCAGCTACAGCTTAAGACTGGATCGCGCGCACCAAGGCCAACTCAGCCGGCGCACGGCGTTGGCTAAGGTAGCGCGTGCAACTGACGCGCAGAAAAGACGCGAAATTCACCACCTCACCGCGATACTCCATCACCTCGTCATACAGCTTGGTGATCAGTTGATTGGTGGTCATGCCGTCGACTTCGGCGATTTCGCGCAGGATGTCCCAGAACTGATTTTCCAGGCGCAGGGTAGTGACCACGCCACGGATGCGCAGCGAGCGGGCACGGGATTCGTAAAGAATCGGATCGGCTTTGACATACAGCTCGCACATAGCGGCTCCTCGACGACAGAGGCCTGCAAGCAGGCCCTCATACATGCGTAGCCCGGATGCAATCCGGGACCCTCATTTATAGACGCTCCCCGGATTGCATCCGGGCTACGGGCTTAAGCACATTACAGCGTGATCTGCGTGCCGAGCAGGCCAAGAAACGCCGCCAGCCAGTTGGGATGCGCCGGCCAGGCCGGAGCAGTGACCAGATTGCCCTGCACATGGGCCTGGTCCACGGCGATATCCATATAACGCCCGCCTGCCAGGGTGACTTCCGGGCCACAGGCCGGATAGGCACTGCATTCACGACCTTTCAGCACGCCAGCAGCAGCGAGCAATTGCGCACCATGGCAGACCGCTGCGATGGGCTTACCAGCCTTGTCGAAGGCCTGCACCAGCGCCAGCACCTGAGCATTCAGGCGCAGGTACTCCGGGGCGCGGCCACCGGGAATCAACAGGGCGTCGTAGTTTTCGGCTTTGACCTGGGCGAAATCGAAGTTGAGGGCAAAGTTGTGACCGGGCTTCTCGCTGTAGGTCTGCTCGCCTTCAAAATCGTGGATGGCGGTGCGCACGCTCTGCCCGGCGGTCTTGTCCGGGCACACCGCGTGCACCTGATGACCGACCATCAGCAGTGCCTGAAACGGCACCATCACTTCGTAGTCTTCGACGTAGTCGCCGACCAGCATGAGAATCTTCTTCGCTGCCATGTGCCTGCTCCCTTCAATGAATTGAGAAGCACAGAGTGTTATCCCGATCCGTCAGGCGCGGGTAATAACCCGGTACTACAGGGCAAAAAGCGAATCAGCGAGGACATGGAGCAAGGCAGGTTGTGGCTGGGCTTCAGCAAGAAGCCCAGCGCGGTGGCTGGATTATTCCAGCACCTCTTCATCACGCAGCAGCACATAGGTGCAGCCGGTGTCGTCTTCCAGGTAGTCGTGCACATAGAACATCACGACTTCCCCCAACCCCGGCTGGGCGGCCACATAGTCACCGATGTCCACGGTGAAATGGCCCTTGGAGCCCGGTTTGGCTTCGCACTCGATACGCGCATTGACGAACAGCTCAGGCGCGCTGTCGCCGAAATAATCTTCACGCTCTGCCGCGTCCCAGTCGGCCGGGGCCTCGAACGGGCCGCAGAACAGCACCTTGGCATCACCCAGATCCACTTCCTCGGCTTCCGGGTCCTGTTCATCTGCGCGGTAGACCGTGCAGTCCTGCGCTTCAGGGTTTTCCAGGATGGCCAGACGGGCCGCCAGTTGTTGCTCAGTATCCATAGGGGGCATAACTATCTCCGAGCGTTTGGCGTCTAAGTTCAGGGCAAATCAAACCTGCAGTCATCCTGCAAGTAGGGCTTCGCAGGCTATGGGCTGATGCGGTTGCAGCGCAAGCAATGAAATGCTCGCGGAACAACGCACAAAAGAATTTGCGACTTAATTTGCCGTTAAGCCTGGACACCGAAACTCGCACCCAAGTTCTCAGATGAGGTTCCTGTTATGGAGCTGCCTTGGGTGTATCACGACACTGCACTTGCACAAATTGGCCGCGAGCAGCCGCTCAGCCTCTATCTGGCCAACGCCACCAGCCCTCGCCGCGCTGGGATTGAAGCCTTTATCGGCGAGCGCTTCGCCGCTCAGCATCAGGCGCGCATCCGCCATTTCATGCCCTGCCTGCTCAGCCTGGAAGACCGCGACGGGCAACTGCTCGGCGCGGTGGGCCTGCGCAGCGCAGCCAGTGGCCCGCTGTTTCTTGAGCGCTACCTGCAGCAACCGGCAGAACAGGTGATTGGCGCCCGGCAGGTGGTGGGTGCGCCACAGCGCACACAACTGGTGGAGGTCGGCAATCTGGCCGCCGGCAGTCCGGGTGCCGCACGCCTGCTGATCGTCGCACTGACCGATCTGCTGGTGGCGCTGGGTTATCGCTGGGTGTGCTTCACCGGCACCTTGGCCCTGCTCAACAGCTTTCAGCGCCTGGGCCTGACGCCTTTGCCGCTGGGCCCGGCAAACCCCGATTGCCTGGGCAATGAACTGGCGGACTGGGGCAGCTACTACGCCAACCAACCGCAGGTAATGGCCGGCGATATCTACGCCGGCCATCAGCGTCTGCTGCAGCTGGGTGCTTACCCGCGCCTGGCCCACCAAGCCTTTTATGCCCTGGAGGACATGCCCGATGTGGCCTGCCGCTGAATTACTCTTCAATCGCCTAGCAGCCCTTGGCGACGCCATCGCTTTGCGTGAAGGCGACAGGCAGCTGAGCTACGCCCAACTGCTAAGCGAGGTCGAGCAGCGCAGTACGCAACTGCTGGCGCTTGGCGCGCAGCGGGTTGCCCTGGCCCTGGATAACGGCATCGACTGGGTACTCTGGGACCTCGCCGCCCTGCATGCCGGGCTGGTCTGCGTGCCCGTGCCGGGATTCTTTTCCAGCAGCCAGCAGACGCATGTCCTCGATAGCGCAGGCATTGACTGCCTGATCGGCCCGGCCAGCCCGCTATTCAACGCACTGGGTTTCAGCGCAAGCGCAGCGGCGATTGCAGTAACCGCTACCACCACTGTGCTGCAACGCCCACGGGCGCAGGTCAGCGCGTTGCCGGTCGGCACCTGCAAAATCACCTACACCTCCGGCACCACCGGGCAACCCAAAGGTGTATGCCTGGATATCGCCACACAACTGGCGGTGGCGCAGAGCCTGGTGCAGGCCAGCGCCAGCTGCGCGGTCGAACGCCACCTGTGCGTCCTGCCGCTGGCCACCCTGCTGGAGAACATTGCCGGGGTCTATGCCCCTCTGCTGGCCGGCGCACGGATTGAATTGATGCCGATGGCGCAGATCGGTCTGCTCGGTGCCAGCCAGTTCGATCTGCCGCGCTTTCTCGGCGCCCTAGCTCAGGCGCAGCCCAATAGCCTGATCCTGCTACCGCAACTGCTGCTGGCGCTGGTCAGCGCCGGCGAAAATCGCCTACCCCTGCCGAGCAGCCTGCGTTTTATCGCCGTCGGCGGTGGCCGCATCGCCAGCCAATTGCTGCAACGTGCCGACGCCCTGGGGCTGCCGGTGTTCGAGGGCTACGGCCTGTCCGAGTGTGCGTCGGTGGTGTGCCTGAACACCCCGGAAAACCGCCGTATCGGCACCGTCGGCCAACCGTTGCCACACCTGCAGGTACGCCTGGCTACAGACGGCGAGGTGATGGTCCAAGGCCCACGCCTGCTTGGTTACCTGGGCGAACCATGCCCTGACGAGGAGTGGCTGGGCACCGGTGATCTGGGCCATTTCGACGGACCATTCCTAGTACTGCACGGGCGCAAGAAACACCAGTTCATCACCGCCTTTGGCCGCAACGTAAACCCGGAATGGGTCGAGGCCGAGTTGGTCCAGCAACTGCCAATCGCCCAGGCCTGGCTGCATGGCGAAGCACTGCCCGGCAACGTTGCCGTGCTAGTGCCGCGCTTCCCGAATACCAGCGACAGCCAACTGGCGGAGGCCGTGGCGACGGCCAACCAAGCCCTGCCCGACTACGCCCGCGTGCACCACTGGCTGCGCGCCGAACAACCTTTCAGCAGTGCCAATGCGCTGGCCACCAGCAATGGCCGCCTGCGGCGTTTAGCCCTGCTTAACCACTACCAGCACGCCATCGAGCAATTGATGGCCACCGAATCCTGCTATGGAGATGCCTGATGAGCTTCTACGAATCCCTGCTTGAACACACCAGCGCTGAACGCAATTACCTGCTCAGTGCGCCGATCATTGCCCAGGCCATGGCTGGCACCGTCAGCCTGAACAGCTACGTGGCCTTTCTCACCGAGGCTTATCACCACGTTAAACACACCGTGCCCTTGCTGATGGCCTGCGGCGCGCGCTTGCCAGAACGGCTGGAGTGGTTGCGCGAAGCTATCGGCGAATACATCGAGGAAGAAACGGGCCACCAGGAATGGGTGCTCAACGATATCGCCGTGTGCGGTGCAGACAAAGAAGCGGTGCGCCACGGCACGCCCAAGCTGCCGACCGAACTGATGGTCAGTTACGTCTACGACCGCATCGCCCGGCACAACCCGGTGAGCTTCTTTGGCATGGTCAATGTGCTGGAAGGCACCAGCATCGCCCTCGCCACCCAGGTCGCTGGGGTGATTCAGGACAAGCTGCAACTGCCTAACAAGGCCTTCAGCTACCTGAGTTCCCACGGCAGCCTGGATCTGGAACATATCGAGTTCTTCAAACGCCTGATGAATCAGCTCGACAACGACGATGACAAAGCTGCCGTGGTGCACACCGCCAAGGTGGTCTATCGCCTGTACGGCGACATATTCCGCAGCCTGCCCCTAAGCGCCTGAGGACTACCGATGAATATTCCTGAATGCCGCGCCGTCATAACCGGCGCCAGTGGCGGAATCGGCCAGGCACTGATCGCCGCTCTACTGCTTGAAGGCGCACACCTGCTGCTGGTTGGCCGCCAAGCCGAAGCGTTGCATGCACTGGCTGAGGCCAACCCCGGCAAGGTCACGGTGGTGGCCGCAGATATCTGCCAACGCAGCGGCCGTGAGGCTGTGGTGGCTGCCGCGCAGCGTTTCGGCGGGATCAACACGCTGATCAATGCTGCGGGGGTCAATCACTTCGGCCTGCTGGAGCAGCATGATGAAACCGCCATCGCCGAGCTGATCGAACTCAACGTCACCGCCACCCTGCAACTGACCCATCGCCTGCTGCCGCTGCTGCGGCAACAGGGCCGGGCCCTGGTGGTCAACCTCGGTTCGACCTTCGGCTCTATCGGTTACCCCGGTTTCAGCACCTACTGCGCCAGCAAGTTCGCCCTGCGCGGCTTCTCCGAAGCGCTGCGCCGCGAGTTGGCCGACACCCAGATCAAGGTTCTCTACTTCGCTCCACGCGCCACCCGCACCAGCATGAACGCAGCCAACGTGGTGGCCATGAATGATGAGCTGAACGTCGCCATGGACGACCCGCACAGCGTGGCCCAGCAGCTGCTGGCGGCCATTCGCCATGAGCGCGAGGAACGCTACCTGGGCTGGCCGGAACAACTCTTTGTGCGCCTCAACAGCCTGCTGCCGCGCCTGGTCGACCAGGCGCTGCGCAAACAACTACCGATTATCCAGCGCTTTGCCCGCAGCAAACCCTAAGAGGACACCCCGATGAAGCTTATCCGTACCGCCGCCTGCACCCTGCTCTGCCTCACCAGCCTGCCCAGCTTTGCCCTCAGCGAACAGGGCCAGGCGCAACTGCAAAACTTGCAGGACCGCTGGGCCGAGATCAATTACCAGTTGCCCAAGGAACAACACGAAAAAGCCTTCGCCAGCCTCAGCGAGCAAGCGCAAAAAGCCGTCGCCGCCGAGCCGAACGCCGCCGAACTGCAGATCTGGAACGGCATCATTCTCAGCACCTACGCCGGTGCTAAAGGCGGCCTGGGTGCCCTCGGCTTGGTCAAGGAGGCCAAGGCCAGCCTGGAACAGGGCCTGGCATTGGACCCCAAGGCGCTGTCCGGCTCGGCCTACACCAGCCTCGGTAGCCTCTACTACCAGGTACCCGGCTGGCCGGTCGGCTTTGGCGATGATGAGAAAGCCGAGGCCATGCTCAAGCAGGCCCTGGCGATCAACCCGGACGGCATCGACCCCAACTACTTTTATGGCGACTACCTGGCCCGCGCCAAACGCTTTGCGGAAGCCAAGACCGCCCTGGAAAAAGCCCTGCTAGCCCCTGCACGGCCCAATCGCCTGTCCGCCGACGCCGGCCGTAAAGAGGAAATTCAGGCGTTGCTGGCCAAGGTCAACGCAGAATTGGAGTAGTCTCGCCTACGCGAGCTTGAATAGGAAAACTTGGGAATCTCTGCATGCGCATTCTGCTGGTCGAAGACGACAAAGCCCTTGGCGAAGGTATTCGCACCGCTCTCAAGCCCGAGGGTTATACCGTCGACTGGGTGCAGGATGGCAGCAGTGCGCTGCATGCCCTGACCAGCGAGAGCTTCGAGCTGGCGATTCTCGACCTTGGCCTGCCGCGCATGGATGGTCTGCAGGTGCTCAAGCACCTGCGCGCCGCCGCCAACCCGGTACCGGTACTGGTGCTGACCGCCCGTGACTCCACCAGCGACCGTATCGCCGGGTTGGATGCTGGTGCCGATGATTACCTGGTCAAACCCTTCGATGTCGCCGAACTCAAGGCACGCCTGCGCGCCCTGCTGCGGCGCAGTTTCAACCGCCCGCAACCGGCGCTGGAATACCGTGGCATCAGCCTCGATCCGGTCAGCCAAGCCGTCAGCTATCAGGGCCAGGCGGTCAACCTGCCACGCAAGGAATTCCTTTTGCTGCACGAACTGCTCGCCCAGCCGGGCCGGGTGATGACCCGCGACAAGCTGCAACAGGCACTCTATGGCTGGGACGAAGAGCTGGAAAGCAACGCCCTGGAAGTGCATGTGCACCACCTGCGCAAAAAATTCTTTCCCGAGCTGATCCGCACCGTGCGCGGCGTCGGCTACCTGGTGGATAAATAACATGCCGAAGTTGTTGCGCTCGATCCGCGCGCGTTTGCTGGTATTGCTGCTGACTTTGTTGAGCGTTTCCCTGGGGCTGATCAGCCACAAGATTTACCGCGATGCCAGCCATGAAGTGGAAGAGCTGTTCGACGCCCAGCTGGCGCAGACCTCGCGCATGCTTATGGGCCTGGTACGCCATGAGCTGTCTGCCGATTCGCGCCGCGATTTGCAGGCGGCACTGGACGAAGCCCTGCTGCTGAAAAACAGCCCGCGCAACCTCGATGGCCTGCTGGGACACGATTACGAGAGCAAGCTGGCCTTCCAGATGCTCGATGACAACGGCGAGCTGGTATTCCAGTCCGCCAGCGCGCCCAAAGGCCTGCTGATGGAGATGATTGCCCAGCTCGGCCTTAACCTACCGGCCGGCGAGCAACCACTGAGCGAACGCCTCAACCGCCTGGCCAAATACCTTAGTGGTTACCACACCCTGACCTTGGGTGCGCACCGCTGGCGGGTGTTTGTGCTGCACGACAACGTTGACCATCACTGGGTACTGGTGGGTGAGCGCGAAGACGTGCGCGGCGAGCTGTCCGGCAAGATTGCCCGGCGCACCCTGCAACCGCTGCTGATTGGCCTGCCGCTGCTGGCCCTGCTGCTCTGGCTGGCCGTGGGGTTTGGTTTGCGCCCGCTGCAGCGCATGGCCGAATCAATCAAGGCGCGCGCACCGGACAACCTCGCGCCGCTGACCTTCGGCCCGCTGCCGCAGGAACTGGAGCCGATGGGCGCCTCGCTTAACCGCCTGCTGATGCAGGTCAACCAGTTGCTGGATCAGGAAAAGCGCTTTATTGCCGACGCCGCCCATGAACTGCGCACGCCATTGGCGGTGCTGCGCATCCACGCGCAGAACGCCCTGGAAGCTCCCGATCCGCAAGACCGCAACGATGCCCTGCGTCAGCTGGGTAGCGGGGTCGAGCGCGCCACTCGGGTGGTGGCGCAACTGCTGACCCTGGCGCGACTGGAACCCAATGTGACGCAACTGGCCATGCGCGAACTGGACCTGCTCGGGTTTGTGCGCAACGAGTTGGCAGAACTGATTCCGCTAGCCCTAGAACGCCATCAGGAGCTCAATCTGGAGGCCGTTGAACCGGCCGATTATCAGCTACTCGCCGATGGCCCAAGCCTCGGCACCTTGCTGCAGAACCTGATCAGCAATGCCGTGCAATACACCCCCGACGGCGGACGCATTCAAGTGCAGCTGGAGGCTCAGGCGGATGCCATCGTGCTGCGCGTGCAGGACAGTGGCCCGGGCGTGGATGAAGCGCTGCGGGAAAAACTCTTCGAGCGTTTCTATCGACTTGGCGACGGTCAGGGCGCGGGGCTGGGCCTGTCCATCGTGCTACGGGTGGTAGAGCTGCACCGCGCCAGCATCAGCCTGAGCGACTCGCCCCTCGGCGGTCTGGAAGTCGCGGTGCGCCTGCCCAGACGCTAACGCGTACTGCCCCGGCGCTGGGCGCGCTCTTCGCGGCGCGCCTGTTGCTGCACCTCGGCCAGTACTTCCTGCACATAGTCGATATGCCGGTTGGACAGCGCGCGGGCGTCTTCGGCACGGCCTTCGATAATGGCCTGGAACAAGGCGCGGTGCTGTTCGATCAGCATGTCGCGGGTTTCATCACGCTGGGCGTACATACCGCCGATATTGGTCACCACGTTGCGTTTGAGCAGGTCGAACAGCCCGCGAATGGTGTGCAGCAGCACGGCGTTGTGGCTGGCCTCGGCAATCGCCAGGTGGAAGTTGGCATCGGCTGCGCCTTCTTCGGCACGGGTCACCTTGCCGCTGCGGCTGTAGCAATCCTGCAGCGTGGCAAAGGCGTCGGTCAGGCGCTGGCGATCCAGTTCGGTGGCACGCTGAGCGGCGTAAAACGCGCAGGAGCCTTCCAGGGTGTGGCGAAATTCCAGCAGGTCGCGCTGGGCTTCGGGGTTGCTTTCCAGCAGGTGCAGCAGCGGGTCACTGAAAGTCGAGCCGAGGGTTTCCGCCACATAGTTGCCACCGCCATGGCGGCTGACCAACAGGCCCTTGGCTGCCAGTTTCTGAATCGCTTCACGCAGTGAGGGCCGCGAGACGCCGAACTGCTCAGACAATACGCGTTCCGCCGGTAGACGTTCGCCGGCCTTGAGCGTGCCTTCGAGGATCATGGTTTCCAGTTGGCTGACGATATCGTCCGACAAACGGCGTTGGCGCACCGATCCCACTTCCATAGCCCGCACTCCATTGGTTTGACCACCTGCCACGGGCCTTTGCGGCCCTCTCCCGGCAAGCCTATCGCCGCCGCCCCGGCCTAGCAAGACGAGCCCTTACGACCAAAGTCGTAAGGCAGCTAATTGACAGGCTAGAGGCCGCACTTTTACCCTGACCGCGCAGTCTTGTAAATTGGTATTACCAATTAACCACACTAAAACAATTCCAAGAATCCTACGAGGTCTCCCCATGCCGGCTCTATTGCTTATATCCGCCGCAGCGCTACAGCCCGATGCGCACCCGCATTCACCCATGCGCATCGCGCAGCGTTAAGGAGAGACCACCATGTCGACAGGTCTTCTTGCCCTACTGGCGTTCTCGCCCATCCTGCTCGCCGCCGTGCTGTTGATCGGTCTGCGCTGGCCGGCCAAACATGCAATGCCCCTGGTTTACCTGCTCACCGCAGGCGTGGCGCTGTTTGCCTGGGACATGAGCTTTAACCGCGTACTGGCCTCCACCGTGCAAGGCTTGCTGATTACCCTTGGGCTGCTGTGGATCATCTTCGGCGCGATCCTGCTGCTTAACACCCTCAAGCATTCCGGCGGCATCACTGCGATTCGCGCCGGCTTTGCCACCATCAGCCCGGACCGGCGCATTCAGGCGATCATCATCGCCTGGCTGTTCGGCTGCTTTATCGAGGGCGCGTCCGGCTTCGGCACGCCCGCTGCCATCGCCGCGCCGCTGCTGGTGGCCATCGGCTTCCCGGCCATGGCCGCAGTGATGCTCGGCATGCTGGTGCAAAGCACGCCGGTGTCCTTCGGCGCGGTGGGTACGCCGATCATCGTTGGGGTCAATACCGGCCTGGACTCAGCCACCATTGGCGCACAGCTGGTTGAGCAAGGTTCGTCCTGGGCGCAGTTTCTGCAGTTGATCACCAGTGAAGTGGCAATCATCCACGCCGTTGTCGGAACCGTGATGCCGCTGATTATGGTGCTGATGCTGACGCGCTTCTTCGGCACAGAGAAAAGCTGGAAAGCCGGTTTTGCAGTGCTGCCATTCGCGATATTCGCCGGCCTGGCGTTCACCATCCCTTACGCGTTGACCGGTGTATTCCTCGGCCCTGAATTTCCTTCTCTGGCCGGTGGTTTGATTGGCCTGGCGATTGTCACCAGCGCCGCGCGCATGGGCTTTCTGCTGCCAAAAACCACCTGGGATTTCGCCCCGGCGGACAAATGGCCAGCCGAATGGCTGGGCACCATCGAGATGAAACTCGACCAACTGACTGCCAAGCCAATGAGCGCCCTGCGTGCATGGCTGCCCTACGTGCTGGTGGGCGCGCTGCTGGTGATCAGCCGGGTATTTCCCGAGGTCAGCGCCGCATTGAAAGCGGTGATGCTGAACTTCCCCGACCTACTCGGCGAAACCGGGATCAGCGCCAACTTCCAGCCGCTGTACCTGCCGGGCGGGATTCTGGTCACCGTGGTCATCGCCACCTTCTTCTTCCACGGCATGAAACTGCGCGAGCTGGGCAGTGCAGTGAAGGAGTCGTCGGGGGTGCTGCTGAGCGCCGGCTTCGTGCTGCTGTTTACCGTGCCGATGGTGCGCATCCTGATCAACTCCGGGGTTAACGCCGCCGAGCTGTCGAGCATGCCGATCCTGATGGCGCGCTGGGTGGCCGATAGTGTGGGCGGCATCTATCCGTTGCTAGCGCCGAGCGTGGGTGCCCTGGGCGCCTTTATTGCCGGTTCCAACACGGTGAGCAATATGATGTTCAGCCAGTTCCAGTTCGGTGTGGCCAGCAGCCTGGGCATCTCCAGCGCGCTGATTGTCGCGGTACAGGCGATTGGCGCCGCCGCCGGCAATATGGTGGCGATCCACAACGTCGTCGCCGCTTCCGCCACGGTTGGCCTGCTGGGCCGTGAAGGCAGCATCCTGCGCAAGACCGTCTGGCCTACCCTGTACTACGTGCTGTTTACCGGCCTGATCGCACTGTTTGCCGTGTATGTGCTGGGCGTTAGCGACCCGCTGATGGCAGGCTGATAACCGCTCGGGCGCGCAAACCGAACTGCGCGCCCGAGCGTTGTAACAACCCTTCTTCTCCACCTGGGTGATTCCATGATCATTTCTGCCTCCACCGACTACCGCGCCGCCGCCCAACGCCGGCTGCCGCCGTTTCTGTTTCATTACATCGACGGCGGCGCCTACGCCGAGCACACGCTCAAACGCAACGTCGCCGACCTGGCGGACATTGCCCTGCGCCAGCGCGTGCTGCGCAATATGTCGGAACTGAGCCTGGAAACCCGCCTGTTCAATGAGACCCTGAGCATGCCGGTGGCCCTGGCCCCGGTCGGCCTGACTGGCATGTACGCCCGTCGCGGTGAAGTGCAGGCCGCCAAGGCCGCCGCTGCCAAGGGCATCCCCTTTACCCTGTCCACCGTTTCGGTGTGCCCGATTGAAGAAGTCGCGCCGGCCATCGACCGGCCGATGTGGTTTCAGCTGTATGTGCTGAAAGACCGTGGCTTTATGAAAAACGCCCTGGAGCGCGCCAAAGCTGCCGGCGTCACCACCCTGGTATTTACCGTCGATATGCCGGTACCTGGCGCGCGCTACCGCGATGCCCATTCCGGCATGAGCGGCCCGAATGCGCCGCTGCGGCGCATGCTGCAAGCCATGACCCACCCACGCTGGGCCTGGGATGTTGGCCTGCTCGGCAAGCCCCATGACCTGGGCAATATCTCCGCCTACCGTGGCAACCCCACCGGTCTGGCTGATTACATCGGCTGGCTGGGCAACAATTTCGACCCCTCGATTTGCTGGAAGGACCTGGAATGGATTCGTGAATTCTGGGACGGCCCGATGGTGATCAAGGGCATTCTCGACCCACAGGATGCCAAGGACGCCGTGAGCTTCGGTGCCGACGGCATCGTCGTCTCCAACCACGGCGGCCGTCAGCTCGACGGTGTGATGTCCAGCGCCCGCGCCCTGCCGGCGATTGCCGATGCAGTGAAAGGCCAGCTGGCGATTCTCGCCGACTCCGGCATCCGCACTGGCCTGGACGTGGTGCGCATGATCGCCCTCGGCGCGGACACGGTGATGCTCGGCCGCGCCTTTATCTACGCCCTGGCCGCCGACGGTGGCGCGGGGGTAAGCAACCTGCTGGAGCTGATCGAGAAGGAAATGCGCGTGGCCATGGTGCTGACCGGGGCCAAATCGATCAGCGAGATTACTGCCGATTCGCTGGTGCGCGAACTGCGCCAAGCCGCGTCCTGACGCTGCACCTGACGCCGTACCGGACTATGGAGCCTGCATGAGCCTGCCTGCCGTTTTTCTCACCGCCGTCGAGCGCCTTATACCTGCTGATCGGCGCTTCGACGACCCGCTGTCGACCCTGGCCTTTGGCACCGATGCCAGCTTCTACCGGCTGATTCCCAAGCTGGTGGTGCGCGTCGAGGCAGAATTAGAGGTGGTCGACTTGCTCAAACTGGCCAGCGCGCATCAGGTGCCGGTGACTTTCCGCGCCGCAGGCACCAGCCTATCGGGGCAGGCCATCAGCGACTCGGTACTGATCGTCCTCGGCGACAACTGGAACGGTCGGGAAGTCCGTGGTCAGGGCAGCCAGATCCGCCTGCAACCGGGCGTAATTGGCGCTCAAGCGAATGCCGTTCTGGCGCCCTTCCAACGCAAGATCGGCCCTGATCCGGCGTCGATCAACGCCTGCAAAATCGGGGGCATCGTCGCCAACAACGCCAGCGGCATGTGCTGCGGCACTGCACAAAACAGCTACCACACCCTAGCCGGCATCCGCCTGGTGCTGGCCGACGGCACAGTGCTGGACACCGAAGACCCGCTTAGCGTCACGCGTTTCTTTTCCACTCATGCGGACCTGCTGACGCAACTGAACGAGCTGGGCAAACAGACCCGTGCAAACAGCGCGCTGGCCGCAAAGATCCGCCACAAATACCGACTGAAAAACACCACCGGCCTGTCGCTCAACGCCCTGGTGGATTTCGATCAGCCGCTGGATATCCTCAGCCACCTGCTGGTGGGCTCCGAAGGCACCCTCGGCTTTATCAGCGCGGTAACCTACAACACCGTGCCCGACCACCCGCACAAGGCCAGCGCCTTGCTGGTGTTCCCCGATGTGGAGAGTTGCTGCCGTGCGGTGACGGCGCTCAAACAGCAGCCGGTATCCGCCGTTGAACTGCTCGACCGGCGCAGCCTGCGCTCGGTGCAGAACAAGCCTGGCATGCCGGAATGGGTCAAGGGGTTGTCGGATAGCGCCTGCGCGTTGTTGATTGAATCGCGCGCTGCCAGCCAGAGCCTGTTGCACGAGCAGCTGCAGCTGATCATGGCCTCCATCGCCGACTTCCCCCTGGAAAAGCAGGTGGATTTCAGCGAAGACCCGAGCGTTTACAACCTGCTGTGGAAGATCCGCAAGGACACCTTCCCCGCCGTTGGCGCGGTGCGCCAGACCGGCACCACGGTGATTATCGAGGACGTGACCTTCCCCATCGAGCAGCTCGCCGAAGGCGTCAACCGCCTGCTCGCGTTATTCGACAAGCACGGCTACGACGAGGCAATCATTTTCGGTCACGCCCTGGAAGGCAACCTGCACTTCGTGTTTACCCAGGCCTTCGAGACGCCCGAGCAGATCGCCCGCTATTCAGCCTTTATGGACGATGTGGCGCAGCTGGTGGCCGTGGAGTTTGGCGGCTCGCTTAAGGCCGAGCACGGCACCGGGCGCAATATGGCCCCTTTCGTCGAGTTGGAATGGGGCTCTGGCGCCTACCAGCTGATGTGGCAGATCAAGCGCCTGCTCGACCCCCAGGGCATTCTCAATCCGGATGTGATCCTCTCCGAGGATCGCGATATCCACCTGAAGAATCTCAAGCCGTTACCGGCCGCCGACGAGATCGTCGACAAGTGCATCGAGTGCGGTTTCTGCGAGCCGGTGTGCCCGTCCAAGGGCCTGACCCTGAGCCCGCGCCAGCGCATCGTGATCTGGCGCGATATCCAGGCGAAAAAACGCGCTGGCATCGACACCTGCGAGCTGGAAGCGGCCTATCAGTACCAGGGCATCGACACCTGCGCCGCCACCGGTTTGTGCGCCCAGCGTTGCCCGGTGGGTATCAATACCGGCGACTTAGTGCGTCAGTTGCGTGGTCGCGACGCCAACAGCCAGCGCAGCGCCGATTGGCTGGCGAGCAACTTCCGCCGCGCCATGCATGGCGCACGCGTGATGCTGCATGTGGCCAACGGCGCACGCATGCTGATGGGCGCCCCCCTGCTCAGCCGCACCTCGGCGGCGCTCAGCAAAGCCAGTCAGGGTCGCGTGCCGCAGTGGACGCCAGCGATGCCGCAACCGCTGCAACGCCTGCAACTGCACCTGCCCGTAATCCATGCCAATGACGATGCACGGCCACGGGTGGTCTACCTGGCCGCCTGCGTATCCCGCGCCATGGGCCCGGCGGCGAGCGATGCCGAGCAAATGTCGCTACTCGACAAGACCCGCGCGCTACTGGAAAAAGGCGGCTTTCAGGTGGTGTTCCCGGCTGACTTGGACAACCTCTGCTGCGGCCAGCCGTTTGCCTCCAAGGGCTACAGCGAGCAGGCCGAACGCAAGAAGCAGGAGCTGATCGACGCGCTGCTCAAGGCCAGCCGTGGCGGCCTCGACCCGATCTACTGCGACACCAGCCCCTGCACCCTACGACTAATGCAGGACGGTCTGGATACACGGCTGAAACTGCATGACCCAGTGAAATTTATCCGTGAGCACCTGCTCGACCGCCTGCACATCACCCCACAGAACAAACCGGTGGCGGTGCACGTCACCTGCAGCACCCAGCATCTGGGCGAGGCGCAGGGCCTGATCGATATCGTCCGCCGCTGTACCTCGGAGGTGGTGATTCCCGAAGGTATCCACTGCTGCGGCTTTGCCGGCGACAAGGGCTTTACCACCCCCGAGCTCAACGACCACGCCCTGCGCAGCCTGAAGTCCGCCGTGCAGTATTGCGAGGAAGGCATCAGCACCAGCCGCACCTGCGAAATCGGCCTGAGCCAGCATGGCGGCATCGATTATCACGGGCTGGTCTATCTGGTTGACCGAGTCAGTAGCGCCAGGCCTTGAGTGACCAACGGCCCAGCCACCGAGTGAGGGCTTTCTATACTGAAAGCCCTACCCCCATCGCTGGAGCCACGCCATGCGCCGCCTTGCCACTTTCCTTGCTACCGCACTCCTCAGCACTTCGCTCTGGGCCATGCATTGCCCGGCGGATATGGCCAAGATCGATGGACTGCTGAAAACCGACCCGCCGAGCGATGCCACCGTACTCGCACAAGTGCAGCAGCTACGCGCCGAAGGCGAAGCCCTGCACAAGGCCGGCAACCACAGCGAATCGGTCAAGGTGCTGGGCGAAGCGTTGCAACTGCTCGAAGCCAGCGAATAGCCCGAACAGCGGCAGGGAAGGCGCGGGTTAAAGCGCCTGCCCTAACAGGCTGAGCGCAACGCGGCGCACCTGAGCCAGGTCAATCGGTTTGGCCAGGCAAGCCTGGGCGCCGCGCCGCCGTGCTTCGGCAAACACCGCCTCATCCGCCGCCGCGCTGATCACCAACACCGGCACCGCCTGCAAACGTGGGTTAAGGCGCATGGCATCCAGCACCTGCATACCGTCGCCATCGGGTAGATCCAGATCGAGCAACAGCAGGGTCGGCGTGCATTGCTCCAGTTCAGCCAGCGCCCGCTGCACCGAGCCGGCGCCACGCACCTCGGCAAATTCACGCAGGGCTTCCTGAACCACCTTGAGACAGGCCGGGTGATCTTCCACACACAGCACCTCGGCCAGCTGCTTGGGTTGCGCTGACACTGAATGCACATCAGCAACCGCCTGCGCTGCCGGTGCCGCAGCGCCAGGCAGGTCGATCCAGAAACGGCTGCCCGTGCCTGCACTGCTGCTAAAACCCATCTCGCCAGCCATCAAGGTGGCCAGCTCACGGCACAGCACCAGGCCGATCCCGGTGCCAGGAATGCTGGAGTTTTCTCGACCCAGGCGCTGGAACGGCTGAAACAGATTGGCCTGCTGCTCGGCCGTCAGCCCTGCGCCATTGTCTTCGACCCACAGCCGAACGCAGTTCGAGCGCACCTCATAGCCCATGCGGATCAGGCCCTGCGGGCTGTTGTACTTGATCGCGTTGGACAGCAGGTTGAGCACCACCTGACGCACCCGGCGCATATCCGCCTGCACATACAAGCCGGCGTCGGCTTCAGCCAGCACTTGCAGCTGCAACTGGCGTTGCTGCACTTCGGGTTGCACCAGCTCGGCGCAGCCATGCAGCAACGCGCCGACTTCCACCGGCTGCAATTTGAGTTGCTGGCGGCGGCTCTCGATGCTCGACAGGTCGAGAATGTCGTCCACCAGTGAGGTCAGATGACGGCTTGCGTTGACGATCTCGCGGGCGTAATCGGCCTCCAGCTTGGCCTCGGGCTTGTCCTGCGCCTCCATCTCGATCAACTGGCCAAAGCCGTAGATCGCATTGAGTGGCGTGCGCAGTTCGTGGCTCATGCTCGACAGAAAGCGGCTCTTGGCCTGGCTTGCAGCCTGAGCGTCCAGGCTAGCGCGGCGCAGGTCTTCCTGCACCTGCTTGAGTCGGGTGATGTCCACATGGGTGCCAGCCACGCGCAGGGCTCGGCCCTCGCTATCGCGCTCCAGCACCTTGCCACGGCTGAGCAGCCAGACGTATTGGCCATGGGCATCGGCGTAGCGGTATTCGGCCTCGAAACGGTCCTCGCCACTGCTGGCGAACAGCTGCCGCAGATGACGAATTCGCTCCAGATCATTGGGGTGCACGCGCTGGTTGAACTCGCTGAAACTCATATTCGCGTAAGGCAGGCCGAAGCGTTTCAGGAAGCGCTCGCTGAGGGTGATGCTCATGCTCTCCGCCTCGACCTCCCAGAGGCTTTCCGTGGTGCTTTCCAGCACCAGCTGGAGAATCCGCTGCGCCTCCACACGCTGCACTTCACTGGCCTGCAACTGCTCGCCGGTGTGCTGCACCGCCTCCGCCATGCTCACCAGTTCGCGAATCTGGCTGTCCGGCGCGGTGGGCTGATAGTTACCCTGCCCCAGCTCGCGCATCATGCCGACAATCCCATCAATCGGCCGCACCAACTGCTCGCTCAAACGCCGCGAGCGCAGCCACATCAGGGCAAAGAACAGCAGGTAGAACAGCGCCAGGCCGACGATCAGCAGGTAGCCGATATGCAGGTAGCGCTCGGCAAGGCGATTGGTCTCGCTGAAGATGTGCTCCTCATCCACCACCAGCAACAGTTGCCAGCCGGTCTGCGGGATCTCGCTCCAGGCAATCAACTGATTGCGACCGCCCAGCACGACTTCCTGCACGTTGCCCTGCCCAGCCGCCATGGCCTGCAACAGCGGCTGCATTTCCGCGCGCTTGGCCAGGCTGAAATCCTCGGGCTTGAGCACCTCGCGACGCACCGCTTCGGCATAGGAGTATTCGGTCAGCTCGCGCAGGCCAAAATCCTCTTCGCCGGCACTCGGCAGGGCCATGATGTTGTGATCGCGGCTGACCAACATGGCATAGCCCTGCCAGGGCACATCCAGTTCGCCGATCTCACCGAGCATCTGCCCGATCGTGATATCCAGGCCTACCACCCCTTCGAGGAAGTCACCGCGATAGACCGGCGCCACTGCCGACATCATCCAGCCCATACCTGCAGGGTCGAGGTAAACATCGGTCCAGGCCACCTTGCGCTCGGGGTTGTGCTTGGCGTCCGCCAGGTAATAGAAGTTGTAATCGGGTATCACCATGTCATGGGGATACTGCTCGGGCGTCATAAAGAAGGGATAGATGCGGTTGTAACTGTCCCAGGTATTGAAATAGGCCGCCGCTACCCGTGGGTTAGCCGCCTGAATCGAACGCATCAATGGGTCGAGCTGCGACAGGCGCAGAGCCTTGGCATGGTCCTGCTGGGCCAGCGGCGTGCTGTTGGCATAAAAGGACGCCGCTCGCCCATCATCACTGCGGCTGTAGAACACGCCGTTTGCAGTCAACGCATGGCGCTGGCGCTCCAGCGCATCGGGCTCAAACCTACGGTTATCCAGAGCATTGAGCGCCGCATCACGGAAGATCTGTACCTGCGCCTCCACCGAACGCAGGCGGCCATCAATCACCTGGCCTTCACGCGCCACCGCCGCAGACAGATCATCCAGCGCGCTCTGCTGCAAATGCTCGATCTGCGCATCGCGAATAGCCGCGTTGCTCAGCAGATACACCGTGATCAACACCGACTCGACCAGAATCAGCGGAATCAGGGCACTCTGCACAAAAGCGCGCCAGATCCACTGACGCAAAGGGTAACGCGACGCGCGCGGCATACGAGGGTCTCATCCAAAAGACATAGCGAATGTGCAGGATGCAATCATAGCCGGCAAGCCCCATTAGCGTCCGCCAGGCAATTGCCGGGTCGACGCTGTGGAACCTTTGGCGTAAACTCGCGTCCCAGTACCAGCAGCAAAAGCTTTGGGGCCGATTAGGATTCGACGCCGGTAGCGAAGCTCTAGGTGCATGCCGACTTGGTAACAGAAGTCGTAAATCCACTGTTGCAACTTTCTATAGTTGCCAATGACGAAAACTACGAGGGCTACGCTCTCGCTGCGTAAGCGGCGCGACTAGTCCTTCTGGTAGCTTCGGCTCCAGCGATCACTAGGGGATGCCTGTAAACCTGAAGTGATTGTCATGCAGAACAGGATCGCCGCGTAGTACGTTGTGGACAAAGCGGCTAAAACTTACACAACTCGTCCAAAGCACCCTGCCCGTCGGGCGGCTGCGGATTAACTCAATAGACACGGCTAAGCATGTAGTACCGAAAGTGGAGAACTGGCGGACGGGGGTTCAAATCCCCCCGGCTCCACCAAATAAACATCTAAAGACGTCCACGGACGTCTTTTTTTGTGCCTGAAATTCTGTAAGTTCGGTGCTTTAAGCGCCCTACCTTCGCGCCTGTTGTTTTTAGACGCAGGTATCTGTATGCCAACCGCAACCGGCACACCCATGCAGCTGCAATCTGATCCGCGCTTCTACTACCTGTCGAACTTTCGCCAAGCCCTGACCTGGCTGCAGGAGCGCTATGCCGATCTGTTGAGCGAGGCGGAGCATGCCTTCGTGCGGCAGTTCTTCTCCATGCACACGCCCGCCCAGGCTCTGCTGGTGCGGATGATCATGCGCAAGGGCAGCCACTTTCGGCTGAGCAAGTTGAGTTACGAGGAAATCGGTTGTGCGCGCCTGGCGGTAACGCCGCTGCTCGACGCCGGCTGGGTGCGGCATGACGCCGAGCTGTCTCTGGAGGAGCTATTCAAGCTGCTGCGCAAGGATGAAGTGCTCCAGTACCTGGCTGGCCACGGCTCACGGAAGTCGCAGAACAAATCCGAGCTACTGGCGCAACTGGCCGAGGCCTGCACAGAGCCGCGCGCCTTTGCGGCCTGGTGTCCTGGCAGTGAGGAACAGATTGTCTCCCTGACCATCGACGCGCTGTGCGAGCGTCTGCGCCTGATGTTCTTCGGCAATCTGCGTCAGGACTGGTCCGAGTTCGTCCTCGCCGAGCTCGGTATCTTCCGCTATGAGCGGGTGGAGCTGACGGCCGACTCGCGAGCCTTTCGCCACCGTGCGGATGTGGACTGCTACCTGCACCTGCAGCGCAGCCGCGAGCAGTTCGAGGCCGGCGAGCCGCTTGCAGATGTGCTGCAGCAGATCAGCGCACTGGCCTGCGACACCCCCTTCCTGGCCGCGCGGCGTAACAAGCTGTTATTCCGCATGGGCCATCAGCTGGAGCGTGAAGCGGATCTGGAAGGTGCGCTGGCGTTCTACACCGACTGCCGTTATGTCGGTGCTCGCCTGCGGCAGATCCGCGTACTGGAGCGCCTGGGCCGTCCCGAACAAGCCTATGAGCTGACGTTGCAGGCCATCCAGGCACCGGAAAATGATGCCGAAGCCCAGGCGGTGGAACGTGCGTTGACGCGGCTGGCCCGTCAGCTCGGGCAACCGCAACCTGGCAAAGCTAAGCCAGTACCGCCGGCACGGATTGATCTGAGTCTGCCAAGGTCTGAGGCGCAGAGTGTCGAGTTTGCCGTCAAAGCTCATCTGCACGAGCCCGACGCACCAGTGCACTACGTCGAAAACAGCCTGATCTGCAGCCTGTTCGGCCTGCTCTGCTGGCAAGCCATCTTCGCGCCGGTGCCGGGGGCGTTCTTCCACCCTTTCCATACCGCCCCGGTTGATCTGTTCAGTGCCGACTTTCATACCCAGCGCGAAGAGCTGTTTGCCAACTGCATGGCGCACCTCGACTCGGATGCCTACAAGCAGGTGATCCGCGACAACTACGCGGCCAAATTCGGCATCCAGTCGCCCTTCGTATTCTGGGCAGCGCTGGATCAGACCTTGCTGGAACAAGCGCTCGACTGCCTGCCCGCCGCGCACCTGCGGGCCTGGTTCAAGCGCCTGCTGCTGGACATCAAAGCCAACCGCGCGGGCATGCCGGACCTGATCCAGTTCTGGCCGGCCGAGCAGCGCTACCGGATGATTGAGGTGAAAGGCCCAGGCGACCGCCTGCAGGACAACCAGCGGCGCTGGCTGGCCTTCTGCGCTGAGCACGGCATGCCGGTGGATGTGTGTTACGTGCAGTGGGCCGACGCGTGAACTATCAGGTCGCGGTGCGCGCGTTGTGCGAATTTACCGCCAAGGTCGGCGACCTCGACTTGCGCTTTACCCCCTCGCCCACCGCCCAGGAAGGCATGACCGGGCACGCCATCGTGGTCGCCAGGCGCGGTCCGACTTACTACGCCGAATTGCCATTGAGTGGCGAATACCAGGGCTTACAGGTACGCGGCCGGGCGGACGGTTACGACCCGGATGAAAACCTGCTGGAGGAGATCAAGACCCACAGGGGCGATATCAGCCGCATTCCGGAAAACCATCGCCTGCTGCACTGGGCCCAGGCCAAGGTCTACGGCTGGCTACTCTGCCAGGAACGCGACATGCCAGAGATCAATCTGGCGGTGGTCTATTTCAACGTCATCACCCAGCATGAAACCGCCTTCCACCTGACGGCCACCGCAGATGAACTGCGCGCATTTTTCGAGCTGCACTGCAGCCGCTATATCCGCTGGGCCGAGTACGAGCGCGAGCATCGCCGCCAGCGCGATGAGGCGCTGGTGCGCCTGCGCTTTCCGCATGCAGAGTTTCGCAGCGGGCAACGCCAGCTGGCCAATCAGGTCTACCGCGCCGCCCGTGATGGCCACTGCTTGATGGCTCAAGCCACCACCGGCATTGGCAAAACCCTCGGCACCCTGTTTCCGCAGCTCAAGGCTTTCCCCGAGCAGCAGCTGGATCGGTTGTTTTTTCTCACGGCGAAAACACCCGGCAGGCGCCTGGCGCTGGATGCATTGGCCACCCTGCGCAGCCAGGAAGAAGCGATGCCGCTGCGGGTGCTGGAGCATGTGGCGCGCGACAAGGCCTGCGAGCACCCCGACAAAGCCTGCCATGGTGACTCCTGCCCGTTGGCCAAAGGTTTTTACGACCGTTTGCCGGCCGCTCGTAAAGCCGCGCTCGAAGGTCAATGGCTGAGTCATGAAAGCGTACGCGCCACCGCCCTGGCGCATCAGATCTGCCCTTATTACCTGAGCCAGGAGCTATGCCGCTGGGCCGATGTGGTGGTCTGCGATTACAACTACTACTTCGATATGGGCGGCCTGCTGTATGGCCTCACCCTGCTCAATGAATGGCGCATCACCCTGCTGGTGGACGAAGCCCACAACCTGATCGAGCGGGCGCGCGGCATGTACACCGCCGAGCTTAATCAGCAGCGTTTTGAAGCAGTACGGCGCATTGCGCCGAGCGTGATGAAGGCCCCGCTGGAGCGCATCAGCCGGCACTGGCGACAGCTGGAGCGCGACCAGGAAGTGGCCTATCAGGTCTACCCCACCGCGCCGGACCTATTCGTCATGACGCTACAAAAGGCGGTCAGTACGCTCACCGATCACTTGAGCGAGCAGCCGGCTGGCAACGCCAGCGAGCTGCTGCACTTCTACCTCGATGCCATGTTGTTCTGCCGCCTGGCCGAGGCTTTTGGTGCGCACTCGCTGTTCGATATCAGCCGCGACGAGAGCAACGGCCAATCGGTATCCACCCTGTGCATCCGCAATATCGTGCCCGCGCCGTTTCTCGCGCCGCGCTTCGACGAGGCGCACAGCTGCACGCTGTTTTCCGCCACCCTGAGCCCGGCAAACTATTACGCCGACCTGCTCGGCCTCCCGGAAGAAACACCCTGGATCGATGTGGAATCGCCCTTCAGCGCCGAGCAGCTGCAGGTTCAAGCGGTCAGCAACCTGTCCACCCGCTACGCCCATCGCGACTACTCGCTAGCCCCCATCGCCGCGCTGATTGCCCGTCAGTACGCGGAAAAACCGGGCAACTACCTGGCCTTCTTCAGCAGTTACACCTACCTGCAAGCGGCACTGCAGGAGCTGCAGATAGCGCACCCACGAATTCCTGTCTGGCAGCAGTCACGGCAAATGGATGAAAGCGAGCGCCAGGCCTTTCTCGATCGTTTCTCCAGCAAGGGCCGTGGCATCGGTTTTGCCGTATTGGGCGGGGCCTTTGGCGAGGGTATCGACCTACCTGGCGACCGCCTGATCGGCGCGTTTATCGCCACCCTCGGCCTGCCGCAAATCAACCCGGTCAATGAAGAGATCAAACAGCGCATGGAGGTGATGTTCGGCAGCAACAACGGCTACGGCTACACCTACCTCTACCCGGGTTTGCAGAAGGTGGTGCAGGCCGCCGGCCGGGTGATTCGCACAGTGCAGGATCAGGGCGTGGTCTATCTGATTGATGACCGTTTCAACCAGCCGGCGATCCGCAAACTACTGCCCAGCTGGTGGAAGGTCGAACGCTGCCGTTTGCCGTTGAGTAAAGACCCAGTTCTCTA
Source organism: Pseudomonas sp. (assembly GCF_030690725.1). GTDB lineage: Bacteria > Pseudomonadota > Gammaproteobacteria > Pseudomonadales > Pseudomonadaceae > Aquipseudomonas. The sequence continues at coordinate 50,161 of NZ_JAUYGD010000089.1, read as the reverse complement.
GCACTACGCAGCTCACGGGCAATATGGCTTTAACCAGATGCCCGCATTCGCCATCTGCGCGCTTTACATCTTTTTGCTCAGCGCCAGTACTCAGAAGCGCTCATCCAGTATTGCTGGCAAGGTGAGTTCCTTGACGAAGCTGGTGGAAGACAGGCTCAAGGTCATACGCACTATCTGCACGACATCGTGCACGGGAATCAAATGGCCTTCGCCGCGCTGTTCGGCAAGCGCTCGCGGGGTGTCCAGGGCATCCTCGGTATTCAGATAACCCAGGTTCAAACAGGTCACGCCCAGGCGCTGCTGCCTGTAGCCTTCGCGCAGGGCATCGGCGATACCGCGCAGGGCGAATTTAGAGGCACCGAAGGCAACCTCTGGGCGCCCGCTTTGCGACAAGCCGGAGGTCGAACCGGTCAGGATGATTCTTGGGTTAGCGCTGTTGAGCAGCAGCGGCAGCAGCCGTTTGATCAGCACAATGGTCGAGGTGATGTTACAGCTGATGATTTCCTGCAGCTGGCTATCCTGGTCGGCGAGAAAGTCATACGCCGGATCAAAGGCCAATTCTTCCCAGATGCCCAGGTTGTAGATCAGGGTATCCAGCCCTTCCCCCGCCACAGCCTGCTCGATAATCTGCGCAGCCTTTAGCGACTCGCCAAGATTGGCCTCCACCCAGCGCAGCTCAGCACCGGCCTGGTTTACCAGGCTGTCAGGGCGGTAGCGAGAAACACCAATTAACTGATCCCCAGACTGCCCCAAGCCCTCAATCAGTGCCCTACCCAAGCCTTTGCTTGCGCCTACCACCATAACTTTCATCGACTGTCTCCTTGGCCTGCATGCTAACTGCGGGTAGCTATGCAAACAGACCAGGCAGCGCTTAGCAATTGAGCGGAGATTGCCGGTGAGGGCAACACGACCAGTCGTTTAAGGTCAGTAGCGGCCGCGGGTCAGTTATCGCACCGCTGCGCTCAGGCCCCTCTATCGCTGGATGATCGGCGCATGCTGCACCATGAGTTCGGCAACCCATTCAATAAACACGCGCAGCTTGATGCTGATATGCCGGTTCGGCGGAAACGCCACGTACAGCGGCATGGGATCGAGGCGCCATTCCTCAAATAGCGGCAGCAACTCACCCTGCGCCACATGCGGGGCGGACATATAGGCCGGCAGCCACAGAACCCCCATACCAGCCAGCCCCGCCGCCAGGTAGGCGTTACCATCGTCGACCGCCAGCACGTAGCGACCCTGGATATGAATACTCTCCCCGGCGCGGTGCATGGCATACGGCAGGGCTTTACCGGTGCGTGCCCAGAGAAAGCCGACGATATGGTGCTGCGAATCTTCCAGCTCGCGCGGGTGCTCAGGCGTGCCGAGGCGTTGCAGGTAGCTGGGCGCTGCATAAACACCCAGTTGCAGATCGCCAACCCGGCGCGCCATCAGCGATTGATCGGTCAGCTCGCCGCCGCGCACCACGCAGTCAACCTTCTCGCCAATCAGATCGACGATGCGGTCGCTGACGCCCATATCGATCTGGATCTCCGGATAGCGCGCGTGAAATGCCGGCAAGGCAGGCATAAGGATCATTCTGGCCAGCGGGCTGGGCACATCCACCCGCAGTCGGCCGCGGGGCACCGCCGAGGCGCCGGACAGGCTGGTCTCGGCCTCGGCCAGGTCGTCCAGCAGCCTTAACACGCGCTCGTAATAGAGCGCGCCGTCGGCCGTGAGGTTGACCTTGCGCGTGGTGCGGTTGAGCAGCTTGACCCGCAAGCGCGCCTCCAGTTGCTGCACCAGCTGGGTCACGCTGGTTTTGCTTATGTGCAGGGTTTCGGCCGCCTTGGTAAAGCTGCCCGACTCCACCACCCGAGCAAATGCCTGCATCGCATCGAAACGGTCCATTTCCTATCCCAATATCGGCTGGATTATTTGGATTCTACAAACAGTGTTAGCCAGAGTTGCTGGTTTATCGGCCTAACGCAACGCCCTACAGTCTGTTCATCGTTAATAAACCAGGGCGCTACCGCCCCATGATGGAGGTACAGATGAACCAGCGTGATGTGGTATTCCCGCCTGGCCGCCAGGCGCTTTATGAGATCAATCGCTATTCACCGGCGATCCGCAGCAACGGCTTTTTGTTTGTCTCTGGGCAAGTTGGTAGTCGTGAAGACGGCTCTCCCGAACCCGAGTTGGAGGCGCAGGTACGCACCGCATTCACCAACCTGAATGCGATTCTGCACGCTGCCGGCGGCAGCTTTGACGATGTGGTCGAAGTGACCGTGTTTATGGTCGACCCGCAGGCGACGTTCGAAAGGATCTGGAAGGTTGTCCCAGAGTTCTGGGGTAACGCGCCGTACCCGACCATAACTGCCGTCGGCGTGACCTGGTTGTATGGCTTCCAGTTCGAGATCAAGGTAATCGCCAAGCTGCCAGAAGCCAGCAACGACTAATGGCAGCGCGGGGCTGGGTGGTGACACTCAGCCTTGGCGATTAGCCTTGCGCTCAGTCAGGTAGGCGATGACCGCCGCCTGGTCACCAGCAAACTCGATACGCGCCGCTTTGCTCTCGCGCTGGTAGGCGTACATCGGGTCGTAGTATTCGCGCAGCAGCCCGGCAATCCAGTCGCGGTGCAGGTCGACCGCACCGCTATGCTGCTCGTCCAGCGCCGCCTGCATGATGCTCAGCAAGCGCTGGTAGCGTTCACCACCCAGGCGCTTCTGGATATTGCTCAGGCTTTGCAGCAAGCGCTCGGCGTAGAGCCGAAAGCCTTCCTCCTCACCGTGCAGGGCGATAAATTCGGCGCACAGGTTGACCACGTAATCGCGCAGGATGCGCTCGACGCGGTCCTCGAAAGCATCTTCCAGCCACACCAGCGGGTACTGCTGCATGCCCTGATACAGCGCCAGCGGCACGGTGCAGCTGCCGACCATGCGCCCTTCGTCTTCCAGCACAAACTGCTCGGTGCCACGGGCGCGCTGCTTGAGCAGATCAATGGCCAGGCGGTTTTCGAAGTCGATCTGCGCCGGCTGGCCGCTGGCGCGTTTGCCGAAGCTGGAGCCACGGTGGTTGGCATGGCCTTCCAGGTCCAGGCTGTTGTTCAGTTGCACCAACACGTCGGTTTTACCGGTGCCGGTCAGCCCGCCGAGAATGACAAAATCGCACTCGGCCACGGCCTGCTGGGTGGTTTCCAACAGAAAGCTGCGCATCGCTTTGTAGCCGCCGATCACCCGTGGGTAGTCAATACCGGCTTCGGCCAGCCATTGCTGGGTGATCTGCGAGCGCAGGCCACCGCGAAAGCAGTACAGATAGCCATGCGGATTAGCCTTGGCAAACGCCGCCCAGGCCGCAACCCGCTCGGCTTTGACCTGGCCGCTGACCAGTTGGTGACCGAGCGCGATGGCGGCGTCCTGACCATGCTGCTTGTAGCAGGTGCCGACCCGCTGGCGCTCGCTGTCATCCATCAGCGGCAGGTTGAGCACACCGGGGAAGGCGCCCTTGCTGAACTCGACAGGGGCGCGGGCGTCCATCATCGGCAGATCATTGAGGAAGATGTCGCGGTAGTCGGCGGTGTTATCGCGCATCACAGCACCTCTACCGCGTAACGCTGTCGCTCAACCAGGCGGCCAATTGGAGCCAGGTTCAGGCCCAGCTCGGCGGCCACGGTAAGGAACTCCGCTTCACCCTCGGGGGTGACGGCAACCAGCAGACCGCCGCTGGTTTGCGGGTCACACAGCAGATCACGCTGTTCGTCGGTGATGGGCGCAATCTTCTCGCCATAGCTGTCGAAGTTGCGCAGGGTGCCGCCCGGCACGCAGCCCTCAGCCAGGTAGTAGTCGACCCCCGGCAGGCGCGGCACAGCGGCGTAATCGAGCTGGGCAGTGAGATTGGCACCATCAGCCATCTCCACCAAATGACCGAGCAAGCCAAAGCCGGTCACATCGGTCATCGCCGTAACCCCGGCCAGCTTGCCAAAGCGCGAGCCGGGCTTGTTCAGGGTGCACATCCAGTCGCGCGCCAGGCCGACATCCTCGGGGCGCAGCTTGGCCTTCTTCTCGGCAGTGGTAAGAATGCCGATGCCCAGCGGTTTAGAGAGATACAGCTGGCAGCCGGCCGTGGCGGTGTCGTTGCGCTTCATGTGGCGCTTGAGCACCACGCCGGTGACGGCCAAGCCGAAGATCGGCTCCGGGGCGTCGATGGAATGCCCGCCGGCCAGCGGAATCCCCGCCTCATCACACACCGCACGGCCGCCGCGAATCACTTCGCGGGCCACTTCCGGCGGCAGCAGGTTGACCGGCCAGCCGAGAATGGCGATGGCCATCAGCGGATCGCCGCCCATGGCGTAGATGTCGCTGATCGCATTGGTGGCGGCGATGCGGCCGAAATCATAGGGGTCATCGACAATCGGCATAAAGAAGTCGGTGGTCGACACCACCCCGCGCTCGTCGTCCAGGGCATACACCGCCGCATCATCACGCGAGGCATTGCCGACCCACAGCTTGGGGTCGAGGTTCTGCGCGCCGCTGCCGGCGAGAATCACCTCCAGCACTTTCGGCGAAATCTTGCAGCCGCAGCCGGCCCCGTGGCTGTACTGGGTCAAACGGATCGGCTCGCTCATCGGTCAGGCTCTCGGCAAATCGGAAACAGGCGCGGATTCTAACAGGCCGTTGAAAAATGCAGGCAAGACAAGCCGCCGGGCCAGCAATCAATGCGGCAGACATGGTCGTGTTGACCTGTAACTGGCAAAGCTGGCCTTTAGCGCAGTGGCCCCTATAATCGCGCCACGTCGACTACCCTGACTACGCGCAGGCCCGCACATCTGCTGTGCCTGCCATTTCGAATTTTTCCGCTATTGAACCGGAGAATCTTCATGCTCAAACGTACCCTGGCGCTCGCCGCCGGCTTTGCCCTGTCCTTGTCCACCAGCCTGGCTCAAGCCGCAGAAACCCTGCGCGTCAGCGCGATTCCGGACGAAGCACCGACCGAACTGCTGCGCAAATTCAAACCGCTGGGCGCCTACCTGGAGCAGCAACTGGGCATGAAGGTCGAGTTCACCCCGGTCGCCGACTACCCGGCCGTGGTCGAGGCTCTGGCCACAGACCGCCTGGACTTGGCCTGGCTCGGCGGTTTCACCTTCGTGCAGGTGCGTCTGAAAACCGGCAACGCCATTCCGCTGGTACAGCGCGAGCAGGATGCGCAGTTCACCAGCAAGTTCATCACCGCCAACCCGGACGTGACCTCCCTGGCCGACCTCAAGGGCAAAACCTTTGCCTTCGGCTCGGTGTCGTCCACCTCCGGCAGCCTGATGCCGCGTTACTTTATGCTGCAGGACGGCATCAAGCCGGAAAGCCACTTCAGCCGCGTTGGCTACTCTGGCGCGCATGACGCCACTGCTGCCTGGGTGCAGGCCGGCAAGGTCGATGGTGGCGTGCTCAACGCCAGCGTGTGGGACAAGCTGGTTGCCAGTGGCAAGGTCGATAGCAACAAGGTCAAGGTGTTCGCCACCACCCCGACTTACTTCGACTACAACTGGACCGTGCGTGGCACCCTCGACCCGGCGCTGGCCGAGAAAATCAAGGCAGCCTTCCTCGCCCTCAATCCAGCCAACCCAGAGCACAAGGCGATCCTTGATCTGCAGGCCGCCAGCCGCTTTATCGAAACCTCGCCTGAGAACTACAAGGGCATCGAGGACGCCGCGCGCGCCGCTGACCTGCTGAAATGACCCTGCGCCTCTCCGGCGCCAGCCTCAGCCACGGCAACGGAGTCCACGCCCTACGCGGCGTGGATTTGCATATCGCCGCCGGTGAGCGCGTCGCCATCATCGGCCCCTCCGGGGCCGGCAAGTCGAGCCTGCTCAACCTGCTGGCCACTGCGCTGCAACCGAGCAGCGGCGAACTGCAGGTGCTCGGCGCGCAGCCGTGGCAACTGTCCAGTCGCCAGCGTCAACGCCTGCGTGCACGCATCGGCCTGGTGCATCAGGCACCGCCCCTGCCTGCGCGCCAGCGGGTGGTCACGGCGGTGCTGGCCGGCAAGCTTGGCCAGTGGAGCCTGGGCAAGAGCCTGCTGAATCTGCTGCACCCGCTGGATGTCCCTGGCGCACGCCGTGAGCTGGCCAAGCTGGACCTGGCTGACAAGCTGTTCGCCCAGTGTCAGCAGCTTTCCGGTGGTCAGCTGCAGCGCGTTGGCATCGCCCGCGTGCTGTACCAGGCGCCGGAACTGCTGCTGGCCGATGAGCCGGTGTCAGCCATGGACCCGGTGCTGGCCGAGCACACCCTCAACGTGTTGTGTCGGCATGCTGAACAGCATGGCGTGACCCTGGTTGCCAGCCTGCATGCGGTGGAACTGGCCCTGGCGCACTTCCCGCGGATCATCGGCCTGCGCGATGGGCAGATTCTCTTCGACCGCCCTGCTGGCGAAGTCGATCAGGTGCAACTCGACGCCCTGTATGCCAATGAGCAACTGCTCTCGCCGCCCGCGCCCAGCGTGACCTTGAGCCTGCAGATCCCGCGATGCTAAACCGCGACACCCGCGACCCGGCCGCCCTACCCCGTCTGCTGCTCACCCTGCTGGCGCTGGCCCTGTTGTGGCCGGGTATACAGCTCAGCGAGCTGGACCTGGCCGTGCTGCTGCAAGCCGACAGCCAGAACGAGATGGGCCGCTTTGTCGCCGCCTTCTGGCCGCCGACCCATGACGCGGATTTTCTGCAGTTACTGCTCGACGCCACCCTGCAGACCCTGGCCATCGCCACCGCCGGCATGGCCCTGGCGCTGCTATTGGCGATTCCGGCCAGCCTGCTGGCCAGCCGCGCGCTGTCGCTGTCGGCTGCGTCCCGTGGCGGTCGACCAAATCCGCTGGCGCAGTTGCTGCGTTGGCCGGTACGCGGCCTGCTGATCTTCCTGCGCAGCGTGCCGGAAATCGTCTGGGCGCTGCTGTTCGTCCGCGCGGTCGGCCTCGGCCCCACCGCCGGGGTGCTGGCCATCGCCATCACTTACAGCGGCATGCTCGGCAAGGTCTATGCGGAAATCTTCGAGTCGGTCGACCAGCGCCCGGCCCACGCCCTGCTGCAAGCCGGCAGCGGCCGGCTAGCGGCGTTCGTCTACGGCATCCTGCCGAATGCCGCAGCAGAACTGACTTCCTACACGGTGTACCGCTGGGAATGCGCGATTCGCGCTTCGGTGGTGATGGGCTTCGTCGGCGCCGGCGGCCTGGGCCAGCAGATCGACCTGTCGATGCGCATGTTCGCTGGCGGCGAAGTAGCCAGCATGCTGCTGACCTTTCTGCTGCTGGTGTTGCTGGCCGACCAGCTCAGCCGCGTGCTGCGCGGGAGGCTGGCATGAACCGGCTGATCAATCTGTTGTTGCTGCTCGGCATCGGCGCGGCGGTGATCGCCTCGTTCGTTTACCTGGGCATCGACCTGGGCGCACTGATCAGCGGCGACAGCCTGGGCCAGATGGCCGGCTATGTGCAGCGTTTTCTCAGCCCGGACCTGAGCGCCGAGCACCTGTCGGCCATCAGCCATGGCGCAATGGAAACCCTGGCCATGTCGGCCCTCGGCACCTTGCTCGCCGCGGTCTTCGGCCTGTTGCTGGCCTTGCCCGCCGCCGGGCGTTTCGGCTGGCCGCTGCAGAGCGCCGCGCGTTTGCTACTGAATGCCCTGCGCGCGATTCCCGAATTGGTCTGGGCCGCACTGATGGTTCTGGCCGCCGGCCTTGGCCCGAATGCCGGCACCCTGGCACTGGCCCTGCACACCGCTGGCGTACTCGGCCGCCTGTTTGCCGAGGCGCTGGAAAACACCCCAACCGCACCGGCCGAGGCGATTCGCCTGCAGGGCGGCAGCCAGGTCGCGGCGTTCTGCTACGGCACATTGCCCAACCTGTGGCCACAGCTGTTGGCCTACTGCCTGTACCGCTGGGAAAACAATATCCGCATGGCCAGCGTGCTCGGCTTCGTCGGGGCTGGCGGTCTGGGGCAGATGCTCTACGTCAGCCTTAGCCTGTTTCAGGAGGCCCAGGCCAGTACGGTGATCCTGGCCATGTTGCTGCTGGTGTTCGGCGTCGATGCGTTAAGCAGCTGGACTCGGCAGCGCTGGGTGCGGGTGTAGCCTCCAGCGCAGCGCTGCAACCAACCGCAGCGGCCACTGTCCGAGTGCCACGCCACACTGGCGCATACTGCTTCGGCCGTTCTTATTTGAGGGAGGCGTCCTTGCCTGCTGCGTTCTTACGTCACCCGCTGCGCTGGGTCGCCCTGCTGATTGGCGGGCTCGGCCTCGCCGCCTCGGTTATCGCCTGCCCCAGCGGGCAGCAGCAGGTCTGTGCCGGAGTGTGCTTCTGTGCGCCGATCAGCCAGGCCGACATCGACGTGCTGTATGAAGACGTCAGCCAGATAGCCGCCTCAGGCCTTGAGCAAGGGTTGTTACAGGCGCGTCAGCGGGCGGCAGCCGACGGAACCGAATCTGTGCCTCTGCATATCCGCGCCCAACTGGAGGCCTATTTCGATATAGCGGTGCTCGACTCAGCGCGCTTTAGGGTCGACGACGGCGCGGCACTCAACGCCAGCAATGCCCTGCTGCAAAACCCCGACGTGCAAGCGGTAACGCTGATCGACATCATCGTCTTCCGCAACGTTGAAGACGCCCAGCAAAATGTCGCGCTGTGGGCGCATGAACTGCTGCATGTGCAGCAATATCAGCAATGGGGCGTACGCGAATTTACCCGCCGCTACACCCGCGACCACGACGCCATCGAAGCACCTGCATACACGCTGCAGATTGCGGTCGAGCGCGCACTGCGCGATCAGCTGGCAGGCAAAACCAAATAGCGCTATCGATACGCTTGAGCACCTTGCGGCTACACACAGTCGAGTGAATGCAGGGGCACATAACAACGCAGGATTAGATCTGAACAGTCGGCAGGCGGCCGATGTGGAACGGAGCGGGTAGCTCCGTTCCTGCGCCGCCGGGTAGGCGAGCGCAGCGCATCGAAATGCCAGAGGGGAAGAAACGCATCGTACCGGGTGGGTAACCCTCCGTTGCCGGATGTACGACGGGCGCTGCAGTGCAGCATCAGACACCTGGGCAAGGTGCCTGGAGGTGGCGGTAAGCCGGTGTTGCCGACCACCCCGGCCGGCGAACCGGTCAGGGTGGGGTGCTCGTAGAACCGTTTAGCCGATGGTCATCAGGCTGGCGTTGCCGCCCGCTGCTGCGGTGTTGATGCTCAACGCATGTTCAATCAGCAGACGCTCCAGCGGGATATCCGTCTCGCCTTTGTGCAGACCATGCACACCGATAATCGCGCCAGGACGCTGAGCCGCCAGTTGGCAGACTTCGCGCAGCTGATCGGAGTCACCGTGATGCAGGATGGCGTCGAACGTGCTGTCACTTTCGCGCCACTGGCTGAGCACTGTGATGCGTTGCTGCACGGCCTTGGGCAGTGCGGCAAACAGCTCACGGGTCAGCTCGCCTTCCTGCCACAGCACCTGGCAACCCACGGCCAGGGCCGCTGCCAGCTGCACCAGCAGATCACTGCGTTCATCCGCCAGGCACAGCACATGCTCACGCGGCAGCAGGCTGTAGCTGTTGCGCTCACCGGTTGGGCCGTTGAGCATCTGCACGGTGCCGCTCTGCGCCAGCTCGACATACTGCGCGCTCAGGGCACTCAGGCTCGGCTCATGCTTGGCCGCCCAATCCTGTAGCGCCTGAATCACTTTTGCCTGTTCCGCCGGACGCTGGATTTCGCCATTTTCCTGCTGCAGCTGCTTGGCCACCGCGTCCTGCGGACGGGTCGCCAGCAGGCGGTACATATACAGCGGGCCACCGGCTTTCGGGCCAGTGCCGGACAGGCCTTCGCCGCCAAAAGGCTGCACGCCGACCACAGCGCCAACCATGTTGCGGTTTACATACAGGTTGCCGGCCTTGGCGGTGTTGACCACCTGGGCGATGGTTTCGTCGATGCGCGTGTGCACGCCGAGCGTCAGGCCGTAGCCGCTGTCGTTGATCTGCTGCAACAACTTGCCCAGATCAGCACGCTGGTAGCGCACCACGTGCAGCACCGGGCCGAAGATCTCGCGCTGCATCTCATCGAAGCTGTCCAGCTCGATCAGCGTCGGCAGCACAAAGGTGCCGCGTTTGATGTCGTCACCCACGGCGCGGGCGCTCTGGAACACCTTGCGACCTTTCTCGCGCATCTTCTCGATGTGCTGGTCGATATTGTCCTTGGCCTCACTGTCGATCACCGGGCCAATATCAGTGCTCAGGCGCTCCGGGTTGCCCAGGCTGTATTCGGCCATGGCGCCCTTGAGCATGTTGATCACCCGATCCGCCACGTCTTCCTGCACACACAGCACGCGCAGTGCCGAGCAGCGCTGGCCGGCGCTGTCGAAGGCCGAGGCCACGACATCGACCACCACCTGCTCGGTGAGCGCCGAGGAGTCGACGATCATGCTGTTGAGGCCGCCGGTTTCGGCGATCAGCGGAATGGTGCGGCCCTGGGCGTCCAGGCGACCGGCGAGGTTGCGCTGGATGATCCCGGCCACTTCGGTGGAGCCGGTAAACATCACGCCACGCACCCGCTCGTTGCCGATCAGGCCAGCACCGACAGTTTCGCCACGGCCCGGCAGCAGTTGCACGGCGCCGCTCGGCACACCGGCATCAAGCAGAATGCGCACGGCTTGCGCGGCGATCAGCGGCGTTTGCTCGGCCGGCTTGGCCAGCACGGTGTTACCGGCAGCCAGAGCGGCGGCGACCTGACCGCTGAAGATTGCCAGCGGGAAGTTCCACGGGCTGATGCACACCACCGGGCCCAGCGGGCGGTGGCTGTCATTGCTGAAGTGATTGCGTGCCTGCGCCGCGTAGTAGCGCAGGAAGTCCACAGCCTCACGCACTTCGGCAATGGCGTTGGCGAAGGTCTTGCCGGATTCACGCACCAGCAGGCCCATCAGCTGCTGCATTTCCGCTTCCATCTGGTCGGCGGCGCGATCCAGCACGGCGGCGCGCTCGGCCGGCAGAGTCGACTGCCAGATCTGCCCGCTGGACACGGCGCACAGCACGGCGTTGCGCACATCCTGTTCGCTGGCCTCATGCACATGGCCGACGATGTCGCGGTGGTCCGCCGGGTTGCGTACAGGCTGCGCTTCGCTCAACTCAGGCGCTTCACAACCGAGCAGCGGCATGGCTTTGTAGGCATTGTTGGTGCTGCTCAGCAGCGCCGAGGACAGCGAACCGAGGCGGTGTTCGTTGGCCAGGTCGATGCCTTCGGAGTTCAAGCGGGCGTCACCATACAGCGCGCGCGGCAGGGCAATGCGTGGGTGTGGCAGGCCAAGGCCGCCTTCCTGCGTGGCCATTTGCTCGACCTGCAGCACCGGGTCGAGCACCAGTTCCTTGATCGAGATGCTGGTGTCGGCGATGCGGTTGACGAACGAGGTGTTCGCGCCGTTTTCCAGCAGACGACGCACCAGATAAGCCAACAGGGTTTCATGGCTGCCCACCGGGGCGTAGATGCGGCATGGACGGTTCAGCTTGCCATCGGCAACCTTGCCCACTACCTGCTCGTACAGCGGCTCACCCATGCCGTGCAGGCACTGGAACTCGTACTGACCGGGGTAGTAGTTCTGCCCGGCCAGCTGGTAAATGGCCGACAGCGAGTGGGCGTTGTGGGTGGCGAACTGCGGGTAGATGGCTTCCGGCACGGCCAGCAGCTTGCGCGCGCAGGCGATGTAGGAAATGTCGGTGTACGGCTTGCGGGTGTACACCGGGTAACCTTCCAGGCCCTCGACCTGGGCGCGCTTGATCTCGCTGTCCCAGTACGCGCCTTTTACCAGGCGGATCATCAGGCGGTGACGACTGCGCTTGGCCAGGTCGATGACGTAATCGATCACATACGGGCAGCGCTTCTGGTAGGCCTGGATGACAAAGCCGATACCGTTCCAGCCAGTCAGGGCCGGGTCGAAGCACAGGCGCTCAAGCAGATCGAGGGAGATTTCCAGGCGGTCGGCTTCTTCGGCGTCGATGTTCAGACCGATGTCGTAGTGCTTGGCCAGCTTGGTCAAGCCCAGCAGGATCGGGTACAGCTCGTCCATCACGCGGTCGTACTGGGCGCGGCTGTAACGTGGGTGCAGGGCGGAGAGCTTGATTGAAATGCCCGGGCCTTCGTAGATGCCACGGCCGTGAGAGGCCTTGCCGATGGCATGGATGGCCTGCTCATAGGACGCCAGGTAGCGCTTGGCGTCCTCGTCGGTCAGCGCGGCTTCACCGAGCATGTCGTAGGAATAACGGAAGCCCTTGCTTTCCATGTTGGTGGCATTGGCCAGGGCTTCGGCGATGGTTTCACCGGTAACAAACTGCTCGCCCATCAGGCGCATGGACATGTCCACGCCCTTGCGGATCAGCGGCTCGCCGCCCTTGCCGATAATGCGGTTAAGCGAGGTCACCAGGCCGGCTTCGTTGTGCGTGGCCACCAGTTTGCCGGTGATCAGCAGGCCCCAGGAAGCGGCGTTGACGAACATCGACGGGCTGTTGCCGAGGTGCTGACTCCAGTTGCCGTTGCTGATCTTGTCGCGGATCAGCGCGTCACGGGTGGCCTTGTCCGGAATGCGCAGCAGCGCTTCGGCCAGGCACATTAGCGCCACACCTTCCTGCGAGGACAGCGAGAATTCCTGCAGCAAGCCCTGCACCAGGCCCTGACGGCCGCCGGCGTTCTTCTGGTTGCGCAGCTTCTCGGCAATGCCCATGGCCAGCTTGTTGCTCGCCTCGGCCATGTCCTTGGGCAGACGGGCCTGCTCAAGCAGCATTGGCACCGCTTCGGTTTCCGGGCGGCGATACGCGCCGGTGATGGCCGCGCGCAGTACCGATTGCGGGAGGATGCTTTCGGCGAAGTCGAGGAACACCTGCAGGCCCTGCTCGGTAAGCGAATCAACCGACTCTTCACCGGCAACCGCAGCCAGGCCGGAATGCTCGGCCGGGGTCAGACCGCCCTCGATCTGCTCGAGATAGTTGAAGATCGCCTGCTTGATCAGCCAATGCGGCGTGCGGTCAATCGACTGCGCCGCCTGCTTGAGGCGATCACGGGTTGCATCATCGAGCTTTACGCCAAGGGTGGTGGTAGCCATTGGTTTGTCCTGTATGGGCTGGAGCACGGCAAATAATCGCCGGGAGCAGTTTTGGACGTCGCCCCGCGACGGCCCCGAGGGATGGCCGCCATGGGTGGCGGGTCACAAAAAATCTGGCGAGAGATTAAACCTCAGAAGGCGCAAGGTGCAACTAGGTGCAACCAAACGAAATCAAGGTTTCCCAAAGCACTCGACAGCCCTACATCGCGCAGTTTTCTGGCGCAAACCCAGTGCTGGCACGGCTCTAGCGAAAATCGCCTGGCGCACAAGGAAAACGCCCGTTTTAAAAAACCGCACAGCTTCCGACAACAGGTACAACCCAAACGCCAACGAGGTTGCACTACGGCTTTTATTCACGCCTGATCTGAGCAAAGCACAACAGGGCAATATCCGCGCAGTGGCCGACGGACGCGCAACAAAGGGTATGTACAAGCCCGGCGGTAGGACTCAGGCGATGGAGCGGATAGCCGGGCGACACAATGTCGCGCTAAGCTCAGGGCGGGATTCACAAGGAGATGACCATGACTGCCAAGGAAGCGCAATTGACCGAGTTGCTCAGCCTGTCCACGCGCACCCTCACCCACTTGACTGCCGCCATCACCGCCATGTCATTCGAACTGCTCAACACCCAGGACAGCGCAGTGAACGCCACTGCGTGCAAGATGATTGAGCGCATGCTGGCGATCAACAGCGAGCTGGATCAACAGTGGCAATTGCTCGGCCAACTGGCCGGCACGCAGCCAGAGCCCGGCAATGCACTGGAACAGGTGGTGCTACAGAGCCTGGAAACAACCGAAGACGAGCGCTGATTCACGCCCGTTTAGACATCAGCCGAGAAGCCAAGCAGGCAACTAACCGCCTGGGTTAAGAGGTTGCCATCACCAGGCCGCGTAAGCGCGCCTCATTGCTGCGCCACCAGGCCAGCAGCGCGTCACCCGGCATGGGTTTGGCGACAAAGTAGCCCTGCACTTCACCACAGCCCAGATCACGCAGCAGCTGCCAGTCCTGCAGGGTTTCCACCCCTTCGGCGACCACGCCCAGACCCAATTTGCTGGCGATATCCAGGGCGCTTTCCAGCAGGATGCGCAGGTGCAGGCTCTCGCTGGCACCGTTGACGAAGGCGCGGTCAACCTTCAGCTCGGTGCAGGGCACGCGTGACAGCTGCAACATGCAGGAAAACCCGGTGCCGTAGTCATCCACCGACAAGCCAAAGCCTTTCAGACGTAGACGCGCCAGGGTGCCGAGGGTAATGCTGAGGTCGGTCATGATCGCGCTTTCGGTGATTTCCAGAATCACGTACTGCGGCTCGATACCACTGGCCGCCACCCGCGCAATGATCTCGTCGGCCAGCTTGGAATCCGCCAGCGAGCGCGCCGACACGTTGAAGGAAAAACTCAGCGGTAGACCGGCGTCATGCCACTGCCGGCAGTGCGCCAGGGACATGTCGAGCATCTGCAGGGTCATGTCCGAGATGTAATGGCTGCGCTCGATCATATCGACGAACAGCCCCGGTGCCAGCAGGCCATGCACCGGATGCTGCCAACGCACCAATGCCTCCACGCCTTTCAGGCGGCCATTGGCCAGGTTGACCTTGGGTTGGAAGTAGGCAACGAACTCATGCTCACGCAGCGCGCGCTGCACATCCGCTTCAGTCAGCTGCGGCCACAGCGCGCGAGGTGCGGCAAATTGCTCGGCCTGCACCGCCTGCACCGCGAATCGGCTCAGGCTGGCGGCCAGTTGCTCATGGCTGATGGGTTTCTGCAGCACGCCAAGCAGGTGCAGGCCCAGGCTACGGCCCATGCTCTCGACCACATTGAGCAGCACGCTCTCACGCGCACTGGCCACCACCACCGAGTGATTCAGCTCCAGGCGCGCCATCTCGTGCAGCACCTGCACGCCGTCCATGCCAGGCATTTCCAGATCCAGCACGATCACCTGAATCTGTGGGTTGGTTTTCATCTGGGCAATCGCGTCGAAGCCATCCACCGCCTGCAGAATGTCCTCGATACCCATTTCGCTGCACAACTCAGCGGTAAACTGGCGTTGCAGTTCGCTGTCATCAATCACCAGCACATGCTGGGGAAATCTGTTGACTGCCTCTTCCACCTGCTACCTCCAGCTCATCAGTACGTTCGGGATGTCATCCAGCGCGACCACCTGATCGACACCTCCCAATTTGATTGCTTCTTTCGGCATGCCGAACACCACGCAACTGGCTTCATCCTGGGCGTAGGTTCTGGCCCCCGCCTCGTGCAGCTCTTTCAGGCCACGGGCGCCATCGTCGCCCATGCCGGTCATGATCACGGCCAGCACGTTGCGCCCGGCCTGCACAGCGGCCGAGCGGAACAACACATCAACAGAAGGACGGTGACGACTGACCAGCGGACCATCCTTGACCTCAACCTGATACTGACCACCACTGCGTTTGACCAACATATGCTTGCCGCCCGGCGCAATCAGCGCCAGGCCCGGCAGTAGCCGGTCGCCGTTCTGCGCCTCACGCACCTCAATGGCACACAGCGAATCCAGGCGTTCGGCAAAACTGCGGGTGAACTTCTCCGGCATGTGCTGAACGATGGCAATCGCTGGCGCGCTACGCGGCAACTGGCTCAGTACCTGCTCCAGCGCCTGGGTGCCGCCGGTCGAGGTGCCCAACACGACAATCCGCTCACTGGTGCGCTGATTGTGCAGCCCGGCATTCGGCGCACTGACTACGGCATCGGCACTGGCCTTCTCCAGTGTAGGCACTGCTGCGCCACGCACCCGGGCTTTTGCCGCGGTTCGGATGGCGCTGAGCATTTCCTGGGCGCTGTCATGGAGAAAATCACGCAGGCCCATGGTCGGTTTGGTGATCACCTCCACCGCGCCGGCCGATAGCGCCTGCAGGGTAATGGCCGCGCCCTTCTCGGTCAGGGTCGAGCAGATCACCACCGGGGTTGGCCGGGTGGCCATGATCTGGCGCAGAAAGGTGATGCCATCCATCCGCGGCATTTCCACATCGAGCAGGATCACGTCCGGCCACACGGTTTTCATCTTCTGCAGGGCCAGCAGCGGGTCCATCGCTGCGCCAACCACTTCGATGTCCTTGTGCGGCGCCAGCAGCTGCTGCATGACCTCACGCATCACTGCCGAGTCATCGACAATCATCACCTTGATAGCCATTACTGCAGCGCCTCAAGCGGTTCAATACTCAACGCCGCGCCACGGCGCACCCAGACTTCACCGCTGGCCAACTCGAAGCGCAGAAAACGGCAACCCTCACCGCCCAGGTCACGCCCGGCCACCTGCACACCCAGCTCATCCATCAGCGTCTCGACAAAGGCAATATTCTGCGCGCCGATATCGGTACGCAGGTTGGAGCCAGGCTTGCTCAGGCTACGTGCCCCGCCAAACAGCTTGACCTGGGCCTGCTCCAGGCGCAGCGCATGTACGCGCATCTGCTGCTTCAGCCAGACCCAGGCATCCACCCCGTAGCGCCCGTCCAGATCCCGCGCGTGCTCGCTGACGCGGCGCAGGCCGGGCAACTGGAAATGACACATACCGCCCTTGGCAGCCTCGGGGAACCACAGCACGATGGAAACGCAGGGCCCCAGCAGGGTTTCCACGCGCACATCACCACCGCCGAAATACAGCTCGCCGGGTTTAAGAAAGCAGCTGCGGCTCATACCGCCACCTTGCGGTAGATCGACGAGGCAACCATTTCAATCGGCAAGCCGGTGTCATGCAGCGCCTCGGAGTGGCCGACCATCAACCAGCCGCCGGGTTTGAGGCGTTGCACCACGTTGTGCAGCACCCGCTGCTTGGTGTCCTGATCGAAATAGATCAGCACGTTGCGCAGCATGATCAGCTCAAACAGCCCCAGCTCAGGCGCCGGCAGGTTGAGATTGCCCTGACGAAACTCGACCCGCTCACGCAGCCCGCGTTCAACCAGAAAGTAACCCTTGTACTGATCCTTGCCCTTGAGACAGTAGCGTTTGAGGTAATGCGCGGGAATCTTGCTACCGCGCTCCATCAGGTACAGGCCACGCTCGGCGCTCTGCACCACCTGACGGCTGATGTCAGTGCCAAGCACGCTCCAGCCCAGGTGCGGACGTGCCTCGTGCAGCAGCATCGCCAAGGTATAAGCCTCCTCACCGGTGGAGCTGGCTGCACTCCAGGCGCGGAAATCCGCCTGACCGGCACAGGCCGGCAGAATCTTCTGCTGGAGGAAATCGAAGTGCTTGGGCTCGCGGAAGAAATAGGTTTCGTGGGTGGTGATCAGATCAATCGCGATCTCCAGCTCGGCCGTGCCCTGCGCCGAAATCAGATGCTGGTAATAGCGCTGATAGCTGCTCAGCCCCAGCGCCGTCAGGCGTTTGGACAGGCGTCCGCAGATCAGCGGCTTCTTTACCGGTGGCAGCTGAATGCCGACCCGCTCATAGAACAGCGCCTGCAGCTGACGAAACTCCGGCTCGCTCAGCGCAACCTGTGTGCCTGCATTCATTGCCCACCCGCCATCAGCCATAACGCCTCACACTTCGCTCTGTTCAAGGCCGCCCACCAGCTCGGCGAGCTCATCGAGTGACAGCACCTGGGGAATATCCAGCACCACCACAAACTGCTCGTGGTGCTTGAGGATGCCGGCAATAAAATCTGCGCGAATCCGCGCACCAAAGGCCGGGCGGCTTTCCAGTTGATGGCCTTCCACGGCCAGCACTTCGTTGACTGCATCAACGATGATGCCGAGTAGCTGCATGCTGTCGCCCTGCTCGACTTCGACGATCACGATGCAGGTGCGCTTGGCAATCGGCGTGCGCTCACGACCGAAACGTACCGCCAGATCGATCACCGGCACCACCGCGCCGCGCAGGTTGATCACCCCACGCAGGAAGCTCGGCATCAGTGGAATTTCAGTCAGGCCGCCGAACTCGATAATTTCGCGAATATGCTCAATCGGCAGGGCGAACAGCTCCTGGCCCAGGGTCAGGGTCAGAAACTGCTGAGTCAGCGGCGTTTCCACCGGGGCCGCCGCGCGGCCCTGGATATGGGCTGGCAAGGTACTCATGGCAGCCTCCTAGAAGCGGGTAAACGCCGACTCATCGATCTGATCATCGTGCAGATGACGGCGTACCGGCTGCGTCGGCTTGCTCATGGCCGTCGGCCGGTTTCTGCCGGTCGGCGTGCCGGGCATCTGCCGCGCGGCGACTTCGGCCAGCTGGAAGAACTGAATCATTTCCTGCAGCTGCACGGCCTGGCCGCTCATTTCCTCGGAGGTCGAGGACAGCTCTTCGGAAGCCGAAGCATTCACCTGAGTGATCTGCGCCAACTGGCCAACCGCCAGGTTGATCTGCTCCAAGCCGGTGTTCTGCTCACGCGAGGCGGCGGAAATTTCCTGCACCAGATCGGCCGTCTTGCGGATCGACGGCACCATCTGCTCCAGCAGTTGCCCGGCACGTTCGGCCAGGGTCACGCTGTCGCTGGCCACCGAGCCGATTTCCTGCGCGGCCACCTGGCTGCGCTCGGCCAGTTTGCGCACCTCAGCCGCCACCACGGCAAAGCCTTTGCCATGGTCACCGGCGCGCGCGGCTTCAATCGCGGCGTTAAGCGCCAGCAGGTTGGTCTGGTAGGCGATGTCGTCGATGATGCCGATCTTGCCGGCGATCTGCCGCATGGCGTTGACCATCTCACGCACAGCCGCGCCGCCTTCCACCGCATCCTTGGACGACTGGCTGGCCATGCCGTCGGTGACCTTGGCGTTCTCGCTGTTCTGCGCCACGGTGGCGGCAATTTCTTCCACCGAGGCGCTGGTTTCTTCAACGCTGGCGGCCTGTTCGGAGGCGTTCTGGCTCAGCGCCTGGGCCGAAGCCGCGACCTGCTCGGAGGCCGAGGCCAGCGAGTCGGCCGTCATGCGTACATCTCCCATGATCGAACGCAGCTTGAGCACCATTTGCTGCAGGCTATAGAGCATGCTGCTCTGGTCGCCGTCCTTGAGGCGGATATCCACCGTCAGGTCACCGGCCGCCACGCGCTGCAGCGACTCCATCGCCGCATACGGCTCGCCGCCGAGCTGGCGCAGCAGGCTGCGGGTAATCATTACGCCCAGCAGCACAGCCAGCAGCAGGCTCAAAACCATGCAACTGACGGCAACGGTAAACACCAGGCCATAGCGATCATGGGCCAGGTCGTATTCGCTCTTGGCCACCTGCAACTGCACATCGACCAGCTTGCCGAAGCGGTCGGACACCGGGTCGATCTTCTGGTACAGGTCGCTGCTGATAAATTGCTCCAGGGCCAGTTGGTCGCGCCCTTCGAGAATGCGCAGCAGCTTGGCGTTGGCTTCGTCGGCCTCCTTCAACAGTGGCTTGAGCTCATCGACCAATACCTGCTCCTCACCCACCAATCGGGTCGAGGTGAAGTTGTTCCAGCTCTGCTGAATGGCCTCCTCAGCCTTGTTCACGCTGCGCAGCGCCTCCTGCCAGCTAAGGGCGCCGATGCGTACCTTGTGCGTGGTATCGACGATGCTCACCGCGTAGTTGTCAGAAATCACTTTCAGATCACGCAGGGGTACAACCCGGTCGTTGTAAACCGTTTCCATGCCGGCGTTGGATTCGCGCATACCGAAAATTCCCAGCACACCGATCAGCAGCAGAAACAGGATAAGCACCCCTGCGAGCAGGAGCAGGCGGGTCGCCACCGTCATTTTGTCGAACATTTTCTTCTCCCGGCTTTTTATTGAGTCCGTGCCACGGCGGCAGAGCCATCTGCGCGTCGGAGGTTGGCACTGACTGAGTTTTCAGCGGCTGCACTGGCACGCTGAATCAAATGGGCGACATCAAGAATCAGCGCCACACTCCCGTCACCGAGAATGGTGGAGCCACTGAGCACCTTGTTTTGCGCAAAAATCTGTCCCAGGGGTTTGATCACCGCCTGCAGTTCACCGACCAGCTGATCGACAACCACACCCGCGCGGTTACTACCGAACTGCAGCACCACCAGGCTCTCGCGCGCGCCAGCGCTCGGCGGCAGGCCGAACAAGCTGCGCAGGCGCACATAAGGCAAAGGTTCGCCGCGCAGGTTGAGCAGGTCATGCAGCTCGACCTGAGGGCCAAGATCGACACACTCGACCACCTGATCCAGCGGCAGCACGAAGGCTTCATCGGCAACCCGCACCTGGAAGCCGTCGATGATTGCCAGGGTCAGCGGCAAGCGGATGCGCACCGTGGTGCCTTGGCCGAATACGCTGAGCACCTCGACCTCGCCGCGCAGTTTTTCGATATTGCTGCGCACCACATCCATGCCCACGCCACGCCCGGACAGGTTGGTTACCGTCTCGGCGGTGGAGAAACCGGCCTCGAAAATCAGGCGGAACACTTCACTGTCGCTAAGCACTTGGTCGGGCTGCACCAGGCCTTTTTCCAACGCCTTGGCGAGGATGCGTGGACGATCCAGGCCACGGCCGTCGTCGGTCACTTCAATAACGATGCTGCCGGACTCGTGATAGGCATTCAGGCGTAATGCGCCGCGTTGGGTCTTGCCAGCAGCCAGGCGATCGGCCGAGCGCTCGATACCGTGGTCCATGGCATTGCGCACGATATGCATCAGTGGATCGGCAAGCTTTTCCACCATCGACTTGTCCAGTTCGGTGTCCGCGCCGGTGATCAGCAGCTCGATGTCCTTATCCAGCTCCTTGCTGATATCGCGTACTACCCGTGGAAAACGCTGGAACACTTCGCCGATGGCGACCATGCGCAGCGACAGCGAGGCATCGCGAATATGCTCGACCAGGGTAGCCACCGCTTCATTGGCCTCACCCATGGCCGCCGGGCTGCCCTGGCGCAGCGACAGGCTGGCCGCCGCGCCAGCAATGACCAGCTCGCCCACCAGGTTGATCAGCTCATCCAGCTTGCCGACCTCGACCTTGATAAACACCTGCTCGTGCACGCGCTTGTCGTCGGATTGCTTCTGCTTGTTCAGCGCAGCCGATACCAGCGGCGGCGCCACCAGCTGTTCTTCCACCAACAAGGTGCCCAGCGGCGGTGCCGGCTGCGGCGCGGCGGATTGCAGGGCGAGTACGCGCTGCAGTTCGTGGGCGGTCAGTGCGCCGCTCTTGAGCAGGATTTCGCCGAGTTTGCGTGACGACTCGGGCAGGCTGACGATCAGGTTGAGGTACGCCTCGATCTTGCTGTGCGGCGGCAGGATCAGCAGCTGGCTGTCCTCGCGAATAAACTCGAAGGCATCCTCGACTTCCTGCTTGCTGGCCTGGGATTCGAATTCGATCTCGAAACCCAGGTAATTGCTCTCGGCGTCGAAGGTTTCAGCCAGCGGCAGGGTATCGGTCAGGGTATGCAGGTAAACGATACGCCCCAGCTTGCTCAGATAACGCAGAAACGACAGCGGGTCCATGCCGTTGCGCAACACATCGCTATTGGGCCGCAGCGAGATATGCCAGAGGTCACTGCCGACTTCTTCGCCGGTCAACACATCGACCTTGCCGCTCGGCACCTGGGACAGTTGCGTCTGCTCGGGGAGCGGTGACGCGGCGACGGGCGCGGCACCTTGCTCCAGGTATTCATTGAGCTGGCTGATCAGGTGCGCACGCAGCTCGGGGTTGGGGTCGATGGCTTCGCTGCGGTCTTCGACGGCGGTAATCAGGCTGCCGATGTAATCGCCGCAGGTCAGCAGCAGCGAGAGCATGCTGCCATCCAGAGTTTTTTCGCCGTTGCGCACCTGATCAAGCAGGCTTTCCACCACATGGGTGAAGTTGATCAGCGACTCCAGACCAAACAGCCCGGCCGAGCCCTTGATGGTGTGCGCAGCGCGGAAGATGGCATTGACCCGCTCGGCGTTGTAGCCGTCGCTTTCGATTTCCAGCAGCGCATCTTCCATGTCCACCAGCAGTTCGCGGGCTTCCTGGACCAATGCACCACGGGCTTGATCAAGGTTCATGGGCGACCTCCGCGAGCATCCAGCGGGATCACCATGGGGTCGCCAAGTTCGGCCACCAGGTTGAGCAGATCCAGCACCTCACGCACCGCCGGCGAGTGCTGGATAAAAGCCAGGCTGCGGCCCTGGCGCTGGGCTTCGCGCTTGAGCAGCAGGAGGATCTGCACTCCGGTGCTGTCGAAATCCTCGACCGCGCCCAGGTCAATCTCCAGCTGCTTATGGCTGCCTAGCAGGCTGAGCAGTTCATCCTTGAGCTGGACGGCGCTGTAGATATTGAATTCGCCTGCTACTTCGAAGATGTACCGTCCAGTTTCTTCACGACTGTTTATTACGGTCACGGGTACGTCCTCAGGGCAGTATCAGTTTCGACACTGCATCGAGCAGCACCGGCGGCTGAAAGGGCTTGACCACCCAGGCGCGCACGCCGGCGGCCTTGCCTTCGGCCTTCTTCGCCTCACCGGCTTCGGTGGTGAGCATGATCACCGGGGTGAACTTGTAGGCCGGCAACTGCTTGGCCGATTTGACGAAGGTGATGCCGTCCATGTTCGGCATGTTCACGTCCGAGACAATCAGGTTGATCTTGCGACCATCCAGCTTGCTCAGTGCGTCCTTGCCATCACAGGCCTCCAGCACGTCGTAGCCAGCGCCCTTGAGCGCGATGCCGACGACTTGCCGAAAACTGGTCGAGTCATCCACTACCAAGACCGTCTTTCCCATTACTGTGCGTCCCGTGGTTCTGAAGTTGCGTTAGAAGAAGGTGACCGAGGATTGCTCGACGCTGGAAGCACGCTGGCCGCTGTGCACGCGCTGCTGCTCCAGGGTGGTGTAGCTCGACTCCAGACGGCGCAGCCAGTCACGACTGGCCGGCACCACCGGCTCGGCGAGGCTGTCGCGCAGGCGCTGCATGTCCTCGCTGATATGCGAAATGATCTGGCTGACGCGGTCCTGGAACTGCAGGTCAACCAGTACCGCGTTGACCGTCTGCTCGACCTCGCGACTGTTGCCCTGGAGCATCTGCAGGCGCTGCTCCAGCTGCGCCACACCATCGCCCAGCTCGCCGAGCACCTTGCCGACAATACGTTCGGCGGCCTCGATGCCGTCATGGCTGTTGGTGTCCATCTGCTCGGCCCGCGCCACCATGGATTCCATGGAGCGACCCATGATCTGCACCTTCTCGGTGATTTTGGTGCCAGTCTCGCCGGACATCGACGACAGCTTGCGCACCTCATCGGCCACTACCGAGAAACCGCGCCCAGCCTCGCCGGCCCGCGCCGCTTCGATGGCGGCGTTGAGCGCCAGCAGGTTGGTCTGCGAGGCAATCTTGGCGACATCCTCGGCCATGCCGTGCAGCTCGGTGACAAAACGGCTGAGTTCGCGAATCTCCACCAGAAAGCGCTCGCGCTCGCCCTGGGTGTCGTCGAGCATCTTTACCGCCTGCGGTAATTCGACCTGGGCGCTGCGCAGCACCTCGAACACCCCACCACCGTCTTCACCGGCGCCGAGGTCCAGGGCCTGGCTGATCTGCTGGCTCATGCTGATAAATTTCTCGGTCAGGCCGCCAGTGGCACTGGACGTCTGGCCGTTGACCAGTTCGATATGGCGCATCCACAACGGCAACACTGCATCGAGCAGTTCGCGCAGCGCCGTCAGGTTGCTTTGCACCTCATCGAGGGCCAGCGCCGACACCTGCGGTTCAAGCGCCGCTTGCTCCAGCGCCGGGCTGGCGACCAGCAACCACAACCACAGCAGCAGCACCGCGGCGGCCAACAGGCCGTGCCACCAGACGTCAGCCAGCACCAGACAGGCTGCCGGTAACAGCAACACACCAGCCATCAGCCAGGGACGCGAAACGTAAGCAAACAGTCGTGGATGCTTGATCATGGGGATTCTCGGTACTGACGAGGGAGGTTAGCGCTACCCGTGTTACAGCACGACGCCACAGCGCCGCGCTGGAAAAACTATAGGTCAGGCTCAGAGCATCAGCGAACCGACCACGCACTTAACGGCGACAAGCCACCTGATGGCTTACTGCCATCTGCTGCGGTGAGCTTATAAAATTGACGCCAAAAGGCTTATCAGTGATTTACCGGTGGGCGCAGGTAAATCTACCTAGGTAGAAAACGCGGTTTTAGTCGTCCAGCTTGATAATCCCGCGGCGCAGGGCATACATCACCAGGCCGGCGAGGTCGCGAATGGCCAGGCGCTCCATGATCTGCGCACGATGGGTATCCACAGTTTTCACGCTGAGGTTGAGGATAAACGCCACTTCCTTGTTGCTCTTGCCCTTGGCCAGCCAGTACAGCACTTCCTGCTGGCGACTGGTAAGCAGCTCCAGCGGGTCTTCACCGCCGCGCCCGGAGGCCGCATCAATCACCTGCCCGGCCACTCGCGGGCTGAGGTAACGGTGGCCGCCCAGTACCGATTGCAGGGCCAGTTGCAGTTCGATCACTGCGGCATCCTTGAGTAGATAGCCGCTTGCGCCCATCTGCATGGCCTTGAGTACATAGTCGCGGGTGTCGTGCATGGACAGCAGAATCACCGGCAGCTGCGGCCAGCGTGAACGCACCATGGTCAGCGCTTCCAGCCCCGAACAGCGGCGCATGGTCAGGTCGAGCAGCAGCACATCGGGCTGATGGCTTTCGACTAGGGCCTCGACCTGGTCACCATCACTGCCCTCGGCCACCACCTGATAGCCTGCCTCGATCAGCAGCGAGCGAATGCCCGCACGGACCAGTTCGTGATCATCGACCAATACAACCCGCGCAGACATTTACAGACTCCTCAGACGGGGCATACCCCGGTACAACTGGCAGACACCGCTCCCTGGCTTGGCATAGTTATCGTGCAACGCCTGGTAGCCGGCTGACCAGCCCCAAACGCGCGGCGCATTCTGCGTGAGGGCCAACAGCCGAACAATCAGCCAGTTACTGAGGCGAAATGTAGGGCAGATGCGCGCATCGTGCAGGAAACCTTGCCCACAGAACTGAAATAGCAAAGCCACTTCCTAACAGAAAGTGGCTTCGCTCAGTGGCCGCCGCCAGCAAAAGCCGGCGGGCCGCAGTTCGCTTAGTTAGGACGGAAATCCATCAGCAAACGCAGGTAGGAAAGCATGTTCTTGCCGCCAACGGTGCCCTGGTAACCGTGGCTATCGAACTGGCTGCTTTTGAACAGATCGACGCGAAAGCGCGGGTTGGTTTCATAAGTACGCCCCAGAGTCGTGGTCACGCGGCTGTCGAACAGATCGGCGCTGACTTTGACGAACTCGCGCGGTTTGCGCCGGCCAGCGCTGGTGCTGTTGTTCGGGCTGCTGAAAATATCGGTGGAGGCGGTCATCGCCGAGCTGTAGCGCTCGCGGCCGCGCAAGCTGGTCTTGCCGCTGGCGATGACGAACTGGCCGGTTACCGGGCGATAGCGATCACCCGCCGTCAGGTAGCTACCCAGCACGTCATACAAGGCGTAGCTGCTGCCGGTGCCGCGCTCCTTGTTGCGCAGATCGAAAATAAATACGCCGTTTTCACCAACAACCTCCATTTCCACCTGCCCCAGGGTTGCGTTGTTCTGCACCAGCAACGCGGTGTTTTCATCGACGCCGAAGGCAAACGGCACCTGGGTGTGATCTGCCAGGCGCACGATGCGGCCCTGACGGCCGCGCTCGCTGAAGTGGGTATCGAGCAAACCGTAATTGAAGAAGCCAAAACCGCCCTGCATGTCGTAGGACAGGTCATCGCCACCCGGCGAGGTGTACACGCCATAACGCAGGCCGTTATAACTTTCGCCGCCGGTGACCATCGGCCCCTGCACCATGATCGCAGTGCCGGCGCTGGTACCCGCCAATACCGCGCCAGCGTTATGCCGCGCACGAATCGCCGCCAAGGCTGGGCTGTCGGCACGGGTCGCGGTTTGCAGGGTCTGGGTCAGGCGCGACTGGTCGCCGCCACCAAAAAAGAACCCGGTCATGCTGTTGATCTGCGCGACCACCTGCGGGTTACTGTTATTGCTTATTTTGTCCAGATCAATGGGAATCCACTGCGCATCGACAGCGCCGTAGGTCTTCAGCAACTGGGCATAGAACGCACCATTGGCTTTGGAGTTGGCGGCATTGGCCGTACCCGCTGCCGGGTCGGCACTTTCCGGGATCGAAGCAGCGGTAATAACGCCGATTCGCGCCTGGCCGCTGCCACCAGCCAGCTGGATCAGGCGCTGATAGATCGCCGTGTTGTCATCCTTGAGGCCGCCGCCAATCAATATCAGCGGGCCGGCGCTGTAACCGGTGATGGGTAGTAGGGCGAGCAGTAAAGCACTGCAACGCAAAAATGATCTGATCATGGGTATGAGTTCTCCGATGTGCGCTCGGCGCACGCTTGTTGTGAGAGTTGTAAAACGGGAACTGCTGCAGATAACGCCGCATGGCTCTCTGGGTGGCTGACTCCTTCGGCTAATACACCGTGAATTGTTTGAAGTACTGCTTCTCGATGCGCTTGTAGACGCCGTTGCTGAGAATCACGCTGAGCGCTCGGTCCAGCCGCTCACGCAGCACCTGATCGCCCTTGCGCACGGCGATGCCCTGGCCTTTGCCAAAGTGCTTGGGGGCCACCACCTGGTTGCCAACCTGCTCGAACCCCTGGCCCAGGGCCGTGTCGAGAAAGCCGAAATAGCCAGACACCGCGTCATCCAGCACCAGATCGACGTGCCCTGCGCCTAGCGCCTGGTACATGCCCTCGGCTGAGTCAAAGCGCAGCAGCTCGGTGTGCTGCTGGTATTTGTCAGTGAGGAAGCGGTCATAGGTGGTGTCGCGCTGCACACCCAGGCGTTTACCGGAAATGCGCCTGGGGGTGATGATCACCTGGTTGACCAGGCCCTTGCGGGCGAAAAAAAAGGCCGGGGTTTGCGCATATTTGGCGGTGAAGTCGACCAGCTCGGCGCGTTGTGCAGTAATCGACATGGACGCCAGAATCAGGTCCGCACGCTGTTCATTGAGTGCCGGAATCAAATCATCCCAGGCAAATCTGACCAGCTGACAATCTGCCGCCATGGCCTCGCACAGCGCCATACCGATATCGACGTTGAAGCCGCGTAATTGGCCCGCCGCATCGACTTCCTCGAAGGGCGGAAACTGCCCTTCCATGGCGATACGCAGGGGCTGTGCCTGAACGCCGCCTAGCAGCATCACGCCCAGCATAAAGAGGGTTGCTCGTAACATTTCAGTGCCCCTTGCAAGCGCTGCCAGAGAGACAGCCTGGGGTCAGAGGCCAGGCTCCAAAGCCGAGAAAAGAGGCGCCGCACAGGGCGCCTTAAGGCCAAAGGAGCAATGGGAGCTGACCTTGAATAACCAACCGGCCGCTTCACCAGCATGAGCGGCCGGCGACTGCCTTACAGAATGCTCAGCGGGTACTCGATGATCAGACGCACTTCGTCGAGGTCGTTGTCGAACGCAGTGGAGCGATGCGAGGCCTGGCGCAGACGCAGGGACAGGTCCTTGGCGGCACCGGACTGCACCACGTACTTGGCCTCCAAATCACGCTCCCAATGTTTCTCGTCATCACCCGCCCAACCGGCGAAGGCACCATTCGGATCGGCCTTGGTGCCATCGATCTGGTCACCCTTGATATAGCGCGCCATAAAGCTCAGGCCCGGTACGCCGAAGCTCGCCATGTTCAGGTCGTAACGCACCTGCACGGAACGCTCATTGGGGGCGTTGAAGTCGGAGTACTGCACGGAGTTGGCCAGCCAGATCGAGTCGCCACCGATGTAGTCGAAGAACTCATCGCCATTGACCTTCTGGTACGCCAGGCTGAGCTTGTGCGCGCCGAAGCTGTAGGCGGCTTTCAGCGAGTAGGTCAGGGTATCCAGATCACCAGCCAGCGCCTTGCCCTGCTCATCGGTCTTGTAAGCCACCAGATCGAAGTTCAGCGACTGATCGTCAGCCAGTGGGATGGTGTAGTAGACGTTGGCGAAGTACTGACGCCAGATGTCTTCGGCTTCGCTGCCGTAGAGCGCCACACTGAGGTTGTCGGTGAAGTTGTAGGTACCGCCGACGAAATCGACGCTACGCGCTTCCACTTCGGCGTATTCGCTGGTCAGCTCGCCATCGGAATTGCTCGAGTTACGGCGATTGATCGCGGTGAAATGACCTGCCTCAAGGGACAGGTTGTCGATCTCGCTGCTCGACAGCTGAAAGCCGGTGGCAGTCTCAGGCAACAGACGCGAATCGCCAGTGGCGAACACTGGGGCAGTCGGCCGCTGCTCACCGTACTTCAGCTCGGTAGAGGAGATACGCGCCTTGACCGCACCGCCGATATGCCCGGTGTTGTCCTCGATACGGCCATCACTGTCGACCGGCATGATGCCATTGCCACGGCTACCACGGCCGCCGTCCAGCTTGATACCACCATAGGCATATGCATCGGCACCCACGCCGACAGTGCCCTGGGTGAAACCGGACGAGTAGTGCAGCTGCATGCCATGCGCCCACTCATCACGGGTGTTGCGCTGGCTGTTGAGGAAGTTGCGCTGCATGTAGAAATTACGATTGAGCAGCTTCAGGCTGCTGTCTTCGATAAAGCCCTTGGACTCTTGCTGGTCACCGGCGACTGCCAGTTGCGAGCTGGCCGCGGCAACTGCCAGGGCGATCAGGCTCAGTTTTACAACGTTCATGGCTTACTCCATTGGTTTTTTTATTGAACATCTCGAAAATCCGTCGCTGGGCAGCGACGCATTCCTTCCAGCACTGCCGCTAGGCAAACTGCTCCAGCGACAGCTCGGGCGGACACACGCCCTTGCTGATCACCGCCTCCAGGCACAGGGTCGCTGACGACTCCGCCCAGCAAACGAAATAACCCTTGGCCTTCAGGCGCTTGAGCTTGAATGGCCACTCCAGTTCGTGGTTCTGCGGCAACGCCGCAATGCCTTTCGGCAGCTGGATAATCGAGTAGAAACCGGCGCTGGTTTGCACCCGCTGCAACACCTGCAGCGACGGCTGCACGGCAGCCAGCTCGGCGCGCTGCAGCGGCTGCAGGAGTTTTTCCAGGGCGAAGGATTCCAGCCTGCTCAGTTGCATACAGGGACTCATGGTCTTGTCGGTGATTGGGGCGCCGCGGCTACGCGCGGCGCTTGGCGCTTTAACTCAGAGCTTGAGCACGCCGCTAACCTTGGCCAGGGTCTGCGCCACTTCGGCTCGGCTCACCGGAGCATCCGGGTTGAAGCGGCCCTTCTCGGCCTGCAACCAACCCTCGCCCACCGTCAGGCTGGCAGCGTCGGCAAAGGTTTTATCGACGCCAGCGAGATCCGTCAGCGCGGCGGTTTTCGCCAGGCTTATGCCTTGATAGCGCTCGACCAGTGCCTTGCAGGCCAGCGCCCATTCCTTGCGGGTAACCGGCTGATTGCCGGCGAAGGCATCCGCGCTGGTCATCCAGCCATTGGAAAGCACCGCGTTGAGCTGATCACGCATCGGGTCATCTGCGCCGATGTCCGTGAGCTTGGGCAGCGCATCCAGCTTGGGCTCGGCGGCCAGGGTCATCTGCAGGGCGTTGGCCAGCTCCAGGCGGCTGATCGGCCGTTGCGGCTCGAAGGCGTTCTGCCCGTTGAGGGTCATCAGGCCACGGAAGCTCACGGCGCGAATCGCATCGCCCGCCGCGCCGTTGCCGGCATCTTTAGGGGCGCTGCTCGCCGGATCGCCAAGGCTGGCGTTGACCGGGCGAATATCCAGGCGCACACCGTTGACGCTGTAGTTGGTCAGCGAATCGTAGAACTGGCTGTGGGCACTGAAGTCAGCGGTTTTACTGAACTCGAACCGGTAACCGTAGTGGTAGCCGTTGAGCGGGTTGTAGCGGGTCATCAGGCCGATTTGACGGCTCGCGGTGTTATCCGCCAGGCCATAGAGCACCGCGCGGCCAATCGCCGAAACGGCCGACAGATCGGTGATCAGCTGGTTGCCCACCAGGTATTCGTTACCGGCCTCGATGGCGGCTTTGCCTTCGGCGGGCTGCACCTTGCCGCTGGCCAGGTCATAGCGGTCGCCATTGCCGAGCATGGCCAGGCGCACGTTGCTCAACTGGGTGCCGTATACACCGAATGTCTTTTCGGCCTGGCTGGCGTCCATTACGGTCAGGTAGCCCTCACCCAGCACCTGCACCTGGCCCTCGGGGTTTACCCACATGGCGGTGTTGGTATCCAGGCCGAAGCCGCGTGTGGACTTTTGATCGGCAAGGTAAGCAGCCATGCGCGCAGCGCGGCCGGTGCTGGTTTCCTCGATCTGGTCGAGGTGTTGGTCGATGATGCCGCCGCTGAACAGGCCCGAGCCTTTCAGCACCGCAGCGCCGCGCTGATCGGCCTTGCTGGCCACGCCGAAGTCCAGGGTGTCCATGACCACGCCATAGGCGGTGGGCATCTGCGCGCCAAGAATGCTGGCACCGGCGCTGGTACCGGCGACCACGCCGCCCTTGTCATACACCTTGCGCACTGCCTGCATCAGCAGCGACGGGCTGCCATCGGCATTGAACAGCGCGCGGGCGATGCGCGCCTGATCGCCACCGACAAACCACACTGCGCTGGCCTCACTCAGTGGCTTGACCACGGCAGCATCGTTCATGGTTGTCTGGTAGTTGCTCTTGTCGATGCCGACGATGCTGATGCGCTCGGCCGGGATACCCAACGCCACCAACTCGCTCATAAAGCGCTTGCTCGAACCCTGGCTGCCGCTGGCGGTTGGCATGATCACGATGCGCGCTTCTTTCTGCCCACCGGCCAGTTCGATGAACTTGGCATACACCGGCGCATTGCTCGCGCGCAGCATGCCGCCGACGGCCAATAGATGACCTTCAGCCAGGGCTGCAGAGCTTGCACAGGAAAGGATCAGGGCGGCCGCCGCCACGCGTTTGTTCAGCTGCTTTTTCATTCTTATTGCTCTTGTTATGAGAATTCGTGCGAGCCGGTGTTCCGGTCCCGTCAGCGCCTCCCTGCAGCAGGTAAAACACCGCGCCAGCCCTGGCCTTCGACAGTGAATTTAAATTTTCACAATCTTGTTTCGTGAAATTTTATATACCAACAGGAAAACCTGTTCAACCCTTTAGCGCCGCCATCTGGCCGCTGCAACGACGCCAAAAAAATCTTCACCAGCAGCTATGCACCGCGCTAGAGCGGCTTGAGCCATTTGTCCGACAAAACGCATTTGACACAAATATTTCTAATAAGTAGCTTTATGAAAATAAACATGTCACAGCTATCTACATTGAAACCCCAGGCCTGGCCCATTGGCCCGACCTAAACGAACAGAAGCCCACAAGGCTTCAGGTTGTACGCCGCGCCATCTGGCGAGGCCATTGCTGCAGGCAGTACCTGCTGATCACAGGCCCAGGCATGACGATCAGCGCACACCCAAACCGCCCCATCAAGGAGTCAATAAGATGAACAAGATCGCACTTCTCGGCGCTCTGGCGCTCAGCGCCGTCAGCACATTCAGCGTCGCCAGCCAGGACAACCTGCGCATCGGTATCGAAGCGGCCTACCCGCCCTTCGCCTTCAAAACCCCGGACGGCAAGATCAGCGGTTTCGACTACGACATCGGCAACGCCCTGTGTGCGGAAATGCAGGTGAAATGTGAGTGGGTCGAGCAGGAATTCGACGGTCTGATTCCGTCGCTGAAAGTACGCAAGGTCGACGCGGTGCTGTCGTCCATGTCGATCACCGAAGACCGCCTGAAATCGGTGGATTTCAGCAAAAAGTACTACCACACCCCCGGCAAGCTGGCGATGAAGGCCGGTAGCGAAATCAAGGACCCACTGGTCGACCTCAAAGGCAAGAAAGTCGGCGTACAGCGCGCCTCCACCTACGATCGCTTTGCCTCCGACCAGTTCGAAGCCGCCGGCATTATCGTGGTGCGTTACGCCTCGCAGAACGAAGCCTTCCTTGACCTGGCTTCCGGCCGCCTGGACGCCACCCTGGCGGACATCATCAACATCGATGAAGGCTTTATCAAAACCCCAGCCGGCAAGGGTTTCGCCCTGGTCGGTCCGGACTTCAACGACCCGAAATACTTCGGTAACGGTGCCGGAATCGCCGTACGCAAAGGCGACAGCGAAAACGCTGCGCGCATCAGCGCCGCCATTGATGCGATCCGCGCCAACGGCACGTACCAGGATGTGCAGGCCAAGTACTTCGAGTTCGATATCTACGGCAAGTAAGTACCGCTAATGCCTCATGGGTGCCTCCACTGCGAGGCACCTTTTTCTCGTTGTAGCGCAGGCCATTCGGCCTCTGCGTGAGGAACCCCATCATGCTCCACGGCTACGGCTCGACCATTCTCGAGGGCGCCTGGCTGACCCTCAGTCTGGCCCTGACTTCCATGACCCTGGCAATTGCCCTGGGCCTGCTTGGCGCAGCGTTTCGCCTGTCCCCGTTGAAATGGCTGGCACTGCTCGGCGAAGGCTACGCCACGGTTATTCGTGGCATCCCTGATCTGGTACTGATCCTGCTGATCTTCTACGGCGGCCAGGACCTGGTAAACCGCGTGGCTCCGCTGCTCGGTCATGATCAGTACATCGACATCAATCCCTTTATCGCCGGGGTTTTCACCATGGGCTTTATCTTCGGCGCTTACCTGTCGGAGACCTTTCGCGGCGCCTTTATGGCCATTGCCAAAGGCCAGGGCGAAGCCGGTGCGGCCTACGGTATGAGTGGCATGCAGGTGTTCTGGCGGATTCTGGTGCCGCAGATGATCCGCTTCGCCATCCCCGGCTTTACCAACAACTGGTTGGTGCTGACCAAGGCCACCGCGCTGATTTCCGTGGTGGGCCTGCAGGACATGATGTTCAAGGCCAAGAACGCCGCCGACGCCACCCGCGAACCCTTCACCTTTTTCCTCGCGGTTGCCGCGCTGTACCTGTTGCTCACCACAGTGTCCCTGCTGGCCCTGCGCCTGCTGGAAAAACGCTACTCCGTGGGCGCCCGCCTGGCCGAACTCTAAGCGAGACCTTCTACCGTGCTCGATTTCCAACTGATTGCCGACAGCCTGCCGCTCTACGGCAGCGGCGTACTGGTGACCTTCAAACTGCTGTTTATCGCCCTCGCGCTGGGGCTGGCGCTGGCCATCCCATTGGCGCTGCTGCGCGTGTCGCGCGCGCCCTGGCTTAACGGCCCGGCCTGGCTCTACACCTATGTAATCCGCGGCACGCCGATGCTGGTGCAGCTGTTCCTCATTTATTACGGCCTGGCGCAGTTCGAGGCGGTACGGGAGAGCATGCTGTGGCCGTATTTCTCCAGCGCCACCTTCTGCGCCTGTCTGGCGTTTGCCATCAACACCAGCGCCTATAGCGCGGAAATTCTCGCCGGCAGCCTTAAGGCCACACCCCATGGCGAGATCGAAGCAGCTAGAGCCATGGGCATGTCACGCTTCACCCTGTACCGCAGCATCCTGCTGCCGTCGGCCTTGCGCCGGGCACTGCCGCAGTACAGCAATGAAGTGATCATGATGCTGCACACCACCTCGCTGGCGTCGATCGTCACCCTAATCGATATCACCGGCGCGGCGCGCACCGTCAGCTCGCGCTACTACATGCCATTCGAGGCCTTTATCACCGCTGGGCTGTTCTACCTGGTGCTGACTTTTATCCTGGTGCGCCTGTTCAAGCGGGCCGAAGGCCGCTGGCTGGCGCACCTGGCCCCACGCAAGAGCTGAGGGAAAGCTATGCAACATATTCAGCACCGGCTGCCCTGGAGCACAGCGGGAACGGAACGCCGGCTCTCGGTGTTGCGTTTTGGCAGCGGCCCACGCAAGGCCTATATCCAGGCCTCCCTGCATGCCGATGAATTGCCAGGCATGCGCGTTGCGGTGGAACTCAAACGCCGCCTGCTCGAACTGGAACAACAGGGCCGTCTCAACGGGGTAATTGAGCTGGTGCCGGTGGCCAACCCAATTGGCCTGGGACAGATGTTTCAGGCCACCCACCAGGGCCGCTTCGACCTGGCCAGCGGGCAGAACTTCAACCGCGACTTTCCCGCGCTGGCCGAGCTGATCGCGCCGCAGCTGGAAGGCCGCCTGGGCGACGACGGGCAAGCCAACGTGACGCTGATTCGACGCCTGATGCGCGAGGCCATTGCCGCGCTGCCGCCGGCCAGATCGGAGCTGGAGGGCTTGCGCCGCCTGCTGCTGCAACAGGCCTGCGACGCAGATGTAGTGCTCGACCTGCACTGTGATTTCGAATCGATCATGCTGCTCTATGCCTTGCCGCAACATTGGCCCAGCCTACAGCCATTGGCCGCGCGCCTGCGCGCCGGCGCGGTGTTGCTGGCCGAAGACAGCGGCGGCAACTCCTTCGATGAAGCCTGCGCCGTACCCTGGCTGCGCCTGGCCGAGCGTTACCCGCAGGCGCAGATTCCACTGGCCTGTATGGCTACCACCATCGAGCTGCGCGGCATGGCCGACACCGATCGCACTCAGGCGCAGCACAGTGCCGACGACATTCTCGGTTTTCTCGCCGGCCAAGGTCTGATCAGCGGCGACTGGCCCGCCGCGCCGTTCACCTGTTGTGAAGCCACGCCCTTTGCCGGCGCGCAGTACGCCTACGCGCCGCACCCCGGCGTGGTGAGTTTTCTGCAACCGCTGGGGGCGCGGGTAAAGCTCGGCGACCCGCTGTTCGAGGTGATCGACCCGCTGAGCGATCAGCACTCCGTGGTGCACGCCACAACCTCGGGAATCCTCTACGCCCGCGAACGCCTGCGCTATGCCCAGCCCGGCCTGTGGCTGGCCAAGGTTGCCGGCCAGCACCCGATTCGCCAGGGCCGCCTGCTTACCGACTAACAACAAGAGAATCCGCTGCCATGTACACCTTGCAAATCGACAACCTGCACAAACGCTATGGCACCCATGAAGTGCTCAAGGGCGTGTCCCTGACCGCCAGGGCTGGCGATGTCACCAGCATCATCGGCTCCAGCGGCTCGGGCAAGAGCACCTTCCTGCGCTGCATCAACCTGCTGGAGCAACCGCATAGCGGGCGCATCCTGCTCAATAACGAAGAGCTGAAACTGCAACCGAGCCGCGCCACCGGCGCGCTCAAAGCCAGCGATAGCAAACAGCTGCAACGCATGCGTTCACGCCTGGCCATGGTCTTCCAGCACTTCAACCTGTGGTCGCATATGAGCGCCCTGGATAACGTGATGGAAGCGCCGGTGCATGTACTGGGCATGAGCAAGAAAGAAGCCCGGGAGAAAGCCGAGCACTACCTGGCGAAAGTCGGAGTCGCCCATCGCAAGGACGCCTACCCGGCGCATATGAGCGGCGGTGAGCAGCAGCGCGTGGCCATCGCCCGCGCCCTGGCGATGGAGCCTGAGGTGATGCTGTTTGATGAGCCGACCTCGGCGCTGGACCCGGAGCTGGTCGGCGAGGTACTCAAGGTCATGCAGGATCTGGCGCAGGAAGGCCGCACCATGGTGGTGGTCACCCACGAAATGGGTTTTGCCCGCGAAGTGTCCAACCAGTTGCTGTTCCTTCATCAAGGCCGCGTCGAAGAAAGCGGTTGCCCGCGCGAGGTGCTGGCCCAGCCCAAATCTGAGCGTTTGCAGCAGTTTCTCGCCGGCAGCCTTAAATAGGCGGCGCCTGTAGGCCGACCGCGCGCAATGCCACAGCCGCGGTCGGCTTCAGATACACTTCAGCCGCAACGACCCAGGCCCGCCCCGACCCGGCGCGCACGCCCAATCCTTCAACGTGCTGAAAGCCCATCCATGCCGACCTCTGCCAAGAACGTAACCGTCTACGCCGCCCCGGTGATGCGCAAACTGGCGGAAATCGCCCCGCACCTGCAGCCCTCGCTGCGCAAGGTGGCCGACTTTATCCTGCGCCACCCATTGAAAGCCGCGACCCTGACCATCGAGGAAATGGCGGTGGAAACTGCCACCTCGGCGGCCGCCGTCAACCGCCTGGCCAAAGCCATCGACCTGGGCGGCTATACCGGGCTGAAAGCCGAACTGGTGAGCACCCTGCAGCAGATGGTGTCGCCGGTGGACAAGCTGCGCAACGAACTGGCGCATCGCCCGGACGGCGCTTTCGGCCTGCACGAGCAGGTGCAGATCGCCAGCAGCAACCTGGCCACCGCCGGCGCCAACAACAGCGCGGAAACCTTTGAAGCCTTTGTCAGCTGCCTGATCCAGGCGCGCAAGATCTACATCCTCGGCTTCGGCAACAGCGCCTATATGGCCGGCCTGGCAGCGGCCAACCTGGTGCCGTTCTGCGCCGATGCCACGGCCGTGAGCATGGAAGGCGGCAACGAAAACGCAGCGTACCGCCTGGCGGCCATCACCGAACATGACGTGCTGCTGTCAATCTCCCTGCCGCGCTATTCCCTCGATACGCTGCAACTGTCGCGCTTTGCCAGCGAACGCGGCGCAACCGTGCTGGCGATCACCGACTCGCCCGCCTCGCCGCTGACCACCATCGCCAAACATGCACTGTTTGCCCCAGCCGATCATCCGGTGCTGATCAGCTCCAACACCTCGGTACTGGCGCTGATCGAAGGCCTGGTCGCCGGCGTGATGGCGCGCAACAAGGAAGCCGTGCAACTGGCCGCCGAGCTGACCGAAAGCGTGATGTCCTACCTGCATGTAGCGGGCAGCGACAAGCCGGTGCGCAAGCCGATCAAGCGCCGCACCAGCACCACGCCGCGACAGAGCTAGCAGGCGCACCAACTTAACGCCGAAACTGTCCAGCCGGTCAGTTATCAGTGCATACAGCGTATTTACATTCCCCCGGAAACCACTAGAGTGCGCGCCCGCAGCGCTCTAGTGGTCTCGTCGTGGGCAAATTCAGGACTTGGCCTTGTTCTTGCTCAAGCCTCGACAGCCTGACCACTTAGACAGGTTTAAAACCATAATTCAGCACTTTGGGGAGCACCACTCGATGAACCGTACTCTTTCCTCTCTGGTCCTGGCGGGCGGGCTACTGGCGGGCGGCCAGGCCGTAGCGGGTGACCTGCTGCACTGGCAGAACAACAGCCTGACCTACCTCTATGGCCAGGATTACAAGATCGACCCGGAAATCCAGCAGACCATCACCTTCGAGCACGCCAGTGGCTGGGCTATCGGCGACCTGTTCTTCTTCGTCGACACCATTAAGTACAACACCGACGCCACCAATGGCGCAGGCGACGGCCACACCTTCTACGGTGAGTTCTCGCCGCGCCTGTCGTTCGGCAAGCTGTTCAACAGCAAGCTGGAGTTCGGCCCGATCAAGGATGTGCTGCTGGCCACCACCTACGAATTCGGTGAAGACGATGTCGAGTCCTACCTGATCGGCCCAGGCTTTGACCTGGCGATCCCCGGCTTCGACTACTTCTCGCTGAACTTCTACAACCGCACGACCGATGGCAAGCGCGACGGCGATAACGTCTGGCAGATCACCCCGGTGTGGAGCTACACCATCCCAGTAGGCAAATCCGACATCGTTATCGACGGCTTTATGGACTGGGTGGTGGATAACGACAAGAGCTACCACGCCAACCTGCACTTCAACCCGCAGATCAAATACGACCTGGGTAAAGCCATGAGCTGGGGCGAGAAGCAGCTGTATGTCGGTATCGAATACGACTACTGGAAGGACAAGTACGGCATCGACGACGACAGCTTCCTTGGCGACGAAATCCTCCAGGGCACTGACCAGAACACCGCCAGCCTGCTGGTAAAAGTGCACTTTTGATCCTGCGCTGAAACCCCGCCAGCACCTGTGATTGCAGGCTGGCGGGCATCTCCCGCAACAACCTTTCTCGCGCTAATTTGCCCAGCTGCGGCGTAATCGCCCCGCTCTCGGGGTCTTCTACTCTGTAATTATTCAGCAGTGGAAACCCAGCATGCCCAACGCCCTTCACCGCACACTCGCCCGCGCCCTGCTTGTCAGCCTGCTGCTCACCCTGGCTGCATGCAGCACCCTGACCCCGCGCGACCCATTGCGCATCGAACTGGTCGGTATCGAACCGCTGCCCGGCGAAGGCCTGGAAGCACGCTTCGCGATCAAACTGCGAGTGCAGAACCCCAATGACCGGGCCATCGATTTCGACGGCGTAGACCTGGAGTTGCAGGTTAATCAGCAACCACTGCTCAGTGGCGTCAGTGACCAGCGCGGGCAAGTGCCCCGTTACGGCGAAAGCATCCTGCGCATTCCCGTCAGCCTTTCCGCCTACGCCGCGCTACGCCAGGCCTGGGGCATGGCCGGCTATCAGGACGGCCAGGGCCTGCCCTATGAGCTGCGCGGCAAACTGGCCAACGGCCTGTTCGGCACCTGGCGTTTCAATGACCGTGGCACGCTGAACTGGCCGCAATTGCCCGCGCCCGGCGCAGCGCGATAAAACCCTATACAATATGCGGCCTTTTCTTATCGACCCATCAAGGACTCGCCGTGAGCACGTTGCCGCCCTGCCCCAAATGCAACTCCGAATACACCTACGAAGACGGCGCCCAGCTGGTCTGCCCGGAGTGCGCCCACGAATGGTCGGCCACTGGCGCGAGCGACGCGGCAGATGACGCCAAGGTGATCAAGGATTCAGTGGGCAATGTGCTGCAGGACGGCGACACCGTCACCGTGATCAAAGACCTGAAAGTCAAAGGTTCATCCCTGGTGGTCAAGGTCGGCACCAAGGTCAAGGGCATCCGCCTGTGCGACGGCGACCACGACATCGACTGCAAGATCGACGGCATCGGCGCGATGAAGCTGAAATCTGAGTTCGTGCGCAAAGTCTGAGCACAGCACCTGCCAGAAAAATGCCTCGGCCAACTGCCGGGGCTTTTTTATGCGCGCGAGACACACCAGTAAAACTACCTAGCAATGCACTACAGGCTATTACTGACAACCTAGTCGAACTACCCGCTTTGCAATCCTGGGCTACCCTTCTGGCTACACTAGCGAGCCGGCAAAGCCCACGCATAGGGCATTGCGCGAGGTGTCGCGCGCTACAACGACTTAAACCTTGAACATGTAACTTCAACAATTAAACAGTGGTGCTATAGCCCAAGGCAGATTCGACAATGAGTGTGCGGTCCATTATTCAACATATTGCTATCACCACCCTGCTCTCGCTGTTTTATTCGATTAGCGCCAGTGCGACTCAAGGCCCGGAACCCACCCGCAGCAAAACCCTGCTGGCCCTGCACTGGGTCGATGATCAGGGCGTGCCACGGCAAACCCGCCTCAAGCTTGAAGATTTGGACGCCATGCCGCAGAGCACCCTGACCCTTGAGCTACCGGAAACCTTAGGCATCCAGGGCAGCCACAGCTGGCAAGGCATTAGCCTGCAGGAGCTGCTCAAGCTGAGTGACAGCAGCGGCCAATCGATTCGCCTGCAGGCGCTGAACGGCTATTACGCGACCCTGCCGATCAGCGATGCTGAACAATTCAATCCAGTCCTGGCTTATCGGCGCGACGGGCAGAACTTAACCATCCGCGAGAAGGGCCCGTTTATCCTGATTTACCCATTCAATAAATTTAAGCAACTTGGCCAACAAGTTTATATAAACCGCTCCGTCTGGCAGATCAATGAAATCCATATTGAATAAGACTTATCTGGGCGGATTATTCAAACGACCGACACGTGGCAGTTGGCTGACTGAAGCATTACTGTTGGCCGTTATTCTGATGGCTGCAGCCACACTCTTTGCACTGCGCATTACCCAACTGGAAATGCACACCCTGGCCAAACCCCAGCAGAACCATGACCTGTGGTACGTCACCAATACCGCGCTGGAACTGCACAACCTCGGCCGCGTGGCCCGTAAAGCCTACGCAACCCAAACGCTGCATGAGGCGCGGGACGAACTGGAGGTGCGCCTGGATGTATTGGCCAGCCTGCTCAAACCCGCCGAATTCGCGCCGAAAGTATCGAAAACCATCCTGCACACCCTGCCGCAGGCCCAGCAAACCCTGGGAATGCTTAGCGAGCGCATTGAGTCCTGGA
Organism: Pseudomonas sp.; assembly: GCF_030690725.1. Taxonomy (GTDB): domain Bacteria; phylum Pseudomonadota; class Gammaproteobacteria; order Pseudomonadales; family Pseudomonadaceae; genus Aquipseudomonas. The sequence goes on along the minus strand of NZ_JAUYGD010000089.1, from coordinate 10,226 downwards.
GTTATCGCCTGGCCAACAGCGCCGACCCATCGCAGGTCACCCAGGAGATTGCCAACCAGGTCGACACCCTCTCAGAAAGCCTGCGCCATGTGGTACTCGCCGTGCATATCGCCAGCACCAACGCGCAGGACCAGGCACGCATCAAGCACTACGAACAGTTCGTGCTACTCGCCTGGATTCTGCTGGCCCTGCTGATCGGCATCACCCTGTTGGTGATCAAGCTGATCAGGGACCGGCAAATCATGAAACGCCTGTCCAGCCACCTCGAATCGTTGAACAAACGCCTGGAAATGCGCGTCAACCGCCGCACCCGCCAACTGGCCGAGAGCAAGGCGCTGCTGATGTTTATTCTCGATGCCAGCCCCAGCGAGGCGGCGCTGGTAAATGCCGAATCCGGCGATGTGCTGTTTATCAACAAGACCCTGCTCGACAAGCTGGAACTCAGCTCGCCGCCACCGCAGCTGTTCCTGAAAAGCCTGCTGGTCGCTCCAGAGCAAGGTGAGGCGTTTATCGACGAGCTCGATCAGTACGGCCGCGTCGACAACTGGGAAGCCCAGGTCATGCCGCACAAGCCGTACTGGAGTTCGTTGTCGGCCAAGCTGGTGGAGATCGAAGGCAAGCTCGCCCACCTGCTCTGGGGCTTCGATGTCAGCGAGCACCGCAGCCTGCTCAACCTGCTGGAAACCCAGGCCAACACCGACTCACTGACCAAGCTGTACAACCGGCGCGCGTTTTACAAACTCGGCGAACAGGTGCTGGACGGCTGCAAACGCTATGAACATCCGTGCAGCGTGCTGATGATCGACATCGACCACTTCAAGCAGATCAACGACACCCACGGCCACGCGGTTGGCGATGAGGCCATCTGCAGCCTGAGCCAGACCTTGCGCGACACCCTGCGCGATGCCGATATCATTGGCCGCATGGGCGGCGAAGAGTTTGCCGTGCTGTTGCCGCACACCGACCGGCAACAGGCCCTGGACAGCGCCGAGCGGCTGCGCCAGGCCGTCGCAGCCACCCCGATAAACAGCACCAGTGACACCTTGCATATGACCATTTCAATAGGTGCGGCCGTATTCAACGCGCAACAAAACGCGACCCTGGAGCAGATGTTGATCACAGCTGACAAAGCGCTTTATCAGGCCAAAACCACTGGCCGCAATCGTGTGGAGATTTGATACCGCCATGACAAAGAACTTTTTGATCGTTGATGACAGCATGGTCTCGCGCATGATGACCAAGAGTATCCTCGCCAGCCTGCAACCCGGCTGGACGGTGTTTGAAGCCGCCAGCGGCCAGGCGGCGATCGAGACCTGCCGCGAGCACCCCATCGACCTGATCAGCATGGACCTGAACATGCCAGGCATCAGCGGCCTGGAAGCCGCGACGGTGATCCGTCAGGAGCATCCCGGCATCAAAATTGTCATGCTCACGGCCAATATCCAGTCGGCCATCCAGGAGCAGATCCAAGCCCTTGGCCTGCCCTTTCTGGCCAAACCGATAACCGCCGACAAGGGGCCAGCGCTCTTGCAAGCGCTGGGACAGTGACATGCTCAAACTATCAAGCCTGCAAACGGATGTGCTCTGCGAGATGTTCAACATCGGCATAGGCCGCGCCGCAGCCGCCATGAGCGAAATGCTCCAGGATGAAGTGCTGCTGTGCGTGCCCGAGCTGCACTTTGTCACGGTCAGCGAAGTGACCGAACACCTCGGCAAGAAAAGCGCCTCGATGTACTGCATCCGTCAACCATTCCAGGGCATGTTCTCCGGCAACGCGCTACTGATCTTCCCCGAGGACAAGAGCCTGGAGATGGTCAAAATGCTGATCGGCGACGTACCGCCCGGCACCGAACTGCTACAAATCCAGCGCGACGCCCTGCTGGAGGTCGGCAACGTGGTGCTCAACGCCTGCCTGGCCTCGCTGGCGGAAATGACCAGCACGCCATTTGAATGCAGCATGCCCTCGGTCGACTCCGGCGACACCCGCAAAGTGCTCGGCACCCGCGTGCAGAACCATGTGGTGATGCTGATCCATATCCGCTTTGAGCTGAAAAAACAGGATATCGAAGGCTTCGTGGTCTTCGTGATGAACTCGACCTCCTACGAAGACCTGCTGCAGGCGGTAAACCGCTTTATTGCGACCCTCGGTTAACAGCCAGACGGTTACATAAAGATCCTTAAAACAGCCCATCGCCAGCAACATCTGCCGCGTAATTGGCTAGCATCAATACAGAGCAAATCGCTCGTTCGAGGCGTCCGCCTGGAGGACCTCATGCGTATTGTTGCGCTGTGCCTGACGCTGCTACTGCCATGGGCGGTGCAGGCTGAACCATGGAAGGTGGTGGGCGATGAGCAGTTTGCGCCCTACAGCTTTGTCACCATCGAGGATGACCAGCCGCGCGGGCTGGATGTCGAGTTGGTGGAGGCGGTCATGCAGGAGGCCAAGATTCCCTACAGCCTGCGCTTGTACCCTTGGGAGCGGGTCAAACGCATGATTGATCGCAGCGAAGTGGCCATGGCCTTCCAGTTCGCCGGCACCCCTGAGCGCATGCAGCAATACGAGCTGGTCGGGCCGATTCGCACCGGCTCCACAGTGTTTATGACCTCGCGCAAAACTACCCTCACCGACTGGGCCGAACTCGACGATCTGTCGCCCTATACCATTGGCCAGGTACGCGGCTATGCCTACCAGTCGGACTTCGACAAGGCCGAGTTGTCGCGCGATACCAGCGCGCAGAACCCACGGCAGCTGGTGTCGATGCTGCTGGCCGGGCGCATTGATGTGATAGTCGGCGATCGGGTGCAACTGATGTACTTCGTGCGCGAGCAGCGCGCTGAGCAAAACGTACGCATTCTGCCAAAACCGCTGGTGGAAATGCCGCGCTATGTGGCCTTCGCCAAGGGTGATAGCGCCCGTGCCAAACAGTTCTCGGCAGCGCTGGAGCGTTTAAGACAGGCTGGCACCCTGGATAGCATCCACAAGCGCTGGCACTAAGCCGCGCCTTTTATACCTTTGCTCAGGAGCCATCATGCGCGTCGCCCTTGCGTTATTACTGCTATCAACCACCCTCGCCCTGAGCGCCTGCGGCCTCGGAGAAACAGCGGCAACCGCCAGCCTGCAAGCCGAGCAGGCGGCGCAACTGCAGCAGCAGACTGAACAGCTGAAACAGCAGATCGAAGCGGCCAATGCACAGAGCAATAAGCGCTTGGAAGAAGGCTATTAAATAGAGGCGTAGAAGCTGTTTACGGCCTTGTGAGCTAGAGCCCTGCAAGGCGCTACGTAGTAACAGCCTTCGGCTGGTCAAAACGGCGAGGAAGCGGAGTGTACGGGCTGTACATGAGCATCCGAGCCTGTTTTTAACGCAGCAGGGCCGACGCGCAACAGACCGTAAATAGGTTCTTATTGCACCGGTAGGAAGTTCATAAAGAGCAACCCCTGGGCATAACTCACGCCCATACGCCGGTAGCGCTCATCCAGCACATCGGTGAGCAGATCCAATCGCGCGACTATCTTGCCGAACTCCACGGCATAGCTGAGGTTATGCCCCTCGGCGGAAATCTCGTTAGACAGCAGCCAGGGCTTGCCGCCGGCATCCGTGCGCTGGGCAAGCATCCAACTGGCCTTCTCGAAATTACGTGCGGCGTTATGGATAAACTGCGGGTCCAGCGTGTCGCTCAGGTAGTACTCGGTGCGCCCGCCGTGGGCGGTAATCAGCATGCTCGCCAATGAATAGATAAACGCCCCCACGCGGTCACCCTGGTACTCGGCGCTTAGGGCATAGCTCAGCGCCGCCACATCGGTGCGCCCGCCCAATTGCGGCAGCGGCTGATCGAGCTCAATGGCGCGGTGTACCGCACGCTTGGCGGATTCCACATCAGCCAGGCCAGTTTTGCGCCATTCGCGCGGGTTGCGCAGGTACAGCTTGTCCATCAGACGGTAGAGGCTATTGAGGTTATTGCGCATGCCCAGGGTAGCCATGCGGTCGGCATGACTCTGGAAGAACTCGGTGGGTTTGATCGGGCTGCGGTTGCTGATGATGGTCTGATGGTCTTGCCGGCTCGAACAACCCGCGATGGCCATTACTGCCGCCAACAGCGTCGCCAACAGCGCCCAACGGCGGACTGCCACAGCACTGCCGCCCGACCAGGCGGGGCCCATTTTTAGCCATTGCCAACACTGCACAGTACTCATCAGGGGAGGTCGTCCACTGCGGTGTGATGGGGTAACGCTAGCAACAAAATCCAGATTGGCCAGTTTTCCTCCTGAATACATGACTTTCAGCACAATCAAGCACCTAGCCGCATAAGCTCAGGTGGACTGCCAACAGACCGCCTCACAGGCAAAAGGTTGGCGACCACTTATCAGGGCGCCTTCAAAAGGCCCGTCGCAGAGCGCTTTAATCGGTATGATCCGCAGCTTTTTGGCTGCCGAGTGCCCCATGCCGCGTCTGCTTGTGCTGTTTTGCCTGCTAGTTGCCCTGCCCGCCTTTGCCGATGCCCCGAAAACCTTTAGCGCCGCGAAGAAAATCGCCTGGCGGTTGTATGCCGAACGGCCCAACACCTTCTATTGCCAGTGTGCCTACAGCGGCAACCAGGTCGACCTCGGCAGCTGCGGCTACAGCCCGCGCAAACAGCTGCGCCGTGCCCAGCGCCTGGAATGGGAGCATGTGGTGCCGGCCTGGGTGATCGGCCATCAGCGTCAGTGCTGGCAGAACGGCGGACGCAAGAACTGCACCCGCACAGACGCCACGTTCAAAGCCGCCGAAGCCGACCTGCACAACCTGGTGCCGAGCATCGGCGAGGTAAACGGCGACCGCTCCAACTACGCCCTCGGCATGCTCAGCGACAAACCCACGCAGTACGGCGCCTGCCCGATGGTGGTCAACTTCAAGGCGAAAACCGCCATGCCGCCGGCCCACGCGCGCGGGGCCGCAGCGCGCATCTATCTCTATATGGCCGAGCGTTACCAGCTGCGTCTGTCCAAGCTCGACCGGCGCACCTACGAAGCCTGGAACCGCCAATACCCGATCAGCGAATGGGAGCGCTGGCGCAATCAGCAGGTCGGCTGCGTGATGGGCCACGGCAACCCTTATGTCGGCACCATCGACCTCGGCCGCTGCAGCCCGCTACGCCGCGCCGGCAACCCGCAACGCAACAGCGGCTAAGCACAGACAATTGCCGAGAGAACTCTGCGCGCCGCTATTGACGCTAAACTTCACGCCACGCCAACCCGAGTATTGCCCTATGCCCAGCACCGCCACCCCGAGCGCCGCCCACGCCATTGCCGAAACCCGCGCCTGGGTTGATCGCGCGGTGATCGGCCTAAACCTCTGCCCGTTCGCCAAGGCGGTGCAGATCAAAGGGCAAGTGCGCTATGTGGTGTGCGCCAGCGCCGAACCGGAAGAACTGCTCAGCGCCTTGGTCGACGAGCTGCACGCGCTCGCCAAGTGCGAGCCAAGCGAAACCGACACCACCCTGCTGATCCATCCCACCGCGCTTACCGACTTTCTCGATTTCAATGATTTTCTCGCCGTGGTCGACGATGCCCTCGACGAGCTCGGCTATGCCGGCATCCTGCAAGTGGCCAGCTTCCACCCGCAGTTCCAGTTTGCCGACACCGGCATCAATGATGTCAGCAACGCCACCAACCGCTCGCCCTACCCGACCCTGCATATCCTCCGTGAGGCCAGCATCGACCGCGCCGTGGCCGCCTTTCCCGACCCGGAGGCGATCTTCGAAGCCAATATCCAGACCCTGGAAGACCTCGGCACAGATGGCTGGGCCGCCCTGCAGGCGCAATGCCGCAAAGATGCGCAAAACAGCTAAACCGTAAACGCGTGGCGACCAGAAACACCTGACCGCGCAACAGCCGCACCTATCCCACTCAGCACCCACGCCTATTCAAACGGGCGTGCGGACGCTGTGCGCCCGACGAATGGACGCTATTCCCACCGAGAACCTTGAGAGATTTGCAAGCTGATCAACACAATTAATCGGCGCGACTCAATAAAATCCCACCTCTTTCGAAACTGCCAATACTGGCCGAGTTGATTGCTGAGTAGGGTCACCTCTGCGGCCGGGACGGCAACAACTTTCAAGACCCTCTCGCTGGTCGAGAAACAGATAACACAAGGGATAACGCTATGGCTCGGGTTCGTAAACTGGTGCTGGCAATTGCAGCGGCTTCGGCGCTGTCATCCGGCATGGCGCACGCGCTAGGGCTGGGTGAAGTGACGCTGCAGTCAGAGCTCAATCAACCCTTGGTGGCTGAGATCGAGCTGCTGGAAAGCCGTGGCCTGGACGCCAACGAAGTGATCCCGACCCTGGCATCCCCAGAAGCCTTCAATAAGGCCGGGATTGATCGCCAGTTCTTCCTGACTGACCTGAAGTTCACCCCGCTGATCAAAGCCAATGGCAAGAGCGTTATCCGGGTGACCTCGAATAAGCCGATGCGCGAGCCTTACCTGAACTTCCTGGTGCAGGTGCTCTGGCCAAATGGCCGTTTGCAGCGTGAATACACCTTGCTGCTGGACCCGCCGCTCTACACCGCGCAAAACGTGATCCCTGCCGCCATACAACAGCCGCTAACCGCAGCGCCTTCTGCACCACGCACACAACCATCTGCAGCGCTTACTGCAACTCAGCCGGCATCCCCCGGCGCTGCTGCCACACCGCTGGCAGGCAATGAGTACAAGACCACCGCCAACGACAACCTCTGGGACATTGCCAACCGTGTGCGGGCTGACGGTAGCGTGCAGCAGGCCATGCTGGCGATCCAGGAGCTGAATCCGCAGGCCTTTATCGATAACAACATCAACCGCATGAAAAGCGGTCAGGTGCTGCGCCTACCCGATGCCCAACAAATCAACAGCCGCACGCAAAGCGCCGCCATCGCGCAGGTTAACCAGCAAACCGCCGCCTGGCGTGAGGCGCGCAGTGTTGCCGCCAGCGCCCGTCAGCTGGATGCCAGCAAGCGCAACAACGCAGCCGCTACGCCGGCCACAATTGAACGCCGCGATAACCTGAAACTGGTTGCAGACGGCAGCGATAAGGCGGGCGCCGGCAGTGACAAAGGCAGCGCAGGCAACAAGGCCCTACTTGATCAGTTGGCGATAACTCAGGAAAGCCTCGATTCGACCAATCGTGAAAACGCTGAACTGAGAAGCCGTATTGCCGACCTGCAGAGCCAGCTCGACAAACTGCAGCGCCTGATCCAATTGAAAAATGATCAGATGGCCAAACTACAGGCTTACCTGGCCGCGCAAAATCAGGCTCCAGCGGTAACGCCTGACGTGCCAGCCGCTACCACTGGCCATCAAACACCGGCTATTCCTTAAGCGTCGTTAACGGCCCGATAGCGGCCAAAGCCCATAGCAATGGGCTTTGGCCGAGCTACTTAGCTGCTAGCTGGGGTGCACTTGGCCTGAGCGGCCTCGGGAGTCAGGTTGCGCACCGAGGTGTAGAACAGCTCGCAGGTTTGCAGCTTGTCAGTGACCTGCCATTTCTCGCTGCAGCTGCTCAGCACTGGGCTCGCGTCCTGGTTGGGCTGTTCGCCCATCCGGGCCTGCCAGCAGGCGGCGCTGAGATCCTGCCCCATGACCTTTAAGCCGGCAGCATCGGCTTTCTGCTGATCGCCGTCGTAGTTTTCCGGGTCAGCGGCATACCAGATGTAGCTGGGGTGGTTGGCGCCGAGCACGGCCACTTGCTGCCCAGCGGCAGGGCTGATCTGCGCCAGACCAAGGACATCGACAGAAACCCCGTACTGCTGCTTAACCCAGCTGCGCACCGGGCTGCCAAAGGCCACCATTGGCAGCGTTTGGCCGCCTTCGCCGGCGGTCAACTGCATAACCATCTGCGTCTGGTAGGCGTTGAAATAGCTGTAAACCCCTTCAAGCGCGCTACCGGCGTTGGCAGGCGCGGCAATCGGGGCAATATCGATGATGGTCTGGAAGGCCGGTGTCTGCGCGGCATTGATGCCATTCTGGGTCAGCAGATCAGCCCAACGGTTTGTGGTGCTCGACTCTAGATAGTCCTGCGCCTGGGTCAGCGAGTAATCCGGCGGGAAGTGCAGCAGCTCAACGCTCTTGCGGTTATCCAGCGCCATGCCCAGCGGCAGGAACAACGACCAGTTGTATTGCCACTTACCGTCCTTGTTGAGCAGCTTGGCGCCGGCGTAGGCCAGCTCGCCGGTCTTAAGCAGTTGCTCAAGTGGTTTACCGTAGCCTTCAGGCACCTCGGTGAACTTGGCGTAGAGGTCTTGCTGCTCGCGGTGCACGCTGACCTTGGCGGTGGCGTATCCATCACGCTGCAAGCTCTGACGCAGGTAGTGCTCGGCGGTCTGCTCCAGCGTCCAATCGCGATAGCAGATCACATTGCAGTTGTTGGGATAGGCAAACAAACGGGTGACGCGCTCGGTACTGCCAAGCTTGACCGTGACATCAGCGGCTTGAGCGTGGCAGGCCAACAGACCGGCGACTGCGGCGAGCATAAATCCTTTGCGGCTCAGCATAAGTGACTCCTTGATTGAGAGGGACCTTCTCCGGCTTCAGGCCTGAGGCTGAAGTAAAGAAGCAAAGGCGGCGCAATGGATTATTTTTTTGCTCCGCCAGCCTGCCGATACTGCCAAATATTTCCTCCTTCAGCCCACGCCCTGTTTTACACAGGCTTTACATTGCGCCCTGCAATGCCGCGCAACACTCAGTGTCGAAACTACAAGCCGGGAAAGACCGGTTTGCAGAGGAGTTTCGATCATGCTGTCGCGTATCCCCCTTATCACCGGCCTGGTGGCCAGCCTGGTACTGTTTGCCCAGGCCCCAGCGCAGGCCTCCAACCGTGACGCAGCGATTGCCGGAGCCGTGGTGGGCGCGGTGATTGGCGGCGTTATCGTCAGCCAAAGCCGCCCCGTGCAGGTCTACGCCCCGCCGCCGCGCGAATACTACCCGCCACCACCGGCCTATTACCCGCCACAACGGGTGTACTACGAACGTCAGCCGGTCTACTACCAACCGGCCCCGGTGTATTACGTGCAGGAACGGCCGCGCCACAAACGCTGGCATGGCCACAAACACCGTCGGCACGACGGGCGCGGCCATGGACATGGATATCGCTGGTAAACAAAAAGCCCCGCAATTGCGGGGCTTTTTCTGGATCATCTACGGGGCTAGTTACACCACATTACTCTCGCAGCAAAAATCACTCGCGGATGATGAACAGCTTGGTGACAAACCACTCAGCACCTTTATAGAGATAGCCAAGCGGCCCGTAGATAGTCGCGGGCTTGGCCGGCAACTGCTGGCGCAGCTCAACGGTCAGGGTAGACATCTGAATCTGATCTTTGAGGATGCGCATGCGCGCGTCCATCGAATCGATTTCCGACTGCACGCGGTTAAGCTCACTCTCGATCTGCAGGATGTCTTTCACATCCCTGGCCTTGGCGAGTAGATCCTTGAGGCGATCACGCAGTGCCCGGTTATTGTTCAGGCGTGTCTCCACGTCGACGTACTGCTCGGTGACATCTTCACCTTTGACATGCCGTCTCAGCACATTGCCGCTTTGCTCAACACTCCCCAAAGCCGTCTCGAAGGCATCCTTGGGCACACGGTAAACCAGGCTCTGGCTGTCATCACCGTAATCACTGGTTTCCTCAACATACCCACCCAACGCCAGCATGCGCTCGGTGAGCTGAGCCTTAGCCTTGTCGAGATCGACAACCTCCAGGGTAAAACTGGCGGTCCATACCAGTAACCGCCCAGCCGCCTTGCCCTGCAACTGCGTACCCGGCACTGATGCTTCAGCGGAAGCAGCCGCCCCACCCGGATAATCACCACCGCGCGAAGCGCAGCCCAGCACGCAACCCAACAGCACGCAGAGCACACAGAACTTCCATTGACGCAGATATCGCTTCATCCGTAAGGCCCTCTCTGGCCAGCGCAGTAAACAAGCCGGCGATCATACGGGGCGGGATAGAGCACCGTCATGCGCAACAGATGCGCCCTATTAACTCACCCAGCTATTGGCGATACGGTTTGCGCACGGCCATGGCTATCGCCGATAGAAAAAGTCCCGCAATTGCGGGGCTTTTTATTGGCTATGTCCCAATAGCGTGTTGCAAGGACTAAGCTTTAAGGCAGGCATCCGCTCGTGAGGTCTGTCCGTCATGGATACTCAAGCCTTTCAGCGCTGGCTGGCTCAAGTGAGCCAACTCAGCGGCAAACAGAAATCTGCAC
>NZ_JAUYGD010000077.1 GCF_030690725.1 Pseudomonas sp. | reverse complement strand
CCAAAACCGTAAAGGGTGGCCGTATTTTCACTTTCACTGCGTTGACCGTAGTGGGTGATGGTAAGGGTCGCGTTGGTTTCGGCCGTGGCAAATCCCGTGAAGTGCCAGCTGCTATCCAGAAAGCTATGGAAGCTGCTCGTCGCAACATGATCCAGGTGGACCTGAACGGCACCACTCTGCAGTACGCAATGAAATCTGCACATGGCGCCTCCAAGGTGTACATGCAGCCGGCTTCCGAGGGTACCGGCATTATTGCTGGTGGCGCTATGCGTGCTGTTCTAGAAGTGGCTGGTGTACAAAACGTTCTGGCTAAATGCTACGGCTCGACTAACCCCGTGAACGTGGTGCATGCCACTTTCAAAGGTTTGAAAGCTATGCAGTCGCCTGATTCCATTGCGGCCAAGCGTGGCAAGAGCGTCGAGGAGATTCTCTAATCATGGCTAATACCGTAAAAGTCACGCTGATCAAAAGCATGACCGGCCGCATTCCCAACCATAAGCTTTGTGTGAAGGGTTTGGGTCTGCGTCGCATTGGTCACACCGTAGAAGTGCTGGATACTCCCGAGAATCGCGGGATGATCAACAAGGCTTACTACATGCTGCGAGTCGAGGGTTAATACATGTACCTGAACGATTTGAGTCCTGCGCCGGGTTCCCGTCGCGAGAAGCACCGTCCGGGCCGTGGTATCGGTAGCGGTTTGGGTAAGACTGGTGGCCGCGGCCACAAAGGTCAAACCTCCCGCTCCGGTGGCACCATTGCTCCGGGTTTCGAAGGCGGCCAGCAGCCTCTGCACCGCCGTCTGCCTAAGTTCGGTTTCGTTTCTTTGAAGGCTATGGATCGTGCGCAAGTGCGTACCTCCGAGCTGAATAAAATCGAAGGCGGCATTGTTACTCTGCAGTCGCTGAAGGATGCCAACCTGATCAACCAAAACGTACAGCGTGTGAAAGTCATGCTGTCCGGTGAAGTTACTCAGGCAGTCACCCTTAAAGGTATCGCCGTCACCAAAGGTGCGCGCGCGGCTATCGAAGCAGCTGGCGGTAAGTTCGAGGAATAAATGGCTAAGCAAGGTGCTCTCTCAGCGCTCAGCAATGGCGGGTTGTCCGAACTCTGGGCTCGTTTGCGCTTTCTGTTCATGGCGATCATCGTCTATCGGATAGGTGCACACATCCCAGTTCCAGGTATCAACCCGGACCGGCTGGCGGACCTGTTTCGACAGAATGAGGGGACCATTCTTAGCTTGTTCAACATGTTTTCCGGCGGCGCGCTGGAGCGTATGAGCATTTTTGCACTGGGGATCATGCCGTACATTTCGGCGTCGATCATCATGCAGCTCATGACCGCTGTCAGCCCGCAGCTGGAGCAGTTGAAGAAGGAAGGTGAGGCTGGCCGTCGCAAGATTAGCCAGTACACCCGCTACGGCACCCTCGTCCTGGCATTTGTCCAAGCCATCGGCATGTCCGTTGGTTTGGCCAGTCAGGGCGTAGCGTTTACGGTCGATTTCGGCTTCCACTTCGTTGCAGTCACCACGTTTGTGGCGGGTGCGATGTTTATGATGTGGCTAGGCGAGCAAATCACCGAACGTGGTGTTGGCAACGGTATTTCGATGCTGATCTTTGCAGGCATCGTAGCCGGTCTGCCGTCGGCGATTGGGCAGTCTTTCGAGTCTGCTCGCCAGGGTGATATCAATATCTTTGCCCTGATCGCCATCGGTTTGCTGGCAGTAGCGATTATCGGTTTCGTGGTGTTCATTGAGCGTGGTCAGCGTCGCATTGCGGTGCATTACGCCAAGCGTCAGCAGGGCCGTAAGGTCTTCGCTGCGCAGACCAGCCACTTGCCGTTGAAGGTGAATATGGCGGGGGTTATCCCGGCTATTTTCGCCAGCAGCCTTCTGTTGTTCCCGGCCTCGCTGGGTGCCTGGTTTGGCCAGTCCGAAGGTCTGGGCTGGCTGCAGGAT
>NZ_JAUYGD010000085.1 GCF_030690725.1 Pseudomonas sp. | reverse complement strand
GGCTGCTGAGTAACCAGGCTGTAGGAACCCGTGGAACGCGCGTGCATCTTGTCGTCCACCAGGTGGTTCAGTTTCAGCATGTACATGTAGCCAACGGTGGTCGGACGCTCGAACTGGTTGCCCGTACGACCGTCGATCAGGCGCATCTGGCCGCTTTCTGGCAGATCCGCCAGTTTCAGCATGGCCTTGATTTCGCTTTCCTTGGCACCGTCGAACACCGGGGTGGCCATTGGCACACCACCTTTGAGGTTGTGCGCCAAGCGAAGGATTTCCTGATCGCTCAGCTCATCCAGGCTTTCCTGACGACCGCCGATCTCGTTGTAGATCTGCTGCATAAACTTGCGCAGCTCAGCGACCTTGCGTTGCTCTTCGAGCATGCGGTTGATCTTCTCGCCCAGACCTTTGGCCGCGAGGCCCAGGTGGGTTTCGAGGATCTGACCGACGTTCATACGCGACGGTACGCCCAACGGGTTCAGTACGATGTCCACCGGCGTACCGTGGATGTCGTGCGGCATGTCTTCAACCGGCATGATCACCGAGACCACACCCTTGTTACCGTGACGACCGGCCATCTTGTCGCCCGGCTGGATGCGGCGACGGATTGCCAGGTAGACCTTGACGATCTTCAGCACGCCTGGAGCCAGGTCATCGCCCTGCTGCAGTTTGCGCTTCTTGTCTTCGAACTTGTCGTCGAGCAGCTGACGGCGGTCGGAGATGTAGGCCTGGGCCTTTTCCAACTGCTCGTTCAGTGCATCGTCAGCCATGCGCAGCTTGAACCACTGGCCGCGCTCGAGGCCGTCGAGGAACTCGTCGGTAACTTCTGCGCCCTTCTTCAGGCCAGCGCCGCCTTCGGCTTTCTTGCCAACCAGAGCGGAACGCAGACGTTCGAAGGTTGCGCCTTCAACGATGCGGAACTCTTCGTTGAGGTCCTTGCGGATCTCGTCGAGCTGGCTCTTCTCGATAGACAGGGCGCGCGCATCACGCTCAACGCCGTCGCGGGTGAAGACCTGCACGTCGATAACGGTACCTTTGGTGCCAGTCGGCACACGCAGGGAGGTGTCTTTAACATCAGACGCCTTCTCACCGAAGATCGCACGCAGCAGCTTCTCTTCCGGAGTCAGTTGGGTTTCGCCTTTTGGCGTGACCTTGCCGACCAGAATGTCACCTGGGCCCACTTCAGCGCCGACATACACGATGCCTGCTTCGTCCAGCTTGTTCAGCGCCGATTCACCGACGTTCGGGATGTCGGAAGTGATTTCTTCCGAGCCGAGCTTGGTGTCACGCGCCACACAGGTCAGTTCCTGAATGTGGATGGTGGTGAAACGATCTTCTTGCACCACACGCTCGGAGAGGCAGATGGAGTCTTCGAAGTTGTAACCGTTCCACGGCATGAACGCGACGCGCATGTTCTGACCCAGTGCCAGTTCACCCATATCGGTGGACGGGCCGTCGGCCAGGATGTCGGTGCGCTCAACCTAGGCACCTTTGGTCACCAGCGGACGCTGGTTGATGCAGGTGGGCGGGTTGGAGCGGGTGGAGTTGGTCAGGTTGTAGATGTCGACACCGGCTTCGCCAGTTTCAACTTCGTCGTCATTGACGCGAACTACCACACGGCTGGCATCGACGGAGTCGATCACACCGCCACGGCGAGCCACGACGCACACGCCGGAGTCGCGCGCCACGTTGCGCTCCATGCCGGTACCTACCAGCGGCTTGTCAGCGCGCAGGGTTGGTACAGCCTGACGTTGCATGTTCGAACCCATCAACGCACGGTTGGCGTCGTCGTGCTCGAGGAACGGGATCAACGAAGCGGCAACCGAAACTACCTGCTTAGGCGATACGTCCATCAGGGTGACGTCTTCAGGCGCTTTAACGGTGAATTCGTTGAGGTGACGTACAGCCACCAACTCATCAACCAGCTGACCTTTGTTGTTCATGGTCGCCGAAGCCTGGGCGATCACGTGATCGGCCTCTTCAATGGCGGACAGGAACACGATTTCGTCGGTAACCAGGGTGTCTTTCACCACACGGTACGGGCTCTCGAGGAAGCCGTACTGGTTGGTGCGCGCATAGGCTGCCAGGGAGTTGATCAGACCGATGTTCGGACCTTCAGGGGTCTCGATCGGGCACACACGGCCGTAGTGGGTCGGGTGTACGTCACGGACTTCGAAGCCAGCACGCTCACGGGTCAGACCGCCCGGGCCAAGAGCCGAAACACGGCGCTTGTGGGTGATCTCGGAGAGCGGGTTGTTCTGGTCCATAAACTGCGAGAGCTGGCTGGAGCCGAAGAACTCTTTCACCGCCGCCGCAACCGGCTTGGCGTTGATCAGGTCCTGCGGCATCAAGCCTTCGCTTTCAGCCATCGACAGACGCTCTTTGACCGCACGCTCAACACGTACCAGGCCAACGCGGAACTGGTTCTCGGCCATTTCGCCGACGCAGCGAACACGACGGTTACCCAGGTGGTCGATGTCATCGACGATGCCTTTGCCGTTACGGATGTCGACCAGGGTCTTGAGAACCTCGACGATATCTTCCTTGCTCAGCACGCCCGAACCTTCGATCTCGGTGCGACCGATACGACGGTTGAACTTCATCCGGCCTACGGCCGACAGGTCGTAACGCTCGGCGCTGAAGAACAGGTTGTTGAACAGGGTCTCGGCAGCATCCTTGGTTGGCGGCTCGCCAGGACGCATCATGCGGTAGATCTCGACCAGCGCTTCCAACTGATTGGTGGTGCTGTCGATCTTCAGGGTATCGGAGATGAACGGGCCGCAATCGATGTCGTTGGTGTACAGCGTTTCGATGCGCACAACCTGAGCCTTGACCACTTTGGCCAGGATCTCGACGTTCAGCTCGGTGTTGCACTCAGCGATGATTTCGCCGGTAGCCGGGTGCACGATGGCCTTGGCCGAGGTGCGACCGATCAGGTAGTCGATCGGCACTTCCAGCTCTTTGATGCCGGCCTTGTCCAACTGGTTGATATGGCGTGCGGTAATCCGGCGGCCTTGCTCAACGATGACCTTGCCTTTGTCGTCGAGGATGTCGAGGACGGCAATTTCACCACGCAGACGCTGCGGAACCAGTTCCAGGTTGAGGGATTCGCCCTTAACGTGGAAAACGTTGGTCGCGTAGAACGCGTCCAACACTTCTTCAGTGCTGTAGCCCAGCGCGCGCAGCAGCACGGAAGCCGGCAGCTTGCGACGACGGTCGATACGCACGAACACGGCGTCCTTCGGATCGAACTCGAAGTCCAGCCAGGAGCCGCGGTAAGGAATGATCCGCGCCGAGTACAGCAGCTTGCCCGAGCTGTGCGTCTTGCCACGGTCGTGGTCGAAGAACACGCCTGGGGAACGGTGCAACTGGGAGACGATAACGCGCTCGGTACCGTTGATAACGAAGGTACCGTTCTCGGTCATGAGCGGAATTTCGCCCATGTACACTTCTTGCTCTTTGATGTCCTTGATCGCTTTGTTCGACGATTCTTTGTCGAAAATGATCAGACGGACTTTTACCCGCAGCGGTACGGCATAGGTCACGCCGCGCAGCGTACATTCCTTGACATCAAAAGCCGGCTCGCCCAAGCGATAACCGACATACTCCAGAGCAGCATTGCCGGAATAGCTGATAATCGGGAAAACAGACTTGAAGGCCGCATGCAGGCCAATGTCGCGGAACTGGTCCTTGGTCGCCCCTGCCTGCAGGAATTCGCGATACGAATCCAGCTGGATGGCCAGGAGATAAGGCACATCCATGACATCCGGCAACTTGCTAAAGTCCTTGCGGATACGTTTTTTCTCAGTATATGAGTAAGCCATCAGCGTTCCCCAGCTTGGTCACCTGCTTATTTGGCCCCTCCGACGGGAGTTGCCAGAAACTCTTGCAAACCCTAGGTTTGCGCCGCCACATCGGGCGGGTATTTCGCGCCCCAGGCCAGCGAATGATTCGCCGACCTAGAACGGAAAAAGGCCGGTGGCAAAAGCCACCAGCCATCAGCCTTACGCGAGTCGCTTCGGCTGTAGACGCAAGGTCGTCGCTTACTTGAGCTCGACTTTGGCGCCAGCTTCTTCCAAAGCAGCTTTGGCTTTGTCAGCTGCGTCTTTCGCAACAGCTTCCAGAACCATGGCAGGAGCGCCGTCAACGACAGCCTTGGCTTCTTTCAGGCCCAGACCGGTCAGTTCACGAACTGCCTTGATCACGTTTACTTTCTTCTCGCCGGCTTCAACCAACATCACGTTGAATTCGGTTTGCTCTTCAACAACAGCGGCAGCAGCAGCTGGGCCAGCAGCGGCAACAGCAGCGGTAACGCCGAAGGTTTCTTCCATTGCTTTGATCAGTTCAACAACTTCCAGAACGGTTTTCTGGCCGATTGCTTCGATGATTTGTTCGTTAGTCAGAGACATGACTTTAAATCCTGTATTGGGGTGACAGCCTACGCAGCCATCAAATTAAACATATGATTTTGAAAGAGTTTGCGTTGCCTTAGGCAGCGGTAGCTTCTTTCTGGTCGCGAATGGCCGCCAGAGTACGAGCCAGCTTGCTGGTAGCGCCTTGGATCACGCTCATCAGCTTCGCAATAGCTTCGTCGCGAGTTGGCAGCGAAGCCAACACGTCGATCTCGTTTGCTGCGAGGAACTTGCCCTCAAACGCAGCTGCCTTGATCTCGAACTTGTCCTGACCCTTGGCGAACTCTTTGAAAATACGAGCAGCAGCGCCCGGATGTTCCTTGGAGAATGCAATCAGGGTCGGGCCTTTGAACACGTCGTTGAGGACCGAGTACTCGGTGCCTTCAACAGCGCGCTTGAGCAGGGTATTACGTACAACACGTACGTATACGCCAGCTTCGCGGGCCTCTTTACGGAGTCCGGTCATCGCGCCTACAGTCACACCACGGGCATCAGCCACGACAGCGGACAGGGCGACTTTGGCAGCCTCGTTGACTTCAGCGACGATGGCCTTCTTGTCTTCGAGTTTAATTGCCACGGGTAAAACTCCTGCTTGTTACCGTTTCATCTGGCCTAAGCCGGATGTCGTTTTGGTGTCTGATTCGGTAAGGAACCGGGAGCACCATCTGCGTAGGCTGTTAATTTAAGACTTGCGCCACCTACGGTCTTGGATAGCCCCCGCAAAGCAGGGACCCCAAAGTGTCGAAACAGCGCAATCGCTTGCGCTGCTTCTATGTATTACGCGTCGAGCGAGCCTTGATCGATGATCAGACCTGGGCCCATGGTGGTGCTCAGGGTTACGCGCTTGACGTAGATGCCTTTGGAAGTCGATGGCTTCAGACGCTTGAGGTCAGAAATCAGCGCTTCAACGTTCTGCTTCAGCTTCTCGGCATCAAAACCAACCTTGCCAACGGAACCGTGGATGATGCCGTTCTTGTCAGTACGGAAACGTACTTGACCAGCTTTGGCATTCTTCACAGCGGTAGCCACGTCAGGAGTCACGGTACCGACTTTCGGGTTAGGCATCAGGCCACGTGGACCGAGCACTTGACCCAGCTGACCAACAACGCGCATTGCATCCGGGGAGGCAATTACTACGTCATAGTTCAGGTCGCCGCCTTTCATTTCAGCAGCCAGATCGTCCATACCTACGCGGTCAGCGCCGGCAGCCAGAGCGGCTTCAGCAGCTGGACCCTGGGTGAACACGGCAACGCGAACGCTTTTGCCCGAGCCGTTCGGCAGCACGGTAGCGCCACGAACAACCTGGTCGGATTTACGCGGATCAACACCGAGGTTGACGGCGATATCTACCGACTCAGAGAACTTAACTGCAGACAGTTCAGCCAGCAGAGCGGCCGCTTCAACAAAGTTGTAAGCCTTACCAGCTTCAACTTTCTCAGCGATTGCCTTTTGACGCTTGGTCAACTTAGCCATTACACACCCTCCACGTTGAGGCCCATGCTACGAGCGGAGCCGGCGATAGTACGCACAGCTGCATCCATATCAGCGGCAGTCAGATCAGCCTGCTTGGTTTTGGCGATCTCTTCCAGCTGAGCACGAGTCACAGTGCCAACCTTAACGGTGTTCGGACGAGCCGAACCGCTGGTCAGGCCAGCAGCCTTCTTCAGCAGAACCGAAGCAGGGGTGCTTTTGGTTTCAAAGGTGAAGCTACGGTCGCTATAAACAGTGATGATCACTGGAGTCGGCAGACCAGGTTCCATGCCCTGGGTACGGGCGTTGAACGCCTTGCAGAATTCCATGATGTTCACGCCGTGCTGACCCAGAGCTGGGCCGACAGGTGGCGACGGGTTGGCTTGTGCAGCCTTTACTTGCAGCTTGATATAAGCCGTAATTTTCTTAGCCATGAGCTACTCCAGTTTTGGGTTCTAGCGCCTTTCGGCTCCCCAGTTATTGCCTATTTATCCCAGTGACGACAAAACCCCGCAGCCCAGGGCTGCGGGGTAAGGGATGCTTATGTCAGTTATGCCTTCTCGACCTGACTGAACTCCAGCTCGACCGGTGTAGAGCGACCAAAAATAGTCACTGCCACCTGGATACGGCTCTTTTCGTAATTCACTTCTTCTACAACACCGCTGAAATCGGCAAACGGACCATCGGTCACGCGCACCATCTCACCCGGCTCAAACAATGTTTTCGGCTTCGGCTTGTCACCACTATCGGCAACGCGACGCAGAATGGCATCGGCTTCTTTCTCGGTAATTGGCGCAGGTTTATCTGCGGTACCACCGATGAAACCCATGACGCGCGGAGTGTTCTTGATCAAATGCCAAGTAGCTTCGCTCATCTCCATCTGCACCAGGACATAGCCCGGAAAGAACTTACGCTCGCTTTTACGCTTCTGGCCGTTCCGCATCTCTACTACTTCTTCAGTAGGGACCAGAATTTCACCAAAAACATCTTCCATACCAGCAAGCTTTACACGCTCTACCAGCGAGCGCATAACATGCTTCTCGTAACCCGAGTAAGCATGCACAACGTACCAACGCTTAGCCACGGGACACCCTTAGCCGACAATCAACGAAACAAGCCAACCAAGCAGGGAATCTAAACCCCACAACAAAAGCGCCATAACCAAAACAACAGCCACAACGATCAACGTTGTCTGCGTGGTTTCCTGGCGAGTTGGCCAAACGACCTTACGAATTTCAACGCGAGCTTCTTTTGCCAACACCCAAAAGGCCTGACCTTTTGCTGTTTGCAGGGCAATCACACCAGCCAATGCTGCAACCACCAGCAAGGCAAGAACGCGATACAGAATAGGCTCAGCAGAGAAATACTGATTACCGACTACGCCTGCGATTACCAGAGCAGCAACAACGAGCCACTTAAGCAGATCGAAGCGAGAGTCTTTGGCTTCAGCCTTAACATTCATCTACTAATATCCTGTAAAAAGACGCGCCAAATTCTAGGGAAAATGGCAGGTCAGGAGGGAATCGAACCCCCAACCTACGGTTTTGGAGACCGTCGCTCTGCCAATTGAGCTACTGACCTAAAAACTGAATCAGGCCGACCATTATGCCGGCCCGATCAAAACAGATCAATCGATTACGCGATGATCTTGGCTACGACGCCGGCGCCGACGGTACGACCGCCTTCACGAATGGCGAAACGCAGACCCTCTTCCATTGCGATGGTCTTGATCAGAGTGACAGTCATCTGGATGTTGTCACCTGGCATTACCATCTCAACGCCTTCCGGCAGTTCGCAGTTACCAGTTACGTCAGTAGTACGGAAGTAGAACTGAGGACGGTAGCCTTTG
>NZ_JAUYGD010000080.1 GCF_030690725.1 Pseudomonas sp. | reverse complement strand
GAAACGTACTTTCCAACCCAGCACTATCAAACGCGCTCGCACCCACGGTTTCCGTGCTCGTATGGCCACCAAGAACGGCCGTGCTGTCCTGTCGCGTCGCCGCGCCAAGGGCCGTAAGCGTCTCGCCGTCTAAATTTCGGTCTTGTGGTGAGTCGAGACTTCAGTCGGGAAAAGCGTCTCCTAACCCCCCGGCAATTCAAGGCAGTCTTCGACTCCCCTAGCGGCAAAGCTCCGGGCAAAAATGTCCTGCTGCTGGCGCGCAACAACGAACTTGATCACCCCCGTCTGGGATTGGTGATCGGCAAGAAGAGCGTCAAGCTCTCTGTTGAGCGCAATCGTCTGAAACGCCAGATCCGCGAATCGTTCCGTCTCAATCAGGACAACCTGGTGGGATGGGACATCGTGGTGGTTGCGCGTAAAGGCCTTGGTGATTTGGAAAACGTCGAACTGGCTCGTCAGTTTGGCAAACTCTGGAAACGCCTCGAACGCAGTAAGCCAAGCCCGGAAGCCGTCGCAACACCTGGGGTGAACGACAGTCCCCATGCGTAAACTGGTTTTGCTACCCATCCAGTTCTACCGCTACGCCATCAGCCCCTTGATGGCCAGCCACTGTCGTTTCTACCCAAGCTGTTCTTGCTACGCGCTTGAAGCCATTGAACATCATGGCGTCATGCGCGGTGGCTGGCTGACCCTGCGTCGGCTTGGCCGCTGTCACCCGTGGAATCCCGGTGGCTACGACCCGGTTCCCTGTGCAAAAACCTCCCGTTCCTCTTCGATGGCCGAATAATCATGGATATTCAACGCTCGATCCTGATCGTCGCCCTGGCAATCGTGTCCTATATGATGGTTCTCCAGTGGAACCAGGACTACGGTCAAGCTGCCCTGCCGACAGAAATTGCCGCGACCAGCAGCACTGTACCCGGCTTGCCGGATACCACTGCCAGCACTTCAACTCCAGCTGGCAGCGACGATATTCCGAGCGCTACCGCGGCTGTTGAACCCAGCGCCATCAGTGCTGCACCGGCTGCAGCCAACGATGAGCTGATTCGGGTGAAGACTGATGTGCTGGATCTGGCCATCGACCCGCGTGGTGGTGATGTGGTGCAACTGCGTTTGCCGCAGTATCCGCGTCGTCAGGATCGTCCGGATGTACCGTTCCAGTTGTTCGACAACGGTGGCGAGCGCACCTACCTGGCGCAGAGCGGTTTGATCGGCAGCAACGCGCCGGACAAATCCAGCGGTCGTGCTCTGTGGAGCAGCGAGCAGAAGAGCTATGAACTGGCCGATGGTCAGGATCAGCTGCAGGTTGACCTCAAGCTCAGCGAAGACGGCGTCAACTACATCAAGCGCTTCACCTTCAAGCGTGGTCTGAACGCTGAATGTTCCGCCAAGGAACAGCAGCAGAAGAAACCCGGCTGCGTTGATCCTTCGTCCTATCAGGTGACCGTCAGCTACCTGATCGACAACCAGAGTGGTCAGGCCTGGAGCGGCAACATGTTTGCCCAGCTCAAGCGTGATGGCAGCGACGATCCGTCCTCCACCACTGCGACCGGCACTGCGACCTACCTCGGTGGCGCACTGTGGACTACCGAAGAGCCGTACAAAAAAGTGTCGATGAAAGACATCGACAAACAAGCCTTCAAAGAAACCGTTCAAGGAGGCTGGGTTGCCTGGCTACAGCATTACTTCGTCACTGCCTGGATTCCAAGCAAAGACAGCACTAACCAAGTACAGACCCGTAAAGACAGCCAAGGCAACTACATTGTCGGCTTTACCGGCCCGGCCATTCAGGTTGCTGCCGGCGCTCAGGGTGAAACCAGTGCAGTTCTGTATGCCGGCCCGAAGCTACAAGGCCATCTGAAGACTCTGTCGCCAGGGCTTGAGCTGACTGTCGACTACGGCATTCTGTGGTTCCTGGCTCAGCCGATCTTCTGGCTGCTGGAAGTTATCCACAACCTGCTCGGCAACTGGGGCTGGTCGATCATCATGTTGACCGTGATTATCAAGCTGATCTTCTTCCCGCTGTCCGCCGCCAGCTACAAATCCATGGCGCGCATGCGTGCCGTTGCACCGAAACTCGCTCAGCTGAAAGAGCAGCACGGTGACGATCGCCAGAAGATGTCCCAGGCGATGATGGAGCTGTACAAGAAAGAGAAGATCAACCCGCTGGGCGGCTGCTTGCCGATCCTGGTGCAGATGCCGGTATTCCTCGCGCTCTACTGGGTGCTGCTGGAATCCGTGGAAATGCGCCAAGCACCGTGGCTGCTGTGGATAACTGACCTGGCGATTAAAGACCCGTTCTTTATCCTGCCGATCATCATGGGCGCAACCATGTTTATCCAGCAGCAGCTCAACCCGACGCCGCCGGACCCGATGCAAGCCAAGGTGCTGAAGATGATGCCGATTATCTTCACCTTCTTCTTCCTCTGGTTCCCGGCTGGTCTGGTGCTGTACTGGGTGGTCAACAACGTCTTGTCCATCGCCCAGCAGTGGTACATTACCCGCAAGATCGAAGCCGCAGCCAAGGCCGCAGACGCCTAAGCAGTGATTGCTTCTAAGCTGTAACAAACGCCCCTTTTCAGGGGCGTTTTGCTATGTCGTATTCAGGAGAAGCGCATGCCACCCGTTGCTGAAACCATTGCCGCCGTCGCCACCGCACAGGGCCGAGGTGGCGTTGGCATCGTGCGAGTTTCCGGGCCGCTGGCCAGCACATTGGCGCAGGCGATCTGCCACCGCGAGCTGCAACCGCGTTACGCCCACTACGGGCCGTTCTTCGCTGATGCCAAGCAGGTAATCGACGAAGGCCTGGCCCTGTACTTTCCCGGCCCCAACTCCTTTACCGGCGAAGACGTGCTGGAACTGCAGGGCCATGGCGGCCCGGTGGTGCTCGACCTGTTGCTGCGCCGCTGTGTACAACTCGGCGCACGCCTGGCGCGCCCTGGTGAATTCAGCGAACGCGCGTTTCTCAATGACAAACTCGATCTGGCCCAGGCCGAAGCAATTGCCGACCTGATCGAGGCCAGCTCCGAGCAGGCCGCGCGCAATGCCCTGCGCTCGCTGCAGGGCGAGTTCTCCCGTCGCGTGCACGGCCTGACCGAACGGTTGATCAGCCTGCGCATCTATGTCGAAGCGGCCATCGACTTCCCCGAAGAGGAAATCGACTTTCTCGCCGATGGCCACGTACTCAACCTGCTCGATGGCGTGCGTGCTGACCTCGCCGGCGTGCTGCGTGAGGCCGGCCAAGGTGCCCTGCTGCGCGATGGCATGACCGTGGTGATCGCCGGTCGGCCCAACGCGGGGAAATCCAGCCTGCTCAATGCCCTGGCCGGTCGCGAGGCCGCCATCGTTACCGAAATCGCCGGCACCACTCGCGACGTGCTACGTGAACATATCCACATCGATGGCATGCCGCTGCATGTAGTGGACACCGCCGGCTTGCGTGATACCGAGGATCAGGTCGAGCGTATCGGCGTCGAGCGTGCGCTGAAGGCTATTGGTGAAGCCGACCGCATCCTGCTGGTGGTGGATGCCACGGAGCCGGAAGCCGACGACCCCTTTGCCCTGTGGCCGGAGTTTCTCGACCAACGCCCTGATCCGGCCAAGGTCACCCTGATTCGCAACAAAGCCGACTTGTCTGGCGAGTCGGTGGTGCTGGAAGTCTGCAATGACGGCCACGTCACCATCAGCCTGTCAGCTAAATCTACAGAGGGACTGGATCTGCTCAGGGAACATCTCAAGGCCTGTATGGGTTATGAACAGACCTCAGAGAGCAGCTTCAGTGCGCGCAGACGGCATCTGGAAGCATTGCGTCAGGCCTCCACACATCTGGAACACGGCCATGCTCAGCTGACCCTGGCCGGCGCTGGCGAACTGCTCGCCGAAGACCTGCGCATGGCCCAACAGGCCCTGGGCGAAATCACCGGAGCGTTCAGTTCCGATGACCTGCTGGGGCGGATTTTTTCCAGCTTCTGTATCGGCAAGTAGGATGGGGCGGGCCGCGTAGGTTAGCGACGCAGGACACCTAACCTGCGAGCAACACAAGTCCTCCCGTGTCGCGTAACCCATCATGACGTGGTGCATTCTGATGGGTTACGGCGCATCTAATCATGCGCTGTATCCGCAATTTCCTCCCTGCGCCTAACCCATCCTACGTCCTGAAATACCTTTTTATGCCCATCAGGCAGGCACCCGCGTGGCCGAAAGGAGCTCACCAATCCACTTATTTATCCACCTAAGCCCTGTGGAAAACCCGGTCTAAGCCCTGCCTATAACCAGGTGATAAAACTGAGGATAACGGCCCCTGTGGATAACCATCAGTTTCATCCACAGCTTGCGTACGGCAACTGAACAGGCAGATGGCAGGATCAGCACAGACTTTTTAAACGCTGTAGCCACTGAATCTATTGCTCTGTAGCAATCTATCCACAGAAAAGCCGTTGCTAAGTAATAAACATATAAACAAGGCTTTATAAAAATTCTCTTCTTTATTCTTTATTAACCGACACACCTGAACAGCGCCCAAGCGAGCTGGCTATTTTTTGTGCAAAAGGCTTCTTTCACACCGGCTAAATCCCTATACTTGCCGCCTTTCCCGCTTTTCAACCCAAAAAGCCCCCCATTTCTCAACAGGCACGAGGTGCGTGGTGGATTTCCCTTCCCGTTTTCAGGTGATCGTCATCGGCGGCGGTCATGCCGGTACAGAAGCTGCGCTGGCAGCTGCACGCATGGGGGTAAAAACCCTGCTGCTGACCCATAACGTGGAAACACTCGGGCAGATGAGCTGCAACCCGGCGATTGGCGGGATCGGCAAGAGCCACCTGGTCAAGGAAATCGACGCGCTCGGCGGCGCCATGGCTGAAGCCACCGACAAAGGTGGTATCCAGTTCCGTGTACTGAACAGCCGCAAGGGCCCAGCGGTACGCGCCACTCGCGCCCAGGCTGATCGCGTGCTGTACAAAGCCGCTATTCGCGAAACCTTGGAAAACCAGGCCAACCTGTGGATATTTCAGCAGGCAGCCGATGACCTGATCGTCGAAAACGACGAAGTCAAAGGCGTAGTTACCCAGATGGGCCTGCGTTTCCTCGCGGATTCCGTGGTGTTGACCACGGGCACCTTCCTCGGTGGACTTATCCACATCGGTCTGCAGAACTACTCCGGCGGCCGCGCTGGCGATCCTCCTTCGATTGCACTTGCGCAACGTCTACGTGAGTTACCGCTGCGCGTTGGTCGCCTGAAAACCGGTACGCCACCACGCATCGATGGCCGTTCGGTGGACTTCTCGGTAATGACCGAGCAGCCGGGCGATACACCAACCCCGCTGATGTCGTTCCTCGGTCGCGCGGAACAGCAACCACGCCAGGTCAGCTGCTGGATCACTCACACCAACGCGCGTACCCACGAAATCATCGCGGCCAACCTTGATCGCTCGCCGATGTATTCGGGCGTGATCGAAGGTGTCGGCCCGCGTTATTGCCCGTCGATCGAAGACAAGATCCACCGCTTCGCCGACAAGGACAGCCATCAGGTATTTATCGAGCCCGAAGGCCTGAATACCCATGAGCTGTACCCGAATGGCATCTCCACCTCGTTGCCGTTCGATGTGCAATTGCAGATCGTGCGCAGCATCCGTGGCATGGAGAACGCGCATATCGTGCGTCCCGGCTACGCCATCGAGTACGACTACTTCGACCCGCGTGATCTCAAGTACAGCCTGGAAACCAAGGTGATTGCCGGGCTGTTCTTTGCCGGGCAGATCAACGGCACCACCGGTTACGAAGAAGCCGGCGCGCAAGGTTTGCTCGCGGGCTGCAACGCCGCGTTGCGCGCCCAGGGCAAGGACAGCTGGTGCCCGCGCCGCGACGAGGCCTACATCGGCGTATTGGTCGACGACCTGATCACCCTGGGTACCCAGGAGCCGTATCGCATGTTCACTTCGCGCGCCGAATACCGGTTGATCCTGCGTGAAGACAACGCCGACCTGCGCCTGACCGAGAAAGGCCGCGAGCTGGGTCTGGTCGATGACGTACGCTGGGCCGCGTTCGAAACCAAGCGCGAAGCCATCGTGCAGGAAGAACAGCGCCTGAAAAGCACCTGGGTACGCCCGGGTACGCCGCAGGGTGATGCGATTGCCGCTCACTTCGGCACGCCGCTGACCCACGAATACAACCTGCTCAACCTGCTGGCCCGCCCGGAAATCGATTACGCCGGACTGGTAACCATCACCGGCGGTGGTGCGCAGGACCCGCAAGTGGCCGAACAGGTCGAGATCAAGACCAAGTACGCCGGCTATATCGACCGCCAGCAGGACGAAATCGCCCGCCTGCGCGCCAGTGAAGACACCAAGTTGCCGCTCGATATCGACTACGCGGGGATTTCCGGGTTGTCCAAGGAAATCCAGCACAAGCTCGGCAACAGCCGCCCGGAAACTCTAGGCCAGGCCTCGCGGATTCCCGGCGTTACCCCGGCAGCGATTTCCCTGCTGCTGATCCACCTGAAAAAGCGCACTGCCGGTCAGCAGTTGGAGCACAGCGCCTGATGTCGTTGGTTACCGCACGTCACGCCGAAGAACTGAACCAGGGCGCTCTGGAGCTGGGTGTCGAACTCAGCGCGCAGCAGCACGAACAGTTGCTGGCCTATCTGGCTCTGCTGATCAAGTGGAACAAGGCCTACAACCTCACCGCCGTGCGCGATCCGAATGAAATGGTGTCGCGCCATCTGCTCGACAGCCTGTCTGTGGTGCCTTTCGTCACCGCGGCTGGGGATAACTGGCTGGATGTCGGCAGCGGCGGCGGCATGCCGGGCATTCCGCTAGCCATCCTGTTTCCCGAGCGGCAGTTCACCCTGCTCGATTCGAACGGCAAGAAGACCCGCTTCCTGACTCAGGTGAAGCTGGAGTTGAAACTGGCCAACCTGCAAGTTATCCACAGCCGTGTCGAAGAGTTCACCCCGACTGTGCCGTTCAGCGGCATCTGCTCGCGGGCATTCAGTTCGCTGGAAGATTTCAGCAACTGGACCCGTCATTTGGGCGATGGCCATACCCAGTGGCTGGCGATGAAAGGCGTACACCCGGATGACGAGCTGCAGGCCCTGCCAGCGGACTTTCGTCTCACCGCCACTCATGTACTCAAGGTTCCCGGTTGCCAAGGTCAGCGCCATCTGTTGATACTGCGTCGCTCGGTTTAGGGGGAACGCAGCATGGCTAAGGTATTCGCAATCGCTAACCAGAAAGGCGGCGTGGGCAAAACCACCACCTGCATCAATCTGGCTGCCTCGCTGGTGGCAACCAAGCGCCGTGTACTGCTGATCGACCTCGATCCCCAGGGCAACGCGACCATGGGCAGCGGTGTGGATAAGCACGGCCTGGAGCATTCGATCTACGACGTGCTGATCGGCGAATGCAACCTGGTCGATGCCATGCAGTTCTCCGAGCACGGTGGCTACCAGCTGCTGCCGGCCAACCGCGACCTGACCGCCGCCGAAGTCTCGCTGCTGGAAATGAAAATGAAGGAAAGCCGCCTGCGTTATGCGCTGGCGCCGATCCGCGAGAATTACGATTACATCCTCATCGACTGCCCACCGGCGCTGTCGATGCTGACGATCAACGCCCTGGTCGCCGCCGATGGGGTGATTATCCCCATGCAGTGTGAGTACTACGCGCTGGAGGGCTTGAGTGATCTGGTCAACAGCATTCAGCGCATCGCCGAAATCTTGAACCCCAAGCTGAAGATCGAAGGCCTGCTGCGCACCATGTACGACCCGCGCATCAGCCTGACCAACGATGTGTCGGCGCAGCTCAAGCAACACTTCCCTGACCAGCTGTACGACGTGGTCATCCCGCGTAACGTGCGCCTGGCCGAGGCGCCAAGCTTTGGCATGCCGGCGCTGGTGTATGACAAGCAATCCCGTGGTGCCATTGCCTACCTGGCGCTGGCCGGCGAATTGGTACGCCGCCAGCGCGCAAGTGCCCACACCGCAACCGCATAAGGAAATACCCATGGCTGTGAAAAAACGAGGACTGGGACGCGGTCTGGATGCCCTGCTGGGCGGCACCAGTGTCAGCGCTTTGCAGGAAGAGGCCGCGCAGGTCGACAGCCGTGAACTGCAATACGTGCCCCTGGACCTGATCCAGCGCGGCAAATACCAGCCGCGTCGCGACATGGATGCCACTGCCCTGGAAGAACTGGCGCAATCGATCAAGGCCCACGGCGTGATGCAGCCGATTGTGGTGCGGCCGATTGGCGAAGGACGTTTTGAGATCGTCGCCGGTGAACGGCGCTGGCGTGCCAGTCAGCAAGCCGGCCTGGATAAGATCCCGGCCATGGTCCGCGAATTGCCGGATGAAGCCGCCATCGCCATGGCGCTGATCGAAAACATCCAGCGTGAAGACCTCAACCCCATCGAAGAAGCCATGGCCTTGCAGCGGCTGCAGCAGGAGTTCCAGCTGACTCAGCAGCAAGTCGCCGATGCGGTGGGTAAGTCGCGGGTGACCATCAGCAACCTGCTGCGCCTGATTGCCCTGCCGGAAGAGATCAAAACCCTGCTGTCCCACGGTGACCTGGAAATGGGTCATGCCCGTGCCTTGCTCGGTCTGCCGGCCGAACAGCAGACCGAAGGTGCGCGACATGTTGTCGCACGCGGCCTTACCGTGCGTCAAACCGAAGCACTGGTACGCCAGTGGTTGAACAGCAAAGAGAAGCCGGCGGCGGTGGTCAAAGCTGACCCGGACATCACCCGCCTGGAACAGCGCCTGGCTGAGCGCCTGGGCTCGCCGGTGCAGATCAAGCATGGGCAGAAAGGCAAAGGTCAGCTGGTGATCAGCTACAGCTCGCTGGATGAACTGCAGGGTGTGCTCGCCCACATTCGTTGAAACAATTGAGCGTGTAGCGACTAGTCGGAAATCACTACCCGGCAGTTGAATGGGGGGGGAAGCGCCCCTATACTCTGCGCGCATTTCGTCGGCACAAAGTATGCCAAGTTATTGATTTCAGGTGCCGACGCCCGAGTTCAGCTTTCAGGAAAACAAGATGGACGTTCGCACGCCGAATCGCCTGCCCTTCCATCGTCTGGCTGTTTTCCCGGTACTGCTGGTGCAACTGCTGGTACTGCTGTTGCTGGCCCTGGTGTTGTGGCAGTGGCAAGGCGCAGTGGCAGGTTACTCCGGGTTGTGTGGTGGCCTGATTGCCTGGCTGCCAAACGTGTACTTTGCCCACAAGGCGTTCCGTTTCAGTGGAGCGCGGGCTGCTCAAGCCATCGTCCGGTCTTTTTATGCCGGTGAGGCGGGCAAACTGGTTTTAACGGCAGTGCTGTTTGCACTGACCTTTGCAGGTGTGAAACCTCTGGAGCCGCTGGCGGTATTTGGCGTGTTCTTCCTGACCCAGTTGGTCAATTGGTTTTCACCCCTGCTGATGAAAACAAGACTTTTAAGACCTTAGCGCTCGAGGGATATATGGCAGCAGCAGAAACCGCTTCGGGTTATATCCAGCACCACTTGACCAACCTGACCTACGGTCAGCACCCGGTCAACGGCTGGAGTTTCGCCCACAACGCAAAAGAAGCTCAGGAAATGGGCTTCTGGGCATTTCACGTAGACACCCTCGCGGTGTCCGTCGTGCTTGGCCTGTTCTTTATCCTGCTGTTCCGTGCCGCTGCTAAACGCGCCACTTCCGGACAACCGGGCAAGCTGCAGAACTTCGTTGAAGTCCTGGTCGAGTTCGTTGACGGCAGCGTCAAGGACACCTTCCATGGCCGCAATGCTCTGATCGCGCCGTTGGCTCTGACCATCTTCGTCTGGGTCTTCCTGATGAACTTCATGGACCTGATCCCGGTAGATTGGCTGCCAATGCTGGCGGCAAAAATCTCCGGCGACCCGCATCTGTACTTCCGCGTCGTGCCGACCACCGATCCAAACGCTACTGTGGGCCTGGCCCTGTCGGTATTTGCCCTGATCCTGTTCTACAGCATCAAGGTCAAAGGCCTCGGCGGCTTTATCGGTGAGCTGACTCTGCACCCGTTCGGTAGCAAGAACATCGTGGTTCAGGCGTTGCTGATTCCGGTCAACTTCCTGCTTGAGTTCGTGACCCTGATCGCCAAGCCGATTTCCCTGGCTCTGCGTCTGTTCGGCAACCTGTATGCCGGCGAGCTGATCTTTATCCTCATCGCGATCATGTTTGGCGGCGGTCTGCTGCTGGGCGCGCTGGGTGTTGCCCTGCAGTGGGCGTGGGCTGTGTTCCACATCCTGATCATCGTGCTGCAGGCGTTCATCTTCATGATGCTGACCATCGTCTACCTGTCGATGGCGCACGAAGACAACCACTAAGGGCGCTCCGGCGCTCGCAGTGGACGCCCGCAAGGGCAACCAGAAGTACCGATTTTGCTTTACCGCTTTACCTTAGAAAACCTTAACCAATACGACATAAAAAGTCGGGAGGAAAGATGGAAACTGTAGTTGGTCTGACCGCTATCGCTGTAGCACTGCTGATTGGCCTGGGTGCCCTGGGTACCGCAATTGGTTTCGGCCTGCTGGGCGGCAAGTTCCTGGAAGGCGCTGCGCGTCAGCCGGAAATGGTTCCGATGCTGCAAGTGAAAATGTTCATCGTCGCCGGTCTGCTCGACGCCGTGA
>NZ_JAUYGD010000072.1 GCF_030690725.1 Pseudomonas sp. | reverse complement strand
CAGAACAATCCAGCA
Organism: Pseudomonas sp.; assembly: GCF_030690725.1. GTDB lineage: Bacteria > Pseudomonadota > Gammaproteobacteria > Pseudomonadales > Pseudomonadaceae > Aquipseudomonas. The sequence goes on along the minus strand of NZ_JAUYGD010000072.1, from coordinate 6,555 downwards.
CTCGGCACGCTTGGCTTTTTCGCGGGACAGCTTGGTTTCACCAAAGCCATCTTCAACCGCGTCCAGGGCAACGTGAACTTCGTCACCGACCTTGATGGTCAGCTCGCCAGCGTCGTTGTGGAACTGTTCCAGCGGGATGAGGCCTTCAGACTTCAAACCAGCGTGAACGGTTACCCAACCAGCTTGGTAATCGATGTCGACGATGATAGCGGTGATGATCGAGCCAGCCTGAAGGTTCAGGGTTTTTAGGCTTTCTTCAAACAGTTCAGCAAAGCTTTCGCTCATTTTAATTCCTGTTGATTCAGGGCAGGGAATCCGCCCAAACCACACTCCAGACAATGTGGGTACGTTCATTTAAAAAGAGGCAAACGGGACTAGGACTGGGTTCCCGTACGCCTCCTTGCGAGCCGGTCAGCTTAAAGCAGCTGTGGCTCTTATCATCCGGCGAGATCGCGATTGGCGACTTCACTCAGAATTCGTTCAAGCACTTGTTCAATCGAGAGTTCAGTGGAATCCAGCTGGATCGCATCGACTGCCGGCTTGAGCGGAGCCACTGCACGCTGGGTATCGCGCTCATCGCGCGCCTGAATCTCATCAAGAAGACTCGCGAGATTAACATCATCGCCCTTGGCCTTCAACTGCAAGTAGCGGCGGCGGGCACGCTCTTCGGCGCTGGCGGTGAGGAAAATCTTCAGCGGTGCATCGGGAAATACCACAGTACCCATATCGCGACCATCGGCGACCAGGCCCGGCATTTCCTGGAATGCCTGCTGACGCTGCAACAGAGCCTCACGCACGGCGGACAGCGATGCCACCTGCGATGCACCGGCGCCGACCTGCTCGTTACGGATCAGATCAGTGACCTCTTCGCCTTCAAGAATGATGCGCTGACCATGGCCATCACCGGCGGCAATGAATTGCACATCCAGATGAGCGGCGAGCAGCTTCATCGCCTCTTCGTTGGTCAGATCGACGCCGTGATTGCCGGCGGCAAACGCCAGCAGACGATACAGCGCGCCCGAGTCCAACAGATTCCAGCCCAGCTGTTTAGCCAGTAGACCGGCAATGGTGCCTTTGCCCGAACCGCTCGGCCCGTCGATGGTGATAACCGGTGCAACGATCATGCTTTGCCCTCCTCGGCCACACGAATGCCAACCTGGGCCGACAGCGCGAGGAAGTTGGGGAACGAAGTGGCGACGTTGGCGCAATCATGGATGCGGATCGGCGCAGTGGCGCGCAGCGAGGCCACGCTGAACGACATGGCGATGCGGTGGTCGCCGTGCGCCCAGACTTCGCCACCACCGATGCTGCCGCCTTCGATAATGATGCCGTCCGGCGTTGGCTCGGCCTTGACGCCCAAAGCAATCAAACCATCAGCCATCACTTGGATACGGTCGGATTCCTTGACCCGCAGCTCTTCGGCGCCGCGCAACACGGTGCGCCCTTCGGCCACAGATGCAGCGACGAACAGCACCGGAAACTCGTCGATGGCCAACGGCACCAGGTCTTCCGGGATATCGATGCCTTTCAGCTTAGCGCTGCGCACGCGAATATCGGCTACGGTCTCGCCGCCCACTTCGCGCTGGTTTTCCAGGGTGATGTCGCCGCCCATCAGCTTGAGGATATCGATCACGCCAGTACGGGTCGGGTTGATGCCGACGTGCTCCAGCACCAGCTCCGAGTCTTCGGCAATGCTGCCGGCCACCAGGAAGAACGCAGCCGAGGAAATATCCGCAGGCACTTCGATATGGGTCGCGGTCAGCTTGTGGCCCGACTCGACACTGGCCGTGCTGCCATCCACAGTTACCGGATAGCCAAAGCCGCGCAGCATGCGCTCGGTGTGATCACGGGTTGGCGCAGGCTCGGTCACTGAGGTACGGCCTGCAGCATAGAGGCCGGCCAGCAATAGACAGGATTTCACCTGGGCGCTGGCCATGGGCATTTCGTAGTCCATACCGGTCAGGCGCTGGCCGCCCTTAATCATCAGTGGCGGACGACCTTCCGGTGCGGTTTCGATCACTGCGCCCATCTCGCGCAGCGGCTTGGCGACACGGTTCATCGGGCGCTTGGACAGCGAAGCATCACCGGTCAGCGTGGTGTCAAACGGTTGCGCTGCCAGCAGACCAGAAAGCAGGCGCATCGAGGTGCCGGAGTTGCCCATATACAGCGGGCCAGCCGGTGCTTTCAGGCCATTCAGACCCACCCCGTGAATGGTCACGCGACCATGATGCGGGCCTTCGATGACCACCCCCATGTCGCGGAACGCCTGCAGAGTCGCCAAGGCATCTTCACCTTCCAGAAAGCCTTCGACATGCGTGGTGCCTTCAGCCAGCGAGCCGAGCATGATCGAGCGGTGGGAGATGGACTTGTCGCCCGGAACGCGAATACGCCCGGAGAGTTTGCCGCCAGGGTTAGCCAGAAAAACCAGATCATTCGAGTGCATAGCGTCCACATAGGCCCTGCGGGCCAGAATTTTGCCGAAATGCTCACGGGCCACGCGGGCGCGGGTGAATACGCCCAACAATTGATGCCCATCCCCAGCGTCGACCGCGTCGCGCAAGGCGTCGAGGTCGTCGCGAAATACGTCCAGCGTGCGCAACACCGCCTCGCGGTTGGCGAGAAAGATGTCGTGCCACATGACCGGATCACTGCCGGCAATTCGCGTAAAGTCGCGAAAACCGCCGGCGGCGTAACGAAAGATCTCCAGGTTCTCACTGCGCTTGGCCAGTGAGTCAACCAGGGTAAAGGCCAGCAAATGCGGCAGGTGACTGGTCGCAGCCAGCACCTGATCGTGATGCTCGACCTCCATGTGCTCAACATCCGCGCCCAGCTCGCGCCACAGGGCGTCGACCAGCGCCAGAGCTGCGTCATCACTCTGTTCGCAGGGCGTCAGGATGACCTTATGGCGGCGGAACAGCTGCGCATTGGACGCTTCCACCCCACTCTGCTCGGAGCCGGCAATCGGGTGGCCCGGCACAAAACGCACTGATTTACCGGTAAAGGCCAGGCGCGCAGCGCGCACCACATTGCCTTTGGCGCTGCCCACGTCGGTGAGTACCGTCGTACCCAGGTCAAGTTTAGCCAGCTCTGTGAGCAGCTTTTCCATGGCCAGGATAGGCACCGCCAGCTGGATAATATCGGCACCCTGACAGGCGGCAGCCAGATCAACTTCGCAGCGATCAACCACGCCCAGTTCAACCGCCAGCCGCCGCGACTCTGGATCGAGATCGACGCCTATCACTTCGCGGCACAGGCCGCGCTCACGCAAACCCTTGGCGAAGGAGCCGCCAATCAGGCCCAGACCAATAACCACCAGGCGGCCGAGCTTAGGGGCGGCAGGTTGCACCTGAGTGACAGCAGATTTGGCTTCACTCACGCGCTCAGCACCTTGGCCAGGGCGTCGAGGAAGCGCGCATTTTCAGCAGACAGACCAATCGAAACGCGCAGGAAGTTCGGCATGCCGTAACCGGCTACCGGGCGCACGATCACCCCAGCACGTAGCAGCGCCTGGTTGATCGCCGCGGTATCACGACCAAAGTTCACGGCAATAAAGTTGCCTTTCGATGGGATCCAGCTCAGACCCAACTCGCGCAGGCCAGCTTCCAGCTGCACCATGCCGGCGTCGTTGAGCTGACGGCTTTGCGCCAGGTAATCGGCATCATCCAGCGCCGCACACGCCGCGGCCAGGGCGAGGCTGTTGACGTTGAATGGCTGACGTACACGGTTGAGCACATCGGCGATCTGCGCCGAGCTGAGCGCATAACCAACGCGTAGCGCCGCCAGGCCATAGGCCTTGGAGAACGTGCGCGAGACCAGCAGGTTGTCATAGCGCGCCAGGTACTTGAGGCCGTCCGGCAGCTCATCACCTTCGGCGAACTCGATATAAGCCTCATCCAGCACCACCAGCACGCTGCCCGGTACGCGAGCGAGAAAGCGCTCCAGCGCATCAGGGCCGAACCAGGTGCCAGTCGGGTTGTTCGGGTTGGCGATAAACACCACGCGGGTGTTTTCATCGATGGCCGCCAGCATGGCTTCCAGGTCGTGACCATGGTCCTTGGCCGGTACCACTTTGCCCTGGGCACCTACGGCCTGGGTCGAAATGGGGTAAACGGCAAAGGCGTACTGGCTGAACACCGCATTAAGGCCTGGGGCCAGATAGGCGCGGGCGACCAAATCGAGAATGTCATTGGAGCCGTTGCCCAGAGTGACCTGATTGATCTGCACGCCGCAGCGCGCAGCCAGACGGCTTTTCAGCTCGAATCCATTGCCATCGGGGTAACGGGTCAGCTCGGTCAACTCGCCGCGAATCGCTTCCAGCGCCTTGGGGCTTGGACCTAGCGGATTTTCGTTGCTGGCCAGCTTGACGATGCTGGCCGGGTCCAGATCCAGCTCACGGGCCAGCTCATCCACCGGCTTGCCCGGCACATAGGGCGACAGCTGCTGTACGCCTGGCTGGGCCAGGGCGAGGAAATCGGTCATAGCAAAGCCTCACGCTTAAAGCCGCAAGCCCCAAGTACAGCCCGGCGTCGATGCGCGTGTAGCTTAAGACCTGAGGCGTGCCGCAGCAGTTTTAAAGTACCGCTTTGGGGTAGGAACCCAGCACCTTGAGCGCCACGGCTTCCTGATTGATCTTTTCCAGCACATCCTTGATCAGCGGGTCGCGGTGGTGACCAACGAAGTCGATAAAGAACACGTAGGTCCATTTACCGCTGCGCGACGGGCGGGTTTCGATGCGCGTCAGGTCGATGCCGTTGTTGTGGAACGGCACCAGCAACTCATGCAGCGCGCCTGGCTTGTTGCGCATGGAGACGATGACTGAAGTCTTGTCGTCGCCGGTCGGCGGCACTTCCTGGCTACCAATAATGAGGAAGCGCGTGGAGTTGTCCGGACGGTCTTCGATCTTCTCCGCCAGCTTGGTCAGGCCATACAGACTGGCCGCCATGTCGCCGGCAATCGCCGCACTGTTCCACTCACTTTTCACCCGTTTGGCTGCATCGGCGTTGCTTGATACCGCCACGCGCTCGACGTTGGGATAATGCGCGTCCAGCCACTTGCGGCACTGCGCCAGGGACTGGGCGTGGGAATAGATGCGGGTGATTTTGTCGGTTTTGGTGGTTTCACCGACCAGCAGGTGATGGTGAATGCGCAGCTCGACTTCACCACAGATGACCATGTCGTGTTCGAGGAAGCTGTCGAGGGTATGGTTGATCGCGCCTTCGGTGGAGTTCTCCACCGGCACCACGCCGAAGTTCACCGCACCGGCAGCCACTTCGCGGAACACTTCATCGATAGCCGCCATCGGCACGCTGATCACCGCGTGACCAAAGTGTTTCATCGCCGCAGCCTGGGAGAACGTACCTTCCGGGCCGAGGTAAGCGACCTTGAGCGGATTTTCCAGGGCCAGGCAGGAGGACATGATTTCGCGGAACAGCCGCGCCATTTCCTCGTTGCCCAGCGGCCCCTGGTTGCGCTCCATGATGCGTTTAAGCACCTGGGCTTCGCGCTCCGGGCGGTAAAACACCGGCTTCTCGCCTTCCGGCAGGGCCTTCATCTTCACCCGCGCGACTTCTTCAGCGCAGCTGGCGCGATCACTGATCAGCGCGAGAATCTTCTCATCGAGGTTGTCGATGCGCAGGCGCAGGGCTTGCAGTTCCTGCTCGGAAATTGGATCGGTCATCAACCGTGCTCCTTCTCGAACTCGGCCATATAGGCCACCAGCGCTTCAACAGCGTCCAGGCCCACCGCGTTATAGATCGAGGCACGCATGCCGCCGACCGAACGGTGGCCTTTCAGATTGAGCAGGCCGCGCGCATCGGCGCCGGCGAGGAACGGCTTATCCAGCTTCTCGTCGGCCAGGCGGAACGGCACGTTCATCCAGGAGCGGGCGTTATGGGCAATCGGGTTGCTGTAGAAATCGCTGGTATCGATGGCCTTGTACAGCAGGTCTTTCTTGGCGCGGTTGATCCGCTCCATGGCGGCCACCCCGCCCTGCTCTTTCAGCCACTCGAACACCAGGCCGGACAGGTACCAGGAGAAGGTCGCCGGGGTGTTGTACATCGAGCCGTTATCGGCAGCGATCTTGTAGTTGAGCATGGTCGGGCAGACGCTGCGGGCACGGCCGAGCAGGTCTTCACGAACGATGGTTACCACCAGGCCGCTGGGGCCGATGTTCTTCTGCGCGCCGGCATAGATCAGGCCGAACTTCGACACATCGATCGGCCGCGAAAGGATGTCGGAAGACATATCCGCCACCAGCGGCACGTCACCGACTTCGGGAATCCAGTCGAACTGCAGGCCACCGATGGTTTCATTGCTGGCGTAATGCAGGTAGGCGGCGCCTTTCGACAGCTGCCACTCGTTCTGCCCAGGAATGGCGAAGTAGTCATAAGCCTTGGCGCTGGCGGCGACATTGATGTTGCCGTAGCGACTGGCTTCTTCAATGCTTTTCTTCGACCAGATACCGGTGTCGATATAGTCGGCGACGCCGTCTTCCGGCAGCAGGTTGAGCGGAATCTCGGCGAACTGCTGGCTGGCACCGCCCTGCAGGAACAGCAC